>CAZCHF010000033.1:0-43915 GCA_964498325.1 uncultured Candidatus Kuenenia sp.
GACTTCGTAATGCAGGCCGTGGTCATTGAGGAATTGTTTGATTTCGGCCGGGTCGGTGATCCGACGGGCCTCGGCAGGAACGGTCACGATTGCCATCGCGTCAAAACCTCCGCGGAGAAAAAAGTCAGGCCGGGAGCATGCGACTCTTGGCCACGCATTCGAACAGAAACTCGAAGATCTCAATGTGCCGTCGTGCCTCGGCAAGGTCACGACCCCAGGTGTAGAGGCCGTGGCGGGAGATCAAAAAGCCGTGCACGGGTGGGCGACCTGTCGCGGCAAATTCGTGACTGGAAAATGCCTGGCGGATCCGGGAGGAAAGCTCGCGCATGTCTTGCGTGTTGGCGAAGATCGGCACGTCCTCGTGGGTGTCGTGCGTCGTGATGCCGTCGAGCCCTTTGAGCATCTCATAGCCCGCGATGCGGAGGGTGCCGACGCTTGCACCGGGGGGCAATTCGGCACCCGAAAGGATCGTGCCCCACGGGGAATGGGTGTGCAGGATGGCGCCGACCGATGGAATCAACTCGGCGATGACGCAATGCAGGAGCGTCTCCGCCGAGCTCTTCTTTCCTGAGCCATCGGCGACGCGCCCTTCCGAATCCACGTGCACGAAATCGTCGCGGCCCAGGGCCGACTTGTCTTTGCCGCTGACCGTCACCAAGAGCCGGAGCGGATCGCGGGAAACGACCACGCTGTAGTTGCTGCTCGTGCCGAGCGACCATCCGCGGCCGTGAAACTCTTTGCCGATCGCCCGGAGTTGGTCGATGGCATCGGCGTCATGGAATGTCGGCGGTGTCTGCATGCCTGGAATCTACGAAAGACCCTGGGCCAACCGCAATGACGGGCCGCGGTCCGCGGGCCTGGCCTCGCCGGGCTCTTCTCCCATGGCTGTCAGAGGTAGGGAGAAAAGAGTCTCGCGATGCCGTCACGAAGCCGCACGGGCAGACTCCGCGCATCGACTTCGGCGAGCGTCTTGGGTCGCGAGCGCGCGATCACGTTTGCGATGCGCCGATCGAGTTTAGCCGCAAGCTCCCTGTCATACGTCTCGACGTTGAACTCGAAGTTGAGCCGCATCGAGCGATCGTCCCAGTTGCCACTGCCGAACATGGCCCAGGCGGCGTCGACCACCATCAGCTTCGTGTGCTCGAACGGGGGGGGCGACATCCAGACATGACAGCCTCGGCCGAGCACCTGCCAGAGGAGCGCGGTCGACGCCCAACTCACAAGCGCCAAGTTGTTTTCTTCGGGCAGCACGATGTCGACCTGAACCCCTCGTGCCGCGGCGACGTCGAGAGCCTGGCAGACCGCGTCGTCAGGCAGAAAGTAAGGCGTCATGATCCGCACCGATCGCTGGGCGGCGGTGACGGCGCCGGCGAGCACGAGCTTGATCCGTCCGATATCGGGGTCGTCGGGGCCAAAGCGAATGCCGCGGGCGATCGAGCGGCCCGCCGGAGTCAATTCAGGCTTCCACGCGGGCCCCCCGAGCGTCTCCTCGGCGGCAAAGCTCCAGTCCTCGACGAAGACCTCCAGGAGGTGGGCGACGATCGGCCCACGCAAGCGAAAATGCATGTCGCGCACGGGATGCTTTGGATGGTGCGAGAGCCGGCATCCGTCGCGGATGTTGAGGCCGCCGGTGAACCCAAGCCCTCCATCGACGACCATGATCTTGCGATGGTTTCGAAGGTTGGCATACGGAAGGTAGAGCGGCACGGTCGCCGGCAGAAACCGCTCGACACGCACGCCGTGCTTCACGAGGTGCCGCGTGATCGGTGGAATCGAGTAGCGGGCACCGATGCCGTCGACAAGCACCCGCACTTCGACGCCGCGGGCCACCGCCTTGCCGAGCGCGTCGACGAACTCTCGACCTGTTGGATCGTTGTCGAAGATGTAGGTCGACATCCCGATGCTGCGACGGGCCGAATGAATGGCCTCGAGCATCGCCGGGTAGGCCTCGTCCCCACCATCGAGCGGTTCAATGGCGTTGCCGTCGACGAGGGGGCGGCCGGCGACGCGGCCGACGAGCGTGGCCAGGGAACGAATCGGGGAGTTGTCGGGGCCGAGCGCCTCGCGCAGCCGGTCGCCGTCCGGAACAGCCGTGCGCGTCTCGAGCGTGGCCCGCACGAGGCCGGCGCGGAGTTGGGTGGCCCGCGAACGAACTCGATTCACGCCGAGCAGAAAATAGAGTGCGGGGCCGAGCACGGGGGAAAGCCAGACAAGGCCGACCCAGCCGATCGCGGAGCGGGTATCGCGCTTGACGAGGATTGCGTGGATCGATGCGAACAGGGAAAGGCCCACGATGCCCCAGGCCAGCACGTGCGGCCAGAGCACCACCCACCAGTCCCGGACGTCGCGAAGGATGTTGTCCATCGAAGTCAACGTACCACGCCACGTTGGCGGCAGTCATCCATGCCGGCATCGTGATGGCCTCGATCGCATGGTAGTCTGCGGAGCCAGTACCGTTGCCCGATTGGCACTACGGCACTTCGTCAGGCGAGCAACGCGACCGCATGCGGCTTTTGTCTTGGAACATCCACAAAGGGATCGGAGGCCGCGATCGGCGGTACTCGCTCGCCCGGATCATTGACACGATCGAGGCCGAGAATCCTGATCTTGTGTGCCTCCAGGAAGTGGACCGGCTCGTCGCTCGCAGCCACTACGATGACCAACCGCGGCTGCTCGGGAGCTATTTCCGATGCCACTCCGTCTTTCAGTCCAACGTCCATGTCGGCGGCGGCACGTACGGAAACCTCGTGCTCTCGCGGTGGCCAGTGTGCAGCCGTCATCGCGTGTCGCTCCGTCGCAATGGCCGGAAGTCTCGGGGGGCTCAGTTCCTCCTCATTGAATCGCCCGAGGGTTTGTTGCACCTCGTCAACACCCACCTTGGGTTGGCCGAACGAGAACGACACTGGCAGATCTCAAAAATCCTCGGTCACATGCTGTTTCGCTCTTCCGATCCGCATCCCACGATGATCGTAGGCGACTTCAACGACTGGCGAGACAGGCTCGCGGAAGGTCTTCTGGCGGCAAGCGGCTTTCGCCATGTCACGGCGCCCGCATCGAAGTTCCGGACGTTTCCAGCGTGGCTCGCGCTTGGCTCGCTCGACAAGGCCTTCGTGCGGGGAGGCATCAACGTGCGGCAAGCAAGGGTCGTGCGGACGAGCCTCACCAAGGCCGCAAGCGACCACCTTCCTCTCGTGATCGATTTTCATCTACGGTAGGTGGGCATCGATCACCGACGGCGTGGGCGCGCGAGTTCAGCGGGCAACGCCGCGGTCCAGTTGGCACCATACATGGCGAAGGCTGTCAGCCTCGCGGCGTTCCCGGAGTCGCGGAACCCGGCAATTCGGGCACCGGCCCTACCGGTCGTCGTCGCCGTAAGAGCGAAGCGAACCTGATAGACGCCAGTCGATCCAGCCCGACCGGAGCCGCCCCGCGTGGGGTTGTATCCTGCATTGCCGTAGCCGGAGATGCCCACGTAGTAGGTGCCTGCGGTGGCCACCCTTACCGACAGCAGGCTGTCATACGACGAGCCCTGGTCGTCGTTGGCAGCGATCTGCTTTCCGGACGCGTTGAAGAGACGGACATAACTGTCGAGCGACGACCCACCTGACAACGTTCGGGCGTCGATGTCGATCGTGATCGTCTGGCCGGCCGCGAGCGTGACTCTGAAGAGATCGACGTCCCTCGCCCCAAACGAGCCGTCTCCGATCCGGCCCGACAGCCGGATCTCGCCGGACGTGATGCCCAGCGCTGCAGACGCGGCCAGCGTGTCGCCGGCATCGACGAGCGTCGCGGTCTGCGTGGTCCAAGCGTCGGAGGCCGACGTCAGGAGCGCCGCGCCGCCGTCCACCGCGACGATCCCGCTTCCCGAGGCATTGAGTGTCAGCACGTAACTGCCGGCCGTCGCCGTCGCCGCGTCGAGCCCCGCGAGCGTCCAACGGATGTTGTCGGTGGTCGTCACCGTGGCGCCAGCGAGAGAAACCACCGTGCCGCCGCGGGTCAGCGAGAAGTCGGCAGTATTCACGCCGGTGACCGCCCGGCTGAACTGCACGACGATCGCTGAGACCGACGTGGTTCGAGGATCGGGCGAGACATCGATGATGTCGGCCGTCGGGGCCGGGAGCGCCGGCACTGCGACACCGATCTTTGCGGTGTAGTTGCCCGTGGTCGAACCAGCCGTTCCGCTGCCGGCCGTCGTCGCCGAGTACGAGGAGTTGCCATAGGACGAGACCCCGATGAAATAGGTGCCCGACGATGGGGCGGTGTACGTCACCAGGCTGTCGTACGATCCACCGGCATCGTCGTTGAACGCCACTTGCGCACCCGAGGCATTGAACACCCGCACGTACGAGTCGAGAGAAGAGCCGGCCGTGGCAGCATCGATATCGACGGTGAGCACGGCTCCGGCGGCGAGGTTCACCGCGTAGACGTCGACGTCCGCTGTGGTGAATGTCCCGTCTCCGATCGTGCCGGTCATGGTGGCCGCTCCCGAAGAGAGCGTGACGGCCGTTGCCGTGCCAATGGAGTCGTTCGGCTCACCGTTGGTTGATGGCGGAGGCGGCGGCGGAGGAGGTGGTGGTGGCGGCTCCGTCCCCAAGATGGCGTTGACGGCGGCGGCCATATTCACCAACCCACCGGTTGCAACCTTGCCGGCGAGACTCGCGATCGGCACGGATGTGGAGAGGATCGCGGAGCGTATCTGGCTGGCGGTGGCCTGTGGATTGGCGGCCGCCATGAGCGCCACCATCCCGGCCACGTGGGGCGTCGCCATCGAGGTGCCGCTGTAGCTGGCATAGGTATTGTTCGGCGTCGTCGAGTAGATGCCGACCCCCGGCGCCGCGACATCCACAGTCGTCGCACCGTAGTTCGAGAACGAGGCGAGACGGTTCGAGGCGTCGGTGGCCGCCACGGCGATGACAGCGGTCGAATTCACATTTGCCGGATACGACGGCGTCGTGTCGTTGTTGGCCGATTCATTCCCGGCCGCCGCCACCGTGAGGATCCCGGCATTGCCCCCGGCGACGATCGCGTTGGTGAGCGCGGTCGACGCACCGCCGCCTCCCCAACTGTTGTTGGTCGCGACGACATTCACGCCGTAGCTCTGCCGCATCATGGTGGCGTAGTTCAAGGCCGCGACCGCCGCGCTCGTCGTGCCGCTGCCATCGGCGCCCAAGAACTTGAGGGCCATGAGCGAGACCTGCCAGTTGACGCCAGCGACACCCGTGGCGTTGTTGCCAACCGCGCCGATCGTGCCCGCGACATGCGTGCCGTGTCCCTCGTCGTCAAACGGGTCTGCATCGTTGTTCGCAAAATCCCAGCCGTAGACGTCATCGACAAAGCCGTTGCGATCGTTGTCGATGCCGTCGCCGGCGACTTCGCCCGGATTTCGCCACATGTTGGCGGCGAGGTCCGGGTGTCGGTAGTCAATGCCGGTGTCGATCACCCCGACGACCACCGCACGCGAACCGGTGGTCACGTTCCATGCTTCGGGCGCGTCGATGTCTGCGTCAGCCGCGCCCCCGGTCTGTCCGGTGTTGTGAAGGCCCCACAGTCGGGAGAACGAAGGATCGTTGGGAAGGGCGGCCGACGTAATGATTCGGTCTGGCTCGAGACTGCGCGCGCCGATCGAGGAGCTCCATGCAGTCACGTCCGACACCGATGCCCCGGGGGCCGTGACTGAAAAAATTCCTTGCCCCAGCGACCGCGATGACCAGCCCGACGCGATCTGTGGCGCGTCGCCACTGGTGGTGACGATCCAACCGTCGGCACGCGCCGTGACCGTTTCTCCGTCCCACATGATCTGCCGTGTTCCCGCTTCGAGATCGGCAGCGAGCAGGCAGCGGGCTTCGAGACGCTCGCCTGCCAGACGAAACGATCGCACACGACGGGCCGGATTCGAACGACGAGAGATGCGCATGGCATAGCCCCCCAGAACACCCCCTCACGGCGGGCCGGCCATAAACATGGTCTGAATCGCCCGCCAAAACACCACGCGGAGTATATGGCTTCTGTCCAAAAAGACCTAGTCGTCGCAGAGGAAGGCCTGGAGTTCGGGCGTCGGTTGGCCGTCGAGGATCTGTTCCGCGGTGCCCTGGGCGTTGATGCGCCCCTCGTAGAAATAGACGACGCGATCGGCCACGTCACGGGCGAAGTCCATGTCGTGGGTGACGAGGGCCATGGTCATGCCCTCGTAGGCGAGGTCGCGGATGACTCGAAATACCTCTTTCGTCAGCTTGGGGTCGAGGGCGCTCGTGGGCTCGTCAAACAGCACCATGTCGGGGTCCATGGCGAGTGACCGGGCGATCGCCACGCGCTGCTGTTGGCCGCCTGAAAGCTCGATCGGCATGGCGTGGCCGCGCTCGAGCATGCCAACCTTCCGGAGGGCTTGCTCAGCCGCGGCGTCGGCTTCGGCGCGGCTCTTCCCGAGCACGGTCATCGGGCCGGCAATGACGTTGTGCCAGACGTCCATGTGCAGGAAAAGGTTGAACTGTTGAAAAACCATTCCCACCCGCCGACGGAGCGACTGGATCACCTTTTGCTCCTCGCGGCTGGCACGGTGGTTGGCAGGCGTGCCGCGGCTGACGGTCGAGCCGCCCAAAAGGACTTCTCCGCTTTCGTAGCGCTCGAGGTGATTGAGGCACCTTAGAAACGTACTCTTGCCGCATCCACTCGGACCGATGATCACGACGACCTCACGCTCGCTGACCGTCAGGCTCACGCCCTTGAGGATCTCGATGTCACCGAATCGTTTGCGGATGTCACGGGCCTCGAGCAGGATCCGCTTCGTGGCGGCTGGTCTGTCAGCGGTGACGTCCACGTGAGAGGGGGGCGGTGCCGTGTCGGGTTGCCTTGCGTCGTCCATCAGTGACTCTCCCCACCGGCTGCGATCGTGCGTACGCCCTGTCGCCGCAGCCACATCTCGACGTGTCGGCCGATCCACGCGGCGACGAGCGACAGCACCAAGTAGATCGCGGCGGCGAGCACCAGCATCTCGGCGTATTGAAACGAAGCCTTGCCGATCGAACCTGCCACGAAGAGCAACTCGGCCACGCCCACCACGCTCACCAGCGAACTGTCTTTGATCATGCTGATCAAGTCGTTGATGACCGGCGGCAGGATGATCCGAAAACTCTGCGGCAGCACGACCTTGAAGAACGCCTGGTTCTCGCTCATGCCCAGGCTCAGGGCCGCCTCCCGCTGCCCCGGCGGCACGGCTGCCAAGCCGGCTCGGTGAATCTCCGCTTCGTACGCCGCATAGTTCGCAGTGAGGCAGAGCACGCCGACCGCCAGCGCCGGCCAGGTGAGCCACTGGTCCCACGGGGCTCCGAGCCACTGGCCGATCTGCGGCAGCGTAAAGAAGATCACATACACCTGCACGAGCAGCGGCGTGCCGCGGATCACCTGGATGTAGGCCACGGCCGGCATCCGGAGCCACCAGTGGCTCGACCGCGTCATGAGCGCCAAAACGAGACCGAGCGCGAGTGCCAGCGGCATGCTGATCACCGTCAGCACGATCGTGTAGAGCGTCCCCTGGGCAAGTGCCAGGGCGACACGGCGGGACCGCTCCCACGACATCGGGAGCTTGGCGTGCGCCAGCGGGCTCGTCGGCGTGTCGGCCCCCTTGGCCACGCCGATCGATTCCTGGCGATCGGTCCAGATGCCCCACCGCTGGAAGATCTCGCCCAGTTCGCCGTTCTCCTTCATGACCGCGAGCACGCGATTCATCTCGGCAAGCAACGACTCGTCGGCCTTTCGCACGGCCGCCGCGTAGTGCCCCGGACTGAACGTCGTCGGTACGTTGAAAAAGGCGGGATCGCTCCCGGCGTAGTACGAGGCGATGATCGACTCGCCGAGGGCCGCCTCGGCCCGTCGCTGGCGGACGGCGAGATACGGCTTGAGTGAATCGTCGTACGGCACGATGCGCGAGGCGTGCCACCCGTGCTCCTCGAGCACGTTCACCGCAGCCGTGCCGTTGAGGACGGCCACCGGTTTGCCTTCGAGAGCCTCGAGCGACGGATAGCGATCCTTGTCGGCGGCGCGGACCGTCAACTGTTGAACGTACTCGTAGTAGGGCTCGGTAAACGCCACCACCTCCGCCCGTTCGGGGAGCACCTCGAGCCCGTTGATGGCCACGTCGATGCGGCCGGCCTCGAGGCTCGGCACGAGCGAGTTCCAATCGATTCGCACGAGCTCGGGCTCGACCCCCATGTGCTTGCAGAGCGCTGCCACCATGTCGACTTCGAAGCCGACGACCGCCGACGGATCCGAGGGATTGGAAAAGACGAAGGGCGCGCCGCCGGACGTGTCTGCCCCCCACCGCAACCGGCCTTCGGCGCGGATACGGGCGAGCGTATCGACACCGTGCGCGACGTCGCCGCCGAACAGGAGCGCCACGATGACACAGCAAATCGCTGCACGAAAGCGGTGTGGGCCGCCTGATCTGAGGGCGTGTGACAACGTTACTCCTTGACCTGCCGCACCAGTGACTCATCCTGAAGCGTGTCGCGCACGGCCGCGATCGTGGCGGCGATGTCATCGTGCGTGAGCGCCGACGACAAAAAGAGCGCCTCGTACTGACTGCACGGAAGGTACATCCCGCGATCGATCATGCCCCAGAAGAACGCCGCGTACCGTTCCTTGTCGCTCAGGGAGGCCGTGCGCCAACCGGTGACCGGAACCGCATCAGGGCCGGGCTGAAAAAACATCGTCATCATGCTGCCGACGCGGGCGATCCAGGCCGGAATGCCCGCTGCAGCCGCTGCATCGCGGAAGCCTCGCTCGAGCGCGGCTCCGCGCGCCTCGAGCGCGTCGTAGGGTGATTCGTCGCGGAGAACTTCGAGCGTGGCGGTGCCCGCGGCGACCGCGAGCGGATTCCCAGACAGCGTGCCCGCCTGAAAGACTTTTCCAGCCGGGAGCACATGATTCATGAGATCGGCCCGGCCCCCGTAGGCCGCCAGTGGCAGGCCACCACCGACGATCTTCCCGAGGATCGTCAGGTCGGGCGTCACTCCGAGAATTTCCTGGGCGCCACCCCACGCCAGCCGAAACCCGGTCATCACCTCGTCGAAGACCAGCAGAGCACCGTGCGTGTGCGTGAGGCTCCGGGCAGCATCGAGGAATTCGAGCGTGGGCCTCACGAGACCCATGTTGCCGACAACCGGCTCCATGAGGACCGCGGCGATCGCGTCTCCCTCGCGCCGAAACGCATCCTCGAGCTCTTCCGGTTCGTTGTATTCCAGCACGATCGTGTCGCAGGCAGTGCCCGCCGTGACGCCCGGGGAATCGGGCACACCGAGCGTGGCGGCCGACGACCCGGCAGCGACGAGGAGACTGTCGCCGTGGCCGTGGTAGTTGCCGGCAAACTTGATGATCTTGTCGCGGCCGGTCACCCCTCGGGCCAAGCGCACGGCACTCATCGCGGCCTCGGTACCGGAACTCGTCATGCGCACCTTCTCGATCGAAGGCACCGCGTCGATGATCAGCTCGGCGAGGCCTGATTCCGCCTCGGTCGGCGCTCCAAAACTCGTGCCGCGCGCAAGCGCGCCTTCGATCGCCGCCACCACGTGCGGATGGCGATGCCCGAGGATCATCGGTCCCCACGAGCCGATGTAGTCGAGGTACCGATTGCCATCGATGTCGGTGAGCCACTGTGCCTGCGCCTCACGAAAAAAAATCGGCTCGCCTCCGACGCCGCCGAAGGCCCGAGCCGGTGAGTTCACCCCGCCGGGAATGAGCTCCTTGGCGCGGGCGAACGCGGCGTGGCTGTGCTGCCGACGGTTGGCGTGGAGCGTCGAGGGATGGGGCAGACTCACAGCGGGCCTTTCAGAAAGAAGAAACGGTCGTATCAGGGTGAGGCCAACAGCCGTTGGGCCTCGGCAACGGCCGACGCGACATGGGGGCGACCAGCGTACATCTCCACGAAGCCGGCCAGGAGCTCACGCCGTCGGGCGAGAATCGCCGGCTGGTCTGGCGGCGCCGCCGTTCGCGCCTTCACCGCAAGTGCTGCCGCATCGGCGAGCGTGGTGGTGGCCCTCGCAATGTCGTCCTTGCGCTCCTGAGTTGCCACGGGAGTCAGCCGGTCGATCTGACGGCGGACAAGGGCAAGCCAGAGCGCGTCCTCCTGGTCATCGGGCGCGGAGGGCTCCTCGGAGGATGGCTTGTGGAGGGCGAGGATCGCCTCGAGCGCCGTCATGCACGCCAGTGGACTCTCCGCCTCGCGGGCCATGGCGGCGCGGTAGTCCCGTTCCAGGGGGCGCGGCACGGCGCTCTTCGGCAGCCGGCGACGGGCCCGCCGTTCGAGAGCATCGAGATCGAGATTGGTGTCGAGCTCGCGGATCTTCGCCGCCCTCGGGTCATCCGCGAACCGCGCCAAAAAATCGTCGATCGATCGCTTCGCATCACGCAGGTCGGCGGACGGGTCGTCGGCGATGGCCATGATGCGATCGTGGACGGCATCGGCCGACAGGGGCTTCAACAGCCAATACGCAAATCCAGCAAACCCGACCACGAGCAACACACCCACGACGGTTTTGAGGATCGCGTCGCGGGTTGCCTGCCTCGAGGCATCTTCCCGCATCGACCGATCGAGGTCCTCGACGGTCGTGAAGCGAGTCGTTGCCACACGCCTCTGCTCGGCGTGGGCCGGGTCGGACTCGGTGACGCGGTGGGCCAGCGAGCCCGCGTCACCGGGCGTGAACGCCATCGTCGCGGCATCGTGCCCGACACCCGCCGGTGGCGGCGCGGTGTGCGGTTGCGTCGCAGCGGGAGAGCGGTCTGCAGGAATGGTGCCTCGGGTTGTTCGCATCTGATCGACCGGTGGAATCGGTCGGTCGACCCGGATAGTCCCACCGCTGGCTCGGTGCGGTGACGTCGTTGCCGGTGTCTCCGCTTCGCGTTCGATCGTGTCGAGGAGTCGGCCGACTGAGAGAGCACTCGCTGGTCGCGCGGATGGATCTTTCGCGAGCAGCTTGTCGACGAGTTGGTCGAGCGCCGCCGGCACGTCTGGAGTCACGGTCGACACCCGGGGCGGCTTTTCACGCCGCTGCTTCACCAGCACGTCGACGACGTTGCTCCCACGAAACGGGGGCTTCCCCGCCAGCATCGCAAACATCACGAGCCCGAGGGCATAGAGATCGGCGCGATGATCGACCGCCGAACCGGTCGCCTGCTCCGGGGCCATGTATTCCGCCGTGCCGACGACGGTACCCGCCTGGGTCTGGCCGGTCTCGCCGAAGAGTCGCGCGATCCCGAAGTCGGCCAGCTTGACGCCACCGTCGGCCGCTGACTCGTCAGCCAACAAAAGGTTCGCCGGCTTCAAGTCTCGGTGCACGATCCCTTGGTCGTGGGCCACCTTGAGGGCCCGCGTGATCGCGGCGGCGGTGGCGATCGTTTCTCGCCACGAGAAGCGGCGGCCGTCCTTGAGCACGTCCTCGAGACTCCGGCCGGGCACCAGTTCCATGGCGAAGAAGGGCATGCCTTCTTCTTCTCCAAACGAAAGGAGGCGCACGATGCCAGGATGGCGAAGGCCTTTGAGGACCTCGATCTCCGCCTCGAACCGTCGCCTGAGTCCCTCATCCTCCGTTAGAAACGTCGCGAGTGTCTTGATGGCCACGACGTTGCCGTCGACGTCCTCAGCTTCGTAGACCGTGCCCATGCCACCCCGGCCAAGCCGACGGCGAATCATGTACGGTCCGAGACGGGTGGGATCCATGGTTTGTCAGTGTATCGAAGCGGTTCGGAGGACGGCAGCAGGCCGAGCGGGTACAACGGGCACCTCTGCCATCTCTACCTCCTCGAGCCCCTACGACACCCATGCCCAGCGGATCGAACGCGGGAGCCGCCGAAACGCGGCTCCTCCCGGCCGACACCAACCAGGCCCGCGGTTTGGCCACCTACGCGATCGATTTTCTCCACCGTTCCCCGAAGATAGTCGGTCACGCCACGCTCGAGTTGTTGGAGCGGTTTCACGTCGACAGCGTGGGGTGCGGCGTGTCAGCCCTTGCCCACCGGGCCAATGCGCCGACCGTGTTGCGGCGCGATGCCTTGGCCGCCGGCCCCGCGACCGGCTCGACCGGCGCGGTCTGCCTCGGGGCCAGTCGCCGCTGCCTCACCGAGCGTGCCGTGGCCGCCAATGCATCGGCCGTGCGGGAATGGGATTCCAACGGCACGAATTTCGGATACGACCCGGCCCATGGCCGGACGGCCGGGGAGTTTGGCCACAACGATTTTTATCCCGTGGCCATCGCCGCGGCGACCGAAGCTGGGCTCGACGGCGACCAGACGCTCCGCGTGATGCTGCTGATCGACGAGATCCGTGGACGGCTGGCCGAAGTGTTTGCGCTTCGCAAATACGCGATCGATCATGTGCATCATGGCACGGTGGCATGCGCTGCGGCGTTCGCTGCAGCGCTGGGGGGCGATGAAGACCAGGTCGAGTCGGCGATCGGCATGGCGGTCGCCCATTACGTGCCCTTTCGTGCCATCCGGGCTGGCCACCAGCTCTCGGACAGCAAGGGCGCCTCGGCGGCGCTGGCGGCCGAAGCCGGCGTCACCTGCGGGCGCCGGGCACTTGCTGGCTTCCTCGGACCGCGCGACATCTTTCGAAACCCGCTGGCGATCTACCGACTCAACGAACCTGTCACGGGCCACAGGAGCCCGTTCGACCTGGAGCTCGGCGTCAGCGGCGATGCCTTCGCCATCCACTCGATGCACTTCAAGCTCGGACTCTACGAACATCAGTCGGCGGGTGCCCTTCAGTCGCTCGTCGATCTCTTTGGTCGCCACCCCGGCCTGGCCGCTGACGTGAAGGGGATCGAGAAGATTCGTGTCACGATCTACGAACCGGCCTACTCGATCATCGCCGATCCGGCCAAGCGCACGCCGACCACGCGGCAATCGGCCGACCACTCACTTCCGTACATCCTTGCGAAGACGCTTTTGAAGGCGGCTGAAGCCGGATCGTCGTCGGTGCCCGGCTGGGAATCGCTCATGCTCCTGCCGGAGGACTACACCGACGCATGCATCCGAGATCCAGCCGTCGCCGCACTCATCGACAGAATCGTGATCGCGCACGGCGGACCGGACTATGACCGGCTCTATCCCGATGGCATTCCGACCCGCGTTGTCATCGAGCATGAGTCGCTTGGGCTGCTCGACGGTGGCCTCGTCCAGTATCCGCTCGGCCATGCGAAGTCGGATCCTGCGGGCACGGCCGCGGTCGTGGCACTGAAATTCGATCGACTTGTGGCAGGGGCCGTGCGGGATCCGGCGGCGGTACGAGACCGACTCAGGCTGGCCGGCCGATCGGCCCAGGAAGTCGCGGAGCTTTATGGATTTTCCATTCACGGGTGTGATCCCGATCGATAAGCCGCCGGGCGCAACCTCGCGGCAGGTGGTCGACGCCGTCGCCCGGGCCCTCAAGATGAAGGCGGTCGGGCATGCCGGCACGCTCGACCCGCTCGCGGCCGGAGTCGTGGTCGTCTGCGTCGGGCACGCCACGAAGCTCGTCGATTACGTCCACCAACTCCCCAAGCGATACGAAGCGGTGTTTGTCCTCGGACGGTCGAGTCCGTCCGATGATCTCGAAACACCGGTGGAAGAAGAAGTCGATCCGCAAAGGCCGACACGAGACGACCTCGAAGCCGCCCTTCCCGCCTTTCGTGGCGAGATTCTCCAGCGGCCCTGCGACTACTCGGCGGTCCATGTGAACGGCCAACGGGCATACCATCTCGCGCGGAAGGGGCGGTCGATCGATCTGCCTGCCAAGCCGATTCGCATCGATCGATTGGAGGTGACGGCCTACGAATGGCCTCGGCTCGCGGTCGACGTCACCTGCTCGACGGGCACGTTCATTCGAGCTCTCGGTCGTGATCTCGCCGGTGTGCTTGGCACGCAGGCGGTCATGGAATCACTCGTGCGGATGAGCGTGGGGCCGTTCGTCCGAGAATCGAGCGTGCCCCTTGCCGCGTCGTTGCCTGAGACCGTATCAGCCGCGCTCCTTCCGCCGATCGCTGCCGTGCCGCACCTCGAACGCGTCGTGCTTGCCGATGCCGAGATCGATTCGGCCGTCCGTGGTGGCCTCGTAGCCCGTGCGAGTGCCCAAAGTGCATCTGCACCGGAACACCTGGCGGCGGTCGACTCGGCGGGCGCCATGCTCGGCATCCTGAAGCGGCACTCGTCCGGTGCCTACCGGCTTCGCCCCAACTTCCGCGGCGTGGGGTAGGGTTGCGAAGTAGCGACGCCACACGGCCTATGCAAGGACGTCATCGAGTGATCCGGTGGAGTCGCCGAAGGATCTTTGAGACGCCCCCATGAGATCGAGCATCGTGAGGTAGAGGTTGGTCATCGGCTGCTCGCTCGGCAGCTTCACGTGGCGGCCTGACGCGAGTCGCCCCCCTGCCCTGCCCGCGAGGATCACCGGCAGATCGTCGTGGCGATGGCGGTTGCCATCCGAAAGGCCACTGGCGTAGACCACCATGGAATGGTCGAGAAGACTCCGGCCGTCAGATTCCTTCACGTCGCTCAGTCGGCCCAAGATGGAGGCAAACTGCTCAGCGTAGAACCTGTCGATGCGGGCGATCTTCTCGAGCATCTCCGGATTGTTCTGATGGTGCGAGAGCTCGTGATGGCCATCGCTCACGCCGAGGTCGGGGAAACTCCGGTTGCTGCCATCGTGGGCCAGCAGGAACGTGGCGATCCGCGTGGAGTCGGTCTGGAATGCCAGCACCATCATGTCGGCAAGGAGGCGGACATGGTCCGCGTACGATGGCGGGGGGCGGTCGGGGAGCTTCGCATCGGGAACAGTTGGCGGTGATCCGGCGAACCGGGATACCTGCCGTTCGATCGTGCGGACGCTGTGAAGGTACTCGTCGAGCTTGCGGCGATCTGTCGGTGCGAGCTGCCGCGCGACTGCCTGCGCGTCGGCCAAAACAAAATCCAGGATCGACTTTTGGGCTGCCTGACGGACGGCCACGTTCCTCGCCCGCTCGCTCCCGACGCCTTCCCCGAAGAGCCGCTCGAAGACGAGTCGTGGGTTGCTCTCGGGGGTGACTGGCGACGTGGCCGTACGCCAGGCAAGGTTGTATTGATACGCACAGGAATAGCCGGAGTCGCAATTGCCGCTCGTGCGCGTGCCATCGCACGAAAGTTCGAGTGATGGAAATCGTGTCGCCGAGCCCACGACGTTCGCCGCCAGTTGGTCAACGGAGATGCCCACGCGAATGTCTTCGCCCGAGGTCTTCTTGGGCCGTGCACCGGTGAGGAACGTGGCCGACGCGCGGGCGTGGTCCCCGGCGCCGTCACGCCCCGCGAAGCCGTTTTGATGGGCGAGGCCGCTGATGATCTGCACGTCGTTCTTGAACGCGGCGATCGGTTCAAGGGTCGGGCCGAACTCGAAGTCGGCCCCCTGCCCCTTCGGCCGCCAACGTTCCACATTCACGCCGTTGGGGACATACAGAAATGCCATGCGCGTCGGTGGCGTCGAGGTGGCTGCGTGCGCAACCGCCGCCCCAACGGGTCGAAGCGACTCGAGGAACGGAAGTGCCACGCTCGCCCCGAGGCCACGCAGGATCCCTCGTCGGGTCATGGGGCCGCTCAGCGTCTCAGCAGCGGTGCGGTTCACGGCCTGGCCTCCTCGGGCGCCGGAGACGCCTGCGTTGGTGACGCACGGCGCATCTGGAACGGAACACTCTCGACGACGGCTGTCACGAAGGTGGCGAGTCGATCGTCGCGATCCACCTTCTCCAAGATCGTATCCACGGCCGGCCCATCGAGGTATGCAAGTCCGCGCCCGAGGCCGTACGTCAGCATTTTTTCGGCGAGACAGCGATAGAAGTCTCGCCGCCGGGGGCCGGCGATCACCGCCGAGAGCTCGTGGGCGTCGGCAAAACGCTCACCCGTCACGAGGCGTCCCGCGGTGTCGATCGAGGCTGCTGCGTCGTCCGTCCGCCACTGGCCCAGCGCGCTGTAGCGTTCGAGGGCGAGGCCGAGCGGATCCATGCGGGCGTGACACGATGCACAGAGGGGATCCTTTCGGTGCATCTCCATGAGCTCGCGCATGGTCCTGTCCTTGGCATGGGGTGCCGCGGCTTCGAGCGGGGGCACGTCCGCCGGAGCGGGCGGTGGTGGCGTGCCGAGCAGATAGTCGAGGATGAACACGCCCCGCTTCACGGGCGACGTGCGGGTGGGATTGCTCGTGACGATCAGGAAACTGCCGTGGGTCAAGAGACCGCCGCGTGGCACGTCGGCGGGGATGTCCACGAGCCGCATCGCGTCACCGGTGATGCCCGGGATACCGTAGAAGCGAGCGAGGGCTTCGTTGGCGAAGGTTTGCTTCGTGATGAGCAGGTCGGTGGCCGGCCGCCCTTCGCGGAGCACGTGGGCAAACCAGAGTTCCGTCTCTTGCCGCATCGCCCGACGCACGCGGTCATTGAATACCCGCTCCGCGTCTTCCCAACGCTTCGCTTGGAGGACGGCGATGATGTCGAGTGGGATGGCGTCGACGTCGCGCGTCCGGAGCCACTGCCCGACGAAGTTGCGGACGAACGCATCATGGCGACGATCGCGCAGCATGCGATCGAGTTGCTCTGGCAGGTTCTGGCGAAGCTCTCCCCGTTCGGCAAGCTTGAAAAGCTCGTCGTCGGGCATCGTGCTCCACAAGAAGTACGACAATCGACTGGCGAGCGAAAACTCGTCGATGAGAACCGCTGTGCCAGCCTTCGTGCCCGTCGCGGCCTCTTCGTCTTCGATTCGAAACAGAAAGCGCGGTGAAGCGAGGATGGCCGTGAGCGCCGCCGCGATGCCATTCTCGAACGAACCACCAGGAGCATCGCGGGCCGCCATGGCCATCGTCACAAGCTTTTCCAGGGTTTCGTCATCGGAAGGACGGCGAAATCCGCGCGCCGCGAGCTTGCGCACGGTCTTGCGGAGGTGTTCGCTTCGTGAGGCTTCGTCCGCCGGCGGTGGGCCGTAGGGAAATAGCCGACGGAGGTGGGGCGGGTACTCGTGTTTTTGGTCAGGCGTGTGGATGAGGACCGCTTCCCGACTGACACGCTTGCCGATGCGAGTTGCGACCGCGAGGTATTTTTCGGTCAGCATCGGCGAGACCGACAGCACGGTGCCGATCGTGTCGAACCCGTGCCCGGTGTCGTCGCCAGGAAGCTCGTGGAGCACGGTGTCCTCGATGCCCGTGAGGTCGCGCACCGTGTTGGCATACTCGACGCGGTTGAGCCGTCGCAGCACGACGTGCCCTGGGTCGGGCCGAGCCGGATCGACTCCGAGGACATCATTCAATACGTAGCGGAGCATCGCCTGACGCTCCTCGAGCGAAGGTTGCGGCTCATCGGCCGGCGGCATGATCCCGGCTCGCAGATTTTTCCACACGGCGACCCACTGATCGCGCGCGGCCTCATGTGTGTCGTGCCCGTTCGTTGGAAGTGTGTCGAGCATGGCGTCGATCGCCACACCCCCTTCGTCGACCCCGTTCGCGTGACAGTCTCCGCAGAAGCGGGTAAGAAGTGCCGGGCCATTGCCAGTTGCCGCGTGTGCCGCCGCGGCGATCGACACGGCCAAGAGCCATGCAAAGGCCGTCATGGTCGGAAAGCACGGTCCGGTCGATCGGACGCGTGCGGTGCGTTGGCAGGCGGGGCCGATGGCATGGTTGCAGGCCGAATCCATACCACTCACTCTATCAGGTCGCGCCGTTCGGGCATGGAGTGCTCGTCGCTTCGAGACATGCGCGGCAGGCTCGACTCGATCCAGGTAGAGTTCCTCGACCTCTTGAGCCACACGATCGGACTCCTCCGTGCGTGTCGCAGTCGGCGCGCTCCCCCCAAGGCATTGCAGAAGTACCGTTGACGGTCCTATCCTTTGTTGGCCATCAACGCCAGGAATGCGAAACCCGTCGATAGAGTCCTTATCCTCCATTTTCGAATAGGAAGGGTGCCCCGTGCTGATTCATCGCGTCGTGGGCGCCACACGCTCCCCGCGGCCTCTCGTGTTTCTCGCGCTCGGGGTAGCGCTTGCGTTCTTCCCGTCGCCCTCTCACGCTACGCCTATCACAGTGCCGCCAGGCCTCAGTCCGGGAGCACAGTACTACTTGGCGTTTGTCACATCGGGGACCAGAGACGCCCTCTCTCCGAATATCGAAGCCTATGACTTGTTCGTCAATCAGCAAGCCGCTCTCAGTACATCGCAGGCCGTTCGAGACATCACATGGAAGGCTGTCGGGTCCACTGCCTCCGTCGATGCGATCAGCCACCTTCAGCTTGCTCAGTTTCCGATTTACCTCTTGGACGGCGCGACGGTGATCGCCACTGGCGGTGCGGCGCTTTGGTCCGGAAACATCTCTGCTCCGATCAATCTCGACCAAAATCGCCAGGAAGTGACGTCATCGGTGTGGACGGGCTCGACGCCTTCGGGGACCGGTCAGGACGGTAACACGTTGGGTGCTTTCGAGCCGGTTGTGGGGTACTCTGCGTTCTCGAGCTTTCGTTGGGTGACGTATATCCAATCGCCCACGTCCGAGTTCTGGCCTTTGTACGCGGTGAGCGAGATTCAGACCGTTCCCGTTCCTGAACCTTCGTCACTCCCCGGGTGTGTGGCGTTGGCTTTGGGGGCCGCGGTCTACGGTTCGAGAAGGGTTGGACGTTCATTCGCCAGGAGTTTGGCCACGGCATGGCAGGCGTGCCGTTGATCGTCCTGTCCTTCGAGGGCCGCCGCCTCAGGGAGTTGTCATGAAGCGCCTCGCGGTGATGGTACTTGCGATGATGGTCTGGCCCGTGTTCGCCGGGGACGAAGCGTATCGGCTCGGGCCCGATTCGCAGGTGCAGCCAGGCACGCCCCGTGGAATCGTGACTGAACACGCGCATCGCGACTCACGGACCTTTCCGGGCACGATACGGCGCTATTGGGTATATGTGCCGGCGCAGTATGACCGCACGAAGCCGGCGGCGGTGATGGTGTTTCAGGATGGGCACGCGTACGTCGACCCCAAAGGTCAGTTTCGCGTGCCGACGGTGTTCGACAATCTGATCGCCAAAGGTGACATGCCCGTTACCATCGGTATTTTTGTTGATCCTGGACACAAAGGAGACACGCTCCCCGAGAAACCTGGCTGGAAGCCCAGACCCGAAAACCGAAGCGTGGAGTACGACACACTTTCCGATGCCTATGCTCGCTTTCTGCTCGAGGAGATTCTCCCGGCCGTGGGGCGCGCGTATGCGCTCACCGATGACCCCGAGCGACGGGCCATCTGCGGCATGAGCTCCGGAGGCATCTGTGCGTGGACGGTCGCTTGGGAGCGTCCCGACGCGTTTCGGAAGGTGCTCAGTCACATCGGCAGCTTCACGAACATCCGCGGTGGCCATGTCTACCCCGCGATCATTCGGAAATCACCGAAGAAGCCGATTCGGGTGTTCCTGCAAGACGGCAGCGGCGACCTCGACAATGAGCATGGCAACTGGCCGCTGGCCAACCAGGAAATGGCGGCAGCCCTCGCGTTCAAAGGGTATGACGCTCGCTTCGAGTACGGCACCGGCGGGCACAGCGGTGCGCATGGCGGTGCCATCCTGTCCGATTCGCTGCGCTGGCTTTGGCGCGACGTGCGCTGACGTCAGCGCACGACATACAGCGCGATCGCAGCCACCATCAGCACGGCCGCGAGCACGCGGCGGATGAACGTGCCACGGTCCACCCGCTCCTCGAGATCGTGCCAGCCAACCTTGGCGAGCCAGGCCCCGAGCACGACGGCCATGACCCCGCGAGTGGCTTGGAGCACATTTCCAAAGACCACGCCGACCAGACCGAAGCACGCATAAAGCCCGACCATGCTGGAGAGCCACGCGGCTGCGTATTGGCAGGCTCCGATGCGCTCGCGGCGATCGCGCGGTCGGAGCGACGGCCAGATGGCAAGCGCGATGCCGGCGATGAGACCGCAGCCGGCATAGGTGATGGCCATCGCCAGTGCCCCGGCATGAAGTCGAGAGATCGGCTCCCCGGAGCCGGCTCGCGACGGTTCGAGTCCATCGATCAAGCCAATGATAAAGAGGTCTGAACACGCGAACCCGAAACAGGTCACGAGGATGATGGCCAGCCCGGGGAGTCCCACGGCACCGCCGCGCTGAAGCATGGCGGCAGCCACGACGCTCGTCAGGACGGCGACCCATTGACGCCAATCGAGCGAGCCACCGGGCGCCAGGGAAACGATCGCAGCCAGGATGACGAGTTTGAGACCGAGCAGCGGGGCCACCCGCGACGCCGGGATGCGGCGCAGGGCCGCAAAAACGCCGGCCTGCCCCACACAGTAAAAACCGACGGAACCTGCCAAGGGCCAGAGCCAATCAAGTGTGGGGGGCCACGTGGTCGGTGCGGCCGCGACGATGATCGGAAGGGACGCAAGTCCCATCACCAAGTGCGCCTGCACGAGGAGTCGAAGGCTTCCGCCCGGCGCTCGGCTGCCGTGATGGCGCGAAACCAGGTAGGAAACCGCGCTCGCTCCCGCAGCGAATAGGCCGGCCGCGACACCGAGCGGGAGCGATCCGGAAGGTGTCATGGAAGGGACGGTGGGGGTGGGCGTGGGGGAGCGTCGAAGCGATCGTACCAACGCCGGGTGGGGTCGCGGGCGGCAGGGGTTTCGCAGTCGCTTCCATCGGCATGATCCGAACGTCCGGAGGCCCCCGTCCAGGCGCGCGGTTCAGCCGGGCTCGGAACCGGCCTGTAGGGTTGAGTTGAGTTTCTGCCCACCTGTCCCGGAACCGCTTCCATGTCGATCGCCGACCGCGCCATCCCGTTGCCATCCTTTGTCGCCCCGAGGGCCACAGTTGTGTCAACGGAAGAACCCGCGGCGCGGAACCGCGTTCGGGACCTCGGGGCTCTCGTGCTCCTGGCCGCGTGCGGTTTTCTCGTAGTCGCGTTGGCCACATTCGATCCGGCCGATCCCCCCTTGTCGCGCGGGTTTCCGCCGAACGCCCGAGCCGCCAACAGTTGTGGGCTCGTGGGCGCCATCGCGGCTGCAAGCCTGTATGAAGCGGTCGGCCTTGGCGCTTGGCTTGCCATCGGCCTTATTCTTGCCGCTGATGTCGCGATGCTCCGTCGTCGGGCGATGCCGGACCTTCCTGTCCGGGCGGCAGGTGCCGTCTTGGCCGTGGCCGCGGCCTGTTCTCTCTTGGCTTTGTTCTTGCCGGACTGGGCGCCGCGACCCCTCTGGGGCCCGGGGGGCCGCGTGGGCAGTATCGGCCGCGTGCTCGCCGAGACCTATTTGGCTACGACGGGGGCTGCGATTCTGCTCGTGTCACTTCTCGGTGGCGGTCTGTTCGTGGCTTGTGACACACTGCTGATGCGCATGGGAACCCTCGCCGCTGCGGCGAGCACGCGTCTGGCCCCGGCTCTCGTTTCGGGACTGTCGGCCCTTGCTGGTCTCGTGACCCGACGGCGATCAGCCGTGCCGGCCACGGCTGACGTGACCGAGGCCGCTCGTGCGTTCCCCGGCCTTCGGAAGCGGTTCACGGCGACGGAGGATTCGAACGACGACGGGAACAGCGAGGACGATGAAGATACGGAGCCGACGATTCGCGTGCGGCGTCGCGAACCGGTCGTGGCCGATCCCGTCGACGAAGAGTCGGAGGCTGAAGACGTCGAGGCGGACGAGGTCGATGACGACGAGGATGCGCCTGCAACGCCGGCGGCCCGCCCTGTACCGATCCGCTCGCGGGCCTCGCGGCGTCCGACCGCCCCGGCTCTCGAACTTTCGCCCGACCCGATCGGCGACTACGAGCTGCCGAGCCTCGACATGCTCCTGCCGACCGAGTACCTCGCCCTCGATCAGCAAGAACAAGAAGTTCGCGATCGGGCCAAGGTGCTCGAGAAGACGTTTGCCGAGTTTGGCTTCAAGGTCAAGGTGGTCGAGGTCGAGACGGGGCCGGTCATCTCGCAGTACGAGATCGAGCTCGAGGCGGGCCTGCGGCTGGCGAAGATCACGAACCTGGCGGACGACCTCGCCATCGCTCTCCGTGTGCCGAGCGTCCGCATCGTCGCCCCGATCCCGGGCAAGAACTCGGTGGGCATCGAGGTACCCAACACGACTCGCCAGATGGTGCGCCTCCGCGAGGTGATCGAGGAGACGCAGTCCAAGGCCAAGTCGATGAAGATCCCGATCTTCCTCGGCAAGGACGTCGCTGGCAACCCGATGGTCGTCGACATGGCGAGCATGCCTCACTTGCTCATCGCGGGCCGGACCGGCACCGGTAAGTCGGTCTGCTTGAACTCGATCATCGTGTCGATGCTCATGACGCGTCGGCCAGACGAAGTTCGCATGCTCATGATCGACCCGAAGATGGTCGAGCTTACGCCCTACAAGTCGCTTCCTCACCTCATGCATCCGGTGGTCACCGACATGAAGAAGGCCGAGGCGATCCTGGCCTGGGCCGTCGAGAAGATGGAGCAGCGCTATGCCCTGCTTGCGAAGGTCGGTGTTCGCCATCTCACGCAGTACAACGCGCTCGGCCGCGACGAACTCATCCGGCGCATCAATCCGGCCAATGACGAGGAAGCCGCAGCGATCCCGACCACCATGCCCTTTATTGTCATGATCGCCGACGAGATTGCGGACATGATGATGACTGCCGGCAAGGAGATCGAGGCTCACATCATCCGGCTTGCTCAGAAGAGCCGAGCGGTCGGCATCCATCTCATCCTGGCCACTCAGAAACCGACGGTGGACGTCATCACCGGCCTCATCAAGAGCAACCTGCCGGCGCGGATCGCGTTCCAGGTGGCCAGCCGCACCGACAGCCGTGTGGTGCTCGACGAGATGGGGGCCGAGCGGCTCTTGGGCAACGGCGACATGCTCTTCCTGTCACCGGGCACGAGCCAGATCCTGCGCGGTCAGGGCACGTTCTTGAGTGACGACGAGATCAACCGTGTGATGGCGGCGATCGGCACGACCGAGCCGCAATATGCCGCCGAACTCGTGAACCTCCAGCCGGCGGGTGCGGCCGATGCGGCTGCGAAGCCCGAGGGGACCCCGCAGGATCGCGACGAACTGTATGACGCTGCGGTAGAAGTCGTGATCCGGGAAGGGCGCGGCAGTGTGTCGCTCCTCCAGCGGGCCCTTGGCGTCGGCTATGGCCGCGGTGCCCGGCTCATCGATTTCATGGCCGAGGACGGCGTGGTCGGCGAGTACAAGGGGAGCCAGGCCCGCGAAGTGCTCATCACCATGGAAGAATGGGCCGCACGCAGCGGTGCCAAACCGTTGCCGCCGGACCCTGCCCCGCGCAAGCTTCGAATCCAGCCGCATGCGGGGGAAGTGGTCCGGGCTGGCGCCGGCTCCAGTTTCGATGCGGAGGACGACTCCTACGACGATGACGACACGGATGAAGTCGACGAGGACGCCGAGGAGGCCGAGGACTGGGAGGATGACGAATCTGACCAGAGTGTCGACTGACGGGCTGCTGACGCGGCTGGCCACATCAGGCGACTCCGAGTGCCGGCCTGCTCCCCCATGGCCGAACTGAATCGTCATCGCTTCCCTCAGGGGGAGGCTTTGAACCGAGGGGGCTGGCGACGAATACTTCCAAGGTGGGGCGGAGTGGGGTTCCGCCTGTGCATTTCTCCTGGAGGACTCGATCATGAATCGCTTGAAGATGCTCGTCGTCCTGTTCCTGATGCTCGGCATGACGACCGCGTTTGGCCAGCAGGCGCAGGAAGCCAAGCCGTCCGACACCGCGAAGTCTGTGGAAGCGACCAAGCCGGCCGAGGAAGCGACACCGAAGCCTGTGCGTCGTACCTACCGCAGCTATTCGGTCAGTCCTGGAAGCCGAGGCCGGATGTATACGCATGGCTATCACGCGAGCCACGCCACGTGGCGGCACGCCGATTCCAAGGCAACCGGCCAGTTCCGCTCAGGACGGTAGGTCAACGACGATGGTGGATCGCGGCATGACCCTCGTCTGACGCAATCTCGACGGGGGCCGGGGTTGCGGTCCATGCTCGCTCGAGCGCGTCGAGTGAATCGAGGCCGTAATGGCGTTCGAGGGCGGCGGACTCGCCAACCGCGGCGGCATCGTCGAGGAAAGCCAAAAACGTGGTCGCATCCCGTCGTGCCACAAGCCAGCGCACGAGTGAAGCGCTCTGGCCGTAGAAGACGCGTTGGCGATGGCCCTCGCGCGGATAGTCGTGCATCGCCATCAGGTGGGCGACCGACCAGGTCATTCCAGCCCGTCGCGCCTCGTGGAAGTCGGCCTCGTGCCCGCGTTGCTTGGCCATGTCGTCGAACAAGACGGCGATCCCCTCGTCGGCCCAGCGAGGTGGTGGGGCCGTAGGAAAACGGTCAGCGAGCGCGACGTGCACGATCTCATGGGCAAGCGCCGCAGGTACCGTGCCTGGCGCATCATCCATGACATCGATCCTTCGGAGCGCAACGACGTCCCCCTCGAACTCGATGGCAGTCGCTCCCCTCGCCCCGCCAGGAGGACCACCGACGGCACGGGCAAATGACGCTGGTGTGCGATGGACATGGACCTGGCACCGCAAGGTCCATGTGGTGGAGTCGCGGTCGCCGTGAAGCAGTAACGAGACGCGATCCAGGGTTTCCTCGGCATGTGCAGCAATGATCACAGCGTGGTGAGGCGGCACGCCATGGACGTCAAAATTGCCGGCCAGCACCCACCCGCCGGAAACGAAGGCCCCCGCGATGGTCCACACCGTGAGGGGGGAAGGAAAAATCGCGACAGGCACGAGCATGTCCTCCGCTGCAGAACTGTTCTTCCATAACGTGAAGGCATATCGCGTGCCATCCACGGGGCGTTTGCTGCAATCGACGAAAGGGTCTTCAAAAAGGCACGGGAAGTCTCCGCTTTTTGCGGACCTTTGTGGAGATGATGCCCGAGTTAAGGACAGGGCTGCGTACTGTGGAGGCAGTCGCTGCGTGGTGTATCTCCGGGACGACGTTGGCACGCCGCCGGGACGCACGATAGCTTCACCGATCCGAAGGGGCCGCCATGTTTTCGCATTTCTTTCAGCGGTCCTCAGGGTGGATCCTCGCGGCCTTCACCGTGGTGCTGCCGTTCGTCGTGTGGGGCGCGTGGCACGCCTACGACCGGCGCGACAACAGCGTGCTCGGATGGCTCCCTGAGCAGTCGCCGGTGACACGGGCCTACCGTCACTTCCTCGAGGTCTTTGGGCCGGATGAAACGGTGCTCGTGAGTTGGGAAGGGTGTCACCTCGACGATCTGCGGCTTTCCGAACTGGCCGCGGCCGTTGAGGCCCGGCAGGCGATCGAGCCTGCCTGGTTTGCTGCTGTCACGACCGGAACCCGGCTCCGCGACGAGGTTGCCAAGTCGAGCGGGATCGACGCCCTCACAGCATCCGATCGACTGCGGGGTACGCTCATCGGTCTGGATGGGCACACGACCTGTGCGATGGTCACGCTCTGTCCGCTCGACGATATCGGCCGGGGGGCGGCAATCGATTGGCTCGTCGACGCAACGGTCGCGTCCGGCGTGCCACAGGAGGCGATTCGACTGACGGGTGATGCCGTCGTGAGTGTGGCAATCGACCGTGAGAACGAGAGCACGGCCTCGACCTGGTCGAACATCTCCATGCTGGTTGCACTCGTCCTGGCCTGTGGCTCGCTGCGGAGCGTGCGCCTGGGGCTCATGGTGATTGCCGTCGCCGGGTTCTCGTCGCTTGCGATCGAGGCTGTCATCTATTTTTCTGGCGCGTCCATGAACATGCTCGTGTCACTCGTGCCAGTGGTCACGTTCGTCCTCACGATCTCGGCCACGGTCCATCTCCTCGGCTACTGGGTCGAGGCCTTGCCGGACCACGGCCCTGCCGACGCTCCCGGTGTCGCAGTAGCGCACGGCTGGCTGCCGAGCACGATCGCCGGCCTGACGACGGTGTTTGGCATGGCGTCGGTGTGCGTGAGCCAGGTGCGGCCGGTGTGGCAGTTCGGGTTCTACGGGGCCATCGGCGCGATCATCGCGTTCACGGCCGTGTTCGCCGGGCTTCCGGCACTGCTCCAGCTATTCCCGCCTCCCCCGACGTGGAAGATCACCGACGCCTCGTGGCCCGGTGCACGACAGTTCGTGCGCTGGCTCGTGAACTGGCGACGGGTGACGGCGACCGTGTCAATTTCGACGATGCTCCTGCTCGGTGTTGGACTCTTGTGGCTGAAGACCGAAGTCCGGCCCGTTCGGTTTCTGCCGCAGGCAAGCACATGGATCACGGACCTGAAGTGGTTCAATGAACGCATCGGCCCGTTTCAGACGGTAGACATCGTCCTGGCGTTTGACGCTCTCCCGGAGGGCTCGCGTGGTCACGGCCTCGGCGATCGGGCGGCCCTCGTGCAAGAAGTCGAAGCCCGTCTCCGGGAAACACCTGGCGTGCGCGGAAGCTCGTCGGCCGCGACCTTTCTCCCTGAGACCGTGCTCGGTGCCGCCAGCCGAGGACAAGTGCGCTCGGTGATTCGCCGCGGCGTGATCGACGGCATGCTCCGGCGTCATCGCCCTGGGCTCGTCGAGGCTGGTATGGTCGCCAACGATGGCGATCTCGAGTGGTGGCGGATCTCGCTTCAGGTGGAGAACTTCACGGCCAAGGAGGAGCGTCGCCTTCGATCATCGATCGAGCCTCTGGTGACCGATGCAGCTCGATGGCTCGATGTCGACATGCCGCGTGAGATCGTGTTCACCGGTGGCGTGCCGCTGGTGATCTCGGCCCAGGCCGAACTGCTCGATTCGCTCGTGGAAAGCAGCGTGACGGCGTTTTTGACGATCGGCACCGTGCTGGCGGTGTTCTTCCGCAATCCGTTCGTGGGCCTTTTGGCGATGGTGCCCAATCTGTTCCCGCTGGCGATCGTGTTCGGTGCGATGGGCTGGCTCGGATGGCCGCTCGACGTCGGGGGCATGATGACGGCGAGCATCGCGCTGGGCATCGCGGTGGACGACACCGTGCATCTGCTGTCGTGGTTTCGTCGGCTCGGCGACGAGGGGCTCGCTCTTCGAGATCGCATCGACGGGGCACTCGACCGGGTGGCAGTGCCGATGATCCGCTCGGCGGTCGTGCTCGGCCTCGCGTTCTCGGTCTTCGGCTTCTGCGGCTTCAAGCCGATCTCACAGTTCGGCGTATTGATGTCGACACTTCTCGGCGTGGCCCTCGTCGGCGATCTCGTGCAGACGCCAGCCATCCTTGCGAGTCCGGTGTTCGCCTGGACGGTTGCTCGACGGCGAAGGAGCCATCCGGCCGCCGCGTCGCATCCATAGATTTTGGTAGTCTTCAGGTCAGCCCTGGAGACTCTATGAATGTCTGCTTCGACCGCCGCCCTCGCTCGTGTTGGCCAAAGCCTTTGGCTCGACAACATCACCCGCGGCATGCTCGACGATGGCACGCTTGCCCGGTACATCCGCGACCTCCACGTCACCGGCCTGACGAGCAATCCGTCGATCTACAACGCCGCGGTCAAAACGACATCCTTTTACGACGAGGCTCTCGCTGACCTCGGCTCGCGAGAGCTCGCCGCAGAGGAGGCGTTCTTCTCGATCGCGATCGACGATCTCGCTCGTGCCGCGGATCTATTTAGGCCCGTGCATGACCGCACTGGTGGCATCGACGGGTGGGTGTCGCTCGAGGTGTCGCCGCGCCTTGCCTATGACACCGCCGCGACGTTGTCTCAGGCGAAGGCGCTGCATGCCCGTGCCGGTCGCCCGAATCTCTTCATCAAGATTCCAGGCACGCCCGAGGGGCTCCCTGCCATCGAGGAGGCGATCTTTGCGGGTGTGCCAGTCAACGTCACGCTCCTGTTTACCTGTGCGCAATACCTCGCCGCTGCAGAGGCGTACCTTCGTGGCATCGAGCGCCGGATCGAAGCAGGCCTCTCGCCACGGGTCTGCTCGGTCGCCTCACTCTTCATCAGCCGATGGGATAGCGCGACCGCCAACAGCCTCCCGTCCGAGCTCGTGAACACGCTCGGCATCGCCGTGGGGGCGGTCTCCTACCGGGCGTACCGCAACCTGTTGGCCTCCGATCGCTTCGAACGACTGTGTGGTTTTGGGGCCATGCCGCAGCGGCTGCTCTTTGCGAGCACCGGCACGAAGGATCCGAACGCCTCCGAATGCCTCTATATCGACTCCCTCGCCGCACCGAGCTCGATCAATACGATGCCAGAAAAGACGCTCCATGCGTTCGCGAACCACGGCCGCGTGACAGCGACCCTGTCAGCCGGTGGTGGCATGGCTGAATCGATGCTCTTCGCGATCGAGCGGGCCGGCGTCGATGTCGCCGCGCTCGGTGCCAAGCTTCAGAAGGACGGTGCCGATGCGTTCGTGAAGAGTTGGGATGAACTGCTCGACGTCATCAATCAAAAATCCCGCGCGGTTGCGACCGCATGAGGCAGGTTTCGGCTTGGCGCGTGAACGGCTCGGACTCGACCTGACGGACGCTGATGATCTGGTCGTGGCAATCATGGACGAGGCAGATTCTCGCGCCGAAGGCTGACGACGCTCGCCTCGATCGTGAGCTCGAGAAAGCCAGAACTCGCGTCGAACCGCCCGTGCTCTGGCTGCTCGGCAAGGCCCAGGCTGGAAAAAGCTCGATCGTCCACGGGCTCACTGGCCGCAGTGACATCGAGATTGGTGAAGGCTGGCGGGCCTGCACACGGGCAAGCCGCATCTACGATTTTCCAAACGTCGACGAGTGCCTCCTCCGATTCCTCGACACGCGCGGCATCGGGGAGCCGAACTACGATCCCGCGGAAGACCTCGCCTACGCGGCGAGCAAGGCTCACGGCATCCTCGTCGTGATGCGGGCCTGCGATCCCGGTCAGGAGGTGATCAAGGGGATCCTGGCGAAGGCGCGAACGCGAAACCGCGAGTGGCCTGTGATCCTCGTGCAGACGACGCTGCATGAGGGGTATCCACACGGCGCTGGCCATCCGGAACCGTACTGTTTTGACGCGTCACCGCTGCCCGCGCTGGTGCCAAGCGACCTTGCCCGAGCGATCGCCTACCAGCACCGTGACTTTGCCGGACTCTTCGATCGACAGGTCGCGATCGACTTCACGCACCTGGAGGACGGTTTCGAGCCAAGGCTCTACGGCCTCGATGCGCTCTGGACGGCCCTTGTGGGCATCGTGCCGGCAGGATTGCGTACCGTGCTGACGGCAAGTCCTGAAGCGCTGACCGGGTTGCGGGATGTTTACTTCGACGCGGCGTTCCCACACGTCGTGTCGTACTCCATTCTGGCGGGCGCCGCCGCGATGGTCCCCGTGCCTGTGGCAAACCTCACGGGGGTGACCGCCGCCCAAGGTAAAATGATGCACTCCATCGCATCAATTTACGGCCAATCGCTTCTGGCTGGCCTGACGGCCCTCGGGCCTGCGGTTGGCGTGAGTTTTCTGCCACGAATGATGGCTCGGTCGTTTCTGGCTGGAGTGCCGGTTCTGGGCATGGCCGCCGCCGGTGTCTGGACCGCGTCGACGACCTACGCAATCGGCTGTGCGCTCTGCTGGTATTTTGCCGAGGTGGCCCGTGGGGCAGTGCCGACCACGGCCGCTATCAGCCGCGTGTACCACGCGGAGCTCACCCGCGGACAGGAGCGGTTCCGTGACTATTTGTTGACGCTCGCCAGTCGGAAGTCTGACGAACCGAAAAGGGCATGAGGTTTCCGCCGATGCGCCGTGAGATCGCCAGCTTGACGTTCCGAGGCGCTGCCTATGCCGTGCCAGTCGTGGCCCTCGCGTCGCTTGGGATCATGTGGCTCTTCGAGCACGAGCAATGGTTCTCATTTGGTCTCGGCATCGCGGGCGCGACTGGAGCTCTCCTCGTCGTTGCAAAACTGCTCGCGCGACCTGTCGCGCACCGGGCCAAAACAAACCCGCCGGTCGCCACGTGGCCTGACGCTGGAACGGCAGCGTGGTCAGACGTTGACCGCATCGCCTCACGCGTGGCGGCTGTGCCACCACCGTTTGGTGACATGACCGCATACCAAGGAATCGCGATTGAGATCCTCGACGCCGTCGGCCGCCATTTTCACCCCGCTTCAAGAAACCCGCGGCTCGAACTGACGCTCGCGCAGACGCTTGCGATCGGCGAACGGGTTCTTCACGATCTGCAGTTCGAAGTCGTCGACGCCGTTCCTGGTGGCCACAGCGTCACGCTCGCCCACCTCGACCTGGCCCGTCGCGCCGGGGCCTACGTTCCGGCCGCGGTGGGGGCGACCCACGCCGTGCTTCTCGCAAACCGCCTTCGTCGCTGGCTCGTGGCATGGCCCGTCGCCCTCGCCTACGAAGTCGTGAACTTTTTTGACGTTTCCCCGGCTGCGGTCGCGCGGCGGCAGATTGAGGCGATCACGGCCGAACTGTTCGTTCGCCGCGTCGGCACCTATGCCATCGAAGCCTTTTCGGATCGCGCTGCGATCGAGACATCGACAATCGAGGCGATCGCTGACGCAAAACCGCTGCGCATTCTCCTGCTCGGTCCGCTCAACGCCGGCAAATCGAGTCTGATCAACGCCATCTTCGGTCACGAGCGATCGAAACGCGACATGCTCCCCTGCCCCGGCCTCCACGAAGGACATGTCCTCGACCGCGACGGAGCCCCGCATGCCATCGTGCTCGACAGTGACGGTTTCGGCGGAGCCGATGACGAGGCCGCACGCCAGAAGCTCTTTGACGCGATCGAATCGGTTGACCTTGTCATCGCTGTGACGTCGGCCGGGCAGGCCGCCCGGCAGAGCGAATGCGAAATGCTTGACGAGATCCGCACGCGATTCTCAGGCTCACCTCGACGCACCTGCCCGCCGATTCTCGTGGCGGCCACCCACATCGACCTTGTGCGTCCGGCCCGGGAGTGGAATCCGCCCTACGACTTCCTCGACGGTGACACGCCCAAGGAGCAAAGCGTCCGGCAGGCAGTCGATGCGATCGCGCATGATTTTCAGGTGTCGCTCGACCGCGTCATTCCCGTGAGCCTTCTGCCTGAAGCTGAATACAACGTCGAGGAAGGCCTTCTGCCCGCCCTCGGCGCCATCCTCACCGATGCTGACCGGGCAAAATTTCTTCGCGTCGTCGAAGAGACACGATCTGCCGAATCACGAGATCGAGTTGGCAAGAGCATCGCGCTCCTCGCTGCCGCCGGCCGCCAGATCCTCAGGTCCATGTCGCGGTGATGGCCTCTGCTCGTTGCCGTCAATCGGTCCTTCGGTACCATGACGCCGTGAGGAAACCTCGTGGAGCATGCCATGTCTCGTGTCGTTGCTGATCCGTCCAGTCGTGTCGCCCTTCCCGCATGGCAGTCCCTCAAAGACCATGCTGCCGCGACGAGCCACCTGACGCTCCGTGACCTGTTTGCAGCCGATCACCATCGCGCGCCGCGGATGACGTTCGAGGCGTGTGAGCTCGTCGTCGACCATTCGAAACAGCGTTTGACCGAAGGCACGCTCCCGCTCTTGGCAAAACTTGCCCATGCCTGCGGCCTCCGCGAGAGGATCGACGCGATGTTTTCAGGCGAGCGGATCAACGCCACGGAAAATCGCGCCGTCCTCCATGTGGCCCTTCGTGCGCCTCGCGGCTGGACGATCCGTTTTGACGGTGCCGACGTCGTGCCCGGAGTGCACGAGGTGCTCGACCAGATGGCCGCGTTCTGCGATCGCGTGCGCAGCGGTGGCTGGCTGGGCCACACGGGGAAGCGCATCCGGGCGGTCGTCAACATCGGCATCGGTGGCTCCGACCTCGGGCCCGTGATGGCCTACACGGCGCTTCGGCACTATGCCGACCGAGCCCTCACGTTCCGCTTCGTGTCGAACGTCGACGGCACCGATTTTGCCGAAGCGGTGCACGACCTCGACCCGGCCGAAACGCTCTTTGTCGTCTCATCAAAAACGTTCACGACGCAGGAAACCCTTGCCAACGCCCGCACCGCTCGCGAGTGGACCCTCGCGGCGCTCGGTGACGAGGCCGCCGTTGCCAAGCATTTTGTTGCCGTCTCGACCAATGTGAAGGAGGTGGCAGCCTTTGGGATCGACACCGAGAACATGTTCGGCTTCTGGGACTGGGTCGGCGGCCGCTACTCGATGGACTCGGCCATCGGCCTCTCCACGATGCTGGCCATCGGCCCGGAGAACTTTCGCAACATGCTGGCCGGGTTCCATGCGATGGACGAGCATTATCGGACGGCGCCGTTCGAGACCAATCTGCCGGTCCTCCACGGTCTCATCGCCGTCTGGAACACGACGTTTCTCGGGGCCCACACGATCGCGGTCCTGCCCTACGACCAGTACCTCTCACGGTTTCCGGCCTACCTTCAGCAACTTACGATGGAGAGCAACGGCAAGCGGGTGACGCTCGATGGTCGCGTGATCGACGACTACGAAACCTGCCCGATCTACTGGGGCGAGCCCGGCACGAATGGCCAGCACTCCTTCTACCAACTCATCCATCAGGGGACGCGGCTCATCCCGTGCGACTTCCTCGGCTTCCTCCGGTCGCTCAATCCGCTCGGTAAGCACCACGATCTTCTCATGGCCAACTGCTTTGCCCAGGCCGAGGCACTCGCCTTCGGGAAGTCGGCCGAGGAAGTCCGGGCCGACGGCGTTCCGGAGCATCTCGTCACGCACAAGACATTCCCCGGAAACCGCCCGAGCAGCATGATCCTGGCCGAGCGGCTCACGCCACACGTGCTCGGAAGCCTCGTCGCGCTCTACGAGCATGCCACGTTCACCGCCGGCGCGATCTGGGATGTGAATCCTTTTGATCAGTGGGGCGTGGAGCTTGGCAAGGTGCTCGCGAACCGGATCGTGCCCGAACTGGCTGCTGGGTCACACGCGCCGCTCGACCACCACGACGCTTCGACCTCTACGCTCATTCGCCGCTACCGCGCGGCCGCGGCGCGTTGACCAGTGATCAGGGGGCCCGGCGGATCGTGACGGTGATCTCGCCGTCATTGTCGGCCAGCTCCCACCAGGTGTCGACGCAGCGCAGGAAAAGCTGACCAGAGCTCGGGGCCTTGAGTGTCGTCTTCTTCCCGAGCGGAAGCTCCTTGGACAGCGTGAAGTCGGAGAACACGGCGCCCACGAGCCGACCGCGGCCGTCTGCCTCGCCGTCGGCATCGAGTTGCTTTCCGGCAGCCGCGATTCTCCAGGTGCCGTCGGCCGTGATCTCGTAGGCCGCGCCCGCGTCGACGAGCACTCGGCCGGCCTGCCATCCGGCCTGGGCCTTGATCTTCACCTTCACCTCACTTGTGGAGCCAAGCTTCTGAAACTTCGCGTTCCAGGGCCAGGCCGTGAGGTCCGACCGGTATCCGTTGCCCACTGTGTTCAGAAACTGGTCGTACTCGAACGAAATCTCCTTGGCGACCGGACCGTACACGCTCTCGAACGACGCGCCTTGCTGCTCTTCCATCAGCGCGATCGCCAGCGGCACGAATCGCTTGGAATAGTTCGGGTTGTTGGCGAGCAGATGGCACAAGGCCCACCGCCAGGCGTAATCCTGCCAGGTGCCAGAGTCGGTCCGTCCTGGGATCGCGATCTCGAGCAGCTTTCGTTTCGGCGTGGCGTTTTGGATGGTGACCATGACCGGAGCCGGGACGTCGATTGCCCGATCTCCTTCCTTCCAGTAGTTACCAAGCTCGGCAAGGCCCTCCGAGAGCCACGTGGGCCCCGTCGAACCGAAGGCCAGGTGGCAGATGCCGTGAACGCACTCGTGCTGAATCACCCCGTGATCAGCACACGAATACAGCCGCGCGTGCCGTTGGTTCCCTAGCCGGGAGTTCATGCAGACGCCTTCGCCGCGACGAATTTTTTCGACACCAAATGGCTCGTCGATCAGGCCCGGCGGAAATTTGCCCAGTTCTTTGGCCACAAAACCCTCGACGACACCGGTCATCTTCCGACCCAAGAATGTCTCGAGGGCCTTCACCATCCGCTCGAGCTTCTCGCTGATCACCGCCCACTCGCGGTCAGACACATCCGTCATGAACGCGAAGTGCTGCGATCGCACGAGTCTTGGCTGGGCCGGGGGGTCATCCGAAAGCGTGCGGTACTTCCGTTCGAGGGCGTCGTCTCCCCTGTCGGCGACGGTTTTGGCGGCCTGGTTCTCGACCTCGAGAAGCTGCGAGACGACATCACCCATCTGAAGCTTGAGGGCCTCGAGTTTCACAACCCGCGCACCTGGCTCGATCCGCGAGGGGTCGGCGGTCGTGAGTCGCGCGATCGCGTCATCGGCCAGCGGGCATGTGAAGACCGTCTTCTTGTTGAATGCGTGCTCGCGGGGCACCTCGACGACGACCCGTTTCGAGAGGACGGACTTCACCGCCGCGGTCACCTCGCGGTCAACTGGGATCTTCGATTTCGGACCGTCTGCTCCCGGGTCGACGGTGACGACTCCAAACGACGGTTTCTCGGTGTCGAGAACGTCGAACGCGCTGACCGTGCCGCTCACCTTTCCGGTGGCATCCATCTGGCAGCGGAAGCGCACGTTCTGGCCCGGCTTGAGTCCGGCTGCGGAGAACTCCGCCTTCACCTGCACCTTTCCGGGTGCCGACAAGAGCGTGCCGTCGGACAGGGCGACCCCTTGCTGGGTCGGCCCTTGCACCCGCACCTCGTGGCGCGTGCCCTCGGCATCGCGCACCGTGATGCCCTCCTTCGTCACCGTCTCGACCAGCCCCGAGAGCGAGACTTTTCCGACCACCTGCACCTGTCCGTGGGCGCCGCTGTCGGGCACGGCCACGAGGCACACGGCAAGCCACGCGATCCAGCGGGCGAGGATGGTGACCCTGGACACATTCGATCGATTGACTTCGTTCACGGGTCATTCCTCGCTGCCCGGCTGGCAGAAGCAGGACGACGTGATTGTCACATCGGCATCCTTCCAGGCCTCGGCAAACAGTTCTTCATGGGTCTCGGCTTCGGCCTTTTTGCCTTGCAATCGGAGGCTTCGCGCGAGGCCGTACAACGCCCAGCCATCGTTCGGGAGTCGACCGAGGCTTTCGCGGTAGACCGCCTCGGCGTCGGCGGGCCGGCCCACGGCAAGCAGGTTGGCTCCGAGCGCGTGCCGCACCGGGTGAATCCAGTCGGGAGGCTCCGAATACTTGAGGGCATCCTCAGCCGCGACGGCCTTTCGAAGCTCGCCAATGCCAGTGTCAGCCTCTCCTTCGCGCACGAGAATCTCGCCGGTCAGCAAGTGCCCAGCGACATCAAGCACGTCACAGGCCCTGTTGTTGCCGACGACGGCGTTCTCGGGGACACGTTTTCGGGCTTCGATGAACGCTGCCAGCTCCTTGCGTGCCGTAGCCGGTTCATGCTTGGAGGCGAAGGCGATCCCGCGTGCAGCATGCCGCAGGGCACGTGATACCGGCAGATATACCGGCGGCTCCGGGGCATTGAGGATGGCATCCCATCGGCCGAATCGCACGAGTACCTCGAGCGGCATGGCCTGGAAGCCGTCGGCCATCAGCGCGTTTTCCTTGACCCAGTCGGCCGGCATCTCGCGCACCATTGCATCGATGGCCTCGGTGGCCTGCTGACGTTGGCCGCGCATCATCGCGGCGAAGGCGAGCATGTGATGGTTGTGGGCCATATAGATTCGGTAGAAGTTTTGATGAGGAGACCGCTCACCATACGCCCGGTCGGCCTTGACCGCCTTCGCGTTGGCCTCGACGGCCTTCGCCCAGTTGCCCACCCGCACGTCGATGTGTGACGGCATGTGCACGAGATGCCCGAGGCCGGGCTGCAAGTCGCGCAAGCGATCGGCTGGGGCCGCAGCCCGCTCCGGGTGAGGCGACGCTTCGATGGCGTGGATGTAGAGATGCAGACCCAGCGAGTGATTCGGGTGCTGCGTGAGCACGGCCTCGAGCGTGTGGACGATCTCCTCCGTGCCGGGCTGGGGCTCGCCCGACGGGAGCCACAGATCCCAAGGCCGGAGATCCATCATCGACTCGGCGAAGAGGGCCCCGACATCGGGGTCCGTCGGGTGTGCGTGCCACACCTTCCGCATGGCCGCGGCGTAGGCCTCGTCAAGAATTTTTCGGTCCTCCGGAGGTTCCTCAGCGTAGCGGTGGCTCAGCGCTTCGATCAGTGCCACTTCGGTCGGAGTTTCGCCGTCGTTTTCGGCGTGGGCGTTTTCAAGAGCAGCCCACGCGGCTTTGGCGCGTTCCTGAGGCAACACGGGATTGTTGATGTGAGGGCCATTGGCAAGCGCGATGCCCCACCATGCCATCGCACACCGGGGATCGATCGCGGCCGCCTGCTCGAACGACCGAATCGCCTCGTCGTGATTGAACGCGTAGAGAAATGCGAGCCCCTGGTTGAAATACCGCTGGGCCTCTGGCGAATCGGTCGTGACCTCGCGGCGACACGCCGAGACACCCTCGAAGAACGGAGGAGGTGGCTCTTTCCCACCCGCCACCTGGGCGAAGAGACCGACGACCAGTGCCACGTGTGGCCCCACTGCTGCGCACCGAATCATGAGCGTTGCCTCCGGAAGCCGTGATCTATGCATGCATTTTTACACGTTTCCCGAGGGCAAGGGCCACTCTCGCTCCCAGCGCCTGGCACGTCTTGCTATTCTCGTGAATCAACCCTCATGAACACCATGCGCACGATCGAGATCTACGACACCACGCTTCGCGACGGCTCTCAGGGCGAGGGCGTCAATTTTTCACTCGCCGACAAGCTCGCGATCGCCAGGCGGCTCGACGAGGTCGGTGTCGACTACATCGAGGGGGGCTACCCGCTCTCAAACCCCAAGGATGCGCAGTTTTTCGAGAACGTCCGCGGGCTCGGCCTTGCCCGCGCGAAGGTGGTGGCCTTCGGCATGACCCGCCGCCGCGGCATGACGGCCGCAGCCGATCCCGGGATGAAGGCGCTGCTCGACGCCGAAACGCCGATCGTCACGATCGTGGGAAAGACATCCGCCTTCCACGTGTCCGAGGTCCTTGGCGTGTCGCGCGAGGAGAACCTCGCCATGATCGCCGACACGGTGGCCCACATCGTCGCGGCTGGCCGCCAGGTGTTCTATGACGCCGAGCATTTTTTTGACGGCTGGAAGCTTGATCCTGCCTACTCCGCTGAGACGCTTGTTGCCGCGGCCCGCGCCGGTGCGACAAGGATCGTTCTCTGTGACACCAATGGCGGCACGCTCCCGGATGAAGTGGCATCGATGACGCGAGCGGCCGCCACGGCGCTCGAAGCCGCGGGAACCCCCGTGCCCCTTGGCATACATTGCCACAACGACTGCGACCTGGCGATCGCGAATTCCCTCGCTGCCGTCTCCGCTGGCTGTGTCCAAGTTCAGGGCACGATCAACGGCATCGGCGAGCGGTGCGGCAACGCCGACCTCGTCTCGGTCGTGGCGAACCTCGCCCTCAAGCTCCAGGGCTATTCGGTCCTCGGTGGCACCGGCATATCGCACCTCACAGAACTCTCGCGGTTCGTCTACGAAACGGCGAACATGTCGTACCGCCCCGGGCAGCCCTTTGTCGGTTCGAGCGCGTTTGCCCACAAGGGGGGCATGCACGTTCACGCCGTCTCGAAGGTGGCAGAGTCGTACGAGCACATCTCGCCCGAGGCCGTCGGCAATTCTCGCCGCGTGCTCGTGAGCGAGTTGTCGGGGCGGTCCAACATCGCCGCGCTCGTCACGCGAGCCGACGTCAAGGACGACCGTGCGCTGCTCGACAAAGTTCTTGCCGAGGTCTGCCAGCTTGAAAACGACGGTTGGCAGTTTGAGGCGGCCGGGGCTTCGTTCGATTTGCTGGTTGATCGGATCGCGGGCACGTTCCGGCCGATCTTTACGTGCGAGCGCTACAACATCGATGTCGAAAGCCGTGGCGAAGGCGACATCAGGACGTTGGCCACCGTGAAGCTTTTGGTGGCCGGCGGCCCGCGACACGAAGTCGCCGAAGGCGACGGCCCGGTGAACGCTCTCGACGCGGCCCTCCGCAAGGCGCTTGAACCGGTCTATCCGGTGATCGCCCGGATGCACCTGCTCGACTACAAGGTGCGGGTGATCAACGGCCAGGAAGGGACGGCCGCGAAGGTGCGCGTCTCGATCGAGAGCACGGACGGCGAGCGGGTCTGGGGCACGGTGGGCGTGAGCGAGAACGTGATCGAGGCATCCTGGCTCGCCTTGGCCGACTCGTTCCACTATTTTCTGGCAAGCGTCCGCTGACGCACGCGCAGAAAACAGGACCACCATGACCGAGCCCTCCCTCTCCAAGCATTACGATCACCGCGCCGCCCAGGCCCGCTGCCGGGCCCTCTGGGATGCGACACGAGCCTGGCATGCCGAGCCGCTGCCGCCGGGGGTGACGGACGCACGCGTCTTCTCGATCGTCATTCCGCCGCCGAACGTCACCGGCGCCCTCCACCTCGGCCACGCCCTCAACAACACGCTCCAAGACATTCTGGTGCGGGCTCGACGGATGCAGGGCTATCGGACGCTCTGGATGCCGGGCACCGACCACGCCGGCATCGCGACGCAGGCCGTCGTCGAGCGGCGAATATTTGAAGAGGAGAAAAAATCCAGGCATGACCTTGGGCGTGAAGCTCTTGTCGCGCGGATCTGGGCCTGGAAGGAGCAGTACGAAAAGCGCATCCTCGATCAGCTCCGCGATCTCGGGGCGAGCTGTGACTGGGATCGCTTGCGCTTCACGCTCGACGACCAGTGCGCCGGCGCCGTCCGCGAGGCCTTCTTCCGGCTTTTTGAGCGGGGGCTGGTTCGCCGCGGCAAGCGGCTCGTGAACTGGGACACGTTCCTTCAAACCGCCGTCAGCGACGACGAGGTTTTTCATGAAGAGGTGAAGGGACACTTCTGGCACATCCGCTACGACGTGATCGATCCGAAGCCGGGTGAGCCAACCAGCGTGACCGTGGCAACGACCCGGCCAGAGACGCTGTTGGGCGATACGGCCGTGGCCGTTCACCCCGATCCGTCGACCGCGCTCGATGCCGTGGAGCGAGACCTACGCGAGAAGCGCGTGGCCGCGTCGCCCAAAGAGCAGCCGGCGATCGATGCGGCGCTGACAGATCTCGAAGCTCGTCGCGTTGAATTGCTGCTCACCCTCAAAACCCTTGCGGCGATGGCTCGCGATGGTCGGCAGGTGCGGTTGCCGCTCCTTGGCCGCGCGATTCCGCTCGTCGCCGACGAGTGGGCGAAGCCTGAGATGGGCAGTGGGTGCGTGAAGATCACGCCGGCCCATGATCCCAACGACTACGACGTCGGCCTGCGGCAATCGCTGCCGATGGTCAACATTCTCAATTCCGATGGCACGCTCAATGCCGCGGCGGGCCCGTACGCTGGCCTGACGATGAAGAAGGCCCGCGAGAGGGTGGTGGCGGATCTCGAGGCTGCCGGCCAGCTCGTGCAGGTTGAAGATCGTGTGATCGATCTGGCCCATTCCGACCGCTCCAAAACGCCGATCGAGCCGTACCTTGCCGATCAGTGGTTCATCAAGATGGGCGAACTCGCACAGCCCGCGATCGATGCCGTCACATCGGGCCGGATTCGGATCGTGCCGGAGCGCTACGCGAAGGGCTACGTCGACTGGCTCTCGGAGAAGCGCGACTGGCCGGTCAGCCGTCAGCTCTGGTGGGGGCACCGCATCCCGATCTGGCACGTGACCGGCGTCACCGAGACTGACTTGAAGGCGGCCCTCGGCGAGCGTGACACGATCGCGTGGCAGGCTGACGGAGCCGATGGGTTTTTTGTCTGCTCGTCTGACGAGGATCTGCCCGTCGAGGCGATCGGTGACAAAAAACTCGTGCGGGATCCCGACGTCCTCGACACCTGGTTCTCCTCGGCTCTCTGGCCGCACTCGACGCTCGGCTGGCCGGCGGCCACGCCGGAGCTCGCCTGCTTCTACCCCACGACCAGCCTCGTCACGAGCCGTGACATCCTCACGTTGTGGGTCGCGCGGATGGTGATCATGGGGCTTTTCGACACGGGAGAAATTCCGTTTCGGGAAGTCTCCATTCACCCGAAGATTCTCGATCGCTACGGCGAGACGATGAGCAAGTCGAAGGGCAACGGCGTCGATCCGGTCGACGTCGTCGAAGCCCTGGGCGCCGATGCCCTGCGTTTTGCGCTGGCCGGCATGGCCACCGAGACGCAAGACGTGCGGATGCCGGTCGATTTTCAGTGCCCGTCCTGCGGCCACATGATCGAGCAGACCGCGCAGAATCGGACCAAGCCGCGGCTGGATTGCCCGAAGTGCGGCAAGGCGTTCCGCACGCAGTGGGCTTCGAGCGAGGCCGACCTCGCTCTGCCCCGCGGCCCGGCCGTGAGTGAAAAATTCGAGGCGGGCCGGAATTTTTCCAACAAGCTTTGGAATGCGACCCGGTTCGTCCTCATGCATTTTGAAGCTGCGACGGCGGCGGCGCCATCGAGCGCGAGCTGTGTGAGCATCGATGCCGACTCCCCGCTGGAGGATCGTTGGCTCGCGAGCCGTCTTGCAACCGTCGCCCGCGCCGCCTCGTCGGCCATCGACGAATACCGCTACGCCGAACTGGCCCGCGTACTCTACGGCTTCGCCTGGGACGAGTTTTGCAGTGCGTACTTGGAGCTGTGCAAGAGCCGCCTTGCCGATCCCTCGCACCGCGATCGAGCCCGTGCGATGCTCCTCCTCGGCCTCGACACGATCCTCCGGCTGCTCCATCCGATCATGCCGTTCGTGACCGAGGAGATCTGGCAGCAACTGCGCGAAGTTGCCGGCAGTCGCCGCATGCCGTGGGACGACGCGCCCGCGCCGCTTCCCGAGTCGATCATGACGGCACGCTGGCCCTTCCCGCCGGCGGAATGGATCGACGGCCGCACCGAGCAGCAGTTCGCGACCTTCCTCGCGGTGGTGGGAGGCATCCGCGAGATTCGCTCACGCCAAAATGTTCCGCCCCGCAAGAAAGTACCGGTCGCGATCCGCGCCTTACAGGATGCTGCGGAATTGCTCGCACCCATGCAGAGCGCGATCGAGTCGATGGCCGCGGTCGACCTGATTGGTATTGGCCCCAACGTGGAAGGCCAGCCAGGGGCCGCGACGGTCTCCATCGCCGGGTGCGAGGTGTTTGTCGACTTGGCGGACCTGGTCGATGTCGACGCCGAGATCGCCCGGCTCGAGAAGGACAACGCCAAGACGGAGGGGTTTGTAAAGGCAAAGCTGGCCAAGCTTGCCAATGAAACCTTCACGTCACGGGCTCCAGAGGCCGTCATCGCGGCCGAGCGGGCCCAACTTGCCGAACTCGAGGATCGGCTGGCCAAGGGGCAGGCTGCCCTCGCGGCGTTCCGGGCCCGCAAGGCTTCAGCGGGTGTCTAAAAGTTAGGCGCACCCCGGCACTTCCGTCGCGTTAAACCTTATTGTCGACCAGCGTGGTGCGGTGTTCAGTCCATTTGAAAAGGAGCGGTGGGATTCATGAAGACGGCATGTGCGATCAACGTGTTTCAGATGGGAGCTTTCGAAAAAATCGCCGCCGACATTTCGGAGTCAGACCTGCGATTGCCGGCTCTCGGGCACGGCCACACGCCGCTCTGGCTGCTTGGCCACCTCGCGTTGGTTGGCGGCTTTGGCTGCCAACTTCTCGGCGTCGATGGCGGCGGTCCACCGGGTTGGGCCGAGTCATTTGGCCCTGGGAGCGCTGACCCTGTTGTTACGGAACCGCTTGGCTTGTCCAAGGCGACGCTCGTTGCGGCAGTTCAAAAGAACTACGCCGCACTGCGGGATGCGTATGAAGTGGCCTCGCCAGAAGCCCTCGCCCGCCCCCACGGGGTGCCTTTCTTTCAGAACACGTCGCTTCAGTCCGTAGACCATGCGGTGGCGCTCATCCTCACGAATCACTTCGGCTTCCACCTCGCCCAGCTCTCGAGCGTCCGTCGCTCCCTTGGCAAGCCACCGCTCATGTGACCGCGTACGGTCGCCGCCGCTCGCCGGGCCAGGTGCCGACGTCGACAACGCGGCAAATTCTTTATCGCGAGCCGTCGGCTTTGCGGCCGCCGCGCTCGACGGTCTTCCGGGCCTCGCACTCGACCAGGCCACCTGCCAGTTGCAGGCAGCGACCTGCCAGGGCCTTCGCGCCGTCGTGCAGGGCCGTGTCGTCCTTCACCTGCGCGACATTGTTTTCCATGTCTTCGGCCGACCAGCCGCGACTATGGGCCACGAACGGGAATTGCGGCAGGCTGAAGCCGAGCTCGCCGAAGAACATCATCATCTGCCCGGCGACCTGCTGGATGTTGTCCTGCCCGCCGGTGATGACGAAGCCGGCGACCTTGTTGCGAATCATCACCCGATCTTCGAGAGTGATCTGATTTTGCACGCAGTTCATCCGCTCGATCATCTTGAAGTATAGCGAACTCGGCGAGCCCCAGCGGATCGACGTGGCGATCAACACCACGTCGGCCCAAAAAATCAGGGCTTCGTACACGCGATCGAGTTGATCACCCGGGTCGAACTGCGTGATCGTGCAAGGCCATGTGCAGGCCCCGGCGCTCTTGGAGTAATAGCCCTCGCAGTGCTTGAACGACAGGTCGTTCAGCCGGATCAGCTTTGTCTCGGCGCCGTCGTCCTTGGCTTGCGACAAGGCCGATTGCAGCAGCGCGTCCGACGTCGAGTAACGCGGGAAGTCGCGGTTCATCACGGTCGTCGAAATGCCGACGACGCGCAGCGGGCCCGGTTCACGCCGGATCTCGCGCGACAACGGATGCTGCGGGTGTGGGGCATGCAGGCGCTGCGTGGCCGGCGCGAGGTCGACGAACAGGTCGCCACCATCGATCCTCACCTCGTGGCGCGGCACGGCCGACGGGATGCCGGGGCGGGCCAGTCCTGTCAGCCGATGAAAGTGCCACGCATGCCACGGACAGACGATATACCCCTCGGCGTTGAGCGTGCCGTCGCCGAGCGGCCCGCCGACGTGATTGCACACGCCCGAAATGGCGCCGAACTCCCCGTCGGCGTATGACAGCGCGATCGCCAGGTCGCCGATCGTCAGGTCGCCGATCGTCAGGTCGCCGATCGTCAGCTGCCTCAGCGGCGGGGCCTTGAAATCGTCGGCCGGTCCGAGCCGGTGCCAGTTCGGCATGTGCATTCGCCCCGGGGTGTTCCGCTTCCTGACGCGTGCCGTGAGGATAGGCCCACCAATGGCCCTTCGGCAAGCGTGGGGAGGTTGCGGGTTGCCGCCCGCGTGCCGCTGAACGGCCTCAATCCAGCTCATGCGCCCTGAGGAGGGCAGGGTCAAAATGGTCGTCACCCAGGGTGGGGTTGAGCTCGAGATGGGTGTAGGAGTATTCGGCCATCAGGCGAGGTGCGGCACCGGGTTGTTCAGGCCATTCCGAATAGTCGACGCGCACGGGGACGTGGAGCGCGTCGTCCACGAACACGTTGGCTTCATGAAAGTTCAGGCCGACTTGTTTCTCGGGATGCGTGATCCGGATCACGGTGCAAGGGCGTTTGTCCAACTTCGCGCCCGCGATGCGACGCACTTCGGTGTTCTCCCCAGTGGTATCGACACGCGCGTGTGTCTCGAGGATCGCGATCATCCGGCTCAGCAGTTGTTCGAAGCCGATTTCGGTAATCGGCACCAAGCTTTCGCGACTGGCTCGCTCTCCACGAGGGTCGATCTTCACGACCACATGCGCGAACCGTTTGCCACCGTTGCGAACCACCATCTTCCCTTCGTTCTGGCCTTCGACGTAAAGCACCCTGCGACCGGCCACATCGTCGGGCCCAAGAAACCTCAAGAATATGCTGAGCGGTTTCTCGATTCGCTCGCCGCTGCGAATCTCCTCGCGCACCTCCATGTCGATGTAGTGGTAGTCCTGCAACGTGTCTTCGATCCGCTCGCGCTTCACCAGTCGGCAGGTAAAGCCTTTCACTGTGTTTCGTAGAAAGGCTTGCTCCTTTCGCGCGAATTCCAAGACCGGAGTCAATGGATGCGGGGCATCGGTGGTCGGCGGCTT
>CAZCHF010000034.1:0-42932 GCA_964498325.1 uncultured Candidatus Kuenenia sp.
CGGCGCCATTGTCGGCGACGGTCACGCGGGCAAGTCCGGTGGAATCGTCAATCGAAACCGAGATCGCGACCGCAGGATGGTCGCGGCCCTCGACTGCGTCGAGCGCGTTGGTCACGACGTTGAGTACCGCTCGGGCAAGGCCCTCAGGGTCGAAGACCAGCCGCGGGAGGTCGGTAGGGCGATCCCAGTGGATGGCGACGGCCGACTCGTCAGCCCGTTGTCGAACCGTTTCTACGACGTCGTCGACAAGGCTCGCCAGATCGCTCGGCACCGGATCGGGCTCGCGATTCTTGCTGAATGAGAGCATGTCCATGACCAGCGACGCAATCTTGTCTTGATTGCGGCGAACGATGTCCCAGCCCTTGTGGACGACGGCCAAGTCTTCATTTTCCAGGCCCATCTCGACGAGGTAGCTGCCGCCGCGGATCCCCTGGAGGATGTTCTTGATGTGGTGCGACAGCGTGGCGATCGTTTGGCCCACGGCCGCGAGCCGCTCCGATTGCACCATCGCCGAGTAGTAGGTCGTGTCTTCGACGGCGAGCGCCGCCTGGTGGCCGATGGCGATCATGAGCTTGAGGTGCTCGTCATTGAAACGGCGCTTTTCGAGCGATTTCATGAGCGGCACGGTCGTGTCGACATACATGACACCGACGGTTCCGTAACGGCCTCGCATCGGGACACAGATCGCTTCCCGGACGCGGTTGGCCGACACGCTTTGCCCACCGGAAAAACGATCGTCGTCCTGGGCGTCACTCGTGATGACCCCCTCTGACTTCTCGAGCACATAATCGAGGATCGTGCGACTGATCGCCATCGTTTCGGTGGCGCCCGCCTGGCGATCCCGGCGAGCCTTCGATCGGAGCTCCTTGGTTTCCGGGTCGAGCAGCATGATGCAGCCGCGGTCGGCCTCGACCCATTCGAAGACGAGTTGGAGGATGCGCCCGAGCAGTTCATCGATATCGAGGGTGTGGCTCACGGCCAAGGCCGTGCGGTACATCACCTGCACGTTGCTGCGTGCCCGCGCCAACCAGTTGTTTTGCGGTTCGCCGGCCGCTGCGATGCTGATTGAGTCTTCCGGCAGGCTCCGGACGATGCGGGAGCCGTCGGCCGGGGACGAGGCGGGCACGATATCGATCGAGGCATGGGATTCCGACGGTTCGGTGCCGTCTTTCGAGAAAAGCAGGACCGTGCGGCCCACACGAATCCGGTCGGCGTTTCCCAACTCGGCTCGCTCCACGCGCGCGTCGTTCAAGAACGTGCCGTTGGAGCTTCGGAGATCGCCCACGATGAAGTCGTTGCCCACGCGGCGGATCTCGGCATGCCGGCGCGATACCTCGTGGTCATCGAGCTTCACGAAGTTGCCAGCCTCACGGCCGATCGTGATCGCCTCGAGATCGTCGGTGATCTCGAAACGGGTGCCGCGGTTGAATCCCTGTATGACAAAGAGCGCTGGCAAGGGCGTGGCGGCACCGGAGGAAAGAAACCCGAGAGCCGATATTGTCGCACGATGTCGTCAAACGTGAAAGCGGCGTGCCGATCGGGTGGCGTGAGGATGCGTACAATGCCACGGATTCGCCCGAATGGATCGGCGGCGACAGGCCACGACGGAGATGCGCGGAATGGGAGGTTTTCGATCACCGGCACCTTGGATCCTTGGGATCGTTGCGGCCGCCTGGGGCGGTCCGGCGGAACTGCGCGCGGCGGATGCAAGCGTCAGCCCGGCACCAGTGCGAACGCGAGCGTCATCCGATTCCGGCATCGAGGCCAGGCTCCGAGCGGATGTCGAGTGGCTGGCCGCGCCCGAACGAGCAGGACGCGGTCCGGGAACACCGGGGATCGATGCCGCCGCCGATTGGATCGGAAAACAATTCGCCAGGATCGGACTCGAGAGCCCCGACCAACGGCCCGAGCCCTATCAGCCCTTTGAGATGACCCTCGAAGCGAAGCTCGGCCCTTCTGAAAAAAATACGGTCGAGATCATCGGTCCGCCCGACGATTCGGGAGTGGCCCCCGTGATTCCCCTCGAACTTGGCCGCGACTTCACGCCGCTGGCAATCGGTGCGTCGGGCACGTTCGACCTCCCTCTGGTCTTCGCGGGCTACGGGATCACGGCCCCGGCTGAGAAGTACGACGACTACGCCCCGCTCGCAGCGGACACCAAGGCCAAGGGAGCGGCGGTGATCGTGCTTCGACAGGAGCCACAAAAGAACGATCCGCACGGAGCCTTCGAGGGCAATCTCACGTCGGAGCACGCCGCGCTCACACGCAAGCTGGCGAATGCCTCCGAGCACGAGGCCCGGCTTGTCGTCTTCTGTGATGACGAGGATGCCGAAGGCGAACCATTGATGCGATTCAACTATGCGGGCGAAGGCTCCGACAGCCGCACGACGCCGGTCCTCCATGTCCGGCGATCGGTGGTCGATGACGTGATGCGCCGTTCGATCGGGCAATCGCTCGACGACATTCAGGCCCGTATCGACGAGACACTTGACCCTGCGAGCAGTCCTCTCGAGGGCTGGCGGCTGCGCGGATCGACCGCCATCGAACGGACGAAGACGCAAGCCAGGAACGTCCTCGGGCTCCTTCGTGGGGCGGGCCGTGCTGCGACGGCAGCCGCTCCCGTGATTCCGGCCCGTGAAACGATCATCGTCGGGGCCCACTACGACCACCTCGGCTTCGGCGGCAGCGCCTCGGCGGCGCCGGGCGAACAAGCGATTCATCACGGCGCCGATGACAACGCGAGCGGGACCGCGCTGCTGCTCGAGGTCGCCCGTCGGCTGGCAGACGCGGGGCCTCTTCCTCGCAACGTGCTGTTCGTGGCGTTTTCAGGAGAGGAACGCGGGCTGCTGGGCAGTGCCCACTACACGGCAAACCCGGTGCTGCCGCTCGACGACACGGTTGCGATGGTCAACTTCGACATGGTGGGCCGGCTCGCCGACAACAAAGTGATCATCTACGGCACGGGCACGGCCAGGTCGTTTGATGCCCTGGTCGATCGGCTCGGCAAGGCCCATGGCTTCGACGTTGCCAAGGAGCCCGGTGGGTTCGGGCCGAGTGACCACGCCAGTTTCTACGCCAAGAAGATCCCGGTGTTTCATGTCTTCACGGGCACTCATGCCGACTACCATCGCCCCACCGACACGGCCGACAAGATCAACTACGAAGGACTTGCTCGCCTCGCTGGGCTTGCTGTCGACCTCGTTCGTGACATTGCCGAGTCACCCGAACGGCCTGCCTATGTGGAGATCGCGTCGCCACAGTTCGCGCGCGGGGGAGACCGGCCGTACTTCGGGAGCATTCCCGAGTTTGGAAAGCCCGGCAACGGATACGCGATTTCTGGTGTCTCGAAAGACTCGCCCGCAGCGCGGGGTGGTCTGAAAGGAGGGGATCGCATCGTGCGACTCGGCGAGAGCGCGATCACGAACCTCGAGGATTTCGATTCCGCGCTGCGGAAGCACAAAGGAGGCGACACGGTGGCGGTCGTGGTGGTTCGTGGTGATGCCGAAGTGACGCTCGAGGTCACGCTGGGGCCGCCGCGATAGGCGATTTTGTCGAGAAAAATGCCCTTGAGTCAGAGGGGGTCTGCCGCCATCATCCCGCCCGCGTCGGGATTATCTCGATGGCAGCCGTCAGGCGTCGGTCATGCGACTTCGCGCTTGGCTGCCTTACCGACTTCGACCGTGACTTCGCCACCGATTTCGACACTACCTTCGACCCGAGGAGAGATTTCCGTGAACAGGCAACTGGCTTTCGTTGCAATCGTCGCCGCCACTGTGGTGTCGGCCGCCCACGCCCAGGTGCCGGGCCAGCCTGCTGTCCGGCCTGTCGCTCCAGCCGCCTCGGGTCCGCCGCCGACGCATGTCGCGGTCATTGACGTCGGTTACATCTTCAAGAATCACACGGCCTTCAAGGCCGAGATGGACAAGATGAAGGATCAAGTGCTCGCCGCCGAGAACTCGCTCAAGGCCGAGCGGGATCGGATCAACGGTCTCATGGAGCAACTCAAGGGATTCAATGTCGGCACGCCCGAGTATCGCAAGCTCGAGGGTGAGGTTGCCAAGGCTCAGGGGGATTTTCAGGTCACGGCCCAGCTCCAAAAGAAGGACTTCATGGACCGTGAGGCTCAGGTCTACATGCAGGTCTATGGCCAGATCGAGCGGGCTGTTGCCCAGTTCGCTCGCGAGAATGGCATCGCCGTCGTGCATCGCTTCGATGGCGACCCGGTCGACAGCACGGACCGCAATCGAATCCTCGGCAACATCACGAAGCCGATCGTCTACTACGATTCGCAGATCGACATCACTCCCGACATTCTGCGGATGCTCAATGGCACGCCTGTCGCCGGGCAGCCGCAGCAGCCTCGTCGCTGATACCGGTCCGTCGCGTGGCGGGCCGCGGAAACGCAGCCTGCCCGCGGCGGCCATTTCTTTGTCTTTGGGGTGTCGAGTGCCATGCAGCCACGGCCGCAGCAGACGATTCGCCGAGCAGTGACCGTGGCTGGTGTGGGCTACTGGAGTGGCCGCCCGTGTCGCGTGGAATTTCAGCCGGCCATGGCGGGGGCGGGTATTGTCTTTGTGAGGCGCGTCGGTGATGTGTCGGTGCGTATCCCGCTCTCCGTCGAGCATCGCGTGGATGCCACGGCCCGAACCAATCTGGCGGTCGCCGGTGCCGCGGTGCAGATGGTCGAGCATGCGGCAAGTGCGCTTGCCGGGCTTGGGATCGACTGCTGCCTGGTGAAGGTCTCGGAGGAGGAGCTTCCCGGGCTCGATGGCTCGGCCGCACCGTACGTCGAGGCGCTGCTCGAAGCCGGCCTCGAGCGCCTGGGTCAGCCGCTCGAGCCACTGGTGGTGCGGGAACCGTGTCGCGTCGAGGACGGGGATGCCTGGGTCGAAGCCCTTCCGCCGGTGTATCCCGGGCTTTCCATTGAGTACGACCTCGATTACGGGCCGGGCCCAATCGGGAGACAGGGGCTCTCGATGAGGATCACGCCAGAGCTCTATCGCCGTGAACTGGCGGCGGCGCGAACCTTCATTCGCAGCGCGGAGGCCGAGCGGCTCACGCGGTCAGGGCTGGCCACGCACGTCACCTGTCGTGACCTTGTCGTGTTCGGTGACGATGGGCCGATCGACAATGAGCTTCGCTGGCCCGATGAATGTGTGCGGCACAAAGTTCTCGACCTCGTGGGTGATCTCGCGCTGGCCGGGCGGCCGATCCATGCTCATGTGAGGGCGTGTCGAAGTGGCCATCGGCTCAATGCCGCGCTGGCGGCCCGGCTTCGGCCCCTCGTCGGGAGGCGTGTCAGTGCCTGAGGCAAACAGTGACGAGCATGGCGACGGCATGACGGTTCCGCTGGCGGGCCGTCCGGCTGAGGTGCATCCCACGGCCGTGGTCGAACCGGGAGCGCGGCTCGCGGCCGATGTGAGGATCGGTCCGTACTGTGTCGTGTCGGGCGAGTCGACGATCGGCCGAGGCACGGTGCTCGAGAACCATGTCACCATCATGGGGCATGTCGTGATCGGCGCCCGCAATCGCATCTTCCCCAACTGCGTCATCGGTGGCGAGCCGCAGGATGTCAGCTACCGGGGCACAGCCACGCGGGTGGAGATCGGCGACGACAACCTCATTCGCGAAGGCGTCACGATCAACCGCGCCAGCGAGAAGGAAGACGGCCTCACGACGATTGGCAGCCACAACTTCCTGATGGCAGCCAGCCATGTCGCTCACGACTGCCGAATCGGGGATCACGTCACGATCGCCAACGGCACGCTCCTCGGAGGGCACGTCCGTATCCACTCCCATGCGTCTCTCTCCGGGGCGGTCGCCGTGCACCACTGGGCCACGATCGGTGGTTGGTCGTTCGTCGCCGGCCTCTCGCGCGTGCTCCATGACGTGCCGCCGTTCATGCTCTGCGAAGGGGCACCGGCGCGTCCGCGGTGCATCAACGTCGTGGCCCTCAAGCGAGGCGGCTTCGATCGCGAGGCCATCGAGGCCATTTCAGAGGCCCATCGGCTGCTCTACCGCGCCAAGGTCGGGCTCGAGTCGGCTCGCGACATTCTGCAAACCCAGGGCATGCTCCAGTCGGCTGTCGAGGAGTTGCTCGCGTTTCTCGCGCAGCAGCAGGAAGGGCGGCATGGCAGGGCTCGTGAGCGAAGGAGAGCTGCATGACAAAGACACGAACCGCGGTCATCGGATGTGGGCACCTCGGTAGCATTCACGCCAAGCTCCTGGCGGGCCGTGACGACGCGGAACTCGTCGCCGTCGTCGATCCACTCGAGGAATCGAGGCTTCGGGTGGCCACGGCCCACGGCTGCCTGGCACTCGCCGAACCTCGAGACCTGATCGGCCGTGTCGACGCCGTGGTCGTGGCGGCCCCCACGGGCTTGCACGCCGGAGTCGCCCTGCCGCTCCTCGAAGCCGGCATCGACATGCTCGTCGAGAAGCCACTCGCCGCCACGGTGGAAGACGCGCGGGCCATCATGATCGCCGCCCGTCGCTTCGGACGGATCGTCACCGTGGGCCATGTGGAACGATTCAATCCAGCGTGGCGTTCCGCCGCGGCTCGAGCAGGCGAAGTGAGCTATGTCGAGGCTCGTCGTCTCACGCCGTTCACGTTTCGCTCCCTCGATGTGGGCGTGGTCTATGACCTCATGATTCATGACATCGACCTCGTCCTCTCGCTGGAGCCCGGCCGCCTGGAGCAGGTCGAGGCGCGGGGCCTCGTGGCTGCCGGGGGTCACGAGGATTCTGTGCGGGCCCGGCTCTCCTTCGCGTCAGGCCTCATCGCTGACCTCTCGGCGTCGCGGATCAGCCCCCGAGCCGAGCGCACGGTCGCGATGTGGGGCACCGGCGGCCTGGTTTCGGTTGACCTGACAGCAAAAGCGGTCGAAGTTGTCGCCCCGTCGTCGGATGTCCGAAGTGGAACGTTTCGGGCGGCGGCCGTGCCACCTGAGCAGCGAGCCTCGCTCAAGGACCGGTTCTTTGCGGAGGTTCTTTCTCTCGAGACGGTGACCGTGCCCGATGCCAACGCCATCGAGGCCGAGCATCGGGATCTTCTGGATGCGATTCGCACGGGGTCCTCACCCCTCGTGCCGGCAGCCGCGGGCGCCGTGGCGGTCGAGGTGGCTGCCCGCGTGCTGGAAGCCCTCGAGTTGACGCGGCTGGGAGGAGGCAGGCCCTCTGCAAAACCCAAAACCGCCACGATCCCCCTGTTTCCGCGCCGCAAAACAGGTTGATCCTCATTTCTTGCCTATCCCCTTCGCTCGGGCCAGGAGTGGCCTTGGCGGTTGGCCGATACCAACGAAAGGAGATTGTCCGTTGCGCACCAACTCGCTCTTTGCCCCGATTCGCCGACGTGCCCCTTGGGTCGTGCTCGCGAGCGCCATGCTCGCCGGGCCGGCGGCCGCATGGGACGATGCCACTTCGGCCCCCGCGCCATTCGAGCCTCCACCGGTCGTCTTCGAAGGTCTCGGGTTGGGCGATTTCGAAGGTACCGGGTCGGTCGCCTCGGCCCTTCGCCAGGCGGGTGACAAGCCACAAGAACGACAATCGCCGGTCGAGTTCAAAGGCATCGAGGTACGAGGTCCATCGGGGCCCGATGCTGCCCCGGCGCCAATGGCTGCGGAGGTGCAAAGTCGGATCGACTGGATCGACGTGGCTGCCGGCGTGACGGCTGATCCCGAACGGTTTCGCGAAGGGCCGTCCCGGTGGACGGGTCGTATAGGCCTCTCGCACGATCGTGAGTCGGGGAGCGAATCGCTCGAGGTGCGGACGACGCTGCTACCGACCGAGACAGCGAACATGATCGGAGTCACTGTCGGGCCGAAGATCGAGCGGAAAATCGGCCGAGGGCTCACCGTTTTCATTGACGGCCAAGCCGAAGCCCAGGCCTATCGTCCAGCCGATGCCGGATGGTTTTCGCTGCCGGGCGTCGCCGACGGCAGCCTCGCGACGCTCGGCCTCACGGCCCGCACAGGCATCGTGCGGTAAGGTCCGCGTCCTGTGTGGCTCGGGGCCGCCCGTGTCATGGCTCCGGACGCTTGCCGTGGCCATCGTGGCCACCGCCAGCGTCCGGAGAAATCTTCGCTTCGCCTTCCGGGCTGCGCTCAGCTTTCTACGCCGGTTCCATGACACGGGCGGCCCCTCGCGGAAGCCCACCGGGAGTACCTGCCACGCGAGCCGGGAGGAGCCAGCGGCGGCCGGAGGGCCGCCTCAAGCCAGATCGCGGTGTTGGAACAGCACGAGTGCGAGGAGGATCGCCACCGCGGAGTAGAGCGCGGCGTAGAGTGCGGCCCAGCCAAGGTAGTCCCAAGGAATCGGCACGCCTCCCACGACCGCAGCCTCGACTGAAAAGTGATCGAGCACGGGAAGAATCGTGGCGAAGAGCCGACCGGTGAACCGCACGATCGCGAACTTGCCGACGCTCGACTGCACGATCAGCGGCACGAGGTGGCCGAGGGCATAGACCGCGAAGCACAGCACGAGATTGGCGACCGTGCCCAGCCGCGTCGAGGCGGCCAGCGCGATTGCGGCCATCACGACCGTTTCCAAGAAGGCCAGTGCCAGCCCTGGAACGACCGTGATCATTTCGTCGGCGCTCTCCCACCAGACGGGATCAACCTTCGCGCTCTCGCGCGCGTCGTAGACCACCTTGAAGTTGGTCATCGCGAGCAGCACGCTGCCAAGGATCAGGAACACGAGGAGGGCAACGAGGACGAGGCCCGCGAATTTTCCGAGGATGAACTGCCAGCGGTTCAGCGGCTTGGAGAGCACGGTCATCGCGGTGCGGCCTTCGATCTCTTCCGAGACGGCGACGCCGGCCGTCCAGGCGACGACGAGCAGGGCCAGCACCTTGATGAGCGTCAGGCCGCTGTCCTTGTACATCTTCACGTCTTCGCCGAACGTGTTGTACGGGATGACGATGAAGGTCGCGATGAGCGTGATGCCCGCCACGATGACGACGGCGAAGAGGGGCTGGCCGATCGCCTCCTTCGTGGTGGCCGAAGCGATGGCGGCGATACGACCACAGGAGAGGCGGAAGAGTGCGTAGACCGCGACGATGCTGGTGAGAATCAGGATCGCCCACGGGAGAATTGCAGCCTGCGGATGTTCCGGAACGAGCTGCCAGCGGATATCGAGCCGAGCTGGCGCGTCGGCTTCGCTCGTCGCCTCGAGCTTGGCCTTCGTACCCAAAAACGGGTTCGTCGCCCCTTCGGCACGTTTCCAGCTCCAGGGTTTGCCCGCTTCGAGGACGACATCGGGTTCTTTCACGAGGGCAAAGCCTTCGACGGCTTGCTGTGTGCGGACCACGAGCGGCTGGTCGCTCACGAACTCCAGGAACTGAAGCTCCTGAGGACGCAGCGGAAGTGCGACCGGCTGCAACTTCGACTTGGGCCCGATCGTGACCGTCTCCCGAGACTCGTTGGCCGAGGTCATGCGGCCGAGGGAGCGTGTCACTTGGGCGATCGCCGAGGAGTCAGCCAACGTGAAATCCGGGGGCAGCGGCAGGCCCACCAGCGGGGTGAAGGCGATCGCAACGGCTGAGAATGCGATGGCGAGCCAGGCCAAAGGGCCGAGGAATCCATCGCGGAGCGATGCCTTGGCTTCCTCCGCGAGCTGCGGCGAGGCCAGTCGTAGCACGCCCCATCCAGCGACCGCGAGCAGTGCGGTCACGAGAGTGGCGATTCCGAGCATCCAGACAGGCGGCAACGGAACGAGCCATCGATTGGCGTCGGCGAGAAGTGGCATCATGGGATCGGAGCGCAGGAAGGTTGCTGAATGAAGGCCCCGATTATGCCTGAGCCGGAAGGAGCCGTCACTCCGCCGGACCGGCGAGGACCGTGACCGACGGGGCATCGAGCGGCCAGTCGGCCAAAACCCGATGGACCGCATCGAGGGTAACCGATTCAACATCGGCCAGAGTGTCGGCTACCGATCGGTACCGTCGGTTGTGGACCCATTCGAGCCCGACATCGAACAGCCGTCGTCGCGGCCGCTCGCCCGCCAGCGCCACGCGACCGGCAGCCTTGTTGCGGGCCCGGTCGAGCTCCCGCGGTTCGATGCCCCCTCGAGCCGCCGCAGTGTAGATGGCAAGGATCTGCTCCAAGATCTCATCGGCATCCTCCGGCTCGCACGAGAGGTGGGTCACGAAGAGGCCTGCATCCAGAAAGTCCTGGTGCGACAGGCTCGCCTGTTCCGCCAGACCCGGGTCGACAAGCGACCAGAAGAGCCGACTCCCGGAGCCGTCCCCGAGGATTGTGGCCAGGAGCCCAGCGGCCCAATAGTCGGGCGAATGTTCGTGCGGGGCCGCCGTCAGCCGCACCGCATATTCCTGCGTGGCCGGCCGCACGATCCGCTCGCTTCCTGGGCAAGCGGCGGCGCGAGGAAGCGACGACGTGGCCCGTGGTTCACGCGCCGCCGGTAACCACTCGCCGCAGAGACGTTTCGCTGACTCGACGAGCGCCGGAAAATCCACGGCCCCCGAAGCGGCGAGCACCATCGTGCAGGGTGCATAGCGCTCTTGGTGGTAGGCCTGCATCGCCGAGACGTCGAGGGCCTCGATCGATGCCACGCTGCCGAGCACGTTCCCGGCCAGGGGGTGCGAACCGAAGAAGGCGGCCTGGCAGCGGTCGTCGGCGCCGAATGGAGGTTGGTCTTCAACCATTCGAATCTCTTCGAGGATCACCTTCTTCTCGGTGAGAAAATCCTCGTCACGAAGCGCTGGCCGCATCATGCGGGCGAGGAGTTCGACGGCGTCATCCTGATACCGCGGGAGCACCGCCGCGTGGTAGACCGTTTCCTCTTCGCTCGTAAAGGCATTGGCCGACGCCCCGAGTCGATCGAAGCCGCGGTTGATGTCGTCGGCCGAGAGGTCGTGCGTCCCCTTGAACACCATGTGTTCGAGAAAATGGCTCACCCCCTCGATGCCCGGCCGCTCGTCGCGTGAACCCGCCGCGACGAAGAAACCGACACTCGTGGAGACTGCCGAATCGCTGGTCTCGGCGATCACGTCGAGGCCGTTCGGGAGGCGTTCATGCAGAAACGGCACGAGGCACCTCCAATGGTTCAGGGCCGAGCGACACGACCGAAAGATCCCGCGGAGGCCGCGCTGCGAGCCAGGCTTCGAGCGTGGGAACGTCGAGCGCGTCATAGCGGGCGAGATCTTCTTCGAGCGTGCGGAGCCGGCCGAGGTGATACCACTGGCCGGCGAGGGAATCCGCCCGGGAGGTCGTCGACTCCTGCTGCATGACGAGGCCCGCGGTCACGCGCGCCTTCACCCGTTCAAGCTCGTCGGCATCGAGCGTGCCTGGAAGGCGCTCGATCTCGGCCAGCATCACATCGAGCGTTTCCTGCGCGCGGGCTGCCGTGGTGCCGGCATGGCAGATGGCCAGCCCAAAATCCCGTTGGCTGGCATAGCCGGCCGACACGCCGTAGCAGAGGCCTCGCTTCTCGCGAACTTCGGTGAAGAATCGTGAGCTCGTGCCTCCACCCAGCACGGAAAGCACGGCGCGGCACTTGGCCGAATCGTCGTCACGGGCCGGGGGCATCGACCAGGCGAGGGCGACATGGGTCTGCTGCGAATCGTGGTCGATGTGTTGGACAAATGGACCGCGTGAGCCGGTAGGAATCGTGGTCGCCGGGCCGCCTTGCCAATCTCCCAGAAGTGTTTCGAACTGGCGCAGGACATCCTGCCACACGATCCGTCCGGCAATCGCCACGATCATCCCGGTCGGACCCATGCGTTGGGCCAAGAAATTCTGAACATCATCCAGTGTGGCTGTCTCGACGTCGGTCGCGATGCCTTCTGTCGGCAGCCCCCAGGGCGACGGCAGGTGGAGTCGTTTCAGGGCGGCGATGGCACGATGGGCCGGATCGTCTTCCATGCCGGCGATCGTCTGGAGCACCATCTGCTGGGCGGCTTCGAATTGGTCGGCGGGAAGATCGGGGCGTCGGAGGAGGTCGGCGAAGACGGCCAGGACTTCCGGCAACTGCCGGGGCACCATCGCGGCGGCGACGGTGGTGTGGGTCGTGGTCACCCCGTGCGACCAGACGGCACCTGCCCCATCGAGCGTGTCGACGATCTCCCGGCTGGTGCGGCCGCCTGCACCCCGGAGGCTCATCTCGCCGGAAAGTGTCGCCAAGCCACAGCGGCCCGGCGGATCATGGATGCCCCCTGCGGCGACGTGCATCGCGACCGCGACCGACTCCACGCCCGGCATTTCCTCGCCCAGCACGGTAATGCCGTTGGCGAGGGTCGCGGTAAACAAGTTTTGGTTCGAATGCTTCAACGTGCGGCGCGTCGCCCCAAAGCCTGACATCCGGGCCTGCGGTCAGAACATGGCCGCTTCGAGAGCCGGTTCTGCCGCAGCGGACTCCACCACTTTGTACACGGTCCGCCGCCGCCGGAAACCCAGCCGCTGGTAGAGCCGCACCGCGCGGGTGTTGTCGACCGTGACCTCGAGGGCCCCGCGCGCCAGCCCGTGCATCCGAAACCCGGCCAGCGCCCGCTCGACCAGGCAGCGGCCAAGTCCAAGCCCCCGATGGCCAGGCACGACCCCCACGTTCTGGATCATGCCGATTCCACCGCGCTCGGCGACCCCTTGAATCGTGCCGCACCACTGGAGCGACTCGGGCGTCGATCCACACGCGATGAGCCATGTGGCCGCCGGGAGAAACCCGGATTTCCCTCGAATCTCCCGCATCAGCCGCCGGCAGCCCTCCAGGTCGCCCAGGCACGGGAACACAATCGCGTCGAGTTCGTCACGGAAAGCCCTGAATTTGGTCCTGGCATGGACGTCTACCAGGGCCTCATTCCATGAGACAAAACGGTATCCGGGGGGGAGCGGTGCGGAGCCAGGCAGGACCGTCAGGTCCGCCTCCATTCGGAACCGCTTGAAATAGGTCGACTGCACGGGAGCGCTCCACCCGCCTGGTTCACTTCTCGAAAGTAAGTCTGCCCTCTGTTTCCGTCAACGCGCCGGTCGGGCGAAAACCTGGCTTCGCCCTTGCAGCCTATCGCCGGCGACGGGTATTCTTTTTTTGATGGTTCAAAAACCGTTTTTTGGGAGTTCAAAACCAGGGCGTCGGGCTGGGTCGCCCCTCCGGCTCCTCCTCCCGTTGCTTGGGCTGCTCGCCGGATTCGTCGGGTGCACCAAGGGCGCTGCGGACGGCAAGGCTTCCCCCTCGCCGGTTTCAAAGGGTGTGCCCCGGGTCGTTGCCACGACGACGATGGTGGCGGATCTCGCGAGGCAGGTCGCCGGTGACCACGCGACCGTCGAGTGCCTTCTCGGGCCCGGTGTCGATCCTCATTCCTACAAGGCGACACCGCGTGACTCCGAGCGGTTGCTGGCCGCCGATCTGGTCGTCTCCGCAGGGCTGCATCTTGAAGGGCGACTCGCCGATCTGATCGGCAAACTTGAAACCCGAGTGCCCGTGATCGCCGTCGGGGATCGTCTTCCGAAGGAGCGTCTCCTTGACGCCGACGCCGGCCTTCATGACCCCCACGTTTGGTTCGATGCCGAACTGTGGAGCCTGTTGCCGCACGAAGTCGCGGCCGGCCTCGCGACCATCGATCCGGTTCATGCCGATGACTATCGCACGCGGGCCGAGGCGTATGCCGCGAGATTGCGCGGTCTGGATGAAGCGGTGCGGGCACGGATCGTGACCATTCCTGAAGGCCGGCGGGTATTGGTGACCGCCCACGATGCATTTCGCTACTTCGGGCGGGCATACGGCATCGAGGTCGTCGGCGTACAGGGAACGAGTACGACGGCCGAGGCCGGCCTCGCCGACGTCAATCGACTCGTCGACATGATCGTGTCGCGAAAGATCCCGGCGGTGTTCGTCGAAACGAGTGTGGCCGATCGGAACGTCCAGGCCGTCATCGAAGGAGCCGCGGCGCAGGGCCACACCGTCCGGCTTGGCGGAAGACTCTATTCCGATTCGCTCGGCGACAAGCAGAGCGGGCACGAGACGCTCGAAGCGGCGCTCATGGCCAACGTCGATACGATCGTCGAGGCGCTCGCGGGGGAGGCCGGGCCGTGACCAGGCCGGGGGTGCTTCCGATCATCGAGTTTCACGACTTGACCGTGGCCTATGGCGGTCGGCCCGTGCTCTGGAACGTCGACCTCGCGATCGATGAGCCGTGCTTGTTCGGCGTCATCGGCCCCAATGGCGCCGGCAAGAGCACGCTTCTCAAGGCCGCACTCGGACTCGTGCCGGTCGTCGGAGGCTCGGTTCGGTTTTTCGGGGCGCCCCTCGATCGTGTCCGGGGCCGCGTGGGCTACGTCCCGCAGCGCGAAACGGTAGACTGGGACTTTCCCGTGAGCGTCACCGACGTCGTGCTCATGGGCACGTTTCCGCGCCTGGGCTGGTTTCGTCGGCCCGGGCGCAAGGAGCGGGCCCTCGCCGCGGAGTGTCTCGAGCGCGTGGGTATGACCGACTTCGCCCAACGCCAAATTGGACGGCTTTCCGGTGGGCAGCAACAGCGGGTGTTTCTCGCGCGGGCGCTCGCCCAGCAGGCCGACGTCTACCTCCTCGATGAACCGCTCGCCGGCGTCGACGTCCGCTCCCAGGAGAACATCTTCGGCGTGCTTTCCGAACTGCGTGATGCCGGGAAACTTGTGGTGGTCGTCCACCACGACCTGCGAACGGCTGCTGAATGGTTCGACCGCGTCGCCCTCATCGACAGGCGTCTGGTCGCGTCAGGTGAAACCGACGCTGTCCTGACGCCTGAAAACCTGCGCACGACGTATTCCGGGCATCTCGAGGTGCTTGACGTGTTGGGGCAGGCCGTGGCCACGGGAGTTCGCACACCGTGAGCGGCGGCTTGTCCTACAACACGCTCGTCGTGCTCGGCGGCGTGGCAGCGGTTGGATTCGCTTCGGGTGTTGTCGGGAGCCTTTCTGTCCTCCGCAAGCGACCGCTCGTCGGCGATGCGGCGGCCCACGCCACGCTCGCCGGCGTCGCGTTGGCGTTTCTCATGACCGGCCGCCGCGACCTTCCGATGCTCGCGATCGGTGCCTTTCTCTCGGCAGTGGCGGGGCTCGTGACACTCGTGGGGATCCGTCGCTTCACGCGGACCCGGGAAGATGCCGCCACGGCCATCGTGATCGGCGTTTCGTTCGGCGTCGGCGTGGCGTTGCTCGCGGGGATCAATACCCGTGGCCTCCCTGGGGCGGCCGGGCTCGGGACGTTTCTTCTCGGGCATACCGCCGCGCTGACAGCCGGTGATGCGATTCTGCTGGCCACCGTGTCGCTCGTCGCGGTCCTGGCGGTGACGTGCTCGTTCAAGGAAATGGTGGTGGTCGCTTTCGATCCGGCCTATGCCGCGGCCACGGGTTGGCCCGTGGCCGCGATCGACATCGTCCTCGTGACCCTCGTGGCCGTCATGGTGGTGGTCGGGCTCCCGGCTGCGGGGGCGGTGCTCGTGACCGCCCTTGTCGTGATTCCGCCGGTGGCTGCCCGGCAGTGGACCGAACGGGTCAGCACGATGCTCGTGCTGGCGGGGATTTTTGGGTTGCTGGCAGCCGTCATTGGCGTGCTCGGAAGCGCCGCCGTTCCGCGGCTGGCGACAGGCCCGCTCGTCGTCCTCGCGGCCGCTGCGATCTGCGGCGTTTCGTTTCTCGTGGCGCCCGAACGGGGACTGCTCGCACGTCGCAGGCTCACGTCATGATGACCAACGACGCCTGGGCCCTCCACGGTTGGTCGATGGCCACGGCGGCCACGGTGTCGGCCTCGTGCGCCCTGGTCGGCACGTTCCTCGTCGTGCGGCGGATGAGCCTCTTGGGTGACGCGGTCGCCCATGCGGTTCTCCCTGGGATCGTCGTGGGAGTCTTGGCTGGCGGAAGTCTCGGCGGGCCACTCGTGATCATCGGAGCCGTCGCGGCTGCGCTGCTCACGGTCTGGCTCACGCAGACGCTCCGGTCTGGTGTCGGACTCGCCGAGGACGCCGGTGCGGGCGTGGTGTTCACGACGCTGTTTGCCATCGGCGTGGTGATCGTTTCGCTCGCCGCGTCGCGGATCGATCTCGATCCTGATTGCGTGCTCTTCGGCGTGCTCGAGATGGCGGCCTTTGATCTGATGCCCGTGGGGGGCGTGATGGTGCCGCGATCCCTGGTGACAGCCGCCGTCGTGCTCGTGCTCGTCGCTCTCATGCTCTCGGCCACCTGGCGGATGCAGGTGTTCACGGCGTTTGACATCGATGCCGCCAGAGCGGTTGGCGTGCCGGTCGGCAGCATCACGACGGCGCTCCTGGCCGCGACCGCTGCGGCAACCGTTGCCGGTTTTGAAGCCGTCGGATCCGTGCTCGTCGTATCGATGCTCGTCGTTCCAGCCGCCGCGGCCGAACTGCTCGTGCGTCGGATGCACCACGTGGCTGCCGTGGCCGTCCTCATCGCGGTCGTGTCTGCATGCACAGGATGGCTTGCTGCATGGACCCTCGACACGAGCGCTGCAGGCATGATCGCGGTCGTGCTCGGGGGCTGGTATGCGGTCGCCGTGTGTTGTGCTCCCGAAGACGGTCTCGTCGCACGAGCTGTCGCCAGGATCGCGCTCGCGTGGCGCGTGGCGTGCGAGGATTCACTCGCACGGATCTGGCGGGCTCAGGAAGCGGCACCCGCGAGCGCCGTCGGAATGCCGGTGCCACGGTCGATTGTCGAGCGAGCCGCGTTGCGATGGCTCCGGGGAACGGGCCGCGTGGAGGCGACCGCCGGGGGCGTGCGGCTCTCAGCCGAGGCGGCTCGTGAGGCGGAGACTGTCGTGCGATCCCATCGTCTGTGGGAAGCGTGGCTCGGTCGCCATGCCGATCTCCCGCTCGATCATCTGCACCCACCGGCGGAGTGGATCGAGCATCATCTCGGCATCGCCATGCGGCAGCAGATCGCCGCCGAGATGGCCCGTGATGCCGCGGATCCCCATGGTCGCGAGATTCCACCGGAAGTGGGTTCCTGACTGTCCGCGGAAAAAGCCATCCATGGCCTTTTTCCACTTGGCCGACCATGGCGAAAGCCAAGGCTTGCCATGGTCGGCAGACGCCGCATCGTGCGACGGCAGACGTGTTCTACAACCTGCTATCGCTCGGCTTTTCGGAGGCGACGAAGCAGGGCGAGGTTGGCGCGGTCTTGAGCCGGCGACACCTTGCCGTCCGGCCCTTCTTTGGGTGTCTCGAGGATCAAGGGAATCCCGGCCAAGCGGGGATGATTCACGAGCAGCCGAAACGCCTCGCGGCCGATCCTGCCCTTTCCGATCGCTTCATGTCGATCGACATGCGAGCCCAACTCTCGCTTTGAGTCGTTCGCGTGGATGCAGACAAGGCGATCGAGGCCGATGCACGCGTCAAACGCATCGAGCGTGGCATCGAGGTCGGCGGCCGGGGAGAGTGGGTAGCCCGCGGCAAAGACATGGCAGGTGTCGAGGCAGACGGCAGCCCGCTTGCGAAGGCCGGGTACGGCGTCGATTCCGGCGAGCATCGCGCCGATCTCCTCGAACGAGTCACCCAGACACGAGCCCTGGCCTGCGGTTGTTTCGATGAGGATGCCTGCTTGCAGATCCGACGTTTTCATCAGAGCCTCAGCGATGCCTTCGGCCGCCCGCTCCACGGCTTGTTCACGGGGCTGTTCGCCTGCAGCCCCTGGATGGGCGACGACCCATGGGATGCCCAGCACTTCTGCCCGCTCGAATTCCTCTGCCAGGGCGGCAATCGACTTCTTTCGAAGGTCTCGGTCTGCAGAGGCAGGATTGATGAGATAGGAGTCGTGGGCAACCACGAAGGAAAGCTCCGCCTCGGCCACCGCCTCGCGGAACCGTTCAGCCTCCTCCGCCGAGATCGGCTTGGTCTGCCACTGGTTGATGTTGCGCGTGAAGATTTGGAGGGCCTCGCACCCGGTCTCGACCGCCCGTTCGACGGCCTTCGCGTAGGCCCCCGCGATGGATTGGTGCGCGCCGAACGGGGCGGGGTGGGGCGGTCGTTTTCGGGGCATTCGTCCATTCCTCGGGAAGCGGAAGATGGGAAGTGTAGGGCGGGACGCAAAACGCTCACACTTTGACCGCCGCAGAGGACTTCGTACACTTCAGGAGTTCTGGAGGCTCACGTCGTTTCGTGCCCGCCAGATCGCTTCCGAGGAATTCGGCCGTGGGCCAGCTCTTGCTCTTCGTGGTGGTCGCGGCCGTGGCGGTTGTGGCGATTTTGGCCATCGTGCTTGCCGCCCGTCCGATTTATGCAGCGCGCGAGGCGGAGCGCCTCGCCAGGGCTCGCCGTGATTTTCACCGCCAACGAGAGCCCCTCGAGGCCAAGTTCATCGACAAGGCCTCGTCGAGTGGAAGGCCGCGCGGGCTGCGATGGCTCGACGTCGAATTCGATGACGACGTGGTCTACGCCCGCGACCGCCGGTCCGGAAAACTCAAGGCGCTCGTCGCTGTCGAGGTGAGTTTTGAAGCCGTTGCCGGAACGGTCATGGACGAAGAGGATCAGGCCGAGGCCGTGGCCCGCAAGCGGGCGGCCACTGCCGAGTTCTTCCACGACGGATCCCGCTGGCAGACGTCCGGCCGCGTGTACTTCAATCTCATTCCGACCGCGACGGTCGAGTATCTTTCCCGCGACCTCGAGATGGTCGCTGAAGAGCACGCGGTACCCCGCGGCTGACGCGGTCTCGCCGTTTCTGGCGTGGCTGTTCAGGCAAGCCCGGCAGAGTCTGTCGATCGGGATAACACAACCGGTTCTCCGGCAAGTGGCCGCCGATAACGCATCGGGAGGATGCGATGCGGCGATTCGGGTGGGCACTCGTGGCGGTCATGCTGGCAGCCGCCTCGGCATTCAGTGCCGAGCTCCCGATCGCGCCCCCTGAGGAACCGCTTCCCGCGGCCCAGCGATCGCTCCGCAAGGCTGAGGAGTATCTCGAGGCTTCTTGTGAGATGCTTCGCCACGGTCGCCGTCATGCGATGGACGGCTACTACGTGGCCTGCCAAGAAGCTTGGAATGCGGTCCAACTTTGCTCGGAGTCGCCGGAGATTCTGGTGACGGCGTCCGACCTTTATGCCGACGCGCTCGCGGGCTTTCTCGAGGCGTCCACGCGGCATGGCAGAATCGCTGACGGGGGCGTGTGGGTCGGGCCGCCGGGACGGCTCGTGAAGGTTCCGCTCGTACCGAAGGCCTTCCCGATTCCGCCCGAAGCGATCGCCTCGATCGAACCCCAGGCCCAGCGAGACGACACGCGGATCGTGCGGCGACACCTGCGGGACGGCTTTGGGCTCCCGGTCGTCGTGCGAGTCGATTCCCGAAAGCTCGGCGTGGCCGATGCCGCCTTCGCGACAGCGCGGCAGTCAATGGCCGCGACGGCCGTGCTGCGATTCGACATGCCCGGCAACGAAAACGTCGCCGAGAAGTTTGCCGGCCCTGTGTACCGTGACCACGCGCCCGCCGTGCTCGATCTCGTGAACCCCGTCGAGATCGCCGCCGTGAAGATCGGCCCGGCGCGACCGCACCTTGCCGCCGACCTCACCGCACCGCTGCTCGATGTCCTCGACGACACGCCCTCGTCAGGCATTCAGGGATTCTTGCAGCCCTTCGGCCGGGGCGACACCCAGCCCCAGCTCGAGTTTCTCGAACCGCACGTTCCGGGGCGCATCCCCGTCGTGTTCATTCACGGCCTGGCGAGCGACGCCGGGACGTGGTTCGACATGATCAACGAGCTGCGGGCCTGGCCCGAGTTTCATCGTCGTTTCGAGCCCTGGGTGTTTCGCTATCCCACGGGTGCGTCGTTTCTGTACGTGTCAGCGATGCTGAGGCATCAACTCAAGGAAGCCGTGGCCTGCCTCGACCCCGATGGGCGCGAGCAGGGACTCAAACAGATCGTCCTCGTCGGTCATAGCATGGGAGGGCTTCACGCGAAGATGCTGGTGGTCGATTCGGGCCCGGCCATCTGGGACGTCGTGGCCACGGTGCCGATCGATGCGGTCCGAGCGCCACCCGACGCCAAGAAATTCCTCGAGCGGCTGGCCTTCTTCAAGCCCGTGCCTCAGGTGACACGCGTGGTCTACATCGCGACGCCGCACCGTGGTTCGGTGCTGGCGTCCCTCGGTGTCGGCCGCATCGCATCCCTTGCCGTCCGCGAACCCCCCGAGATGAAGGAGCTGCACCGGCGGCTCATGGAGGCCAACCCCGGCGTCTTCAAACCCGAGTATTCCAGCGACGTCCTGACGACCATCGATCTGCTGCAGCCGAACTCACCGACGCTTCAGGTGCTCGATCGGCTTCGGCCGGCCTGTTGGGTGGCGACGCATTCGATCGTCGGAGATGCGCACGCGTCGTTGCTGGGAGGCCGTGACGACTGCGTCGTGGCCGTGGAGAGTGCCCACACGCCAGGTGCGCAGAGTGAGATCTACGTGCCTGCCAAGCACACCAAGGTGCATCACCATCCGTGGAGCGTCGCCGAGATTCGACGCATCCTCTCCCAGCACCTCAGCGAATCAGACCGCTGACCTCAGCGGGGCTCGTTCGTGTGGAGCGCAAAATCGATCGTGTTCGTCCCAGGCTGGACCGTCGCCGTCAGTTGCGTTTTTCTGTGGTAGCGGGATGGCAGAATCTCCTGAACGCCTCGCTTGCCTGTTGCCGTGGTGATCCGCACCGTGTGGGTGCCCACGTTCGCGCCCGGGATGTCCCGCAGGAAAGTGAGCGCGTAGTGACCACCCGTGTCGGTCACGGCGGTCGACGAGCGCCCTTGAGCATCCGGTGTAAACACGACGATCGCGGCTGGAAGGGGCCTCCCATCGAGTGTGACCGTACCCTCGACAAGGCCGAGCGGCGGCGTCTTGACTCCCCCGCAACCTGTCATGAAAAGTGCGGTCGCGGCCAGGGCCAGCACGCGGGCGCCCAGCAACGTGCCTCGTCGCAAGGGCACGACCTGGCGTGTCGTGTCGCCGTCGTGCCAGCACATCTGGCGGCTCACCGTGGGCGGCATGATGGGTGCTCCTGGAACCACGCGGGTCATCGATTCACCGCATCGACGGACGCGATTTCGCCGTCGCTGATGCTGCCCAGGAGGGGGAGCACGGCTGCGTTGTCTTTGGCGTCGACGAACTCACTGACGAAGCGGACCGAACCGTCTCCCAGGGCGAAGTAGGCACCGCCTTGGTGCTCACTCCCCGGTGAGGCGAAGTACAGGTTGTTGATGCCACCCGGGTTGGCCCGATGCGGATCGGTCGACACGACGAAGAGCGTGGCGACCCCGCCCGTCGCCCAACCATCAAAGCTGGTGCGGCGATCAGCTTCGAGGCCAGTCGAGCCTGGAGCAGGGCGCAACCGCTGCATCTCGCCGACGAGAATCACGTTGGTCAGGCCGTCGCGGGCCGCTCCTGCCGGCCGCGGTTGCGTGGCGTGAAAGATGCCATCGAGGAGCCCCGAGGCATGCGGCACCTGGGGCGCGGTCACCGTCGGAATCGAGGGCGTCACCGTGGTTTCCGACATGTCGTAGAAGCGGTGGCGTTCCGAAACCTCGGTAACGAACCCGTGGAGCCGACCGTAGCAGCCACCGTAGTCTGTCCCGCCCCCCTGCCACGTTGGGTCGAGAAGGTTGAGGTTGTCACCTGAGCCGGTTCGGATTCCGCCGCGACGGGATGGACAGTACAAGAGCGGGATATCGACTTGGGCGACGGCGGCATTGCCGCGGACGTTGGTCTCCCAGTTCCATCGGTCGGCGATGGTCTTCTGTTCGATGAAGGGGAGAAGGTCGACGATCCAACTCGTGCCGTGCTTCGTGCCCGCCGCGAACGAACCCGGCGTTTGCCCAGCCTCGCCCCATGGGTCGAAGCAGTCCTGGCAGGCCGCCTGGTCGCTCGTTTTGGTGGCCGCAGGCAACGAACCGTTTTGCATCTCGTAGCTCAGAAGCCCGAGCGCGAGTTGCCGCACGTTATTGCTGCATGCCGACCGCCGGGCTCCCTCACGCACGCCATGCACGGCAGGGAGCAAGAGCCCGACGAGTGTTGCGATGATGGCGATGACCACCAACAGCTCGACGATCGTGAAGCCGCGCAGGCGGCTCGGAGGGAACTGAACCTTCATGAACAGACGATCTTCCTCAGCCCGGGCTGGGCTTTCGGTCGAGCGGCTCCAGGTTGTCACGCCGCACGGAGGTGGGGCCGTCGGGAGACGGCATGCGTGCGACGATTTCTCAGGTGGGAACGCAGGTGACTCGAGCCCGAGGGCCGAGTCTGCGGTATCGGGCGACACCGCCCTGCGACGTGGCGAAGCATAGCAAATCCTCCGTGAGGAGCAGATGAGAAATGGGTGGGATTTTTATTCGCTCATCAAATCCGAACACGTTCCTCACGAACGGCTCATCGAAGAGACGTACGGTTCATCGTTCGTGATCGCTGTCATCGAGGGGGCCCATGATCCTTCCTGGACTACCGTGATGCTTCCTGCGGATTCAACTGGCCCCGCCGCCGATCGTCGTGGCTTCACGATGGTGGAACTCCTGACGGTCATCGCCATCGTCGGCATGCTGATCGGTATCTTGGTGCCGGCCCTTCAGAGTGCCCGTGAAACGGCTCGGCGCAGCCAGTGCCTCAACAACATCCGTCAGGTAGGGATGGCCGTGCTTGTCTGCGCGGAGACGAAGCGTTGGTTGCCTGCAGCCTGCTACTCGGCCGACTCTGCGAACGTCGCCAAGTTTCCGAAGGCTCCCGAGGGAAATCCGGGCCGCCGCGAACACTCGTGGCGTGCGGTCATCATGCCGTATCTGGAGGAGGGGGGCACGCTCAAGAACTACGACATGAACAAGCATTGGTGGGATCAAACCTCCAACGCTGGTGGCAGTGTCGCCGAGCCGTCCCTCGGTGTGCCGGTGGACTCAAATGCGGCGGTCGCCATGACCCATGTCAATGTCTTTGCGTGCCCTTCAGCGCCGCCCGTTCCAAAAGTCAGCGTGCCGGCCGCACCGGTGTCGGACAGTGCTCGACCGGCGCTTGGGGCCTGGCTCAAGAACCCGGGCATCGCGGATTTGGAGACGATCACGGGGGTGAATCCGGGTGTGGTCAGCCCCGAGCGCTATCCCGTCGGTTCTTCTGCAGCCAAGGGCATCTTGGAGAAGGACCGAGTCACGCGACTGCGAGAAGTGGCAGACGGCATGGGAAAGACGATCCTCGCCGTCGAGTGCGGCGGTCGACCGCTGGTCTATCGCGGTAGCGGCAACCCTGTGCCTGGCGAAGTGAATCGAGGCTCGGGGTGGGCTGACAGCCTCGGTCCCTTCACTGTTTCGTCGATCAGGGAGGATGGTTTGCCGGGCGCATCACCGAATTCGGGCTTGCCGATGGGAGTGACCAATGACGGAGCGCCAATGGCGTTTCATCGAGGCGGCGTCAACGCCGTCTTTGGTGACTCCTCAGCCCGGTATCTCGAGCCCGATATGGAAATCGACGTGTTTTGTGCACTCGTGACCAAGGCGGGCGGTGAAATGGTTGCTGCGGACGAGTGAGCAACTCGACCGCCCCGTGCGACGCGGGCGATCATGCTCTGTTCGGGCTATGATGACTTTTTCGTAGGCCGAGGGCCGAGGCGGAGGAGTGTCATGATGCGGCATGCAATGTTTCCACGACGAGGATTCCTCACGGCATCGGCTGCTGCGGCAGGCGTCGCGGGATTCAACCTCGCCGGATTTCCAGCGAGGCCTGCTCGTGCCGCGGAGCGAGGACGGGCCAGAACGGTCTCGCTTTTTCACTCCACGGACCTCCACGGTCGCATCCTGCCGACGCAAACCTATGAAGGTCTCCAAGACGTCGGTGGTTTGGCACGGGTGGCGAGTTGCCTGCGGCAGTGGCGGCGCGAGTGTCCGCACTCGCTGACGATCGATGTGGGGGACGTGGTTCAGGGCACCGCGGTGAGCATCCACTCCGGTGGAAAGCTCATGATCGATCTCTTCAATCGGCTCGGCTACGACGCCTGGGTGCTCGGCAACCATGACTTTGATTGGGGGCCCGAGAAGACCGAAGCACTCCTGGCCGATTCTGCCTCGCCGGTCCTTACGGCAAACGTCGAACGGAGTGGCGCCCGTGCAGGGTCTTTGACGGGGGTTTGGTCAAAGGTCAAACCCTGGACCATCCGCGAGGTCGGCGGCTTTCGGATCGGCCTCGTGGGCCTGGTCACGCCCGGGCTTCCTTACTGGCTCTCCCCCGAGACGCTCGGCGGTGTCGTGCCGCTCGATCCCGTGAATGCGCTCGCAGGCGCCGTCGCCGAGGTCAAGGCAGAGAAGGTCGATGCCATCGTCGTCGCCGGCCACATGGGTTGGCGGTTCAACGACGACTACGCCAATCCGGTGCGGGCCATGCTCAAGGAGGTGCCCGGTGTCGATGTGTACCTCGCCGGACACTCGCATCAGAATCAGCCCTCCTGGATGATGCACGGCGTGCTGTGCTCCCAGGCGAGCTATTACGGCATCCACTGCGGGCGCATCGACCTCACGTTCGACGAAGCCACGCGAAAACTCGTCGACAAAAGGGCCTTCACGCTCTTGATGGATGACCGTTTCCCGCTCGACCCTGTCGTTATGCAACTGGCCCAACCCGATCTGGCGGCGTCCGACAAGGAACTCGCCCGGGACGTCGCGACGGTCAAGAGCGTGATCCCTGGCAAGGGGCGAGGCAGCGACCTGGTGAAGCTGCTCTGTGAGTGCTTTGCGGGCGAACTGAAGCGACAAGGTTCGGCGGTCGACGGAGTTTTCCACGGTACGTTCGGCACGGGCGATATCCAGCCTGGGCAACTGACCGTCCGTGATTGCTGGAAGATCATCCCCTATGAAAACATGCTCGCCACCGCCGAGGTGACCGCCGCTGACTTGGCAGCCATCATCGCCGAGGACTGGAAGGTTCGCGACAGCGACCGCACGCTGTGGCCCTTCGACGTCACGGTTGAACCCGGCGGAACCGTCACTCGGATCAGGCTCGACGGCAACGAACTGCCGGCGAATCGCCGCGTGAAGATCGCCTTCAATAGCTATGACGCCCAATCAGGCGGCCGACGGCTCATGAAGATGCGAGAAATCCTCGAGGCGCCTGCCGCCAAGCGGACGACGACCTCCATCGACACCCGCGGCGCGTTGATCGCCGGTCTGCTTGACCGGGGTACGATCGGCTGAACGTCAGGTTCGAAACCCGCTAACCATGGCCCGGAATGTCTTGTTCGTGATAGCCTGCTGGACCACTGCTCCCGGAGCGCCGGCAGCCGCTGCAGCGAACAAGCTGGGAATCGATGGAACTCCGCTCGTGAGGAGCATCATCGTGCGGGAAGAACCGGTTGTAGGCAGGAGTTGTGATCGACGGAACTCGAGGGCGGCCTGTCGAAGGTTGAGCGAGTACGGATCTGCAGCCTCGTAGTCAACGGTGTAGCCGAGGTCCTCGAGGGCTCCAACAGTCATGCGGCTGATCGGCATGGGAACACCCGGAATTTCAGCAAGAGAGGTCATGAGCTCATTGTTGAAAACGCTTTCCCGCCAATGGGAGCCAATGGAGCCCTGGCCGCCCACGTTCTCCACCGGAATGCCTGTGGCCGTCGAGCCCGAAAGGGTCTGGTATTCCCTCAAGGCATTAGCTCCGACGTAGATGGGGTTATTCGTCCCGATACCCTGAACCAGGTTCTTGAAATTCCAGAGCGTGCCGAGGCCGAGTACATGGCCCATCTCATGGAGGATGACATCGGTAAACGTGCCCTGCGCCACCATGCTCGCCACGTCGGCGGAGTCGAACTGCATCACTCCGAAAAAGGGAAGGGCCGTACCCGCCCGAAATTCGCGAGGGCCCGCCTGGCCGAGAATGCCGCCCGGCCCGTCGATCGCTGGTGCCGTGGCGGTGATCTCCAGGTCATCGATGACACGACCCTGGTACGACACGTCCGGAACGTCAGCCACGATGAGTTCGGACCAACGTGCCGCAGCTGCCTCGAACACTGCTTGCTGGACCGGGGTGAGGGTGTTGTCAGGGAACACGACGACAATCTTGAACTCAGGTTCTGGGGACCCGTCGTCGTTGAGAATGGTTCCCACCCCAGCCGATCGCACGACGATGCCACCCGTAGCCCCCGAAAGGAAGAGTTGGAAGCTCTCATTGTTCTCGGCGGTATCGTCTCCAACAATCGTCACTCCAACCGATTTCGAGGTCTCGCCTGGTGCGAAAACGAGCGTGCCGGACGTGGCGACATAATCGTTATCGGCCACGGTTCCCGTGCCGTCCGCAGTCGCATAGTTCACGCTCACGGGAACCGTCGAAGCGAAGTTCAGCGAGACGACGAAATTGGCAATCGTCGACGTGCCCGCATTGCCCTCAGTGACCGTCACGTCAGCGATGGACACGTTCGGTGGCACGGGGCCGAGTTCGCCCGGGACCGTGATTTGAAACGGTGTCGGCGGTGGGAATCCTGGGGTCGCGGGGACCACGTCGAGGAAGAAGATCCTGTCAAAGTCGGGTTCGGCATTGGCCACCGTGAAGACGCGGATCATTGCCGAGGACTTGCCTGGCAGAATTGTCACCGGCACTCGGGTCAGTGGCCGATAATCGTGCGTCACGCGGCCGGTTCCATCGCGCGTGCTGACGTAGAAAGTTTCCCGACGGGTGGCCGGCGAGGAGAGTTGGAGTTGGTACTCGATCATCGTGCCGTCCGGAACGGTCGCCGGGCCGACGATCGACACCGTGTAGGCGTCGTTGTCTTTGATCGTAACGCCGAGCGCTCTGGCCTGCGGATTGACGGTGGCGTTGCGGGCGGCCTGAAGCGTGAACGTGAATTGTTCATCCCCCTCGCGGAGGTTGTCATCGACCAACCTCATCGTGATGACCTGGGTCGTTTGGCCTGGTCGGAACGTCAGCGAGCCCGTGGGCCGGACCTGTGATCGCCCGAGAAAGAGGCGGTAGTCGCGTCCGAAGGTGGCCGTTGCGGGAGCGGACTGGAGCGAATATGTCACCGTGACGGGGGCCGCAACTGCTTGCGAAAGACTCAAGACGAACTGGGCCGTATTGTCGGTTTCATTGACTTCGGCTGGGCCGGTGATCGAGACGGCTGCCAGATATGCCCGTTCCTCGAGTCGTTCGATGAAGTGGACGCGCGAGTCGCGTGTCGAAGGCCGCCGATTCCTGGGCTGCCGACTCCGCGCAAAGATTCCGGCCATGAGTACTGGTTCTCCCCGTCGCGATCCGATCGAAGCCACCGAGCTCTCCTCGAGAACTGTCCCGAAAGGATGGCTTACGAATTGAGGTGATGCTAGCCAGCACCTACCGAAACCGCAACTTTTCGGCCGGGCCGGATTCCGGCAAATACCAAAGAAAAGGACCCGTGGTTGGGGAAACCACGGGTCCATAGCGGCTCTAGAGGTGTGGGTCTTGGGGGGGGGAACAGCCGCTGACGAGATCCTGTTGTTTTGTGGTAACCGGGGAGTTGATCCCCGAGCAAAGGAAATATACCGCGCGGCAACGCGGCGTGTCGAGCGAAATTGTGGTGTGGTTTCCTAAATGAGGCGGAAAGATGCGAATCATCGATGGAGTCGGGGCATTTTGCCAGGCTAGCCGCTTCCGCGTGGCCGGGAACTTCCAGTAGGCTACGGCTCGCACGGGTCGGCAATCACGTTCCGCCGACTCGAAAAAAGCCCCCCTCCGCAGGAATTTCACCCTCCGCCTATGCCCGCCGAACCATTTTCCGCCCGCAGCACGTTCGAAACCGGGAACGGCCCGGCAACGCTCTTCCGCCTCCGGTCCCTGGACGATGCTGGGGTCACGAACACCTCCCGATTGCCATACTCCCTGCGGATGATCCTCGAAGCACTTCTGCGGACCTGCGACGGGTATGAGGTGACCGAGGACGACGTGCGGGCCCTTGCGACCTGGAACGCCGCAAAACCAGCGGAGCGGGAGATTCCTTTCAAGCCGGCCCGCGTCGTGCTTCAGGATTTCACGGGGGTGCCGTGTGTGGTCGACCTGGCGGCGATGCGGGCCGCCATGCGGCGACTGGGGGGCGATCCGGCGAAGATCAATCCTCTGGTGCCGGTCGACCTCGTGATCGACCACTCGGTGCAGGTCGATTTTTTCGGTTCTGCCGACGCCTTGGCCAAGAACGTCGATATCGAGTTTGCCAGAAATGCCGAGCGATACTCCTTCTTGCGATGGGGGCAGCAGGCGTTTCGGAATTTTCGGGTCGTGCCGCCGGCCATCGGCATCGTGCATCAGGTGAACCTCGAGTATCTCGCCGGCTGCGTGTTCCTTCGCGACACCGCCAACGGCAAGGGCTCGTTGCCAGTCGCCGTGCCCGACACGCTCGTCGGCACTGACAGCCACACCACCATGATCAATGGCCTCGGGGTCGTTGGCTGGGGTGTCGGTGGCATCGAGGCCGAAGCTGTCATGCTTGGCCAGGCTCTTTCCCTGCTGTTGCCGGAAGTGGTCGGTTTCGAACTCACGGGTGAACTGCCCCCCGCGGCCACGGCGACCGATCTTGTCCTCACCGTCACCGAGATTCTTCGGAAGGCTGGGGTCGTCGGAAAATTCGTCGAGTTCTACGGGGCGGGGCTCGACCGCATGCCGCTCGCCGACCGGGCCACTATTGCCAATATGGCACCGGAGTACGGGGCCACGATGGGCTTCTTCCCGATCGATGAGGAAACGCTGCGGTATCTCCGGCTGACAGGCCGACCGAACGACCAGGTCACGCTCGTCGAGCGGTACATGAAAGAGCAGGGGATGTTCCGCACGTCGTCGGCGCCTGTGCCGGAGTTCACGACGAAGCTTTCGCTCGACCTGGCCACCGTCGTCCCGAGCCTCGCCGGTCCCAAACGCCCCCAGGATCGGGTACCGCTCACGTCGGTGAAGCGGACATTCGCCGAAGCACTGACCGCCCCAACCGCCAAGCGCGGGTTCGCACTCGAAGGTGAGGCGCTGCGCCGTACGGGGACCGTGCAGTCGAATGGCCATGCCGACACGATCGGCCACGGTGCCGTGGTCATCGCGGCCATCACGAGTTGCACAAATACGAGTAATCCCGACGTGATGGTGGCGGCCGGACTCGTCGCCCGCAAAGCCGTGGCCAAGGGGCTTTCAACTCAGCCGTGGGTGAAGACGAGCCTCGCCCCCGGAAGCCGGGTCGTCACCGACTACTTGGAAAAGTCTGGCCTTGCCAAGGATCTCGATGCGCTCGGCTTCGAGACAGTGGGCTACGGCTGCACGACCTGCATCGGCAACTCCGGTCCGCTGCCCGATGCCGTCGCGAAGGCCGTCACTGAAGGGGATCTCGTCGCTGCCGCCGTGCTCTCAGGCAATCGGAACTTCGAGGGTCGCGTCAATCCACTGGTGAAAGCCAACTGGCTTGCGAGCCCGCCGCTGGTGGTCGCCTACGCCCTCGCCGGCACCACGGACATCGACCTGGCCACGGAGCCGCTCGGCACCGGACGGGACGGCAAGCCCGTGTATCTCCGCGACATCTGGCCGACTCGTGACGAGGTGCATGCGGCCGTCGCTGCGAGTGTTTCGCCAGATCAGTTTCGTCGCCGCTACGACAATGTGTGGCAGTCGAACGAGCGTTGGAACGCGGTGCCGACCAGTGCCGGTGAACTCTATGATTGGGACGCCGCGAGCACCTACATCCAAGAACCGCCGTTCCTTGCGGAGATCACGCGCGAGCCGACGCCCCCGACCAGCGTGCGCGGCGCCCGCGTGCTCCTGGCACTCGGCGATAGCGTCACCACCGACCACATTTCTCCTGCGGGCAGCATCGCCAAGGCGAGCCCCGCCGGAAAGTATCTGGTCGAGCACGGCGTGCCGCCGGAGGATTTCAACAGCTACGGCGCACGCCGCGGCAACGACCGCGTGATGACTCGCGGTACGTTTGCCAACATACGCATTCGCAATCTTCTCGTTCCGGGAATCGAAGGGGGCGTGACGCGACTGCTGCCCGGAAGCGATGTGATGCCGGTGTACGACGCCGCCCTGAAGTATCGCGAGCAGGGCACGCCGCTCGTCGTGCTCGCCGGAACGGAATACGGCACCGGCAGTTCGCGCGACTGGGCCGCCAAGGGAACGATGCTCCTCGGCGTGCGGGCCGTGTTGGCGGCGAGCTTCGAGCGAATTCATCGTTCGAACCTCGTGGGTATGGGGGTGCTTCCGCTCGTCTTGCCCGAATCGTGGCAGGCGCTCGGCCTCACCGGTGAGGAGACGTTCGATATTCCGTTCGACGGGCTCGTGCCGCGGGCCACGATCATCGTGCGGGCGACGTCGCCGGATGGCAGCGTCAAAGAGATCCCGTGCCTCGTGCGGATTGACACGCCGGTCGAACTCGATCAGTTCAATGCGGGCGGCATTCTCCCGTTCGTGCTGCGGCGGCTCCTGACATAGCGTGCGGGATCGCTTCGCCCGGCATGGACGGCGATGCTTACGTAACCGGCAGAGTTTCTCAATCGCTCGTGACACGCGGGGAAAACCGGGGGTGGCCAACGAGCGCCGCACAACCCCCTTGTGCGGCGGTGGCAAGCACCCCTGTCGTGTTTTTGTCAAAGACCTTTATCGTATGGAGACGGTCCGCTCGGGATGGGCGGCGCGGCATGGAGGGCGGATCCGATGACAGGTCGAGGAGTTGCGGTCGAGCCATTTGCGAGTACGACGGATTCGTTGCAGGGACGCGCACGGCCTGATGCGAGCTCTCGCGAGGCGATTGCCGGCGTCGTCATGCTGGAACTGCGTCGGGTCATGCCGGCGACAAGCCGGGGGCCTCTGTCACCGCGTTCCAATCTCCTGGCCGCAGGCATCGATGCCATCCGTCTTGGCGACGCGGTGGCCCGTATCGAGGGCATCTATGGCATGCGCTTTCGCGACGAGTGGCTGACGGCGATTCGCACCTGTGCCGACCTCGTGGACTGCGTGGCTGAGCGGATGTTCGACGCCGCCGACCGGCGGCCTTCGCCGGTGTCCGACAGGCCCGCGGCCACGGCACGCGGGGCCGCCGTGACCGACCCGTTTCCGGAATGCGCAGCCCTCGAGGAACGGCTCTCCGGGCTCGCGACGCACGGTCTGGCCAATCCGTTTCTGCTGGCCAACGAAGAGGTTCAGGGGCGAACCGCTCGGATCGCCGGCCACGAGGTCGTGAGCTTCGCGAGTTTTGACTATCTGGGCCTTGCTGGCCACCCCGACGTGACGCGCGCGGCCAAACACGCGATCGATCGCTTCGGCACGAGTGCCTCGGCGAGCCGCATGGTCGGTGGCAACAACACGCTGCTCGACGAACTTGATGCCGAGCTCGCCGCCTTCATCGGCACCGAGCGGGCCACCGTGTTTCCATGTGGCTATGGCACGAACGCGTCGGTCTTTGCCCATCTCTTCGGGGCCGGCGATCTCATCCTCTTCGACGAGTTGGCTCACGACAGCATCGTCCGGGGCGCTTCCGCATCCAAGGCCGGCAAGCGATCCTTCCGCCACAACGACGTCGATCAGCTCGACGGCCTCTTACGCGACCTCCGTCGTGACTACCGCCGAGTGGTCGTGGCCATCGAAGGGGTCTACAGCATGGACGGCGACTACCCCGACCTGCCGAGGTTCCTGGAGGTGAAGCGGCGTCACGATGCCATGCTCTACGTTGACGAGGCGCACTCCATCGGCACGATGGGGCCATACGGGCGCGGCATCTGCGAGTTTTTCGGAGTCGACCCTGCCGAGGGAGACCTCTGGATGGGCACGATCAGCAAGGCCCTCGGCTCCGGTGGCGGCTACCTGGCCGGCTCCCGTCGGCTCATCGACTACCTGGGGTTCACCACACCGTCGTTCGTCTTTTCGACCGCCTGTTCGCCGGCCAACGCGGCCGCGGCCCTCGAGGCTGTGCGGGTGATCCGCCGCGAGCCCTGGCGCGTGACACGGCTTCGCGAGCGATCGGAGTTCTTTCTGAAGCTCGCGCTCGATTCCGGCCTCGACACGGGTCCGAGTGGCGATACGCCGGTCGTACCGGTGATCGTCGGCAGTTCGCAGCGGGCGATGGCCATCTCGCAGCGGCTTCTCGAGCGCGGCATCAATGCCCGCCCGATTCTCTATCCTGCGGTGCGCGAGTCGGCGGCCCGCATCCGATTCTTCCTCACGTGCGAACACACGGAAGAGCAGATCGTCCGCGCCGTCGAAGAGCTCGCCGAAGCGGTGGCGGCTACGGCGTAGCGTCGGCCGTCGGCTGCTTTTCGACCAAGTGAAGCTCGGCGGGGTCGACGATCCAGCCGCGGCACGCCGGCGTGCCGCAGCGACACGGGATGGCTGCGTCGGCCGGCCATGAGTAGTCGATGAGGAGTTCCTCGCCCGGCTCGATGTTTCGAATCGTGGTCAGCCAGAGGCGATCTTCTTGAGCCTCTCCGGGCTCGGCTTCCCAGTAGAAGATCTCACAGTTCGGCTCACAGGAATGGTTCACGAACCGGAGCGGGGCCGACGGCTCGAGGAGTTTGCTACTCGGCAACTCCATGACGTAGCTCGAGTCTTCAGGGTGGTCGTCGAGAATCTCGCCGTGGATCTCGTCGAGCACGAGGCCGGAGGGAAGCCGGCGTCTTGCAAACACGCCCTTGCCGACATGGGTTTCACCGACGCGAATAAGACGATCGAGACGACGGGTGCGAGAAGCGGCCAACGGGGGCGCGACGACCGATGAGGATGACATGCGATGTTCCGAGCGACAGGGGCGTGGACGCGGCATCTGAACCGCGGCGAAACTCTATCCGCTGCCGTTGGAAAGGGTCAACCACCTGGGCTCCCGGTGTCGGTCGCCGAGATCACCACCAGCCGCGAAAGCGATCGAGCATGCCCTGACGCGGCTCGTCTGGAGGCGCGGGTGCCACAGCCGTCTGCGGCTCGGCCGCCTGTTGGTGCGCGGCCACCGCCGCGTCACTCACAAAGGCCTCGAGAAATGCCGGCCAATGCTTCTCGAGGCCGGTGATCGCGCCGCCAACATCGCCCGCCTTGAACTGGTGGTCGATCCGAGCGAGGGCCTTCGCGATATCGGACCTCTGAGACTCGTCGAAGGCCAGGTCGTAGACCCTTACTTCGTCGATCTGTACGTTCCCCGGACCAAGGAGGTCGAACCGCACCCGCAGGGACTCCACCGAATCCGTGGGGAGGTCGTCAACTTGAAGGACGAACATCGCCCATTCCGGCGCGAGTGGTTTGCCGCCAGTGAGGCCGCCGATCGGGGCGAAGCGGTAATACTCGCGGTTCCCTTCCAAACCCTCGATCGCGATTCGGAGCGGCGGTTGCGGTTCCCCGGGATCGAGGCGAAGCCATGCGGCGACGCTGATGCGGCCCGTGGCCGGCGGCCCAAAAGGATTGCTGCGGACGGTCGACAGACCGTTGCGAGACGCGAAGCGAAGGGCGCGGCCGCCTTTGGCTCCTGGCTTGTCGAGCCCCGGGACCAGGTCGAGCGATCCTCGTCGCGGCTCGAGCAGTTCCCATCCGGTGACCGCGGGGGCCATGCGGGCGCCGGGGGCATCGGCCAGACCCAATTCGAACCCTGGGTTGTCGAGAACATCAAGTGGTTGCGGGTCGGCGAGCACTCCGAGTCGCTGCCGCGCCTTTTCAACGGCCGCCGCCACCGTTCCGCGCACCGCCGGTGCGTGGGCAGCGCGGACCCGCGCGACCGTTCCACCACCGTCGATCACCAAGACCCTTGCGTCCCAGGGGGCGAGCGGGACGGTTACGCCCTCACTCGTCACGGGCAGAGCAGTCCCCACGGCGGCGTCGAGAACTGCCGCTGCCGGAACCGTGAGCATCAGCGCGGCGTCCACCGGGGCAGGGGACGCATTGACGAGGTGAACCCACGTGGAACCGTTCGTGGCCAATGTGCGCACGACCAGGGGGGCCGAGACATCGGCGACGGGAACAAACGGCACGTCGGGCAAGGCTTCGATCCCTTGGCCAGGGGTGACGCCGGAGGGCGCGCCGTGCATGACAGAGCGCATGTCGAAGACCACATGGGCGTCAGTGGCGGCGAGGGCCTTGGCCAGCATCGCGTCACCAGCCGTCGATACAGGCTCGATCAAGGCACGACACGGATGGGCGAGGGTAGCGGATGGAAACGGGCCGTGGGGAAGCACCTCGGTGAGGTTGACATCGAGGGGGCGGACAACCAGGGCCGCCGCCCGGGCACCGCGCCGCGTGGTGGCTGCCGAACTGGCGATCGCGGCATTCGACTCTGCGACCGTGGACCGATCCAGAAGCCGCGATCCTGGAGCGGCGACATGCGGCGGGACGAACACCAGATTGTGCGAGCCCGTGGGGGCGGGGACTTCGGCAACGAGGCCGAACTCACGCAGAAGGTCGTCGGACGGGGGGCTCCCTGACGCAACGGGCCTGAACCGTGAGGCGATTTCACCGGTTGCGAAGAGCGTGGTCGGGACGACATAGAGCGTTCGTGAGCGGCCCTCGTTGACCCTAGCGGCAAGTCGTGAATAGAACGCCGCGAGCTCCGCAGAACGCCAGGCGAGCCACTTGTCGCGCCATGGACCTGAGACAAGTTGACCACGTGCCGCGAAGCGATCGGCACGCTGGTCGGTTTCACGCTCACCGATTGCGGCCAAGAAGCGGGCGAAGGTGGCATCATCGAGCCCCCAGGCCACGCCCGGAAGGTGGAGCCAACCGTTGTCCGGTAGAAGGAGGGCGATCCCCGTGCAGCCTGGCGTGTCGCCGAGCCTCGCCACGGCGTCCATGACGATGCGTTCGACAGCTTGCTGGACGCGCGGGTCGAGAATGTTGTAGTGGATGCCGCCGGAAGTCGTCCGTGGCCTTCCGTCCGTGCCGACGCAGGCGATTCCAATTCCATCGGCCTCCTCACGGAGCGTCTCGAGGGCGGGGATCGCTCCATCGAAACGAAAGCCCGGTACGAAGGCGAGCTCCGCCCGTGTGTAGATTCGTGCGGTGGCCGCGAGCAGGTCATGGTCGGTCCCGTCACTTGGATCGGCCGTGGCCCATCGTGGCGCCGCCTGCGTCAAACGGCTCGGCCATGATGCGGCGCCGCCTGCGTAGACGGTGATGACTCCTCCAGAGAGCCCCTGCGACTGAATCGCGTCGGCGGAGTGGCGAAGGGCGACAAGGTGCGAGATCCAATCGATGGTCGGGCGGCCAGTCTCGGGCGCCACGTATGTCGGACCACCGAATCGACATGTGAGATCGTCGGAAGGCATCAAGGCGAGTGTCTTGCGCCTTTCGCCGGTCGCGAAACGCGGTGCCGCGGGTAGGGGCAGCGCGGGGAGTCGCGTCGGCCCGGCCAAGACACGCACGTGCCCCACGAGGGCCGCTTCCGTGGTCGTCGGATTGGCGATCACGAGGAGCGGCTGCCGCGTGGTGGGCCAGAAGATGAATCGATGCGTGCCGATGCGAGCGGGGCCGTCGTAGGGGGTCGATACACTCTCGAAGCCGCCCGCATGGCGAACCTCGACTGTCGTGCCGGCGGCGTCGGATTCGAGGACGCAAGCGGCCAGGGTGGCCCGCTGATCGGTCGGGTACTCGATCTCTACGGCGTGCGGGACGCCCGGGCGGGCATTGGCAATCACGATCCCTTCCCACGACGGGTTTTTCGGCGATGAGGCCTGGGGAAGTCGCAGCATCGGCCCGAGCGGATGGGGCGTTACCTTCGAATGCCCGCTGGCCAAGAGACCGCCGAGCCTCGGCACGAGCGACGACACGTCAGGAAGCGGGACCGCGGGCATCGGCACGTTTGGCAGTGGCACCTCGGGCATCCGGGGCATGGCAAGCGTCGGCCGCGTGAAACTTGGGAGAGGCATCGCGGGAAGCGCGATGGGTGGCCGCGGGACGGCTTGGAATCCACGGGCGGGTAGGCGACGAAGCCGTTCATGGAGCCGTGGGCTGGCGGGATCGAGTTCGTAGACGACCTTCCACGGTTCGTCGGCAGCAGGTGGTGGTGGCTCCGTCGCGATCGCCACGACTTGGATCCGGCGCGTTGCAAGTGGACGATTCCATCGAAGGCCGCGCCGCTCGACAGCGTCGAGAACGATGTCAAACGCTCCTTCTTCATTCGGGAGTGTCAGCTCACAGGTCACCGAGGCGAAGGATGTGGGAATCTGCCCGGATCGCGTCGCGACGTCAGGAAGCGGCGAACCGGCGGCAATCGGGATGACTCGCGAGTCGATGACCGACTCCAGACGCGCCGGCACGAGTCGGGCACGCAACTCGACATCACCCCCACCTGGCTTCATGAGCAGGAGTGGGGTGACCCAAAAACGGAGCCGTTCGCCCGGCTGACGAATGCTCCCAAAGGCCAGAGGGACGCGGGCACGTGCAGCATCCTCAAACTCGACCTGAAGGTGATCGTTTGGTGCGCGTTCAATGGTGAGTCGATTCCCCTCCTCATCGAGAGGCTCTTGGGTCATCGTCTCAAAGAAGTCGGTGAGCGGCACGTCGACCCGTGCCGACGGTGTGCCGGTGGCGACCGGCCCGAAGGCCACCACGAGCCGGGCGCGGTGCCAATCGTGAACCGTGATATCGACGCCGTCGGTTGCGGTGGGCGTCGCCTGACGAACGACGATGGCGCCACGGGTTTGGAATGTTGTCGCGGCGGCGTCCAGTTGGCCGGAGAGCGTCTGCCAATCGAAATGTGGCGGTGGGCCGTTGTCGGTGGCCGCGATGGTGATGCGTCCACTCCAAGCCTGCGGTGTGCCGCCGCCCCATCGGACGCGCACACTGAGTGGCCTCGCAGCGTCGCCGGCAATTGCCGATGCCGTCACGGCCGCCGCGAGGACGGCGATCACGCAGGCAATTCGGCAAGAGGGAATCCGTCGTGGCATGGCGACCATGGCAGCCGTGGGCGACCCGCGGCAGGGAGGAGGCGGACAAGCGCGGGATGGTAGCGGGCTCGGGAGGCTCCGCAAACCGCGTTTTGCCGCGGCTTTTGCGGCCGATCGCCCCACTTACAGCCCGTGGAGGGCTTCGTTCGACAAGGGGGTCGTCCACGCCTCCTCGAGATTTCCACGCGCGAGCGAGGAAAGCTCGTCGGCCACAGCGGGGCAGCGATCGGCGACGTCACACGTTTCGAAAAAGTCGTCGGGCTTTGCGAAGAGCTGTGCCTGTGTCAAAGCAGTCGCGTCTCCGGTCGGTTGCACGAGGTGCCATGGCGGTGTGGCAACCGCCGCGCCCTGGGCCGACCGCGAGATGACGCGATCACGATCGAGGGTTCGCCACGCGTCGAGCAGGCTGCCGAGGCTGCGGCCGCGACGAGGATCCGTCGATGGCTCGGGAGGGCAGCCAAGCATGTCGAGGAGCGTGGCCCCCAGGTCACCGGGAGTCAGGAGGCCTCCGTAGCGCTGGCCTGCCATCCGTTCGCGATCGTCGACGAGAATCGCGGGGAGTTGCATGAACTCGCTGTAGGGCAGCATGGGCATGCGGCCGACAATACCATGGAGACCGAGGCCGAGACCGCGGGTGCCTGCCACGAGAATCGTCCAGGGGTCGGGCCGTGAGGAGATCGCCTCGACAAGTGTGCCGAGGCAGTGGTCGAGAAGCGTGAGTTGGGCGGCGAAGGCATGACGGATGGCGACGAGAATGTCGGGGTCGGCATCCGGACCGACGCGCATGGTCGGGACACCCGTGCCGGATGGTGGAGGCGGGTCATCGAGGTCGATGTAGCGATCTCGAAAACTGAGGGGGGCGTCCCAGGCAACTCCCAAGCTCGATGCGTGGCACCAGACCAACTGGTGTTGCCCTCCGGTCACCATGGCGGCGGCCGCTTCAAAAAGTCGTCCCAGATTTGTGCCGGCAGTCGAGCTTGCGGGGCTCATCTTGTCGGCCGGTGCCACGAAACGAACGTCCGTCCGATTCCCTGTCATTTCTCCGAGGGTGGTGTCATCGGTCACGAGTGCGGGGCTGTTCCCGAGTTCGGCACTCAGAGCCAGCGCCGGCAGGCTCCTGCTTCGTGCGGCTTGCGGGCCGCCCCCTGCGAGCGCCCCGAGCGTGTCGTGGACGTCATCGCTCGTGGCCAGGATCCGATCGAATACGAGCCCCCGCCCGGCGAGGGCATCGAGATTGGGCATGGCCACCCAGGTGCAGCCAAACGCAGGAATCATCCAGGCCGGCAGGCAATCAACCGTGACGACAGCGACGGAAGGTGGAGCGTGCGCGGCATTTCGCATGGCCGTCAGCTTGGCCCCATGGAGCACTGACGGCAAGTGGGCGCCGTCCTCGTTGCAACGCGTCAGCCGGGTGGCCAGGTCAGTCGTCGCCCACCAAGCAGGTGGATATGGAGGTGGTCGACGGACTGCCCACCGTCGCCCCCGCAGTTGACGACGAGCCGATAGCCGTCGGCGAGGCCAAGTGAGATGGCCAGTTGGGTGGCGACGACCACGAGATGACCGAGCAAGCCGGCGTCCTCCGCCGTCACCTCGGCGAGCGAGGCGATTGGCTTCTTCGGGATCACGAGAACGTGAACGGGCGCCTGCGGTGCGACGTCGTGGAAAGCCAGGCAGTGGCTGTCATCATGGATGATCTTCGCCGGCACTTCGCCCCGGATGATCTTCCCGAAGATCGTATCAGCCATCGGTGGCCTGCGGCGCAGCAACAGCGTCGCCTTTGCGGCGGCGACGTCGTGGGGGCTTTGGAGCTGCCCATTCCTTCGTGAGTGCCTCGAAGACTTCCGGTGTCTCGTAGCGAACCACCGTGCGGCCTTCGGGCATCGGCCCGATCAGTTCGCGAAAGACTGGAGCCCCGCGGAGATCGAGGTCGGTCGAGCAGTCGTCGATGCCGACTTGCAAGTGAGTCTTCAGGAGATCTTCGGGAGAATCGAAATCGTGGATGACAATCGCGCCGTCGGCCCCTCGGGTCACGAGCCGCCAGGTTTCTTTCGCCATGGATCAAACACTCCAGGGCGGGTCGACGGCCGGCCAAGGCATCGGAATCCCGCACGTATGAGGAGGTATCGGCAGCGGTGCCGCGTATGGCCACAGGTGTCTCCGAGCCGCTGTGTGTCCGGAATCATCCGCGCAGGCGTCACGTCATGGTCTTTCGGCACAGGCCATTCCACCGGCCGTCGCGGGCCATGACCTTGAGCCATGGGGCGCCCCCTCGTAGAATCCGCCCCGGAGGGTAAGCGAATGGCTAGCGGTCTGACTCGAAATCAGATGCCGAGTAATCGGTTGCGGGTTCGAATCCCGTGCCCTCCGCTTTGAGTTTGCCGGGGAATCTGAGGGTTTTCGGGTCTTCCGAAGCCCTCCGGCCAGTGTCGCCGCAAACTGCCGAGATTGCCCGGTCATGCCGTCGCGGGCCACGGTGTGCCGTGGGTTCCGGCACATCCTCGTACCCACTTTCGAGACGGCCGTGGGTTCCCGTCGCCCGCATGGTGTCTGATTCTGGACGGTCACGTTTGGGGGCGCTGGTCAGGAAATCTCCAAGCCCTTCCACGCAGCCGGCCACATCGTGCAACGTCGTTCGTGAGTAGTGAGACGTGAGCACGGGCGTACTGTGACGGGCGAGGGTCTGAGCTTCCTTCATGGATGCACCGCCCGCCACCACTTGCGAGATAAAGACCGTCCGCAATGAGTGGAAGTCTGCCTTGTGGCCCTGACGGTTGGCGTATTGCAGGAAGTCGGATGCCTCCCGCCGGGCCCGCTCGGCTTCATCCTCGCCGGCTTCATCAATCCACACCTTCCGGGCCGCTGCCAGGTCGGCGCGAAGCATGCGGGCCGTCTGCGTCGAAACGTCCGCGAACACTCGCTCCCCCGGGGCGAAGGCTGCGAGCCATTCCCGCAACGGCTCCACAAAGGCAGGGGGAAGTGGTTGTTCATCGTGCCGGCGTCGTTTCGAGTAACCGGCTTCGACCGTGCATGTGGGCGGGTCGGCATCGAGCGCGAATGAATGCGTGGTCAGGCTTCGCAGCTCTTTTGCCCGGAAGCCAGTGCCAGCCGCCACGCGGTAGAGCATGGCCCGCACTGGGCCGGGCGCGGAGTGGTCGGGGAGCGTTCGCCCCTCGGTTGCTTCGAGTAGGCGTCGCACTTCATCGGCGGTCATCTCCCGCCGAACGTGCCGACGGTCGGTCTGGGCGTTGAATAGGTCAAGATCGAGGAGCACATCTTCCGAGGCGAGCCGCTGGCGCCAGGCCCACCGGGAAAAGCCCTTCAACGCTCGGATAACGGCGTTGCACGTGGAGAGGGATCGCCCCTTCGGTTGCTTCCCATCCGGTTTGGCTGGCGGGTTCCTCATGGCGCCAATCACCGATAGGACGGCGGGGGCCCGCAGGTCGGATAGGCGGTCGATACCGGCGGTCGTCAAAACCTTTTCCAGATACCGGTCTGTTGCCGTTACGTGTTTCTCGGTTCGGTTTGAGGCGGCAAGCGATCGGGCGTACTGGCGAACATGCTCCATGATCGGCCGGCGGGCGGCGGCTGCAAAACGCTCTAGGGCAGGATCGAGCAACCCCTCCCGTCTCTTCATCGCCCGGGCTTCAAGTTCGTTGGCATATTGCTCGGCAGCATCCTTGTCCCGGCATCGACTGGACACTTTGCGTTCTAGGCCGCGCTCGTCCGTATATCGCACCGTGAAGGTTTTCGCTTCGATGCGAATTGCCGATCGGTCGTCGGTGAGCGGGGCCGTCCGTCGTCGCCCTTGGCCGTCTACCCACTCGGCAATCGGGCCGGCTTTCCGGTCGATGATGCGAGCACCCGTCGGAATCGGCTTTGTCTTGGAACGCTTGAATACGCTCGCCATCGCTCACCCCTTCCTCTTTCGTTGGCCACGATCGCTCATGATATGGAGCCCGAGTAGCTCCGCCAGTTTGTCGATGCTCTCCATGCCGAGCCCACGCTCGCCGGTCATGAATTTGCTCATGGAGGCTTTGTCGATGCCGGCAGCTTGGCAGATGCCGTACCGGGTCAGCCCCGATTCGTCGATGGCCGTTCGCAGCTCATCGGAGAAACTCTTTCGCATTGTCGATTTCTTCGGCATTGGATGATCCTACGCTGTAGTTGGCGTAATGCCAACTGTAATCACTTGCGGCCCATTCTCGGTTGCGACCACCTTGACCCACTGGGCCACATGGTGCGGGAAGGATGGCGGCTTGCAGTTTGAACAGAGAAACGTGAGGCCCACGACATGCTGCCAATAGACTCTGCACCCACACCAGCCGCAGGGCTTCGGCGGTAACGTGGTTTGCGGCGCCCGTCGCCACATCGCGAGCCACTCACCCACCGACGGCGTGGGCAGGGTATGCGAGAGCCGTGGGCAGGGGTTGGCCCAAAAAACGGGCTCCACATTTGAGCCAGGAAGCCCGTTCGGCACCTCGGGCGACCCCTGGCTGGCGGTCCGCCTGGGGTTCTCGGAGCCGGCCGCTTCCCGAGCCCGGAGCCATGAGAGCAGCTCGGCTTTCCTCGGGGCGAGCCATGAGACCAGTTCGGGAGTCATGGCCGACCGTGGATGGAATCGCAGCCGGTCGCCGTGGGGCGCCAGTCGGATGCCGCGCTGGGCGAGGGTCCGCACGATGGAGGCTGGGCTCTTCATAGCTCCCCCCACTGGTCATCGTCGGCATGGGGGGCCGCCACGGATTCAGACTCCCCGAAAGCGCTCCCGATATTCCCAGAATCCCACCGAGAGCAGTTCGGAGCGGGGTTGCGGGAATATGGGGAACGGTTTCCAGGCTCCTCAGTTTCGAGGGCCTCGGGGTTCACGGCATAGGCCGGGGACGGTGGCCGACCGGGGCCGGTCGTTTCCGCTGGCATCGGTCGGATGAATCCACGCCGGCAAAGTTCCTTCAATGGCGGGTCGATGTCGTCAGCCTTGGGGAATCGTCGTTTGCCATGATGCTGGGCTTCGGTTTTCGTGAATTCTCGTTTGCCGTGCCGCATGACCCACCGCCATAGATAGCGGGCGTCATCAACCGTCGTTTCGTCGGTGGCGGCCATGAGGGCCATTGCCGCCGACGCGTGCGGAATGAGATACCGGGCAATCTTGATGGCCGACGCTACCGATGTCGTGCCGATGTCGGGGGTGGCTTGCAATCCGTCGGCACCGACTTCGACGGCATGCAGCACCGCTGCAATCCGAAGTGTGGCACCCGCCAACTTGGCCCCCCAATCTTGGATGGCCTCCATGCATTCGCCCTCTCGCAGCATGGCCTCGACTTCGACTTGCCACGTTTCGAATGCGGCATGGGCCTTGGGACTCAGCCCGAGCGTGATACCGTCGGCCACTCCCGCCAAGCGCCGGATGGCCCACCGATAGGCCGACCATATAGCCTCGGGCACGGGGGGCGCCCCAATCTCACGCTCACCAATCCAACTCACCGGAACGGCGTAGCAAAACCGCCCGAGAAGCCCGCGACCGCGAAACGCCGGATTGCCGGCCATGCCTGCAATCACCACCGGCTGTACCGCATAGGCACACGTTACGGCAATCCGCTCGACCCGAGTGCTGCCGCGAGTCACTCTGTCGTCAATCAAATCGTCGCCGGCATGCCCTTTCAGGAACACGTCGAAGTTTGCCACTCCGTTTTTCGAGTAGAGCCCGGCCATGAGATCGAATACTCCACCTTCGACCGCCATGCTTGCTATGCGGCCACGTTGGCAGCCGAGTAACACCGCCACGGCTTCGGGCGTTGCACCATCGACAATCAATCGAGGGTCGGCGGGTTCGGGTTCGAGGGCCAGTTCTTCGGCAAGGTTGCCGGCCTCCCGCTGGGCCTCGGCTGCCTCATTGCCCACCTTCTCGGATGCAATCTTTTCGAGCCGCTTCAAGCGGGCTTCTTTCTGCCGCCGCTCCGACCGGGCACGGGCCACAATCGGACGGGATTCCTCGATGAGGGCGGCCTCGACTTCACGTAGCGGCTTCGTTGCGTCAGCGAATACCGCCGACTTCCGATTGCCAGGGGCGAGTAGCACGGCCACGAATAGGTTTGTGGGTTCCCGCCATCCGGGCACGGGCGTTGTCTGTGAGTCGTTTGCCGTTTCGCTTCTCGGTTTCCATCTTCG
>CAZCHF010000035.1:0-40928 GCA_964498325.1 uncultured Candidatus Kuenenia sp.
CACCTGGCAACCACAGAATCCAGCAAGCTTCTTCAGGGCGGCGTCTGCCACGGGACCGAGCGACTCGAGAAAAAGTTTCCCTTCGTCATCGGCAGTCAGGTCGGCCGGCCGTGCAATGAGGACGAGTTGGGAGCCCGGAGGCAGATACGCGAGTTGCGGTCGCGGTCCTTCGGTCGGCGATGCCCACGGAAGCGTGTCATCGTCGACGACGATCTGCCGGGCGATTGCGGGGACTGGCTCGTCGCGTGGGCGTTCATCCCGGTCGTTCGGGCGTTCCTCGATGCCTTCCGTGGGTGGATTTCCTGGCCGATCATCCGGCGCAATGTCGGGCGGATCGGTTGCCGTAACCTCACGCGGCGGCGATGGGGGCGTCGGAGCCGGAGGCTCGAAATCTATCCGGCTCAGGATGAGCGACACCACGCCCGCGAGAATGGCAACGGTGATCCCACTCCCTACGACTTGAAGGAGCACGACACGCCAACGGCGCGCCCGCATGACGGGTAGATCGTGCACCATTGGCGATGGGGACGCGACGGGAGAGGCAGATTTCTCGGAGCCGACGGAGAGGGGCCCCGGGGTGGCAAGCACTTCCGGCACCGCTGTCGGGCGCGCCGCGACTGCGCCCGCCACAAGAGCGGATGGCGATGGTTGCATCGGCGGGCCGGCTGGCGGCGGTTCGATCGTGGGATGCGCCCCACGGACCAGACCGAAGCATGTCGCGATCGCTGACGCGGCCTCGCCCGCGTCTTGGTACCGCTTGGCCGGATCACGTTCCATCAAATAGGCCACAAGCGCCGCCAACTCGGGCGACACCTGTGGCGGACCGAGCGGACGCGGTCCTTCAAAGGCCGCCTTGCGGAGCGTCTTCTCCGGATCGCCCTCCAGGCACGGCGGCGTGCCCGTCAGCAGGGCGTAGAGGATGGCACCGATTGAATACACGTCCGCTCGCCGATCGCAGGCAAGCTCGGGATGAAGGAGTTCCGGCGCCACGAAGGCCGCCTGCCGGCCGAGCTTTCGCATCTCATCGTCGTTGCTCCACGGTCGCAGCGGCACGCGATGCGGATCACCCGCCAACGGGAACTGGAGAAGCCGCACGCGCCCAGTTCGCTCGACGTCTCCGGGAGGCGGCTCCCGTCGCATCGCATCGAGTGACAACCAACCATGCACGGCCCCCTTGGCGTGGATCTCGGCAACGGCCTCGGCGAGCTGGGAGACCAACACCCCGGCACGGGCCGCCGGAAGAGGCCCGAGGCTCGCGAGCTCTTCGGCCAGACTCGTTCCCGTCACGGCCTCGCACACGAGAAAGCGACTGCCCCCGTGTTGTTCGAGGCTCCAGGTTCGACTCAGCATCGGGTGGGTGGTCGCATTCGCTGCAGTCGCCAGACGAATGATCTCCGTCCACACATCCAAGCGCTTGCACCTTTTGGTGTTGAGCAGCACGAGTGTCACGACGCGACTTGACGGCTCATGACGGGCGGTGAAAACAAGTTGATCACCGTCTCGCTCGTGCCGCTCGAGGAGCCGGTAGTCGCCCAGAAAGAACGGCCCAAGGTTCCCGATGGCCAACCGCTTGGCCTGCCAGCGGGTGATCACGCCCGACGTATAGAGCCAGTGCGCGACGTGGGCCGCATCATGCTGCGCCCCGAGGCCGACGGCCGCACGGTAGGCCTCCTGCAAGGCGGCGATGCGTCCAGCATCGACGAGGCCGCTCTTGGCAAGCAGCTCCCAAAATTGAGTGACAGTAGGCGTGGGCATCGGGGATCTCGTTCGCCAATCGTACCGCCTTTCCGTTGCGTCGCCGATCTCGACATTCCTTGAGGGCAGCGGCACCGTCCCGCTATGATCGCGGCGAACGTTCACCTGACCCGGAGGAGGCCGGCCCGCCATGCGTGCCACCGACGCGACCCGCATCTATTTTGAACGGGCGGCCGACGAGCTCGACCTCTCGCCGAGCATGCGAACGTTGCTCCTGACCGCCAAACGGGAGGTGCGGGTCAAGATTCCGATCGAGCGAGATTCGGGGGAACTCGTCACCTTCATCGGCTATCGCGTGCAGCACAACGATGCCCGCGGCCCCTTCAAGGGGGGGCTTCGGTACCATCCGCAAGTCGATCTCGACGACGTGCGGGCGCTTGCCGCCCTCATGACCTGGAAGTCGGCGGTCGTCGGTATCCCGTACGGCGGCGCCAAGGGAGGTGTGGCGATCGATCCAGCCACCTGCTCGTCGCGCGAACTCGAGCGTGTGACCCGGCAGTTCGTCGATGCGATCCATGATCTCTTCGGCCCCGATGTCGACATTCCGGCGCCCGACATGGGAACGAACGCCGACATGATGGCCTGGATCATGAACCAGTACGGCAAGTACCACGGGTTTTCACCTGCCTGCGTCACGGGCAAGCCGGTGGAGTACCACGGCATTCCCGGGCGTGAGGAAGCGACCGGCCGCGGCGTCGGTGCCCTCACGCTCAAACTGCTCGGTCGCGTCGGCCGGCGCATTCCCGGGACCAGAATCGTGCTTCAGGGGTTTGGCAACGTCGGCACGCATGCCGCCAAGTACCTCGCCGATGCGGAGTGCAAGATCGTGGCGGTGGGCGACGCGTCGGCTGCGTTTCGGAATGCCGAGGGTCTCAATGTGCTGGAGCTCTTGCGGCATGCGCGGGCTCACGGAGGACGGCTCGCCGGCTTCACCGGCGGGGATGCGATTTCCCCCGCCGACCTCCTCGCCACCGACTGCGACGTGCTCGTCCCGGCGGCCCTCGGCGGGGTCATCACGGCGGCCAACGCCGAGTCGATCCGGGCCCCGATCATCATCGAAGCGGCGAACGAACCTGTCGATCCCGAGGCGGATGCGATCTTTTCCGCACGCGGCACCATCGTGCTGCCCGACATCCTGGCCAACGCCGGTGGCGTGACCGCAAGCTGGTTCGAGTGGGTGCAGAATCGCCAGCACTACCAGTGGGGCATCAACCGCGTGCGACAAGAGCTCGACCGCATCCTCGGCGAAGCGTTCGAGCAGGTCTGGCAGTTGGCCCAGTCGCGGCAGGTCTCACTGCGAACCGCCGCGTACATGCTCGGCGTCGGTCGCGTGGCCCGCGCGACGGTCCTTGGCGGCGTCGTGTAGGACTTCAGGGACGGTACCATTGGCCCCGCAACCAGTCGGCGATGAGGCCGATTTGCTCAACTGAGAGTCGCGGCGTGGCCCCTTCCTGGCCGCCGCCAAAGCTCGGCATCCGGTCGTTCGATTCGCCGTAGAACCGTTCGTGTGCCGGGTCTGTGATGATGCCGATGAGCCATTCGCGGCTCGCCCACTCCGTCAGGTCGCACGCGGTGCCGAGATCGGTGCCGTTGTCCCTGAAACGATGACAGGCGCCGCAGCGTTCATCCGAGGCGATGAGCTCACGACCACGAGCGATCGTCGCTGCCGGTGCCTCCCGGTCACCCAGCCCAGACTCAGCCGCCAGCGCTGTGACGACGGCCGCGATGTCGTCGGGCTTCCACGCCGCTTCATCCTGTAGGTCCTCGGTCACGAACGACACCATGTCGCCGTCCTTGTGCGTGGTGTTGCCAAAGTACGCAGGGCCGGCCACCCGATCCGGATCGAGCAGCCCCTTGACCCACGCGGCCGTGCCGAAGCCGTGCAGATTCGGCGCCGAGGCTTTCGCGAGCAAGGCCTTCGCTTCCGGTGCCACCGGATCGACATGGGCGTGGCAACTCGCGCAGTGCTGGGCAAAGAGCCGTGGCCCCTGGAGCAGAGGGTCCCGCCGGACCAGCTCGAGCGCGCCACCCGGAGGAATCCTTTCCGGCCGGCCGGCGAGCTCGCTGGCCCGCTCGGCCTCAGCCCGCGCTGCCCGCATCGCGGCGAGAAAACTTTCGGACCGCCGAAGTTTTTCGACGGTGTGAAACTGCCTGGCGATTGCCGCGGCCTTCTTCGCATCACCGCCCACTGCCGCCAGGAGCTTCTTCTCGTCTCCCTCAGTCTCGTCGAAGAGTCGGGACGCCTCGGCGAGCTGTTGCTTGTCAGCCCAAAGCGCGTAGTAATCCTCGTCGAGGGCCAGGCCGGTGAGTGCGGCCGCGCCGACCAGAAGACCGATCGTGAAAGCAATGTTGAAGCGGTGGCCCAGCTTCCAGTTGCCGATGATCGGCATCAAGAACAGCACGAGCATGATGATCGCCGGCACGACGATCGCGCCCAGGAATTCGCCCGTTGCCCCCCAGCCTTCGAACACTTTCAAAAACTGGAAGAGGAACAAGAAATACCACTCGGGACGAGCAGCGGGATACGGCTGCGAAGGATCGGCCGGCGCTCCGAGTTCGGCCCCCACATGCCCCCAATCGACCGTGCCTCCAGCGAGCATCGTTCGCACGGCGGGCACGAGGATCACACCGAGGACCACCGCCATGACGGCAAGCATGGCGATCGCGTCTTTTAGCAACTGGTCGGGCCAGAACATGCCGTCGGGTTTGGTGATCGGTTGCTTCGCATGGAGCCCATGCTTGCGAAACAGGGCAAGGTGGATGACCAAGAAAACAACGAGCATGGCCGGCAGGAATCCGGCATGGATCGCGAAGAACCGTGTCAGCGTGTGGTGGCCGTAGTCGGGGCCACCCAAGACGAGTTGCTGGAGTTGCGGGCCGACGAATGGCACGAGTCCGGCGAGATTCGTGGCAACCCGCGTGGCCCAGTAGCCCTTCTGATCCCAGGGCAGGAGATAACCGGTCAGCGCCATGCCGAGCACGAGTTTCATGAGGATGAGGCCGAGCCAAAAGTTCACCTCACGAGGCGCCTTGTAGGCCCCGTCAATCACGACCTGGAGGAGATGGATGGCGAGCAACACCACCATCGCCTGGGCCATGAAATGATGAATGCCTCGCAAGAGCCAGCCTCCGGCCATCTCATGCTGGATGTACCAGACGCTTTCCCACGCGGTCTGACCGCTGGCTGAATAGCTCGCCCAGAGAAAAAGACCCGTGACCACCTGCGTCATGAACGCGAAGACAAGCGTGCTCCCCCAGACATAGCGCCACCGAGCGCCGCCCGGCACCCGCTCGTAGAGCGCCTCATGGAGGAAGCCACGGACGCCCGTGCGGTCATCCAGAAAGTCGCCGAGTCGCTTGAAGAGCCCCGGCCGTGGACCGCCAGCGGATGGTGTCATGAGCCGACCACCTTTTCCGCGATGCCGGCCCGAAACGTCTGCCACTTCACGGCCACTTCGCCGTTCTCACCGACACGGCACTCGAGAGAATCCATGGGCCGTGGCGAGGGGCTCGGCTCGACGATGCCGCCGTCGAGCGTGAACGAACTGTTGTGGCATGGGCAGCGAAATGACCTCCCGCCCGGTTCCAGGTCCACGAAACATCCAGCGTGCGGGCACGTGGCCGTGAGGGCTTCGACTTCCTCAGAGCCTTTCTGGCGACGGAGATAGACCGCGCCGATCGGTTCCCGCGGAAACCCCGTCCAGGCATCGACCCGCTCAGCCACCACCGCAAACTGCCGAGGCACGCCATCGTCGGGGATCGCCGAAAGGTCGGTCACCGGCAGAAACGTGGCGGCGGCAGACTTGCGCCGAAGTGGGTCGAGAAATGCCCACACGCCTGCCGCGACGGGTGCGAACGTGGCGAGGCCGCCGCAGGCAAGCGTCGCCACCTTGGCTAGAAAGCTTCGCCGCGAGTCCTTGCCAGCTGGGTCGAGTGAGTTTGGGTTCATGGTGTGCCTCGACTGTTCGCGTGAGCCTGTCAGGCGATCGCAGCCTGAGCCATCCAGGCCTCGTCCACCGCAACCCGAATGCGTTCGTGCGCCGCTTCGAACGGTCCGTCGATGATCGTCCCTGCTGCGGCCTTGTGCCCGCCGCCGCCGAAGCGACCGGCCAGGGCGCTACAGTCCACAGGGCCGCGGCTCCGAAAGCTCACCTTGATCCGGCCGTCGGGTTGCTCGATCAGGATGGCTGCCAGCTCGGTGCCTTTGACGGCGAGCGTGAGGTTGATGAGGTCTTCGGTGTCAGCGGGAATCGCACCGACCTCCTTGATGTCCTTCTGGCGCACTTGCGAGAAAATGACGCGGCCATCGTGAAACGTCGTGGCCCCCGCGAGCGTTCGGCCGACGAGCCGAAGCCGTGCGAGTGAATCCTGCTCGAAAAGCTCGCGGTAGACGAAGGTCGGATTCGCTCCGGCGTCAACGAGCCTCGCCGCCACGCGAAAGCTCTCCCCCGAGACGGAAGGAAACCGAAAGCCACCGGTATCGGTCGAGAGACCCGCGTAGATCGGCGTCGCGATCTCAGGAGTGAGCGGCACCCGCAACCGAAGGCCGATCTCGTACACGATCCGCGCCGTCGCTTCGGCCGAGGTGTCCTTGAACCACATGTCGCAGATGTCGTCTTCGCTCACGTGATGATCAACGACCAACACACGGTCGCGCATGCTCTTGGCGACGTCACCCATGGCCCCAAGTTGGGCCCACGCACTCGTGTCGAGGACGATGAGCAGATCTCGATCCGCGAGGTCGGCCGGCTTCACGCCGCAGGCGAGGCTTTCGATCTTCTTGGAGGGATCGATCCAGGCGAGGTTTGCCGGTGTGGCCTGCGCGTTCACGATGCGAACGTCCTTTCCCCGGGCGGCGAGGATCCCGGCCAGACCAAGCTCGCTTCCAAGGGCGTCGCAGTCGGGGCGCACGTGGCTGGTGAGGACGAATTTCTGCCGGCTCTCCAGCAGGGTGAGGAGGCTGGCCCAATCGAGTCGCATCATGGCTCCTGTCGTGATGCAGAGGCGATCTCGACAGCCCGGGCTACGTCGGTGGCCAGGCAGGCCCTGAGATCATCTGCGGACGCAAAGCGGCGAGTGTCCCGCAGCTTCTGCAGGAAGTCAACGTGGAGGACACGGTCGTAGCAATCGCCTGCATAGCCGACAAGGTGCACCTCGACCCCCGATGTCACGACGCCGAAGGTCGGAGCAGGACCGACGTTCACCGCCGCCGGAAACCACGTTCGGTGCCGGCCATCCCCTTCGATCGATGCTCGAGCGGCATAGACGCCTTCGGCCGGAAGGAGCGTCGCGACAGGCCCGAGATTGGCTGTTGGAAAACCGAGCGTTCGTCCTCGCCTCGCTCCTTCCACCACGACGCCGGAGGCGCGGTGCGGGGCGGTTGCAAGCGAAGCCGCCGCAGCCACGTTTCCCTCGGCGATCAAAGCCCGCAGCCGTGAACTCGAGACGGGCTCGCCGTCGACCGTCACCGGAGCCACGACGTCCACGCTCGCACCATCCGCCGCCGCAAGCCGCGTGAGCATCGCCATGTCTCCCGCACGGCCGGCCCCGAACCGAAAATCTTGGCCCTCGACGAACGCGATGGCCCCGAGCCGATTCCGAAGAATTTCCCGGTAAAAGGTTTCCGCCGAGAGCGCGACGAGCGATGCGTCGGCCGGCTGCACCAGAACGGCGTCGAGGCCGAGGGCAAGAAGCAACTCGGCGCGACGGGCCGGCGTGGTGAGCGGCACAGGGGCCGAGGCAGGGCGCACGATACTCGCCGGATGCGGATCAAACGTGAGAGCGACGGCGGGCACTCCCGCGGCGTCGGCGACCTCGCGAAGCCTGCGTACGATCGCGGCATGCCCCAGATGAACCCCGTCAAAATTGCCCACTGCGATCGCAGACGCGGCCAGTGGTGGCGTGCAGGCCGGAGATCCGAAGACGAGCGGTGGGGAAATCGGCACGGCTGCTGAAAAAGTCGTTCGGATGAAAAGTGTGCGAGCAATGCAGTGTAACTCAACGAAGGTATCATGGGGGCCTGCAGAACATCCGCTGCTCTCGAGAGACCGCCGTGACCCACGAACACGACGAACGCCAGCAGTGGCTCTCGCCCGACATGGCCGGGCGGCTGGCCGCCATCGACATCGGCTCGAACAGCGTGCGTCTGTTTGTCGCCGAGGCGCTTCGCGGTGGCACGTATCGGATCCTGGACGAGGAACGCGAGCCGACCCGCCTCGCCCGCAGTGTCGCTTCGGAGGGACGGCTCGACGACGAGTCGATCGAGCGGACCATTGCCGCTCTCAAAACCTTCAAGGAGATCGCCGCCGGCTATCAGGTGACGGCCCTCCGCACGATCGCGACCTGTGCCGTCCGGGAGAGCCGGAACGGCCCCGAGTTTTGCCGCCGCGTCCGCGAAGAGATCGGCCTCGAAGTCGAGGTCGTCTCAGGTGAGCGCGAAGCGAGGCTTGCCTTTTCGAGCGTGCAGCACGCGTTTGACTTGAACGGCCGCAATGTCGTGGTGGCCGACATCGGCGGCGGCAGCACGGAGATCGTGTTTGCCACCGGCAACTTGATCGAATCGATCTTCTCGACGCCTCTCGGCGTGGTGCGGCTCACCGAGCAATGTGGCCTGGGCGAGGCCGCCGAGGCGAGCGATTTTCAGCGCGGGCTTGGCGAGCTCGACACCGTCATCGGTAACGTGCTCAAGAAGCAGACGACGCGGCCGCTCTTCGCGCCGCATCTCCTCGTGGGCTGCGGCGGCACGTTCACGACGCTCGCCGAGCTCATGATGGCCGCGAAGCGGGAGGTCGACGTGCCGGTGGCCGGGTACCGTGTGTCGCATGCCGAGGTGCGCCATCTCCTCGAACGCCTCAAAAAGATGCCGATTCGAGCTCGTCGCAGCATGCCAGGCATGACACCTGACCGAGCCGACATCATCATCCCCGGGCTCTCGATCGTCGACGCCCTCATGAAGCGGTTTCGGGTGAACGCGCTGGCCGTGCATACGCGAGGCGTGCGCGACGGTCTTGTTCGCGAGATGATCGACGAGATCGAGGTGCCGGCAGCCTCTGGCGACGAGTCGGCTCAGCGTGAGGCGGCGATCGAACGCCTCGCAGCGGCCTGCTCCGGCGAGCTCGAGCACGGCCGCGCCGTGGCGGCCCTTGCGGGACGCATGTTCGAGCAGCTTGCCGAACCGCTGGAGCTTCCACCGGGCGATCGCCTTCTCCTCGAGTGCGCCGCGCGGCTTCAGGACGTGGGCTACGTGATCAACTACGACCAACACCACAAACACAGCTACCACCTCATTCGCAACAGCCGCCTGCCCGGCCTGCGTCCGCATGACGTGGAGCTCATCGCCAATGTGGCCCGATACCACCGCGGCGCTTTGCCGAAGCGCAAGCACAAAAACCTCACGCGTCTCTCGTCGGACGATCAGCGTCGGGTCCAGCGGCTGGCCGGCATCCTTCGGCTTGCCGGCGGCCTCGATCGCAGCCGCACGCAGCAAGTTCGAGACGTACTGGTGACGATCAGCGAGACCGGCGTGCGGCTTGACGTGGTGGCCGACCAGGAACCACAAACCGACATCTGGGGTGCCGAACGCCGCACGGAGCTTTTTGAAAAGGCCTTCGGGCTCCCGGTCGAGATCGGCTGGGCCGAGCAAGCGGCATCCAAGGCCGGCTGAGCCAAGCCCTACGACCGCTGCGATCCATGCAGCTTGGCCATTCTCAGACAGGCCGAAGCGACCGGCGTTCTCGAGTCGATGAGAGAGCGTTTCCGTCCAGCCAATGGCCCCCTTCTCCCTTCACGGCCTTTTCATGCGCACAGTAGTCGCCTTCGGTTCTGTCGCCCTTGCCCTTGTTCTGATCACGTGCTGCACGACGAGCGAAGCGGCCGGGGTGCGATGGTTTCGCGGGGCACGCTCGCCCGCGTCGACCGGCACGCCGCGAAATCAGGCACCGTATCTTCCAGGGGCGAGCCCCTACGAAACCGCCCACGGAACCCGCCCCAAGTATTTCGTGCCCCCAACCCTGCCGGGCACACCCACATGGAAAATGTACGGCACGCCACCGGGGGTTACCCCGGGGGACTGGCCTACCTATGCTCCACTAGGATTCGGCGGGTATCGCTTTCCCGCTTCGGGCGCCCAGGGGTATCGCTAGGGCTGACCAGGCTCCCGCCGTATCCGGCCAGGGAGCCACTGGATCGTGCCCGAGCTGCTGGAGGTCACCGAGTCGGGGCTTTATTGCGCCGCGGGTGATTTTTATGTCGACCCGTGGCGACGCGTCGATCGAGCAGTCATCACCCACGCCCATGCCGACCACGCGCGACCGGGCCACGGTCGCTACCTCTGCGCCGCTCCGGGCAAACCCGTGCTGCGAACACGCATGGGGGGCAATGCCACGATCGAAACGCTGCGCTATGGTGAGACGACGTCCATCAACGGCGTGACTGTGTCGCTTCATCCGGCCGGCCATGTCCTCGGGTCAGCCCAGGTCCGTGTCGAGCATCGGGGTGAGGTCTGGGTCGTCACCGGGGACTACAAACTCGATCACGACCCGACATGCGCGACGTTCGAGCCTGTTCGCTGCGATGTCTTCGTGACGGAGAGTACGTTTGGGTTGCCGGTCTACCGGTGGCCCGAGCCGGCGGCCGTTGCTTCGCAGATCAACGCATGGTGGCGGGCGAACCGTGACGCGGGGCGCACGAGCGTGATCCTGGCCTATGCCCTCGGCAAGGCCCAGCGGCTTGCCGCGAGCGTGGATCCTGGGATCGGTCCGATCGTGGCCCACGGCGCGGTGATGAAGCTCGTGGAGGCGTATCGGGCGTCGGGAGTTCGTCTCCCATCTATCGACCGCGTGCCACCACGAGCCCGTCGCGTCGGTGGCGGTCGGGCGCTCGTGATCGCGCCTCCAAGCGTGCTTGGTACGCCTTGGCTCAAGATGTTCGGTGAGTCGTCGGTGGCGGTGGCATCGGGCTGGATGACGGTCCGCGGCGTGCGCCGCAGGCGCGGAGTCGAGCAGGGTTTTGTGGTGTCGGATCATGCCGATTTTCCAGGGCTCCTTGCGGCCATCGAGGCGTCTGGGGCGAGCCGCGTCCTCGTCACCCACGGGTTTTCAGACGTCCTCTCGCGCTACCTCCGCGAGCGTGGCCTCGATGCGAAGCCGCTCGCGACGCGGTTCACCGGCGAAGCCCCACCCGACGCCGCGGTGCCCGACGAAGACGAAGCCATCGAAACGATTGCCGAGGACGCCGAATCATGAAGGCGTTTGCGGATCTCTACTGGCGGCTCGATGCCACGACGAAGACCAATGAAAAGGTCGCGGCGCTGGTCGACTTTTTTTCGGCCACGGACCATGCCGAAGCGGCCTGTGCAGTCCGCGTGCTCTCCGGTGCCAGGCAGCTTCGGGCCGTGTCGACCACGCAGCTTCGGCAGTGGGTGGCCGAGGCGACAGGGCTGCCCGCTTGGCTCGTCGAGGAGTCGTACGCCCACGTCGGCGACCTCGCGGAAACCCTGGCGTTGCTGCTGCCCCACGCCGAAACCGCACACCATGACGCGACGCGTTCGCTCGGCCTCGCGGCGACGATGGAAACAACGATCCACGAACTCGTGAATGCGGACGAGTCGCGCAAGCGTGAGGTCGTCACGACCACCTGGAAGCGGCTTGCCCCGCAGGAACGAATCGTCTGGCACAAGCTTGTCACCGGTGGCCTGCGTGTCGGCGTGTCGCGCACACTCGTCGCCCGGGCCCTCGCTGAAGTGGCGGGCGTGGAACCGGCCGTCATGGCCCACAGGCTCATGGGAGGCGGGCCGTCCGATGCCGCAGCGTTCGCGGCCCTCCTGGCTCCAGTGACCGCAGCCGACGATCGACGGCCCTATCCATTCTTTCTGGCGTCGGCGATCGACAGCGGAGAGGTCACGAACGTGGCGGAGACGCTGGGCGAGGTCGCCGCCTGGCAAGCTGAATGGAAGTGGGACGGCATGCGGGCGCAGATCGTTCGCCGTGGCAGTGATGCCACGCTCTGGAGCCGCGGCGAAGAACTCATTAACGACGCGTTCCCCGAGATCATCGCGGCCGCGGCAGCCCTTCCTCCGGGTACGGTCCTCGATGGCGAGTTGCTGGCCGTGAGACGTGGATCTGTCACGGAACCGGCCAGGCTCTTGGGGTTCTCGAACCTCTCGCGGCGCAGCGGCCGCCGGCGCGTGCCCAAGAAGATTCTCCACGACGTGCCATGCGTCTTCGTGGCCTACGACATTTTGGAGCACGACGGCCGCGATGTTCGCGAACTGCCGCTTGTCGACCGACGCCGACTTCTCGACTCGCTCGTGCCGCGTTGTTTCGGCGAGGCCCTCACGACCCCGACGCTCGAACCATGTTGCCTCTTTCGCTCACCAATCATCCAAGCCGACTCATGGGACGCCCTCGCCGCACGCCGCTCGGACTCGCGCGGTCGTGGCGTCGAAGGCCTCATGCTCAAGCGTCGCTCGAGCACCTACGGCACCGGCCGCACTCGCGGTGACTGGTGGAAGTGGAAGATCGAGCCGCTCGAGATCGACGCTGTGCTCCTCTATGCCCAGGCTGGCCACGGCCGCCGCGCCGGGCTTCACAGCGACTACACGCTTGGCGTGTGGGACGGCGATCGCCTGGTCACGATCGCCAAGGCGTATTCGGGGCTCACGGACGACGAGATCGTCGAGGTCGACCGAATCGTGAGGGCGACGACGATCGAGAAACATGGCCCCGTCCGGATCTGCACGCCGACGCTCGTCATGCAACTCGCCTTCGAAGGTGTTTCCGAGTCGACTCGGCACAAGGCCGGGCTGGCTGTCCGATTCCCGCGGATCGTCCGCTGGCGACGCGACAAACAACCCAAAGACGCCGGCAGCCTCGCCGACCTCCGCCGGATGCTGACTCACGGTTCACCAGCCGCATCACTCGCCGACTGACGCTCTTGCCATGCCCGCATCACGCCACCGAACACGAGCGGACCTGCCACCGTGGCGATGCTCCGGAGGCATCGAACCCGCGATCGATCGCCTGCACACTTGGTTTGCGGGACGAGGATGGACTGCGTTCGAGTTTCAGGAGCAGGTCTGGCGGGCGATGGTGCATGGCGAGGGCGGCCTCCTGCACGCTCCCACCGGTACGGGAAAAACACTCGCCGCCTGGCTCGGAGCCGTCCTTCGGCTGGCGAGCAACAGTGACGAAACGCCCGTGTCTGGCGGGATCAAGGTCGTCTGGATCACGCCCCTCAGGGCACTCGCCGCCGACACGCTCTCCGCGATGGAAGAGCCCCTGCGCGGACTTCGACCCCTCAGTACCGGCATCACCGTCGGCGTCCGCACGGGCGACACCTCGGCCGCGGATCGCCGACGGCTACGCGACAACTGGCCGACGGCCCTCGTCACGACCCCCGAAACACTTTCGATTCTGCTGTCACTCGAAACATCTCATGAGCTATTCGGTTCGCTCGACACCGTGATCGTCGATGAGTGGCATGAACTCCTTTCGACGAAGCGGGGTGTGCAAACCGAACTGGCGTTATCACGCCTGCGCGCGCTGCGCCCCGGGCTCGTGACCTGGGGCCTCTCGGCGACACTCGCCAACCTCGACGAGGCAGCGGCGGCCCTCTGTGGTACGGACTCGCATGGGGCCACGCCGAAACTCGTGTCAGCCGCCATCCCTCGCGTTCTCGACATCACGACGCTCATCCCCGAACCGATGGAGCGGTTTCCGTGGGCGGGGCACATGGGGATGCGGCTCCTGCCGCAAGTCGTGGAAGTGATCGAAGACGCGACGACGTCGCTCGTCTTCACGAACACGCGATCGCAAGCCGAGCGATGGTTCGACGCGATCCGCCAGGCACGCCCCGACTGGAAGAACACGATCGCCCTCCACCACGGCTCGGTCGACCGCGAGCTTCGCACCGCCGCCGAGCGGGGGCTCAAACATGGAAAGATGAAATGCGTGGTGGCTACGTCGAGCCTCCACCTGGGCGTTGACTTCGGCCCCGTCGACCAGGTGATCCAGATCGGGAGCCCGAAGGGTATCGCCAGGCTCCTCCAGCGGGCCGGCCGCTCCGGCCATGCGCCGGGGGCGACGGGCCGCCTCGTATGCGTGCCCACGCACGCGCTCGAGCTCATCGAGTGCGCCGCCGCTCGTGGTGCGATCAGCAAGGGCACGATCGAAGCCCGTCGGCCACTGACCGGCGCCCTCGACTGCCTCGCCCAGCACATTGTGACGGTGGCGTGCAGCGGCGGCTTTCGTGAGGCCGACCTGCGCGCTGAGGTCACCACGACGGGCGCCTTCAGGGATCTCGACGACGCCTCGTGGCGCTGGGCGATGGACTTTGCCGCCCGCGGTGGTCCGGCGCTCACCGCCTATCCCGATTTCGCGCGAATCAAGGAACGTTTCGGGAGGTGGTATGTGGCCAGCCCGGCCATCGCCCGCAAGCACCGGATGAACATCGGCACGATTGCCAGCGACGTGGCTGTCGAGGTGAAGTGGCTGCGTGGCGGCCGCCTCGGCACGGTCGAAGAATCGTTTATCGCGCGGCTCAATGAAGGGGACCGTTTTCTGTTCGCGGGCCGGCCACTCGTGCTCTTTCGATTTGACGGCCTCACGGCCTGGGTGAAGCGGTCGCGGTCCCCTGCTCCGCTTCAGGTGCCCCGCTGGAACGGCGGCCGCATGCCGCTTACGACACTCCTCTCCGACGCGGTGCTGGATCTCGTGAGCGGCCACTCGGACACCCGCGTTGCCGCAAGCCCTGAGTTCAAGGCCGTCGCGCCTCTCCTGAACGTCCAGAAGCGCTGGAGCCGCCTGCCGGACAGGGACACGCTCCTGATCGAACGCTGGAAGGGTCGCGACGGCGATCATGCCTTCGTGTTTCCCTTTGCGGGTCGGCTCGTCCACGAGGGCCTGGCATCGCTCGTGGCCTGGCGGCTTGCCCAGCGCAAACCATCGACGTTCACGCTCGCCTTCAACGACTGGGGGTTTGAAGTCGCAGGGAACGACAGTCTTCCGACGTCGCGCCGTGACTGGCAGCGGCTCCTCTCCCCGACCAATCTCCTCGACGACCTCCTGGCCTGCCTCAACGCCACCGAAATGGCCAAGCGGCACTTCCGCGAGATCGCGCGTGTCGCAGGCCTCGTTCACGGTAGCGGCCGCGGTGAACGGCAAACCCAAGCGTCGGCCGGCCTGATCTTCGACGTGCTTGCCGAGCACGACGCCGACAACATGCTCCTGGCACAAGCCCGCCGCGAAGTCCTCGAACGACAATTCGAGTTTCAAAGGCTGGCCGACGCGGTGAACCGCATCCGTTCGCAAGAAATCGTGATCGTGGAAACATCGCGACTGACGCCGCTCGCCTTCCCGATCTGGGCCGAGTTCATCCAGTCACGCCTCACGACGAAGGACTGGCTCTCCCGTATCACGGACATGGCCCGCGAGTTGGAGACGGCTGCAGAGACGTGATCGGTGTGACAGAACGATTCATACAAGGGCGCCGGCTCGGGGTCGCTCGTGCCACGTCGCCGGACGTTCGCTGCGGCCATCCATGGCCTCCGCTCACTCGGAGAAATCTGCGCTTCGCCCTCCGGGCTGCGCTGGCTTTCTACGCCGTCGCCTGTGGCACGGGCGACCCCGAGCCTCGTCCAACGTGGCTTCAAGGAGGCAAGCAGTCAGCCAAAAGAATGTCGGTTAGGGCAGCGGCGAAAGCGATCTGTGATTCGACTTCCAGTGACGCTGGCGTGTGGAGGAACAGGCCGGTTTCGAGCGTACCCAAGCCATGCATCTTGTAGATCGCGTACGCTGCGGAGTTACAGAGGTAGCCTCCAGCGTCTGTACTCAGCCGTACCGGAAATCCATGTGCTGCAAGGCTTCGCCGCACATCTTGGACTCGCTCAAGCGACATCGGTATCACGTGAGTCGCGTCGCTGTCGGCCGTCATGTCATTGAGGAGCGGCACGTCTTTCCCAGGCAATCGACCAGACACGTCTGCCTGGTCTGTCGCCCGGCGATTCGTGGCACACGTCTCGATCGCAAATTCTCGACCCGCGCCGAAAGCAATCCATGTGATCCTGGCGTCCCGATGTCGGGCGACCTGCGCAGCGATGACGGCTTCGATCTCGCCCCAATTGACGGCGACGGGAGCCACGCACTCACACCGGATGTTCCGAGCTGCAACCTCAGCAGCAAACTGCCGGGCCAGCGGCGTCGAAGGGTTCTCGTCATCGTGACGGTAGTCACGAAACGCACCGAACCCTGAGACGACCACGACGCGTTCCTTCACTACTCCTCGCTCCGCATCTCGGCCAAAACGATACGAGCCCTTCACGATATCAGGAACGGCTCGCCTCCTGCTTCTCCGATAGGGCATCCGCGAGGGGTCGCCCGTGTCATGGAGCGGGCGACGCTGCTGTAACACAGTCTGGCCATCCATGGCCAGACTGCGTCGGCGGCCCTTCGGCCGACATGTGTTTCTCCGAGTGAGCGAAGGCCATGGATGGCCGTCCGCCTGGGAGCCGTGCTTCGCACGGCTCCCTCAAGCCGGAGACGACGCCGGGACGGCGCGACAGCTTCCCGTCCCGCGACATGACACGGGCGACCCCGAGCTGCGGGCAGCGTGAACTCAGGTGCTGTAGACGAACGCGTAAAGCGCCCATAGAACGTCGTTGCCAGCAAGGTGCCACAAGCCCATGCATCTGATCACCGTTGCTTCAGCCGCCGAAGCTTCTGCTGCCGACGCAGACATCGTGCTCGTGCCAGGACGGGCGGCGTTCCTGCCGGCGACCAGCACGCTGCTTGTCGCAGACCTACACCTCGGCAAAGCAGCCACGTTTCGACACCGGGGCATTCCGGTGCCTGAAGGTTCGGCCCAAAAGGATCTTGCACGGCTCGCGATGCTGGTCGCGGCAACACGAGCACGGCGACTGCTCGTGCTCGGCGACCTTTTTCACGCTCGGAGCGGATGCACGACCGAGGTGTTCGCCGAGTTCACCGCAGCCCGCGGACAGTTCCGGAAAACAGAGGTCCTTCTCGTGGCAGGCAACCATGACCGATCCGTTGGCCGGCTCCCTCCCGGCCTCGGGATCGACTCAGTCCTTCGGACGCACGACGAGCCGCCGTTTCACTTTGTCCACGAGCCCGGTACGCCGCTCCCTGAGCCGGACCGCGACGAGCCATTTACCGTTGCGGGCCACCTCCATCCCACGATCAGTGTGAAGTCGCCGTCGGGCGATCGTCTCACCGACCGCTGCTTTCTGGCCGAGCCTGGGCTCCTCGTGATGCCGGCGTTTGGTTCGTTCACCGGTGGTCACCGCGTGGCACCGAGCGATCGAACACGCGTCTGGATCGCCCGCGACGACGGCGTCGTGGAGGTCACGTCGCTTGCGCGGTCTCGACGGATTTGAAACCGACGTGGAGCCGATCGAGAACGTCACGCGCCGTCATCGAAACGTGGCCGAGATCCTCCGCGGCCGAATCGCCGGCGGCTCCATGCACCCACACGGCCAGCCGCGCGGCATCGAAGGGGGCCATGCCCTGAGCGAGCAGCGCCGCGACAACGCCCGTCAACACATCGCCCGTGCCGGCCGTGGCCATGCCTGGGTTTCCGGTTTCGTTCACCGACTCGCGACCGTTCCCCACGACCAGCGTGCCAGCCCCCTTGAGGACGACGATCGCGCCCGTGGCCGCAGCGAATCGCCTTGCGAGATCGGCGAGGACCGCGCGGTCGCGTGAATCCGGGTCAGCGGGATCGCGTCCGACGAGCCGGAGCATCTCCCCGGCATGCGGCGTGACCACTCGCGGACCGGCATGCATTGCGAGATTGGTCGAGGAAATCTGGCCGAGTGCCCAGAGGGCGTCGGCATCGAAGACGGCCGGGAGCCTCGCGTCGCGCCATAGCTGCGTGACCAGCGAGACGACGTCAGGCGAACGGCCGATGCCGGGGCCGATCGCACATGCCGTCGACGCTTCCAGCCGCGCGGCAACCCGTTCGCTCGCGGCCAACCCAAAAACTCCATCCGGCGTGGCCGGAAGGCCGCGGGTCATGACGCATGGGTCAAAACCGGCGGCAATCGCTCCCATGGGCTCCGGCACGAGGAGTTCGACGAGGCCGGCGCCGCTGCGCAGGGCGGCCATCGCAGAGAGTGCGGGTGCGCCGGCCATTCCGACTGAGCCGCCGACAATGACGACTCGGCCAAAGTCGCGCTTGCTCGCAGCCTCACACCGCGAACGGAGCGATGGAAGGTCGATCGGAATGCGCGACTTGGATGCCATAAAAAGCCAGGATAGTCGCTCGACTGCCGTGGCAAGCAACACGCGGGAGCGTGGCGTCATCCACACTTCCGCGAGCTTCCGGCCTGCCGGAAACTCCCCAGTACCTTGACCGAAACCGCGTGGGGCGGCTACCCTCGCCGCACGTTCCGCACTGAATTTGGGCCTTTCCATGCCGCCCAGGAGTCGATCAACCGCCATGTGTGCCGCTGCAGCCCGTGCCGACATTTTTGATGTCAAGAAGGTTCGCCAACTCATCGAGCTCATGAAAGAGCACGAACTGTCGGAACTCGACCTTCGACAGGCCGACAACCGCGTTCGCATCCGCCGGGGGGGCGAAGTCGTGACCTACTCGGCCCCAGCGGTCGCCGCGGCTCCAGCCCCCGCCCCACTGCCTGCGGGTGGCGCACCAGCAGCGGCTCCCGCCGACGCGGCCGAGTCCCGGATGCTGGTCATCAAGAGCCCGATGGTCGGCACCTTTTACAAGGCCTCGGGCCCCGACTCGCCGGCGTTCGTGAAGGTTGGCGACCGAATCGGCCCGGAAAAAACCGTCTGCATCATCGAATCGATGAAGGTCTTCAACGAGATTCCGGCCGGCATCTCGGGGCAGGTTGTGGCGATTCTTGTCGAGAACGGGGCGGCGGTGGAATTTGGCCAGGCGCTCATGAAGGTTGATCCGGAAGGCTGATGCACGTTCGGATCGGAAGGGCCCGGTACTTCATCCGGGCGGTCATCGGTTCCCACGAGCGGAAGTCCTTATGTTCAAGCGGATCCTGATTGCCAACCGTGGTGAGATCGCCCTGCGAGTCATTCGCGCCTGCCGCGAGATGGGCATCGAGACGGTCGCTATCTATAGCGAGGCTGACCGCGACGCCCCTTACCTTGAACTTGCCGACGAGGCCATTTGCGTCGGTACCGCCAAGGCGGCGGACAGCTATCTCCGCATCGACCGCGTGATCAGCGCCGCCGAAATCGGCAACGTCCAGGCGATTCACCCTGGATATGGGTTCCTTTCCGAAAACTCCCACTTCGCCGAGGTCTGCCGTTCCTGCGACATCGGCTTCATCGGCCCCACGCCCGAGGCGATGGAGATGGTGGGCGACAAGAACTCGGCTCGGGCCCTGGCCCGGCGAGCCAAGGTTCCGACCGTTCCCGGGAGCGACGGCCTCGTCGCGAGCGAGCAGGATGCCCTCAAAGTCGCGAAGGAGATCGGGTTTCCGGTTCTCCTCAAGGCCACGGCCGGCGGCGGCGGCAAGGGGATGCGGGTCGCCGCCAACGACCTCGCGCTCGCGAGCGCCTGGCAGCAGGCTTCCGCAGAAGCGCAGGCGGCCTTCGGCAATCCCGGCATCTACATCGAAAAGTACGTCGAGCGGCCCCGGCACGTCGAAATCCAGATCCTCGGCGACCAGCACGGCCAGGTGTTTCACTTGTGGGAGCGTGACTGCTCCACGCAGCGGCGGCACCAAAAACTGATCGAGGAAAGCCCGTCACCACGGCTCCCGCAGGCCACGCGGCTGGCGATGGCCGACGCGGCCGTGCGCTTGGCCCGTGAGGCCGGCTACTACTCAGCGGGCACCGTCGAATTCATCGTCGACCAGGAAGACAATTTTTACTTCATCGAGGTCAACGCCCGGATCCAGGTCGAGCACCCGGTCAGCGAAATGATCACCGGGATCGACTTGGTCAAGGCACAGATCCGCGTGGCTGCCGGTGAGAAACTCGATCTCCGGCAGGAAGACATCGTGCCTCGCGGGCACGCCATCGAGTGCCGGATCAACGCCGAAGACCCCGCCAACAACTTCCGCCCGAACCCGGGCCGAATCGAGCGCATCATCGCCCCAGGTGGTTTCGGGGTTCGGTGGGATTCTCACGCCACGACCGGCTACTCCGTGCCCCCGCACTATGACTCGCTCGTGGGCAAGCTCATCGTTCACCAGGCCACGCGCAAGGATGCCATCGACACGATGATTCGTGCGCTCAAGGAACTTCGGGTGGCAGGCATCGCCACAACCGTGCCGCTCCACATAGAACTGCTCTCCCACACCGCGTTCCACGAGGCCAAGATCGACACGACCTTCGTGGAACGCATGCTCGCCGGTTGACCATTCTCTCCTCAGGACCATCCATGTCCGAATCTCTCTCGCGCGCCCCCCAGTCGACCCACCACTTCCGCCGCATCGCCATTCTCTTCGCCGGCGGCCCCGCTCCGGGAGCCAACGCCGTCATCTCCACCGCCGCGACCTCGTTCATGCGGCAGGGCACCGAGGTGATCGGCATGAAGCACGGCTATTCGTCGCTGGCAGACTTCTCCCCGGCCCAGCCGCTCGTCGCGGGCCGCGACTACGTCAAGATGACGCCCGACTTCATCAAGCGGACCCGCAGCGGCCAAGGCATCATGCTCGGCACCGCCCGGACGAACCCCGGCAAGATGGTCTCGTCTCCGGCCCATCTCGATGATCCGGAGAAGGTCAAGCAGCTTGCCAACGTCTACGCCGGGCTCCGGAGCCTGGGCGTGGAGGCCCTGATCTCGATCGGCGGCGACGACACGCTGAAGACGGCCAACAAGTTCAAGATGTTTCAGGACCGCCTCCCGCCGGGTGAACTCCGCATCCCTGTCGTCCACCTGCCGAAGACGATCGACAACGACTACATGGGCATCGACTTCACGTTCGGCTACTTCACCGCCGTCGACACGCTCGGCAGCGAGATTCGCAATCTCCTCTATGACGCGGAGGCCAGCCGCGGCTACTTCCTCTGCGAGACGATGGGCCGCAGCGCCGGCTGGCTCTCGTATGGCGCCGCGATCGCTGGAGAGGCCAGCCTCGTCATCAGCGTCGAAGACATCCACGGCAAGTTCCGTGGCGAGGAGACGGTCACCAATCCCGACGGCACAACGCGCATCAAACCTGTGATGGACATCGACCTCGTCGTGGGCCGGATCGTGAAGATGATGCGGGTCCGCGAGGAGCAGGAAGGCAAGCAGTACGGCGTGATCGTGCTGGCCGAGGGGCTCGCCGAATATCTGCCGGCGAAGAGCCTCGAGGGAATTCCTCGTGACGACCACGGGCATATTTCGATCTCGCACGTGCAGCTCGGCAAGATGTTTGCGAAGCTCGTGGCTGACGAGTTCAAGAAGCAGACCGGCCGCAGCCGCAAGGTCGTCGGCCTCCAACTCGGCTACGAGGCGAGGTGCGCGAAGCCCCACGCCTTCGACGTCATGCTCGGCAGCCAGCTTGGTGTGGGCGCCTACCGGGCCCTCGCGGAACGAGGACTCAACGGCGTGATGGTCAGCGTATCGGGCCAGCTCGACTTGAATTTCGTGCCATTCGAGGAGCTCGTGAATCCCGAGACCCTCGTGACGGTCGTGCGCTACGTCGAGCGGGGCAGCGATTTCCACCGCCTCGCCCGCTTCCTCGAGACCTACATCAACGAATGAGCCGCATCACGCCTGCGTGAGCGTGCCCTTCGTGCTCGGGATCCCCGGCTGGCGCGGGTCGTTCTCGACGGCCATGCGCAGCGACCGTGCGAGTCCCTTGAAGACCGCCTCGGCGATGTGGTGACCATTGCGGCCGTGATGGAGGACGGCGTGAACATTGGCTCCCGCGGTCGCCGCGAAACTTTCCCAAAAGACTTCGACGAGTTGGGAATCAAAGGTGCCGATGGTCGGCACCGGGAACTCGACAGCGAGAACGCAAGCGGCCCTGCCACCAAGGTCGACCGCGGCGGTGACGAGCGATTCATCCATCGGAAGGACCGAGTGACCGTAGCGGCGGATGCCACGGCGGTCCCCGAGCGCTTCGGCGACGGCAAAGCCCAGGGCACGGCCGACGTCTTCGACCGTGTGGTGGCCATCGACGTGCGTGTCTCCCTTGCAGGCGACCGTCAGATCAACGAGGGCGTGCCCCGCGAGCAGCGTGAGCATGTGATCGAAGAAACCGATGCCGGTGGCGATCTCGGCACGGCCCGTGCCGTCGAGATCGAGCGCAAGGCGGATGTCGGTTTCTTTGGTGGTACGGGTAACAGTCGAGGCACGAGGCATGGTGATCGCTCGGTTCCAATCTCAGTTCAGAGGGTTTTCATGACCGCCAGAAAGGCGTCGATTTCGTCGTCGGTACCGACGCTGACCCGCAGGCCGTCGCCCCATCCGGCGTAGGGCATGTAACGGACCAGGATCTGCCGAGCCTTGAGCGCTTCGTAGATCGGCTTGTGCGGCCGCTCCGGATGCGTGCACCAAACAAAATTGGCCTGGCTTTCGACGGCGTCGAACCCCAGGGCTCGCATGGCGTCGGTGAGCCGACGGCGGGTGGCGATGATTTTTGCACGGTTGGCAGCGAGCCAGGCCTGGTCATCGATGGCGGCTGTCGCCGCGGCGATCGACAGGGAATCGCAATTGTAGGAATCCTTGACCTTGCGAAGCTCGGCAATGAGATCTGGGTGGGCGACGGCAAAACCGAATCGCAGGCCCGCGAGGGCATATGACTTCGAGAACGATCGGCTCACGATCGCCCGCGCGCACTTCTTCACAAGCTCGAGGCAGTTCGTGTCGGCGAAGTCACCGTAAGCCTCGTCGACCACCAGTGGGCAAGGGAGCTGCTCGGCAATCTCCAAAACTCGCTCGGGAGGCAGCGTCGTGCCAGACGGGCTGTTCGGGTTGGCAAGGAAGGCGAGTCGCAGGCCTTCACGAGGAGCGGCAAAGGCATCGCTCAGCGACCAGTCCCGTTCATAGAGCACCTCCTCGCAGGAGGCCCCTTGGAGACCTGCAAGCGTGCGGTAGAGGATGTAGGTCGGGTAGGCGATCCGCAGCCACTCCCCTTCGCCGACGAACGTGCGAACGAGGATGGTGAGGATGTCGTCGGAACCGTTGCCGCACAGGATCCAGTCGGGATCGACGCCGAGCACCTCGGCCGCCCGCATCCGAAAGACCGTGGCCAGAGGGTCGGGATACTTGGCGAGGGTCCGACCCTCAGCCGTGGCGGCGATCGCTCGGGCGACGGCCGGCGACGGCGGATACGGGTTCTCGTTGGTGTTGAGTTTGATCCACTTGCCCGCCTGCGGCTGCTCCCCCGGGACGTAGCCGTCGATCTTGGCGATGGCCGGTCGCACGAGATCCTGAGCACGTCTGGCGGCGATTGACTGAGACATACGACTACCTCTCGAGAACACTGAAAGTGTAGCTCACGTGCTGTGCCTACCCGTCCAGGCCGCACGACCGTCACGATCAGCCGAAGCGGACCTCGACACTGCGGCGGTGGGCCGTGAGCCCCTCGACGTCGGCCAGGGCCTGAATGTCCGCCGAGAGGTCGGCGAGGTCGGCTTTCGCAAGCGTGATCACGCTGCCACCCCGAAGAAACTCGTTCGCCGAAAGGCCTGCCGCGAAGCGGGCCGTGCCACCGGTCGGCAGCACGTGTGACGGCCCCGCGGCGTAGTCACCCGCGGCGACTGGACTGTACGGTCCCAGGAACGCCGCACCGACGTGGCGGATGTGGGCGAGCGTAGCCTCCGGGTCACGCGTGTCGATGGACAGGTGCTCCGGGGCCAACTCGTGGGCGAGCGCGGCAGACTCGTCGTCACTTCGCGTCACGACTACACAGGAGAAACGTTCGAGGCTGTCGCGGGTGAGGTCGGCTCGCTCGAGCACGGTGAGTTGACGGGCAAGCTCATCGGCCACCGCATCGGCGAGCCGACGGCTGGCGGTGAGCAGGATGGCCGAGCCTGGCGAGTGCTCGGCCTGGGCGAGCATGTCGGCCGCGATGAACTCCGGCCGACCGGCATCGTCGGCGACGATCACGATCTCACTCGGACCTGCAATCGAGTCGATCGCCACATCACCAAAGACATACTCCTTGGCCAGCGCCACGAACAGGTTGCCGGGCCCCACGATCTTGTCGACCCTGGCCAGGCCCTCGACACCATACGCAAGGGCCGCCACGGCCTGAGCTCCACCAACGCGTAGGAGCGTGGTCACGCCCAGCTCGTGGCACGTGGCGCGCACCAAGGGATTATCGGCCCCAAAAGATGTCGGGGGAGCGACGACGACGACTTCCTCGACGCCAGCCACGCGAGCTGGCACAACGGTCATGAGGAGCGTCGAAGGGTAGGCCGCGGCACCGCCCGGCACGCACACCCCGACTCGCCCGAGTGGCACGTAGCGCTGCCGAAGCGAGCCACCGCCGGGGAAGGGCATGGTCACGTCGCGGGACAGGATCGCTTCCTGAAAGCGACGCACGCGATCACGGATCCGCTGCACAGCGGCCAGAAATCCGGAGTCCGCGGCGGCGTGTGCCTTCGCGAGGTCGTCTGCCGACACCACGAGCGACTCGGCCGAGACCTCGGCTCGGTCGATTCGCCGAGAATAGTCGAGCAGGGCCTCGAGCCCTCTGCTCCGAACGTCTTCGCAGATCCGCTCGACCACCTGCCGCGGCGAGAGAGGTTCACCGAATACATCGATCGTGCGCTGACGACTTGCAGGGCTGATGACGTCTCCCTGAGAGACGAGCTTGGTGCGCAACGCGTCGAGCCGACGGCGGCCGTCGGGAACAGAGAGGTCGATTCGCTCGCAGACATTTGGCGTGGTCGTCATGACGCCCAAGGATACCCACGACTGCGGCGGCGGCGAGACGTCGAGCCAAAGAGCCGTCAGCGACCTGACGAATCGCCAGCCGCGATGGCAGCGAGTGGGCCGGCCTGGCGGCCTGCCCAGCGGTCGGCGACGACTGCGATCGTGTCCGCGATGGTCGCCTCGTTTCCTTCGACGGACGTGCCGATCTCTCGCAGGATCGCCATGCCTCGGGCCACAATCGGCGATGGCGCCGCTGGATCGACCCCGTCAGCCAGGCCGAGTGCAAGCCTTCCGTCGATGGCTTCAGCTCGCTTCACCGCGGCTTCCGCCTCATCGCGCCGACCAGCAGCCGCAAGGGCAATGGCATGCCGAATATGGATATCCGGGTCATCCTTCACCGTCGCCGCAGCCTTGCGATAGGCCGAAGCTGCTCTGAGGAGCACATCGTGCTTCCCTCCCGATTCGGCGAGGTGTCGATCGCCTTGGGCGACAAGTTGAAGCCCTCGCGTGCGCGCCGAAGGGGAGCTCACGCCAGCGACGCTCGACGAACTCGCCCGCGACGGTTGTGGCATTGACGTCCGCGTGCCGCGGCCGAGCCAGGGCGAGGGGACCGCGTACGGGACCGGTACGGCGTAGGGCACGGGCCACGGGACAACGCCACCGGAGAAGAACATGGCGCCGCCTCCAGGCGACGCAAGATAGACCGACTGCATACCGTACTGCCATGACGAGCCGTACCAACCACCACACCTGCATCGAGGCAGGCAGCATCGTGAGCATGGCGATCGCGGTGGGCCACAGGGCGGGGGCGCACAAAAACGTGGTGGGCAGATCGGACGAGGCGGGCACACCACCTTGGGCCCGCAGTTCGAATTCGCGCCAAAGCCACGCACGAACGCCATCGAGTAGCCGGCACCAAAGCCAGCGTTGCCGTACGCGAAGTCACGGCAATAAGGCTGCGCGAGGGCCGGCAACGCGCCGAAGCTCACGAACCCCAGGGTGACGAGGCTCATCAAAGCGGTCAAAACTCGCCGTTCCACGGCACCACCTCCATGCGGCATTGCGCACCGAAATCACGCTTATGATCGTACGCGAGTGCGACTCTACGAGCCATCGTTGGGTGCTACACGTTCGGCCAGCCCACATGAAATTCCCACAAAAGTCTCGACATCAGCTATCCTGGGAAGCCGCGAACCTTTCGTTTTCGTATGGGACACAGTGTCAGGAGGTCGCCCATGTCGCTTGCAGTTCTGGACAGCATCGACCTCGGCCTGCCCGAGCAGATCGAGAAACAACTCCGACGGCTTCGGCGGCCGGAACGGATCCAGAGCTTTATCAATCGCATCCCGTGGAATACCGAGCCCGACGGGCATACAGCCCGGTCGGTGGTGGGAGCGCTGGAACACAATACGGCCCACTGTATCGAGGGAGCGTTCGTGGCAGCCGCGGCCCTGGCCCTGGCCGGCCACCCCCCCCTTTTGATGGACATGGGGGCCGCCCGCGGAGACGTCGACCACGTCGTGGCCCTGTTCCGACGGCGCGGCCACTGGGGAGCCATTTCCAAGAGCAATAGCCCCCTGCTCCGGTACCGCGACCCGATCTACCGGTCGCTCCGCGAGCTCTCCCTGTCGTTCTTCCCCCAGTACGTCAAAGGCCGGCGGAAGACACTCCGCACCTACTCGGTGTCGGTCGACCTGCGGAAATACGATCCGGCACTCTGGGTCACCCATCCCGAGCCGATCTGCCAGGAGATGGTGGACGTTCTCACCGTAGCCAGGCACTTTCCGATCGTGCCCCCCGAGGCGGCAAACGATCTGCGGCCGATCGACGAGATCGAAGAGCAAAGCAGCCTCATGAGCGAGCACGAGTGAGCGAGGCCATCACGCGATCGCTCACTCCATCTTGGCCTGCCCAAGTAACTTCCGGAGGGCCGTCATCGCAATCTCGCCGAACTGCCTCGGCGGTACACGCCACATCCGTGGATCGTGAAGCTCGACAGCAACTCCACCGGCGTAGCCGATGTCGCGAAGCCGATGAATGAGGTCGTCGGCCGGTGACGATCCATCACCCGGCAGGATTCTATCGGCGTCGGTCGCCATCTCACGAGGCACGTCGGCGATATCAGAGAGCTGCACATGGGCGAGGTTGTCTTTCGAGAGGAGCCAGAGGTCGAGCGGCTTGCTCGGACCGACCGTCCAGTGAAACCAATCGAGACACAGACCGAGTGACGGCGATCCCACATCGTCGACAAGGGCGATGGCCGACTGAAGATTGTTGGGAAAGCTGGCCCGGGCATCAAACTCGAGCGCGAGCCGAACCCCCATGTCACTCGCCCGCTTGGCCGCCTCGACCAGACTCGCCGATAAGCGGCCGAGATCCTGGGGCCCAAGTGGCCCATGGGCATCGCCGGCGACGACGAGTACCGGAATCGCCAGATCACGGCATAGCGCCAGCCGTTGTTCAAATGTTTTCCAGTGCTCGCGGCGAGCGTCTCCCTGGCTCGTCAGCAGGCCGCCCTGAAAACTCGCCGCGAGCGGCGCGATGCCGTGCCCGGAAAAGGCCTCGCGGAGGTCGGCAACTGACCGCTCCTTCAGAAACGCATCCGCATGGCCGAGCCAGAGATCGATGGCATCGACGTGACCTGCCGCGTAGTCCTCGAGCACGGCCTCGAGCGGGGCGTCGAGCGAACAGACGGTGGACAGTGAAGCGCGCATCGTTCATTTCTCACAAGACTGCCGGGCTGGAGGCCCGGCTATGGCCAGCGGGCGGAGGCCCGCCAAGCAAAAACGAACACGATGTTCGTGTTCTGCGTGAAAATAGCCGCCGCCCTCATGCCAATCGATCCCGCAGACGATCCACGACCTCGTCGATCGGGAGCCGTTCCTGCACGAGCGAGTCGCGGTCACGGAGTGTCACCGTTTGGTCGGCGAGCGTCTGGCCGTCGATCGTCAGGCACCAGGGTGTACCCGCCTCGTCCTGCCGTGCGTAGCGCCGGCCGACGGAACCCTTCTCGTCATACTGGCAGGGCATGTGCCGTTTGAGCTTTCGGTAGAGATCGATGGCCACTTCCGGCATGCCATCCTTCTTGACGAGCGGCAAGATCGCCGCCTTCACGGGCGCGAGCCGAGGATGGAGTTTCATGACGGTACGGCTCCTTGGTTTGCCGTCTTCGTCAGGCACCTCGTCTTCATGGTAGGCATCGCAGAGGAACGCGAGCACGGCGCGATCCGCGCCTGCTGACGGTTCGATCACATGCGGCACGTACCGCTCGCGGCTCATGTCGTCGAAGTAGGAAAGGTCCTTGCCACTGCCACGGTGCCGCGGCTTGCCATCGGGCCCCGTCTCGACCACGAGCTCACCATCCCTCCGGACGAGCTTCCCTTCCATGTGGCTTCGCAGATCGAAATCGCCACGGTGGGCGATCCCTTCGAGTTCGCCGAATTCACCCTCCGCGAGAAACGGAAAGGCATACTCGATGTCGGCGGTGCCCACGGAGTAGTGCGAAAGCTCGTCCTTGCCGTGTTCGCGAAGCTGAAGCTTTCCTTCGGTGAGCCCCAGGTCGAGGTACCACTTCCAACGGCGGTCGCGCCAGTAGCGATACCACTCGGCAGAGTCGGCAGGCCGACAGAAAAATTCGATCTCCATCTGCTCAAACTCGCGGGATCGGAACGTGAAGTTTCTGGGGGTGATCTCGTTCCGAAAACTTTTGCCGATCTGAGCGATGCCAAAGGGCACGCGGACCCGTGACGTGTCGACCACGTTCTTGAAGTTCACGAAGATGCCCTGGGCCGTCTCCGGCCGGAGAAACGCCCGATCGTCGTCATCGCCACTCGCGAGGGCCCCGATCCGTGTCTCGAACATGAGGTTGAACTCACGCGGCTCGGTCAGTGTTCCGGGCGTGGCGGCATCCGGCCCGAGCGTGTCGGCAAGGCTGGCAGTGCCGGCGGTGATAGCCGCGGCGAGAGACTCGATCTCGCCTTCCCACAGAATCTCGCCCACTTGCTTGGCCCGAAGGCCGAAATATTTCTGAGCGCGAGCGGTGAGCTCGGGGGGCGCGTCGTCACCAGTGGCGTCAGTCGTCACGAAGACCGACTTGTCGCGGTATGACGCGCGGCGGCCGAGCAGGTGGTCGTACCGATACCGCTTCTTCGACTCGCGGCAGTCGATCATCCAGTCGTGGAACAAATCGAAGTGGCCCGAGCACTTCCAGACCTGTGGGTGCATGATGATCGTGCAGTCGAGGCCGGCCATCTCGTAAGCGGCCGGAGCCCCGGCGGGCGTGGCCAGCTCGTCGTGACCGGCCACCATGTCGTGCCACCAGGCATCCTTGAGGTTTCGCTTGAGGGCAACGCCGAGCGGCCCGTAATCCCAAAAGCCGTTCAGTCCCCCATAGATCTCGCTCGACTGAAAGATGAAGCCGCGGCGTTTGGCGAGCGACACGATCTTGTCCATGCGTGATTGGTCGGAGGGGGCGGTCATGCTGGCTTTCGGTTGGACGTGGTGGGGATGATCGGACTGCGAAGTGTAGTTTCTGGAGGGCGGGTTCGCGTAGGCCACCGTCCAAGGCTGCGTCAATCGTGTGACAGAGGAATCAGACGATTACCGAGCGGGGCGAGGCGGGGAACGACAGGGAGGGAGTCCACGGCAGCGGCAGCGGCAATGTCAGCCTCCATCCCAAGGGCTACGAGATTCTTTCCTCCGGCACTGTCTCGGAATGCTTCCACTATTCCATGCGTGGTGTCCGAGCCGTCAGATTTGGCGATCGCCCTGTATCGGCTTCGAGCTGCCACGGCATCGGCATCGAGAACATCGCATGATGCATCATCGTCGTGCGCCGCTGCGTCGAGGATGGCCCCTGCCGTGAGGATGTCTTCCTCGGTGACTTCGCCGTCCGTTCCGGCGCAAACAAGGTGAATGGCGCCCCATCCGTTCGTGGCCGCGAGTCGGCGCGCGGCCTTGGCCACGGCGGTGCGGTTGACCATCGCGCCCACGAGAACGTCTTTGGCCAGACTGCACGCCGCGAGGGCCGCGGTGCCGTTGGTGGTAGTGATGATGACGGTACGGCCAGCCACACGGTCCGCCGTGTACTCTGCCGGCGAATTTCCAACGTCAAAACCTTCGATACGGATGCAATGGCGTTCACCGCCGAGAACGGATCCCGGAATAGATCCGGCGGCGACACGGACTTCCTCGATCGACCGGCGGGGCAGAACGGCGACCGCACCGTGGGCCAAGGCCGTGATCATCGTGGTGGAAGCCCGCAAGACGTCGATCACGATGGCAATCCCTCCCGCGGTTGCCTCCGGCGGCATACGATGGAAGATGTTGTGGCAATGCCAGTGCATGCGGTTAGAAGAAATGAAGTGTGATCGCCAAATCCGACGAGATTCGCGCCTGTGACCGCTGACCAAGCCGCCACGATAGAAGATTCCCCAGCCACCGTCGACAAGAGCGGCGAACGCGTACGGGGGATGTTTGCCGAGATCGCGCCGCGGTATGACCTCGCCAACAGGCTCCTCTCCGGAGGCATCGATGTTCTCTGGAGGCGGACGACCGTGCGTCGGGCACCGCCGCCACCGTCTGGCACCATCCTCGATGTGTGCTGCGGAACCGGTGATCTCGCGTTGACCTACGCCGCCAAGGCTTCGCCGGGCGTTCGGATCGTGGCCAGTGATTTCTGCAGGCCGATGCTCGACCGCGGCGAAGAAAAGGCAATGCGGGCCGGCCGTGCGATCGAGTGGGTGGAGGCCGACGCGATGGCGCTCCCCTTCGGCGATGCCGAGTTCGATCTCGTCACCGTCGCCTTCGGGCTGCGGAACATCGCGGATACGGCCCGTGGCCTCGCGGAGATGGCCAGGGTCACCAAGCCGGGGGGCCGGCTTGCCATTCTCGAGTTTTCGCTGCCGCGGTCAGCCGTCATCCGACAAGGCTATCTCTGGTACTTCCGAAATGTCTTGCCGCGTCTGGGCAATGCGGTGGCCCGAAACGGATCCGATGCCTACACCTATCTCAACAAGAGCGTCGAGGAGTTTCCGTCGGGCGAGCGGCTTGCGGCTCTCGTGCGAACCGCCGGCTACGAATCGGTCGAGATGGTGCCGCTGACGTTTGGCATCGCCACCCTCACCATTGCCACACGCCTTGCCATTGCGAGTGAAGCGAACCATGGCTGATTCACTTCCACTCGTCGTCGCCATTACGGGCGCCTCAGGTGCCGCCTACGGGGTTCGCCTCGTCGAGGTGCTCCTCGCAGCGGGCAAGACCGTGCATCTTTCCGTCAGCACGTCGGGGCAGGCGGTGATCGAGGAAGAGCTTGGCCGTCGCGTCGACCTCGAACATTTTGATGTGGCAACACTGCTCGGCGCTCCCTCGCCACCGCAGGGCCAGCTTCACTATCACCACCACAAAAACTTGATGGCCCCGATTGCCAGTGGATCCTTCCTCACTGCCGGCATGGTGATTTGCCCATGTAGCGGCAGCACGCTCGCCTCGGTCGCCCATGCGATTGGCGAGAACTTGATCCACCGAGCCGCCGAGGTGCATCTCAAGGAACGCCGCAAGCTCGTGGTCGTGCCGCGAGAAACCCCTCTTTCCTTGCCTCAACTCAAAAACATGCAGGCGATCCACGAGGCTGGGGCCGTCGTGCTGCCCGCCTCGCCAGGGTTTTACGCCCGCGCCGAAACCGTCAGTGATCTCGTGGATTTCGTCGTGGCCCGGATTTGCGATCAGCTCGGCGTCAGCAACGCGCTGATTCCTCGGTGGGGCACGAACGGATGATGCCCCAGCCGACTGCCGAAACCATTGCATCGGCGGCTCGCGAGGCCGGGGCCGTCGCCGCGCCCGCGCGAGCGTCACGGCTTCGCACGTATCTCGAACTCGTGCGGTTCAGCCACACGATCTTTGCCTTGCCGTTCGCCGTGATGGCAACGCTCATCGCGATTCGACTTGGCGGCGATGGCCACTGGTCGCTTGCTGAGCCATGGTCGCTGGTCAAGCCTGTGGCCGGAATTCTCGCCTGCATGGTGACCGCCCGCACCGCAGCGATGGCCTTCAACAGACTGGTGGACCGAGCGATCGATGCCGAGAACCCGCGCACCGTTTCAAGGCACCTTCCGCGCGGCGCCGTGAGCGCTGGCGAGGTGCTCGGACTCGTCGTCGCCTCGTCGGCCGCCTTCATCGCGGCAACGCTTTTGTTTCTCCCCAACTGGCTTCCGCTCGTGCTTGCAGTGCCCGTGCTCGCATGGCTTCTCGGGTATTCATTCGCCAAACGCTTCACAGCACTTGCTCATGTATGGCTTGGGGCGGCTCTGGGCCTTGCTCCCGTGGCTGCCTGGATCGCCCTTCGGGGTGAATCGGTCCTCGAAAACCCGATGGACCTTCTGCCAGCCGCGCTCTTGGGCGTGGCCGTCACCGCCTGGGTGGCGGGGTTCGACATCATCTATGCCTGCCAGGATGCCGCCTTCGACGCAGCTCACGGGCTCTACAGTGCCCCCGCCCGCCTCGGCGTGCCGACCGCCCTCCGACGGGCCAAATGGCTCCATCTGTTCACGCTGCTAATCCTCGCATGCCTTCCCAGCGTCGTTCCCCAACTCGGCTGGATCTATTGGGTTGCCTTGGGAGCCATCGCAGTGCTCTTGGCATGGGAACATGCCCTCGTTCGCCCCGATGATCTCTCCAAGGTCAATCAGGCGTTCTTCACGGCCAACGCGGCGATCGGCCTCATTCTGCTGGCCGCCATCGCCTTCGACCTCTGGTGAGCCGCCGCGTGCTTCACGCGACATCAGCCTCTGTCTTTCGAGGCACGAAGCCCAGCCCGAAGCACGCGGCCATGATCGCCCAAAAGGCGATGCACTCGGGTCGGCGGAGATCGTGAAAGTCGAGCAGGTGTGGCACGTGCGGCACGTCGACCTTCGTGCCAGCCTGCTGGCTTTCGCTTGGCTCCGTGTGGTGGGCATCGGTCTCATGCCCCATGGTTCCGGCAGTGAGTGGCCAACTTGTATCGAGCCAGGCCTCGTAACTCGCGACGGCACCACGACGACGCTCCTCGATGGTCGCGAGGGTCTCGGACCACGCTGACTCTTGCTTCGCGGCGACCTCGGGCTTGGTAGGCGGCCCCCAGTCACTGTTGAGCCCCCAATCGGCGACCAGCTTCAGGCCGATGACGATCACGAGAAGATAGGCCGACTCTTCGAATCGCGGAAAACGATCGAGGAGTTTGACGAAGACGGCGGCCGCGAATCGCATGAGCACGACGCCCAGGATCCCACCGGCGATCACGACCCAGAGCTTTTCCTGCCGGCTTCCCGCCAAGGCCATCGCGGCGAGGATCGAGTCGACGGCGAAGGCCACGTCGGTAAGCTCGATGACCGCCACCGTCGCCCAGAACGACGGGTAGCGGCGCCCCTTGGCCGCTGGCGTCGAAGGGCCCGTAGCCTCGCCACTCCCCCCCTGCTCACCCGTGACGAGCGACACACCGACCGGCACACGCTCCCGAATCTCGATGTCTTCTTGCGCTGGGGTGAGTTCGCCGCCGGTGGTCACGTCGATGAGCACCGGATGCCCGGCCGCATCGAGCTCAATCCGCTCGGGATGTTCTTCCTGGGCTTCAAAGAAGAGATGCTTCACGGCGATAAAGATCAGATACCCGCCGCCGAGCAGCTTCACGAACGTCCATCGCAGCAGAAAACTTGCCGTCGCAATCGCGATCACGCGAAAGACGAAGGCTCCGATGAGCCCGTACGAGAGAGCACGCGGCCGCAGGTGGGGCGGAAGTCTCTTGGCGAGCAGGCCAAGGACAAGCGCGTTGTCGATCGAGAGCACGCCCTCGAGGAGCACGAGCATCCCCACGACGACCGCGTCGCTCCATTCAAAGGACTGGCCAAAAAGAGCGAACAGAGGCACGGCGAATACGTGGGCCAGCATCGGTGTCATCATCGACTCTTCAAGGGAAAGGACCGGCATGTGAGACTACCCGATGCCGTCCCAGGCCCCCCAGCCCTTCATGCCTGACAAGGCCGTCAGATTGTCCACGCGGCCGCCTAGAGCATCTGGCATCCTGGGGTACGCGGCCCAGGATGCCGCGGATTCCGGCGTGTTTTCGCCAACTGTTGCAGTTTTTGCCCTGCTTCGGTTCTCGTTACGGCTCCTGGTCCATTCCGTCGCGTCGTCCGCCCCTTGGATTTCCCACCATGATTCGAGCCATCACCCCTTCTCTCGAGCCGATCCGCGAAAAAATCGAGGCCGGCGAACGGTTGACCGCGATCGAGGCGGAATCGCTCTGGGATCCCTCCATCGATCTCCACGAACTCGGTGAGCTGGCCAATCTCGTTCGCGAGCGAAAGCATGGCAATGTCGCCTACTACAACATCAACACCCACCTGAACCCCACGAACGTCTGCGTCTATCGCTGCACGTTCTGCGCGTTCCGGGCGGATCTCCGCGAGGCCCGCGGGTATGTCATGAGCGACGAGCAGATTCTTGCTCGTGGACAGGAAGCCGTTGATGCCGGCTCGACGGAAATGCACATCGTCGGCGGGCTTCATCACCAGAAAGGGTACGACTGGTACCTGAACGTCGTACGACTCCTGCATGACGCCTACCCGTCGCTGCACCTCAAGGCCTGGACGCCGGTCGAGATCAACTGGTTTTGCCACCTCACGAAGCGAAGCGTGCGTGACATTCTCGTGGAGATGAAGGACGCCGGCCTCGGCAGCCTTCCCGGCGGCGGCGCCGAGATTTTTCATCCCGAGGTTCGGGACAAGATCTGTGAGCACAAGGCCGACACGAAGGAATGGTTCACGATCCACCGCACGGCCCACGAACTCGGCCTCCGCAGCAACGCCACGATGCTCTACGGCCACATCGAAAACGCCTATCACCGCACCGACCACCTCATGCGGCTGCGCGAACTTCAGGACGAAACGGGTGGCTTTCAAACCTTCATTCCGCTCGCCTTTCACCCCGACAACACGCGGCTCTCGCACATCGCGAAACCGTCGCCGGCGATGAGCCTGCGGACGATGGCCATCAGCCGGCTCGTGCTCGACAATTTTGATCACATGAAGGCCTACTGGATCATGCTCGGCATCGGCACGGCCCAGACGGCCCTTGCCTATGGCGCCGACGACATCGACGGCACCGTCCGCCATGAGCTCATCTACCACGATGCCGGAGCGACGACGCCGGAAATTCTCTCCGTCGATGCGATCACCCGGCTGATTCGCGAGGCCGGCCGCGAGCCCGTCGAGCGGGATACCCTCTACCGTCGCGTTGAGCGAGATGGGGCCGGCTGGCGCGTTCGCGGCGAGCCAGTCTCAAACTGACCGTCGTCAGCCCACCTGACCGAGCCCGAGCATCTCGCCCCAGCGATCGATGACGAGTTTGCGAAGCCGGTCGTACTTGGGATCGGCCAACTCGGGATCCTGTTCGAAGACGGCGAGGGCATCGCGGCGGGCCTCGGCCACGACCTCGCCATCGCGGAGGAGGTCGGCGAGGTAGAGCGGTGGCGCACCACTCTGCCTCGTACCCACAAGGTCCCCGGGCCCTCGCAACAGAAGATCTTTCTCGGCGAGCTCAAAACCGTTGCAGGTGGCGACGAACCCGTCGACGCGAGGATGCGGCTCCGTGCCAGAACCAGTCACGGCCCCACAGATTCCGCGTGTCGGCCCACGGGCCACGCGGCCACGGAGTTGGTGGAGTTGGGCCAGGCCGAATGACTCCGCATCGAGAATCGTCATGAGCGTGGCCTCGGGCACGTCGATGCCGACCTCGATCACGCTCGTCGCCACGAGCACGTCGAGCTTCCCCGCTCGAAAATCCTCCATGATGCCCGCCTTGGCCGCCGGCTTGAGACGGCCGTGGATCAGCCCCAACCGAAACGCCTCGAGCGGCCCGTGCGCCAGTTCTTCGAACGTCGAGGTGATCGTGGCCAAGTCCCGCTTCGACTCCTCAACCGCCGGTACGACGACATAGCCCCGACGACCTGCTTGGAGTTTCTTTCGAAAGAACTCCCACCAGCGATCGAGCTCGTCGGGCGTCACACGATAGGTTGCGACCGGCTGCCGTCCCGGTGGCTGTTCGTCGAGCGTCGAGACGTCGAGATCGCCATACACGGCGTGGGCGATCGTTCGTGGGATCGGTGTGGCGGTCATGACCAATGTGTGGGGCTCGGCGGCTCCTTGCTGGAGAACGGCTCGCTGAAGCACCCCGAAGCGATGCTGCTCGTCGATCACGACGAGGCCGAGGTGACGAAACGTCGCCGAGCCGGTCACGAGCGCCTGTGTGCCCACGACGATGTGAGCCTCGCCCGACGCAATTCGCGAGAGCACCTTGTCGCGTTCCTTCACCGTCTGTCCACCGACGAGGAGATCGACCTCGACGCCACTCGAGGCCAGGAGCTTTCGGAGCGACTCGTGATGCTGCCGTGCGAGCAGTTCTGTGGGGGCCATAATCGCGGCTTGATATCGGCGAGTCTTCAATGACGACTGATCTCGCGTCATCGCTTCATCCGCCGCAACAGGCGTGGCAATGGCAGCCAGCATGGCATAGACCGCCACGGCCGTTTTGCCGCTTCCCACGTCCCCCTGCAGCAAGCGATTCATCGGCTCCCGCTTGGCGAGGTCGGCAGCGATCTCGTTGCAAACCCGTCGCTGGGCCGCCGTGAACTCGAAGGGAAAGCGAGCCCGGATTCTGGCATCGAGCCTGGCATCGACGACGATCGACGGAGCCGCATGCGCCCGCTTCTGCTGCCCCCGGTGCATGCGAAGCGCGAGCTGGAGCATGAAAAGCTCTTGATAGACCAGCCGTCTCCGCGCCGCCTCAATCTTCACCTGGCTCGAGGGACAATGGATCTCCCGCAGTGCCTCCTCGATCGAGAGCAAGTTTTTTTCGGCGAGCATCGCTTCGGGAAACGCCTCGGGGCAGATGCCTGTCGCATGATCGAGAGCCGCCTGCACCGCCATGCGAACGTGCGACTGCTGCACGCCTTCCGCAAGCGGGTAGATCGCCAGCCACTCCGAGCCATGCGCTGCCTCGTCGTTCGCGAGCCAACGCACCTCGGGGTGGTTGAACTCCCAGCCATGGCGCACACGCTTCGGAACGCCCGCCAACACCACCCGCATCCCACGTTCGAAACGCTTCCCCATGAAGGGCATGTTGAACCACACGCCAAGCACCCGCTCGTCCACCGCGTCAACGACGACGGTGAGGATCGACCGCCCAGCGAACGAGGTTCTCGTCCGCACGTCGCTCACTGTCCCGGCGACCGAAGCATGCTCCCCTTCCCGCAAGGCACTGACCGCATGGGCACCCGAGAAATCCTTGTAGTCTCGCGGGAAATGCATGAGGGCATCACGGACCGTGACGAGACCGAGCTTCGCCAGCTTTTCGGCACGCGTCGTACCGACACCAGGCAGCCTTTCGAGGCGTGTGGAGAGACTCTTTTCGAGAATGGCGGGCGGCGTATCCATCGCCAGCAGTGTACGAAGCGACGCTAACGACCCGTTTTGAAAGGCTGGTAGGCGGCCACCGCCAGGCGGTCACATTCCTCGTTCTCGGCGTGGCCGGAATGGCCGGCGACGTGCGTGAACCGGATCGTGTGCGACATCGCGAGCTGGTCGAGCGACCGCCACAGGTCTTCGTTCTTCACCGGTACGAGCCGCCCCTTTTCTTTGCGTTTCCAGCCCTGGGCCTTCCACTTAGGCATCCAGTCAGAGAGGCCCGTCCCGACATAGACGCTGTCGGTCACGAGCTCGACCACCGTCGGACGCTTGAGTTGCTCGAGGCCGCGGACGACCGCCGTGAGCTCCATGCGGTTATTGGTCGTCGTCGGCTCCCCGCCTGAGTCCTTCGTCTCCCGACCGCTCTCCGGATGGCGAAGGATATAGGCCCACCCGCCAGGCCCCGGATTCCCACTGCAGGCACCGTCAGTAAATAAAATGACCTCCGCGGCAGGGCCCGACTTCGCCATGACGATCATGCTCCTTGGTATCCAGAAAGACTCGCCACGAGTTCAGGCAACGCCCCGCGTCACGCCCGTCGACACACCCGAGTCGTGATCGAGCTCGAGCCGCATCGGAAGCCGTACTGTAAATCGGCTCCCGCGGCCCAGTTGGCTTTCGAGCGAAACATCGCCACCGAGAAGGCGGCAGAGCTCACGCACAATCGAGAGTCCCAAGCCCGTTCCGGAAAACTCACGGGTCATCGCATCGTCGCGGCGAAATACGTCGCCCTGGCGAAACTTCTCGAAGATGGCCTGCTGGTCCTCCACAGCGATGCCGACGCCGGTATCGACGACGTCCAACAGGAACTCCGCCGGCTCTCCCGGGGTCGTCTCGGCAGGCCGCGCGTGCACGTCCACACGCCCTCCCTCAGGCGTGAACTTGATCGCGTTCGAAAGCAGATTGGCAAGGATCTGCTGCACTTTGGCCTGATCCTGCACGACTTCTTCGAGCCCTGGGTCCACGGCGTAGGAAAGTTGGATGTTGCGCTTCTCGGCCAGCGGGCGAACCATGTCGCACTGGGCCGACACCACGGCCTCGACACGGAACGTCGCCCGCCGCACCTCCATCTTGCCCGCCTCGATCTTCGCGAGATCCAGGATGTCGTTGATCATCTCGAGCAGCATCCGCCCTGAGGTACGGATGTTCTCCACATACCGTCGCTGCTTGGCATCGAGCGAATCGATGGACCCGAGCACGTCCGAAAACCCGATGATGCTGTTGAGCGGTGTGCGGAGCTCGTGGCTCATCGTCGCCAGAAAATCCCCCTTGAGGCGGTTCGACTCGTAGAGCTGCAGGTTGACCTGGGCGAGCTCGTCGACCTTTTCGTCGAGCGTGCTGTTGGTTTTCCGGATCTCGTCCTGGGTGTCGAGCAATCCGCGGACCATGCGATTGAACGCGACGCCAAGCTCCTCGAACTCGTCGGCAGTGTGGATGTCGGCCCGCGCGTCGGTGTTGCCCCTGCGAACTTCGTCGGCGACGTCACGGAGGTGCTGCACCGGCTTCACGATCACGTACCGGATGATCGCGTAGGCCACGAACATCGCCAGAAACGCGGTGACGATGGCCGTGGCCAGGAGGATCGCGCGGTTGGTGTTGATCGCTTTCCGGGTTGCGGCGTCGGGCATGACGAGTTTGATGACCGCCATGAGATCCCCCTCGGCGAGCTTCGGGCGCCCTTCGCCGCTGCTGCCGACGGGCCCACGATGCTCATGGCAGATCACACAGTCTTTGCGGAAGCGGATGGGCTGGTAGTAGTGGTACTCGGCATTGTCATCCGTTCGAAACTCCTGGTACTCAAACCGTCCAGCGGTCTCGGGAAGCGGTTGGCCTGGGACCACCGGAGACTCGTCCAGAAAGTACTCGAGCACGCGCCGATCCAGCCTCCGGTAGGTTTCCGCTTCCTCGGGGCTCGCGTCGGGCCGCAAAAACCGCCACTGGTACCGCTCGCTCAAGAGTCGTTTTTCGAGACTTTCGATCGTGCTGGCATGCTGCTGCTCCTTTTCGAGCATCTTCCAATGGTGCTGGAGCATGATCGCATCAACGACGTGGCGAGCCGTCGACCGACTGCTCGAAAAGACGAGTTGTTCGGTCCGGCTCCCGTACCACCAGAAGCTTCCGGCGATGAGCGCGAACAGGCACAGCCCGAACAGGAAGCGAATCTTCCTTTCGAGACTGGTCTCGCCGAGGATGTCACGGATGGATCGATAAGACACGCCGAAATCCTACAGCATCTCCACCGGGTCGACGTCCACGATCCACGCGAGATCGGGTGGCGTCTTGAGGCCCGCGACTGCCCGCCGTACGAGATCGCGAAGAGCAAGGCCATCTGGGCCGTGCACTTGCAGATGCCAGCGAAACCGCTCACGGAGTTTCGGGATCGGTGCCGGAGCGGGGCCGAGCACACGGATCTCCGGCTGCCTTGAAGCCTGCGTCGCCGCCGCCTCGGCCCTCAATCGCTCGACCAGGTGCGATGCCCACTCGCGCACTCGATTCTCATCGAGACCGCGCACCACGAACCGAATGACGCTGCCGTAAGGGGGATAGACGAGCGCCTCACGGATCGGCAACTCACTGCGAACAAAGGCCTCGTAGTCGTGGGCCACCGCCGCACGGATCGCCGGATGCTCCGGCGTGCTCGTCTGGATCACGACACGCCCTCCGAGCTGACCGCGGCCGCTGCGGCCCGAGACTTGGGTGACGAGTTGGCAGGTGCGTTCGGCGGCGCGAAAGTCGGCGAGGTGCAATGCCGCATCGGCATTGACGACGCCGACGAGCATGACGCCGGGGAAATCGAGCCCCTTGGCGATCATTTGCGTGCCGACCAGGATGTCGATCCGGCGATCCCGAAACGCGTCGAGCGTTTTTTCATGGCTCCCGCGGGTCCGCATCGTGTCGGTGTCCATCCGGGCGACGGCGGCGTCGGGAAACGACTTGCGGATTTGCTCTTCGAGCCGCTGGGTGCCCGTGCCGCGCTGCGTCAGGCCGGGGGCGCGGCAATCGGGGCAGTCGGCCGGTACCCGGATCACGAGACCGCATCCATGGCACACCCCACGATTGGCCGGCTGGTGGAGCGTCAGCGCGATCTCACACTGCGGGCAGCGCATGGTGTGGCCGCAGGCGCGGCATTGCACGTGCGTCGCGAAGCCGCGGCGATTGAGGAGCAGCATCACCTGGCCACCGGCATCGAGCGCCCAGCGAATGCCGGCGGCCAGCCGAGGGCTCACGGCACCGCGGGCTCTGGCGGACGGATCACGCAGATCGACGGTGATGACCGCCGGAAGTTGCGACCCGCCAACGCGGTCCGCCAGCCGACACATCCGCCACTCGCCACTGAGACACCGCGCAAACGTCTCGAGCGCCGGTGTCGCCGAGCCCAAGACGAGCGGCACGCCTTCGGCCTGGGCGATCCACTCGGCCACGTCACGAGCGTGATACCGCGGTGCCGTGGCCTGTTTGAACGAGCTTTCATGTTCCTCGTCGATCACGATGAGGCCGAGCCGCGGCGTCGGGGCAAAAATCGCGGAGCGGGCGCCGACGACGACGTTCACTCTTCCCGCCGCGATCTCCCGCCACTGGGCGTGCCGTTCCGCCGGCGTGAGGTGGCTGTGCAACACGGCAACCGTTCCGAAGCGGGCCCGGAACCGGTCGCAGGTCTGGGGCGTGAGGCTGATTTCGGGTACGAGCACGATGGCCTGCCGGCCGAACGAGATTGTCTCCTCGACCGCCTGAAGATAGACCTCGGTCTTTCCGCTCCCCGTGACGCCAAAGAGCACGATCGTCTCGGGCTTCCCGGCCCGCATGGAGCCCGTGATCGCGGCCAGGGCCTCGGCCTGGGCCGGAGACAGAGCATCAGGGCGGTCG
>CAZCHF010000036.1:0-26563 GCA_964498325.1 uncultured Candidatus Kuenenia sp.
CCGATGATCGCCTCGCCCCCATCGGGTGTGCGAAGCATGACCGCATAGACCGATGTGCGGACATTCGCGATGACCTTGTCGGAAACAGGGGCGAGATCCGCGAAAGCGGCCACCGCTGCGAGGGTCTCCGCGGCGGCCTGCTGTTGAATTGTTCTCACGTACCACAAGCCGCCGATAGCCAGGGCCGCCACAAACGCAATGCCACCCGAAAGCACCATGCGGTGACGGTGGGTTGCTTCGGGATGCTGTTCCATTCGCTCGCCACCGATGGTCGGCGAGCGATCATCGACGACGGTCACCTCGAGCTTTACCGCCGAGCCGAGTTGGACCACGTTCGTGCCCGTGAGCTCCTTCTCCTCGAACGTTCTTCGCCCGTTGAGAAGAACGACGTTCTGGGTGTTGAGATCAAGCTGGTAGCTGCCAAGGCTGCGGCGTAGCGCCAAATGCTCGTTGCCGAGACCCTCGTGGCGGAGCTCGTCGACGAACACGACTTGGCAAAAAATGGGGTCGCGCCCAATGACGATCCGCTCCTCGGGCCGCTCTGCGGATGCAGGGAACTCATATTCCCGTCGTCCGTCGACAGTGCTACCGCTCAGAACTCGGATGCGGAGGCCGGTTCTCATGGGATCATCTCAGGGCTGGCCGAACTCTCTTCGCGATATCTGCAGGCGAGAGCTGTCAAACGAAAGCGATGAGTATGCCAGACTTGCCCCCCAGAAATCCTAAGCCCGGCCTTGCGAGAGACTCCTCGTGCCCCTGATCCGCCTTGGCGGCGGCTCTGGAGCTGAACCCTAGGTCTTCGTCGACGGTGGGTGCGGATCTCGTGTTCGCCCACACCAGGCCACTAACAATCTCATGGAGCACCGACGCCCTAGGCTGGTTGGTCAATACTTGTGAGGCCGCGGCGACCCCTCGACGGCCGCGCGCGTCGCGTGGCGCGTCGCGCACCAGCTCTACTCCTGGCTTCCCCGAGGAATCCAGAAGACGTTCGAGTCTTGCGGGGCCTAAAGCATCGCAAGCATCACGATCAGCGGCGGAAAAGCCGACCGACGGCCGGAAACGCTCGCGACGGACAGACGATACAAAATGGCAAGCTCATGAATTCCCAAGCGATGCGGGCGGGGGCAAGTACGACGACACCCCTCTCTCCGACACACCACGCGACTCTTGTTTCCCAGCTCTCTCAGAGCACTGGTACAGAAACCGGGGAGGGGTCAGCTCAGCTGCTCGCAGCCAACAGACTCACCATACCGCAGGACGATATCGCGAGTCTGCTCGAACGCTTGGTTAGGCTGAAGTACAGGTCAGCCCGGCATCCCTGATCTAAGTCGGTAGAACATCTCCCAAAGCCGGTCAATCTCACCTCGTTCGATAACCTCGATTGGCTTTGACCCACCGAATGCTTCATTGGGGGCACGAAACCATTCACCGAGAGCAGAAGGCTCAACCACCTCGCTCAATGAGTCACACAGACGTTTCACTTCAACGTAGTCTCTTTGAATACGGTCCACCTTCTTCTTTTCCGACTCGACCGTGGCAATCGTACGCACTGACACATTGACCAACCGCCCAAATGCTTCTCTTGGCATGCGCAGCATGTACCGCAACTCAAGCTGTGGAGCGCCCCTGACGGCCACAACGCGAATTCCATGGAGCCCTGGGACCTCCGTGAAATGCATCGCCCGCTTTTTGCCTAGCTTCGCACCCTTTTTGGCTCTTGTAGCCATTCTGTCGCTCCTTTCCAGCCGGGAACCGGGATCCAAACAACTATATCGTCACCGACGCATGGAAACAAGCAGGAAAACATGCACTTTTGCATGTCAGGATGGCCACTTGCTCGGGTGAGGTGGCAAATCTTCTGCCGCCATCACCTGAACTGCCCGATTGCTCCTCAGGTTTGACGGAAAAGCCACTACATTCTTCCCAGTCCGATCTCTCGCCGAGGGGACTAGCAGCGCCTCAAAGCCAGCGGCTACAGCCGCGCGGCCAATCGCCTGAGTCCAGGACTCCTCTCCGGCTGATTGAATCGCGTACCAGTCCTCATCGACGAGATCGCCGAGCGTAAATCCTAGTGCTCGGCGAATCCTGGCATCAGTTAAGTCGAGCACACACTTCAGATTTATCGCTAACCCAACAAATACACGGGGCCTGATGGTTGCGTTGGCGAATCCATACTGAAAAAACTCTTGATAGCTCTCGGTGACTGCGGTAATCGGATCCAGCGATGCGTAGATCGCACTGACTCCTGGCGGGTTCCATCTGCCGCCGTAATAGGCAGAGCCGTTGCCGGACATGAGGTCATTCTCGTTCGCATACTTGACTCCAGCCGAGCGGAATGCTGCACCCTTGAGTGTTACGGCAAGTGGCACACAATCAGACACGCGATCGAAGAGGCCTTGCACTTCATCGGATTCGGTAGACATGCCGTACTTTCCAAAGCCTAACGAAAAAGTTGAGCAGCTCGCAGACAACACAACATACCGCAGGACGCTATCGCGAGTCTGCTCCAACGCCTGGTTCGCTGACGCCGCACACGCTGGCCGAGCAGAGGATCGAATATCCTCGGAACTTTAGCTTTCGGGCGATCGCTATCCCAGCCCTGTCTTCTGGTCGAACTCACTTGCCAATCGTCACTCCTCTCAACTATTTTTCCCGAGTCGATAAGGGGCCAAGAGTTCTTGAGCGAGCCGTCGCTGGAACTCCTGCCCTTTTCCCTTCACTCGTGGACTCTGCATAGAGTCATAGACGGTCGTTTGATGGCGCATCCAAGCGATAACGGCGGCCTCAGCGCATTGCTCGATGGTTATTCGCTTCGTGCGGGCAACAGTGCCCCTTCCAACCGGAGCGGCATGATCGGAAACCAGATGGGCGAGCATCTGGGCTAGAACTGCACTGCTTGGGTGAAAGTCGAGGAACCTTACAACGGCCTCCTTGAACTCCTCAACATGTTCTGCCTGCGCTTTCACTCGTCGTTGTGCATCGCCTTCCTTGCAATTGACGAGGCTTTCCGTGGACCGCTCGATGTTGAGGGCGAGCGTTCTGGACTCGACGCCTGCCCTGAGGTCATTGACGGCTGTGCGGAGCCTTTGCGTGGCCTCGGCTGGGGTGATCGGCTTGTTGGGTTTCTTGGGAGGCATGGGAGAAATTCTTGTGGCAACCCCCTCAAGTGCGTTTATCCGACTTTTCCTCGGCCGACGTATCCCCAGCACTCACCTTCGCAGACTTCTGTTTCTTGTTTTAGCTGTCGATCGGGATTGCGCCATGAAATACGAGGCATTGCATCGCTCGATTGAACTGGTCACTGCTTCCTGATCGAAAGAGACGAGAAACCAACGAGTCGTTCATTATCCGGAGCAATGAATCTCTGAGCGAGTGAAGCAAGTGGCAGAGCGATGCGTCCAGAGATTCTCGCCCGTCATCCGGCGTCCCTCCGTGAGCGATTTTAGACCGCAACGCGTAGTGACGCTTCATTGATCTGTAGACATCCTCGCGATCCTCCGGCGACTGCTTAAGAAAGAACGCGGTGCGCTCAGACACCTGATGGGCTATCGCTGTCGTTCCATGGCCGAAAAGGGCTTCCATTGCCATCATTAAGCCAAGAAAACGCACAGACCGATCGATGTCAGAACGAAACGCCTGCTGGTAGTACCGAATGGCTGTAGGCAGTCTTCCCACCTTTTCATCGACGAGAACATCTTTCAGCAGAATATAAAGTCGGCCGATGTCCGCGAAGTCCGACTCGGACAACAAGTTGTGTTCTGACGCCGGGAAGCGGCCGAAGTCTTTCATTAGGTCGGAATGGCAAATGCGATCCTCGCTCGGGACTGAAGCAACGCTGGCGTATGGGGCGAGGAAGGCTGGCGTATGGATCATGGCGGAGAGCAGGTAAGTTTCCACCTTCCGTTTAGATGATGCTTCGTCGGACTCTACACTCTCATAGTTGAGATCATTTCGGCCGACATAGGTGACGTTTAGAGTCGTTTTGTGCAAGTGGTCTCGGAAGAATTGCGAGAAGCCTGGCCTAATAGCCATCAGGTGGAAATCGGTGTCGGCCCGCAGCAGAAACGGAGACAGCGGGGCCAGGTAAAGCCCGTCAGACAAGTCGAGGTGTTCCACTACTGGAAGTGGAGCCTCGTTAACGAAGACATAAGTCATCAACTTTTCTACGTGATTCGTGTTGTCCATATGGGCCAGCGCCCCCCGACGCCTATCTATGGCGGAGTGCCGTCACGTCAACCCCAGCGCCTTCATCGCCGCTGTCATCGGGTCGGAGAAAAAGACGGGGTCCACTCGTTCCACGATGTCGCCAGAGACTTCGAGGAAGTTTCGCTTGTTCTCCAAGGGGACCAGGGCTCGGCGCGCACCGTTGTCCATGGCCACCTGAAGGGGCTCGGCAAGTGAACGCAGGGCTTTGATGTTTCCCTGAATGCTGAGGTCCCCGAGGATCACGAGCCCAGCGAGGGAGGACTGCTTCTTGATCGCCGAATAGACCGCCACGACTAGGGCGATACCGGCTTCGCAAGGAACGTGGTTACTCAGCAGGTCGATGGCCTCGATATGGAAATCGGTCGTGTCGAACTGCTGGCCGATGCCCATCTTTACCTTTTGGCCCTGAAGGTAGGCGAAGGCCCTCTGGAGCGACTCTTTCATTGCTCCTTCAACACCACCGGCGATCTTGAGCTTCCCAGTCCCGGGGGAGCAGCCGACTTCGAGGCGGTAGAGGCCCACCTTGCCGTGGTCGTCCACCGAAGCCGCATACACCGATCCCGGGGCCAGCGGGTCAGTCGAGACAGCCTCGCCGCCACCTTGCTCCGGGACACCAACGAACCGCTCTTCACGAGTCTCGTTGTCGATATACGAGAACGAGGTCTGGTGGAACTCGAACGACCCCATCTTCTTCAGTTGTTCCTTCACTCGCCGCCGACCTTCCAGGGCCAGCTCCAGCAGCTCGGCAGCTTCCTCTTTGGTCATCTCGCCCGATGGGTGAATGAGCTTCACGAGACCCGAGAACGTCCGTCTGACGGCCTTCACGTCACGAGACTTCAGGTGGGTCCCGAAAGCGAAGTAGTTGTCGATGCGTTCCGTGAAGGAGTGCCGCCGCAACTCCCGGAGAGCTTCGGCCAGATAATCGACGACGAAACCGTAGTGGGTCGTGAAGAAGTCGATCTTCATCTTCGGCATCTCCCAACCGGGGATGTAGAAGTGAAGACGGTCGAGAAACGCCATGTCTTCCCGAATGATCTCAGGAAGTGGCGTGAAGAGGTGCGAGGACCGCACCATCACCTCCACCGGCTGATTGGTGTTGCCGAACATGGCAATCGAGGCCATGCCTGACAGCGTGTCCTTACCACGGGCGAAAGTGCCGGACTCGCAGTAGGTCTTGAGTGTCGTCACCACCTCCTTGGGCATCTTCTGGAGGTCGCCGACTTCGTCGAAGCCAATGGCGTCCCAGATCCCAACAAGGCCCATCTTGTTGGTGGCCATGTTGTAGAAGAGGTTCGCTACGGTGGTCGGTCCTGTGAGCAGGATCGTGTAAGGGGACAGCTCCTGATATCCGTAGGTCTTGCCTGTCTCCCGTGGTCCCAACTCAACGAGGTTGTAGTTGTTCTCTGTGAGGGGGATGAGCCGCACCAGATAGTGCAGCTTCTGACGCCGGTTGAAGTGCGACGGCTCAAGCCCCACAGTGCGAAGCAGTAAGTCGATCCACTCGTCAGTGGTGAACTGACTGCGGCACGCCCGGTACTCCTCCAGATCGAACGTGGCGAGCTGGATCGGGCGGATGTTCTCGATCCAGAACGGGCTCCGCTTTCCTTTGGCTGTTTCGTCGTACTCATGCCGCAGGTCGATCTGTGCCCAAATTCGGCCCATCAGCAGGCGGTCGAAATCCCGCAGGAACCGATCCGGGATGTGGACGAACTTGTGGCCGAAGTTCTTCAGCTCAGCCCAGTACTTGTCGTCGTCGGAGACGTAGCGGACCTGCACCTTGTCGATGAAGGTGTGGGTGCCTTTGTCCTTGACCATCGACTGGGCCTTGTTGGATTCGTCAGGCCGCACGAAGTTCGAGGAGATGGTGTCGTTGACCACCCGGAGCCCAGCCTCGATGGCGACCGGATCGTCCGTGGCACAGTACTTGCCAAGCAGGTATTCGAGCACGAAGACCGGGACGCTGCATCCGACCTTCACCTTCCGCACGAGGTCCTTGCGAACGACCTTGCCAGCAAAGACGGACGTGGCCTTCTGATCTAACTGGGGCATGGGTCTGCAATCCTTCCGCTACATGGATATGGCGACTTCGATGTTTTCAAGCTTGGCGAGTTCGACACCGGATGAGGCATCGAGGAGCACGAGCGTGACCGTGTTCTGCTTGATCTCTTCGGCCTGAATCATCAGGGCGACGGTGTTCTTCTCGATGGCGTTCGGATCGGCGGCAGATGTCCGCATCACCACGTCGCCGGTCGAGTCCTCGAATCCATAGGAGGCACTCACCGCCTTTGATACCACGGTCTTGTTCGCCCGGATCTCTATTCGCACCCGAGGGGGATCAGTCGGGAACAGCCCCGTCTGCTGGCCGCTCACATCAACGGATAGGAACCGTGTCGTGATCTTTGGGCGACCGGTCGAGAGGGTCCATGTGATGCCTGCTTTTCGAGCCTGTGGTTTGCTCGTGGCCGTCAGGGTGATCACCGGGACGATTACCTCTTGCGGCGACAGCCCCCCGTGGAAATATGAACGAGCACCGCCCTTGGCCTTGAAGACTGCAAACGTCCAAGGCGTGGCAAGGTCGAGCTCGCTATCAACGCCGAGCGAGGACAGGGGGGCACGCAGGTAACCGGGGGAAGAGGTGCCACCGTTACCTACCCATACCCGGCGGTGCAGGTCTGCCGCCTCCCCACCCGGCGGGTCGAGTTTCATGTCATCGCCGACTTCCTCGACGAACAGGTGTCCGTGGTCAGCCACAAGCACGACTAATTCGACGCCGTTTTCGACGAGGACTCTGATAGCTCGTCGCAGGTGTTCGAGAACACCGTCCATTTGCAGCCGGGCCTGCGTGACGTTGTTCTTCTCGCATAGTTCGTCGATCTCCTGCGATGTCACGAGCACGAGGTCTGCGGCAGCGATGCCATCCCGGACCTTCTTCTTCGGAAGCGGGAGCAGGTCTTCGAGTTTGGCTTCGTAGACGCTCACCCCAGCATTGGCCTGCAAGTACGCCACTCGGTCCTTGCGATCCTTGATGAGGGTGTCATTGATTGCGAGGCCGACCTTGCCATTCCCTACAGCCACAACCTTGGCCGACTCGTGTGCCCGGGGGAGCAGTGCTGCCATGCCGATTTCGGTGATCGTGGGTGGCGTGCCAACTGCTGGCTGGATCTCTACCTCGTAATCAGTCTTCAGCAGGCGGCAGAGTTCCCGGGCCATCTCGAAACGCAGGGCATCGACCCAGACGTACCCGACCTTCTTTTGGCCAAGGCGAGGCTTCACGACCTTCTCGAAGCACTCCCGCTGTCGTAGCAGCTCCTTCACGGGGTGCTTGGTCTTGCTGAACTGGGTGACGAAAACCTTGGCCAGCGTGGAGCCGACTTCCATGTATCGCTGCTCAGCCCTTGTGCAGAGGCGGTCGAGGCCCTCGTGCTCATCACCGGTCTTGAAGTCGAAGCCGAATCGGCGGCTCTCCATGTGCCGATGATGGGTGTCGAGCAGGCACCACGGTGAATCGCCGTCGGTATACGCCTTGATGAGTTCGGGCAGGTTGTCTGGGGGAGTCCGAATCGCCTTGCCGACCCGGGTGGCTTCCAGCATCACCTCGGCGGCGGCAGCAACGAGCGCCCAGCGAGACTGCATCCTCGGGTCTGCCTCGGCCCAGAAACTGGAAAGCCTTTTTTGGGCGAGGGACAGCAGGTCAGGCGAAGCCCCTTCGCTCATCGCCTTCTCGACGTGCCGAACAAGGAACAGTTCTGTTTCGAGGAAGGTTTCGGTGTTCGGGAGCCGTGTGGGGTCGAAGTCGCAATTATCGAGAGACAGCCACCGGGCGACATTCGTAGCCGCCATGACGTAGCTGTCTCTGACGGTACGGTCATTTCGCCACGAACGGGCCAAACGGCAGCACTGGTCAACACCCACTGGGGTATGGGCGATAGGCACGGATGCCAGCGATGCCGGAGCCTCGCCAAGGGTTGATATCAGGTCGGTGGCCAGTACGTGCCGAGCGAAGACCTCTCGTAGGTCTTCAAGGGAGATCTCCTTGAGGACCGTGCAGTCGAAGGTTGCCTCAACCGTGCGAATGAGTTCAGGCGTGGCGTTTTTCCGCTCGATATCCGTGTCGAAAGACGGGTCCGTCAGGAAAAGCCGGGCCACGTCCTGTGGATTGCCGGTTCCATAGACCAGCGTCAGGCCCGCCGTCGAAAGCCCCTCGCCAAGTTTGCCAAGTTCATCCAGATCGGTGAGCGAGCGTTGCCCAGCCTCGACCTGCTTCTCGTATTCAGCGGCGTTCTCTTCGCCAACCAGTGGTCTCAGGGCATTCCGGGCGACGATAGCCAGCCGGGTGTTACGAGGAGGCGGCTGCTGCCCCGGCTGCATGACCACGCCAGCCGCCTCAAGCTCGATGAGGGCGTGATGCGTGTCCGCTTGCGCGTGGGGCACGTATACGACGAGTCTGGGCGGCTGCTGGCCCTTCAGGAGCTGGTCGATGTCGTGTCGGAGCTGAATATAGCTGCCGTCATAGCAAACGATCTTTGCATTCGGGACTTCGAGTGCCGCTGCTGCGTCCGGGTATGACTGCTCCGGGTCGTACCACACAACGAGCGAACGCTCTTCGACCTGCTTGGCGATCAGGCTGGCGAGATATTGAGTGACAACGCCCATCACTTCACCAAGCCCTTCTCACGAAGCTGCTTGCCGATGGACGACCACTCGTACTTGCCTTCAAGAAGCTCCTCCCAGTACTTCTCGGCCTCCTTCCACGGCACCAGCTCATGCAGCGGGGCGATATTGAGGACGACGCCGTCGTTCAGGTCAGGCACGAGGTGCAACTCAGCGGCCCGACGCAGCTTCTCCTCGAAGCCCCGGAGTTCAGACAAGAACTCCTCCTGTTTCTCGATCTCCTTATCGAGCTTCTTGGTGGCCTTGCCGGTGCCATCCCCGCCCTTCTGGGCTCGAAGTGATTCCAGCCGGTCGGTCTCAAGGCGGATCTTCGGCTCGACGTAGTTCACCAACGCCTTGAACAGGATGTCTTTGTCGAGGCGGTGGTAGTAGAGCCAGATGGCGTAGTTCTTCTTCGATGACTGGAGGAGCCAGTAGATCGGAGCGTTTCGGTGACTTTCCGAGTACCTCGAAATGTGATCGCTCCAGAACCCACCTTTTCCGGGCTTGCGAAAATAGTCTCTTAGCGTCTTGCAATTGAGAAGCTTTAGCAGGTCTTGTTGTGTAGTTCCGGTAGACCCTCCCCACATCACCTCCAACAAATCGCCGCAGCGATCGGCTATGTCATCGGAATGTCCCACATCATCGACAAGAATCTCTCGTCTGGCTTTACCTTCTCCTACACGAACGCTCCCTGAAGCCGGGGGCGTGCTAGGCAAAGCATCAAACGGTGAGAAGTCCAACGAGTCGGCAACGTCTTGGCCTGCAACGCACGGTTGCCAGCGTCCGTAGGCAACACCTACGCAGAAAGAGACAACCGTCTGGGAGCCCACCGTGCGATCAGGAACGTCACGGTAAACAAACTGCCTGACGAGAGTGCTTCGAGGAGACGACTTTGGAGTTAGTGTTTCCGGGGGGAGATGCAAGACACTTTGCGTAACGCTATCGATGGAATCAGCTATTCCTTGCAACTCACCGCAAATGCGGTCTCTCTCGGAAAGCGTTGTGTCGGCAGTTACGATGAAATCTGGGGCGACAAAGAGTGGTGATGTCTCGTCCATCGCTTCGAGTCGCTGGACGAGTTGTATGCCTTTAAGGGCAGCATCGCTCAGCGCATTTGCTTGCTTGCCGAGAGCATTCGTTCCAATCGGGAGATTCGAGACGGCACGGTTTTCGATTTTTCGATACTCGCCGAAAACATTGACCAAGTCTTGCGCTAGTGTGGAGCAGAGAAGGCCCAGCAAGGGTAGCCGATGCTCTGATCGCTGCGGGAAGATGGATATCGACTCCGACGAGAAAATTGCGCCCGCCGGAAGCACCCGTGGCCCGAACCCAATGCTGCTCACATGCGAGTAGCAGAGTCCCGGGGTGAACCAATAGCGGCTACTTTGCATGACTTGGGCTTCTGACCCGTACTTGGCTGTGTTTAGATCCCGCAGCTCTCTCCCGTCGTCTCTCCAGTCAAGCAGCAATGGCGTTGCCATGTAGTAGGGCTGATACTCGCCACCCTTCTCGAACACTCTCCATCTTGATCCGATTAACTCTGGAGGTACCTCCCATCTGAGCCTCACAAAGCGCTCGTCGTCGAAAGTGTGGTTGCCCGTTGCAACACGTCCGACGTGTGGCTGCAAACGATCCGGCCCACTCCATAAACGTAGAAGAATGGGATTCGAGTGGAACGCGAATGGGGTAGTTGCGATCTTGGAGAAGTCAGAGAGCCGGTAAATACAAATGCCTTTGCCTCCGCTCCAATCCCTCAAGGCTTCGTGCTTGTTGAGGTTGTCGCAAGCAGATACATCGCCATACGCAACGTCGGCGTCATTACTTCCGCCATTCGCGAGTATCGACAGGCCAGTGTCGACAGTAGCCCCGTCGAGAACCTCGTGGCCCAGTTTCACAAACGCTCTCAGGGACTTAGCAGACACCCACGCCTTGCGTAATGGGAGCATCTGCTTCGTGTGCAGGAATTGAGATGAGGTGATAGCGCCTATAAGGCCACTGGGTGCTAGTTGAGCGGCACGCTCAAAAAACGCAGCGTAAACATCCTTCCAAGTTCCTTCATAGGTGTTGCGTAGGTACCTGAGCGAGGGTTTGCTTGGTTTTCCAAACGGAGGATTCATCAGCACGATGTCGTATCGGCGTCGGCACAAATCCACAAACGCAAGACCACGTGCGGCATCATCGGCAAACAAGCGGTGTTGAAGACGGGGGGTTTGCTCGGCGTATCTTCCCATCGCCTCGATCACCATTGCCTCTGCTTGTGCGAAGAACTCAGCTTGCGTAACGCCGGATAGATCGAAAAGGCGCTGGCGGGTCTGCTCGCCTCCTTTTGCAGTGGCGAGTGCATCTTGTGTGAAAAGAAGAGGATTGCCTCGCTTGTCCGTCGCCGCAGCGTTTGCGGACTTGTACTGCTGATGGGCGTTGGCTACGGCCGTGTTTAGCAACTCCTCAACCTGCAAAAGGGATCCTGCTTCTCCGGCTAAGGCCATGGCCGAAAAGACTGCTTGCATTAACTGACCAAGGAGAGGCGGTGTGGCTCGCTCAACGAAGTTCTTTAGCATCGCCTCTTCGCCCGGCATCGGCTCGGCGCAGACGATGTTCGACCGGGTGATCTTGGGCCGGTGCTGCTTGATGCCCATCTCCTGATATGCCCGCTGGCAGCGAAGCCACAGGGCAAGAGCGGCGATCTGGCTTGCCCGAGGGTCGATGTCGATGCCGTGGAGATTGTGGGCGAGGATCAGCCGAGGAACGTCCCGCCGAAGGTCCTCTAGCGTCGGGTAGTCCTTCTTCAGGGCAGGGCCTAGGTCCGGGTCGCCATAGGCTTCCTCATAGATCGTGAGGAGCAGGTCAAAGCAGTACAGAAGAAAGTGACCGCTACCGCAGGCGGGGTCCAGAATGCGGAGTTCCCGAGGGTCCTTCTTCGCCCGAAACGGGACGTAGACCGGGAGCTTCAGCAGCTCGTCCTGCGGCAGATCGTCGGTTGCCGTGCCAGCGTCTTTGGGCTCGGCCTCTCCGTCCTTGAGAAACACCTCGGTGGGCCTTCGGACCATGTAGCGGCACTGGTCCTTCAGGCGTGTGTTGCCCTGTCGCATCTCGTACCAGATGCGTCCCAGCGTGTTGTCGGTCAGAAACTCGACGACGTAGCGAGGCGTGAAGAACTGGTTGCGGAATGCCAGCTCGTAGGAGTTGCGGGGAGCCTGACTTTCCTTGCGGGCCTGATCCCGGAGTTCCTTGGGTGTGAAATACTGATAGACCCAGCCAACCGCCTCATCTTCTGACCAGATGCCTGCCAACTCCGGGTCGTTCAGCAAGCCGAGGACTTGATCGATCACACGCTGGGGCGGGTACAGGCGGTTGGCAGGGTCCGTCGGAGCAAATAACACCCCGATCTCTTCCGACAGGGTCCCACCCAGCCAATTCAGAAAATGCCGATAGGCAACGTCCTGCTGGCCGGTATTGAACCGACGCTCGTCCTCTTCGTGATCCGCCAAATAGAAGAGGAATCCCTGCGACTTGAGCCCCTTGCTCACGGACTCCCGAATCAGTCCCCGGGATTCCATCATCCGATACGCACAGAACCGGTTGAGGTGGGTGAAGGCAACCTCTCGGATCAGTTGGGCCAAAGCGTCTTTTGCTTTGTATCCCAACGCCTTGATGTGCTCGTAGTGATCGAGCAGATCTTGGCGGTAGGCCCGGTCCTCTTCAGACAGGTGCGACATGCGAGCTTCCGGCTCGATCTGCACATCGTCCTTCTTGCCAGCAGCGTAAATGCCGAACTGCCCCTGAAGAACCTGTGCGACAGATTCCTCCAGTAGCTTGCGGCACTGGGTGACGACATTCCGAAGTGTGTTACGTGTGCTCTGGTCCATCAGCTTCTCGTCACTCCAAAACGATCTTCACGCCCTCATCAAGAAGCTTTAGCAGGTGATCTTGAAGGCGAGTTACGGACTCCTTCACCTGCTCCTCGCTGTCGATGGACGTGGCGAAGAATGTCGAAACCCGCACCCGTTCGATCTTCTGCTCTGGCGGCGCTGTGGCCTTCTGCACCTGAAGCACGGCGTTGGCAAACAAGCCGCCCAAGGCGACGATGTCGGAATTGAGTTCGCCAAGGGTGGCCTTGCACTTCAGGCATTGCATCTCGCCCGGCGGCAGATCCAGCGTCTCGCAGCATCGCAGCATCAGCGGTCCGAGGATCGGGCCCTGCATAGGCTCCGGCACCATCGACCATTCCGGGCAACCCTTCAGTCGCTCGATGGCCTGACGGTACTGCTCCGCTCGCTCCGTGTGGGCCTTTTCGTAGAGTGCGTGGTAAGCGGCACCAATCGAGGTGGCTCCAGACTCCAATTCAGGGAATGCCTTGTAGAAGTCATCCTGCTGGAGAACCTGCCGAACCGCCTTGGCCGTGTCGGCGTGCTCAGCCTGCCCGTGCTGCTCAAGGAGTGGCACCATCTGTTCGACGGCCACTCGGGCCTGCTGGACCGTTTTCAGGCCCGTGTCGGTCATCACGTCACGGAGTCGCTTGAGCTGGTCCTTGGACTCCTTGAGAGAAACGCCGCCGCCAGCAAGGGTCGCCACGCATTCGTCGGCGGTGCTTGTACCGATGGTCTGGAGCGAGTCCCGATACTCCTCCAGCCGTTGGACTGGCAGCTTGTTGGTCTTGGCCTGAATCTCGACCGGCGTGATCGTCTTGAGTTCTTCTGCGGCCAGTTTCTTGAACGCCTCAGCAATCGAGTCCTTGTCCATGGCCACGGTTTCGCCAGTGAGGCTCTCATAGCACTCGACCGCCTTTCGCAGTGTCTTCAGGTCAATCGGCTTAATGGGCGTGAACAGAGCCGACTTGAACGTCGGGTTGCTTGTGAGGGCACCACGTGACGCAGGCTCCTTGTATGAGTCGTACTTCTGCCCGCCTGTGGTGACTTCGATTGACCCCGCCCTGAAAAGGACCGCCAGCAGAAGCCGTATCATGTCCCGGTCCCAGCCGTATCCGATGCCGCCGAAATGCTTCTCCAGAGCCTTGCCATATCGGCTGTCTTTGTTGCCGTAACTCTGCTCGTTGATGAGGTAGTCGAGCACCTCTTTCACGGGCTCGGCACTCGTGTTCGGCACGAACATCGCCCCGTCCTTGATGACGAGGTTCAGCCCACCCTCGGCGGAGTAGCACACGGCTGGCAGCTTCTTCAGGTCGTCCGAGGTGAGGATCTTTTCGGCCTCGTCGCCAGCAAGTGACCGAGAACCGATCTCCAGCTTCGGATAGAGGTCTGGAACGGCTTTGCCGAGGAACTTCTTCACGATCTCGCTGAGGGTCTTGCCCAAGGACGAGGCATCACTTGCCACTCCACGGAACATGCCCGTGCCCGACTCAAGGGCGTCAGTGAGCTTGTCTCGCAGCCGTGACCGAAGCGTCAGTTCCAGTGACTCCTCGTCACGCAGGCACTCGGACTCGTTGGGGGAGATCTTGTTCTGGGCCCGGAGCTGCTTGTATTTGTCGATCATCGCTTTAGAGGCATTGACCTCCTCGACGAGTTGATCGATGTCGGTGGTTAGCGCCGCCACCCAGTACAGGTCATTGGTGTGGGCGGGCTGACGGCTGTCATCCCGAACCTGATCGAGCACCTTCTGGAAGTCGGCAGCGTCGTCGGCGAGCCGCAGCGTCACGGCCAGATCGCCTTCGGTGAGTTCAGTGCCGTCAGCATTGACGCCGACTCGGAACGTCTTGTCCTTATGGCGGTAAGTCTTCAGTGCCGGATCGGAAAACACGTCGTCCAGCACCCGGCGGACGATGTCATTGCGGTCCCGGGGGCGAGGGTCGAGGTGGTTGCGGCGTTCGGTATCCCAGTTCTTCTCCTGAGCAGTCTGGAGCTTCCAGCCTTCCTCAGTACTGCGAATGAACTGGGCATCTTGCAGCCTCTTGACTGCTTGATGCACCTCGGCGATCGGAGCAGCCTTGCCGACAGCGTCTATAAGAAAAGCGGCGATGTTGGCTTCCGTGCGGGGCAGATCCCGGACGAACTCCAACAGGCAGATGACTTTCGCCACCCGGAGGGCCCAGCCGTCGTCATCGGTGATTCGCTGCTGGATATCAAAGAGGTCCCGCTGCTTCTCGCTGGACAGGTTGCCCTCAACCAGCTCGTAGACCTTGTCGAGCGTCACCAGCGTGCCCACGGGCTGCTTGGCAATCGCCGTCCGATCATTCACCAGCATCTCGTAGGCTTGCTTGATGATCGTGCGGTTGCTTCCGCCGTAGTGGCGTGGGGCACCCGGTTGAAGCCGAATGCCTGACATCACGTTGATGCACAGGTCGATGTAGTGGGGCGGATAGGGATAGAACTGGACGAAGTCGGCCTCTGTGAGTTCCGTCGGACGCTTGGTGCGTTCGAGGCGGAGAGCCGAAGTCAGCCCGCCTTGGTTGTCACGGAACAGCTTGGCTAGGACTGGAAGAGCATCGTCCTTCTTGGCCAGCACACGCTTCGTGGCTACTTCTCGAATATCCGAGGGTGCCAGATCGACCCGGTAATGAAAGCGATCCTGGAGCTTGGCCAGGTCAACACGCCGGGAGTCGATAGCGGCTACGACCTCGTCCAACTTTTCTTGCGAGGTCACGACGATCCAGCACGGGGCCACGATCTTTCGGGACTTCCGCAGGTTCTTCCCGACTTTGCCGAACTCCTCCACGGTCGCCCGCAGGTCTTCGATCTTGTCGCCGCTGCGAGCGACGTGCTGACCGACCTCGTCGATCACGAAGAACAGGGCCTTCCCCGGGCGACGGCGTCCTGTCAGCTCGAACGTGCGTGCGACAACGCTGGGGATGTCGATCTTTGCCTTGCGGGCTGACTGGCCATGGGCCCATGAGTCAGCGGTGGGGTAAGTCTTGGGATCGAGGGCGTGAAGCACAGCACTCGCCCGCGAGAACTTCTGTGCGCCCTTGCGGACGATGCGCCACTCCTTGTCATGCAGTTGCTTGCAGGTTTCCTCGAAGCTGACGAGCTTGCCCTCAGCCTCAAGCTCGATCTCCAACTCGGCGATATCGAAGTCTTCGGCGTAGCCCAGTTCCCGAAGAACGACTGTGTAGATCTTCTCGGCGATGCGTTCGGTCGTTGTGCGAATGTCGTTCTGCTTGCTCACGTCAAACAGAATCACGTCAGTGGGGATCTGGGTATTCACCAAGTCCACGAGGTCCGAAACCCGTGAGCTGCCGATCTGCTTCTTGAACAGATCCGAAAACCGCTCGCCCATGACCGTTGGGTTCTGCACCACGTAGCCAAGATTCTTGGCGAACGAGCTTTTGCCGGAACCAAAGAACCCGGACACCCACACGCCAATGCCCTCGTGAGGATCGGCTGGGGCCTCGGCAATCGCCTTCAGCAGCGTCTCGTAATGACCACGAATGGCGTCCGTGGGGACGTACTCCGTGATTTCAGCGAATACGGACTCCTGCTCCTTCTGATCGACCTGTGTGATCTCCTCGATCTTGCGAGTCAGGTCTCGGGAAAGTAGGTCGCCGATGGTCTTCATGATGTCCTCATGCGTAGATCTTGACTCGATAGTTGCCCAAGGCGTCCCGGTCCTTGAGGTTCATGAACCGAAGGCCGGTCGTGCCGTCGATAGAGCCGGGGTAGAAGAGAACCGTAGGCACATGCGTCTTGCCCTTCATTTCGTCGAGAAGGCTCGACATCTGATAGAAGCCCGGAGCCATCGCAGCCGTTCGTACGAGAAAGGCAACGTTTCTCTCGGGCTCAAGGCCGGAAAGCCGTTCGGCGAGCATCCGCCACAGCGGACACCAGTCGGGATCGGCCAAGTATGTGGTGATCTGCTTCTGTGCTTCGAGAAATCCCCGCTGTCGTTCAAGGCCGACCACTTCATCGAGCCCTTCGCTCTCGGCGATGGCCTTCCAAAGCATCTCGCTCATCGAGATGTGATGCACCTTCCATCCACTGTCTTCGAGGCGAGTGCCCAGTAGCCGGGCCTGCCGCCGTAGCTCCCATTCCTCTTCCGGGTCATAGCGGAGGATGGCAAAGGGAAGATCCCGATATACGGCAATCTTCGGCGGGACCGATTTCAGGTCGCTTTCGAGGAGTTCAATGCGTTCGCTGAGCGATGACATTCGCATACTCCTCAAGTGTTTCGGCGGGGAATGTAAGCCGCGTCACAGTCCCAGCAACGTGGTATTCGAGAAGATCCCGTTGGTGGGCTTCAAACAACAGGCGTTCCACGACCTCGGGTTTCAGGAAGAACAGCTGCCAATCTCGCTGCTCGATCAGCTTCGCACCTGACGGCTGGTGCTGATTCAGAAAGAAGGCGATGTAGGCACATGCCTGATCGGGCAGGAACGGTGGTGTGATCCGCTTCTTGACAGCACCTTCCAGCAAGCCGAAGTCCCGGAGTGTGGCAAGCAAGCCCTGTGCGATCCGGGTAACGGTTGCCGAGGACCAATGGCCGGAGGTCTTGCCCTGATCAACCCACTTGGAGAGGTGCTTGTGGACTTCGGTCAGCTCGACCGTGACGACGCCCTTGTCGTACATCGGCTGGAGAATCTCCACGACCATATCGAACAGAAGGCGGTCGGATCGTGCAGAGTGGAAGTACAGGAGCCGGTCGAGGACTGCTGAAGGCAGGCGGCTCTGAGCAAGGCAGGCCAAGGCCGAGGTCACCGACGGCTCATCCATGTACCGCTGGCGAAAGATCGCCACGATGTCCTGAGCCCGGGACCGAGATGACTTGCCGAAGACATTCTCCCGTCGCAGGCGGGCGGTGTTCTCGGCGACGGTCTCTGAGGGGTACCAATGGGCCAGCAGGGTCTTCGTGTCGGAGATCAGGGCACCGGCCTTGATGATCTTCGAGCTGTAGGGCGTTGCCGCAGCCCGACTTACGCTGCTCCTCGCCTTCTGCTTGGTCATCTGCACATCCCAGTCCCAGCGCCCGAAACCACGCGTTTCGAGCCCCCATCATGCCGACTGAAGCCCCCCGAGAGAAGCATGGCCAGTTTCCCGCCGATGGGTGGCAACGAAAAAACTTGGTGAGCCAAATTGAGGCGAGGGACCACCTTGGTTTCGATAGCTGCGGACCGTGACTTCCTGGGGCAGAGAATGCGTCAGAGGCTGTCGTGACCCAACCTGCTGGATCCCTGCGAACCAGCCCGGGAAAAACCTCCACCTCCAAGGGTGGCACTCCGTCACAAACGGCGCGGGACCTGTGCGGCGGCGGCCCACGACGGCAGCGCACAACCGTGTGGCCTGCTTTGAAACCCCTGATTCCTTCGGTATGAAGGTCGCCTAACCCTGGCGGAAAGAGATGTTCGATGACGATTCGACGACTGAGTAAGACTCGTCCCACGGAGACTGTGGCGAGGCTCCCCCCTGCCATGAAGTAACGTAGTTCGCAAAGGACAACAAGAGGCGAGGATGCAAGACAACACTCCACCCACTTTGGAATCGCTCATTAGCCAGGGTCGTGCTCTCCTGAGAGCTAAGGGCGACGCGTTCCACGCGCACCGAAATTTTGAAGCTTGGGATGAGGCGGTGGCACGATATCTCGCGGCAACTTACCCCGACAGCGGCAAGTCGGCGCGTTGGTCGTCACTTGAAACTTCACCCCTTGTCGTAGGCAAGGAGATATTCAGCTCACCGGGGCAATGGATGGGCTTTGAAGTAGCCGTCAGAAAGCGACTGAATTGGCTAGGAAGTTGCCAGGCCACTCCCCTGCCTGCCTCAGCGAACGATAACCAGAAGTTGCGTTCCAAGGAGGTGTTCGTTGTCCATGGTCACGACGAAGCGATTCGTGAGAAGGTGGCCCGTTTTCTTGAGAAACTGGGGCTTACTCCAATAATCCTGCATGAAAAGGCCAACCGAGGGCGAACGATCATCGAAAAATTCACAGAACATTCGAACGTCGCATTCGCCGTTGTTCTCCTGACTCCTGACGACTTTGGCCGGCAAAAAAACGCGACACCATCCGACGACTCACCAAGGGCACGCCAAAACGTCATTTTTGAGCTGGGGTACTTCATGGGCAAACTTGGCCGGGACCGTGTGGCCGCCCTCCACTCTCCCGGGGTTGAGATTCTGAGTGACTTCAGCGGGGTGGCGTACATACCGATTGAACCGTCAGATGCTTGGCAATTGCTGCTCGCGCGCGAATTGTCGGCAGCGGGCTTGCCGATCGACATGAACGACGCCCTTTAGCTCGCTGCCCCGATCTCGAACGACGTGATCTCAATGGCATCGCATCCGTGGAAAGGCTCTGATCCGAAGCTGCTAAAGGTGAGGCAGCATCACCCTGGGCGTGACTGGGCCGTTAGCAACGGCAAGGATGGCATATCGTTCGTAAAAAACCATAAGCCATACGGATGACTCTGGATGGCCCGCTATGCCCATGAACTTGTAGAGAAACACCCCGCTTTCCCACCCGTACCAAGGGCAGTGCATTAAGGCCATCAACTCATGAAGCCTCTCTTGCGAAAGGTCTTCCCAGACGTCAATCGTGGCTCGGTGCGTAAGTGGAATACCGCGGTTCTTGAAGTGAAGGCCCCGGACAATCTTTCGGATAACCCTCCATACTCGTTCTATCTCGACATTCATTGTCCTCGCGACGACTGGATGAAGAATTCCACGGACCTCTGACAAGAGCACTCGCTCCTCCGACCTGCCAAGCACAGCCGCGGCGAGCTTAGGCGAGTTTTCGTAGGCTCTGACTGCCTTTGGAACAAGTTTTCTCGCGACTGGGTGGCCATCCATTCCAAGCCGTGTCACGATGACGATTTTCACGTAGTCTTCGTCGAGGTGAAAATCTCGCGGACCACCGTCACCCCTACCACTATCGCACGCGTGGCATGACGGAACGGTGATCATCTCCGCAGGAAGCTTGTCCCCGTCGCCAGCGATGAAGAACGTCTCGGCGATGACGTGATCCATCTTCTGCGCCGGGCGCTGGCCACAATAGGCGCACGTTTTGTTTCTTGCACGTCGTCGCCGCATACCACTCAGTCTAAACGGAGCAGCGATTAATGGCCGTCTTGACCGTCAATGTTTCGGCCCGTCCGACATGGTCTGCCACGCTCAATCTTGCGAGCCGGAGGCCAATGCAAGGCTCGTGGCTACCGCCTTGAGAAGCGATACCTTCGCCTCATAGGTCAGCAGCAACCAGGCTGCGTAGACTAGTGCCGGGCCGCGCGCGTCGCATGGCGCGTCACACACCACCGCTACCCCTGTTTTTCCCCCCGTGGAGGTCACAGGTTCGAGTCCTGTGCTGCCCAGTTGGTTCTGCCGCTGCTCGCGTGGCTCAGCCCTGCCCTCGCAAGACGCGTTGCCGCACTTCTTGCGACGTGAAAATCGAGACGGCGAGATCCTCGAACGTCATGCCGCCAGCCAGACGCGGGAGCCAGAAATTCTGGCCGGCCACATCCACCGGCCGCTTGAGCCAGCCGGCATACGCCGAACTCAACAGCCGCAGATGGGCCTCCCCCGAACCGACGAACGCATGGACGAGCGCCGAACGAGTCAATGACCCCGCATCAAGCCGAGCAACCCAGCCGGGTCCGTCCCCTGGCCGTTGCTCGCGGCCAAGCAGGAGGCGATACGCAGCCTGCACAAACGCGGCGTTGCTCGCATGGCCCGCATCGCGGAACTCTTGCGACGTCATGATGCCCGCGATGACAGCCGTCCACGATCGGCCTGAGGCGACCATGTCACCCCACGTGCGCAACTCCGCGGGGCTCGCCTGACGTCCGAGGAAGTCTCCGTAATACTTCTGCACCTGGAGGTTTCGATACTCCCGGCTGCCAACGATCTCACGCACGATCGTGCTCAGCGGGGTTCCGGAATTCAGGCGCCGCAGGAACGCACTCCTGCCAGGCTCTTGGCTCGGGCGACCCAGGAGGCCCTCGAAGACCGTATCGAGCAGACCGGCGTTCAAGGTCGCCGCCGTGCGAGGCACCGTATAGAGCAGTGGCGTAAGCGGCATGTTGCGGGTCGCTTCATTGACCCGGACGCCCACATCCTCGCCGAAGCGCGTCTCACCATCGGTCAGGACGACGTCACGAACGTGGGTTGGCTTGCTGCCAGACGGACCGACCAAGCGCACACGATGGCTTCCAGGCTCCAGGTTGGCGAACGTGAAGCGCCCTGCCGCATCGGTAAACGTGCGTTGTTCGGATCCATCCAGAACGCCGTTGTTGTTGCCATCCAAGAACACCGTCCGACCGACGAGCCCTTGATCGACGGCATCACGGAAGCCATCCGCGTCGTGGTCTTGGAACGCCGTGCCGTGCAATGCCGTCGAACGCGTCAGCACGACGCTGTTCTTGTTGTACGTGATTTTGTACGTGATTCCTCCAACCGTCATGCTCGTGCCCTGGATGAACTGGCCCTTGATCTCCCCCGTGGTGGAGATGATCGTCAGGGATTCCCCAGGCTGGGGCACATACGTGTCGAAATCGAGGAACAAATACAGGGCGTTTTGCCCGAGGTGCACATCGCCGTAGCTGACGAGCTGACCGTAGTCGGTCCCCGGGACGGCGGATCCCCTGGCACTGAACATGAACGTCCCACCGTAGAGTCGCACTTCCGTAGGCGATTGAGGTGAGCCCACCGTGAGCCTGCCGGGGGTTCCGTTGAGACTTCCGGGTTGCAAAACGCCGCCAAAGGTCTCTCGAATGGTCACCTCTTTCCCGAGGGAATCGGTGTACTTGTAGCTCTTGAGCGGCGGCAATAAATCGAGCGAGCCGGTGATCGTACCGATGCCGGCCAACCGTCCATCCGCAATGTTGACACGTTTCGCGTCCAAGACGCCACGAACGGCGGTCGTCGGCATGACGAGTGGCTCATTGCCCGCTCGGGTGAACTGCTGGATCTGCTGGGTGTAGGTCGTCAAGGAGCCAACGTCGGTCTTGACCTTGAGCGTGCTGCCCACAGGTATCCGGACCGACGATGAATTCATGAACGGACTGACGGCGTCGACGACACTCTCCCCCTCGATTTCGAGAGGGCTCGCGTTCGGCGTTCCCCCGTAGAAAAGGGTGTACTGCGTCTTGCTTCCGATCGCCGACGTCAGCGGAGGGAGCTCCTGCGAGTTCGCCAGCGAAAAGGCGTACTTGGTCTGGGCCGCTTCGCCCGGCTTGTTGAGGAACGTTCCCGGAGAGACGCCGTTGCCGATCACCTGGGCGCCCGGCACCGAGTTCATCGTGTCGAGGGCTTTCGCCGAGTACCAAACGTTTTGCGGAAGCCCGGCAATCTCATAGGGATAGGTCGGGTTTTCGCCAAGCGTCCTCACGGTTGCCGTGCCAGACACGGGACCAAAAGGCGTGGTTTCGGACCACGGGAAGTGGTTGGGAAGGCCGTTCAGGCCACCGATGCTGACACCGAGCTTGGTCGCATAGTTGGCTCCGATGTCTGCCGCATCGTCGTCGAGCGAGAACCCGTAGCCCGACAGCCCGAGTTTCTGGTGGACGAACCACACGAACGGATCGAGGTTGTAAATGTTGAACGATTGTCCGGTCCCAGCCACGGGCTTCGACGGATCCGGATACCACAGCGTCTGGTCGAGCTGCTTCGTAAAGTCGTTCACGCCTCGCAGCAACGACTTCACCATCGTGCGGAAGGCGACCTCGATCTTGCTGAACACGTCGAGATTCTGCGGCTTCGTGACGTTTCCGCCGATGACGTTGTGGACGATCTGCACCGAGTACGGGCCCGCGTCCTTCGGTACTTCCGGAACCTGGCCCATGAAGCTCAGCAACTGATAGGCATTTTGTGCGAACTGCGTCACATCCGGAACCGAATCCGTGGGGACGGGCGTGAAGGGAGTCAGCAACTTGATGCCCGGGTCGCTCGAGCCCGGCAAGTTCGCCATGGATGGCAAGGCGAAGTTGTACGTCCCCTGCGCCCCGACCGCGACAGCCTGACTCAGGTGGATCGTTCGGTTATCGCTATCGACCGACACGATGGTTGTCCGGCCATCGGTGGGCTTGGTCGAGATCCCGGCCCCGGTGACCACCATGCCAGGTACGAGATGGGTGTTCGGCGCGTCGAGACGAATGACGTTGTTCAGAGCACCAGGCTTTTTGGCGTCGGGGACGGCCTTGCCGCTCTGATTGTTCTGGTCGCCTTGGGCATTGGCCGGAAGGTGCGTCACATAATGGTTCGCCCACGTGTACCACAGGTTGACGAGCGCCTCGCTCAGGTAATCGGACGCCGCTCGCTGCAGCGTGTACGTAAAGCTCGCGTTGCCCGACGAAGCGATCACGTTGTTGATCCCGACCTCGAGAACCCGTGTGATGCCACCGTTCGGGGAGGTGTAGTTGGTAAAGTTGAAGCCGGGGTTGTTTGCGGGCCCAATCCGATCGACGACCGTCCCAGCAGGGACCGTGGGCGCGCCTTGCTGACCTGATGCCAGCCCCACCACCATGCCCTTCTGGAGTTGGGTCTTCAGGAGCGTCTCGAGGGCCGGAGTGTTCGCCACGAGGTAGAGGGTCTTCGTCCCGTTCGTAAAGGCGCCGCCCGCCCCCAGGACCGACCGTGGAGCCGTGCCGCCACTGGTGAGCATGAAGGCATTGGCCGGGATCGAGAACGTTGAGTTCTTGTCGGCCAGCGGTGTATTGGCGATGGCATCCTGGCCCGATGGAATCTTGATGATCGGAGGCTTCGAAAACACCGGGCTGACGTTGTTGGTGACGTCGAAGTTGTACTGCGTCCAGCCGTTGTAATTGGGCGCCTGGTTGTCGCCGCTGAGCCCGAAGTACGAGCCCAGCCCGTTCGCGGCGCCGAGACTCAAGAATTCAGCGGCCGCCTTCTGGAACTGTTCGACGGTTTGCGCCGACCCGACCCAGCCGAACGGAAGCCGCGGGCCAGGGAACGGCGTCTGCACCGGCAGCGGTGGATCCGTGATCGGGATCGGCACGTCGAGGGCAGCCATCGCCACCGGGAGCGCCATGTTGTCGACGTACGAAACGTCATAGTTGATGAGAGCGTGCGTCTCGCCGAAGAACTCGTGCAGCTTGTCGATATTGGGGTTGATCTTGCTCAGAACCGGGTCTCGCATCGTGAATTCGGCGAGTTGGGCCGGGGCGTCATTCGAGGGACCGCGCGGCTGACCGTCGTCCTTGATGTCGCGCCCCTGCCGGTACCACATCACCACGCCCGTCGTCCCGGCGGGACCGTTCGTCACCTCACCCGAAGGCAGCGTGATGTTCAGCGTCTTCGACCCGTCGTCATTCCTGGCGTAATACTGAAACGGGTTGGGGATCGGCCAATTCGTCCCAACCTGCGGGGCGTTGTTGGTCATGTCCATGTAGGTCGGATCGTAGCCGATGAAAATCCGCGCGCCGTCCCAGAAGACGAGCGGCACCGTCACCGTCATCGACGTGCCCGGAAGCAGCCCCACGTAGCTCCCGCTGGCATTTCTGTGGCCGATATAGCCGCGGTACTCGTTGTAGATGGGGTCGAGCGGATCGTAGAGCGACTGGCCCGGCTTGAGCGGGTCCTCTGTCGAGTTTGCGCTGACCAGAATCGGAAACACCGTGAAGTCGGCGTTGTTGGTGAACGTGATCGTTTTGGCCGGAATGGGCAGATGCCGTGGATCTTGATCGTTCTTGGTCGGCCCGAAATACATGACCGAGTTCAGGAGCTTGTTCGGGTCGCTGGGATCGGGCGTGAAACTGTCCGCCGGAAACTTGAGGTTCGGGACAAGCGTCGTGAACGTGCTCGTCGCCGGGCTGTACGCAGTGCCGTCGGCGTTGGATGCGAACGCTCGGAAGGAGTACTGCGTGCCCGGCGTCAGCGGGATGGCCGTGGTGGTGAAGAGCCCCAACGTGTTCGGGAGTGCGGCATCCAGCTCCCAGACACCGGTGCCTCCACGCGTCGGGTTGGGATTGACGCTCGTCACCGAATACACGATGCCGCGAAAAATCAGCGGCGACCCGCCGTCACTGGTCACATTGCCACCGAGGACCGCCTGGTACGGCGTGATGCCGGATACGGTCGGTGCCACGACCGTCGGCACTGCCATCGCCAGGCGAGCTTCCAGGCTTTCCATCCAGAGCGACACACTGGCGCGACGCCTGCGGCGGTGCCGCTGGTCAGCCCGTTCACGCTGGTTCCCTAGAATTCGTCGGACCCACGAAGGCGTGGCAGTGGACACGTTCAAAAACTCCTGGTGGGGGGACCGCCGATTCGGGGGGGGTGGAACCGCCTGCTGCCAATGTAGCTCGACCCGCAGATACCGCAAATTTTGCGGCCGAAACACATGGATCGGTGGGAATTGCTATGCTCCTTCAGTTTTCCGAATGTGGTTCGCCTGGCAGCCTGGATTCGACGTTTCAGTGACCGACAGACTCCTCGAGCAGGAAATTGCCCGGCGCCGTACGTTCGCCATCATTTCCCACCCAGACGCCGGCAAAACGACGCTCACGGAGAAGCTCCTTCTTTATGGAGGCTGCGTCGAGGTCGCCGGGGCCGTCCGAGGCCGAAAAACCCAGCGAGCGGCCCGCTCTGACTGGATGGAACTCGAGAAACAGCGAGGCATCTCGGTCAATTCGACCGTGCTCGTCTTTGACTTTGCCGGGCATCGCGTCAACCTCCTCGACACGCCTGGCCACCACGACTTCAGTGACGACACCTACCGCACGCTCATGGCAGCCGATTGCGCGGTGATGGTGATCGACTTGGCGAAAGGCATCGAGACCCAGACAGAAAAACTGTTCAAGGTCTGTGCGCTCCGCGGCCTGCCGGTCATCACCTTCGTGAACAAGGTGGACCGCCCCGGACGCGACCCGCTATCCATCCTTTCCGAGATCGAGGAGAAGTTCGGGATCACGGCTGTCGCCGCCAACTGGCCGATCGGTACCGGCCAGGATTTCGCGGGGGTTCTCGACGTGGCCACTCGAAAGGCGTTCCTCTTCGAGGGACGCCAGGGTGACCGCAGGACGGCCGCCGAAATCCTGACATCCGAAGAACTGGCGGCGTTGTCCGAGCATGGCGGTCGGGCCTGTGAGGAGGTGGAATTGGTGGCGGGCGCCTCAGCAGACTTCGAGCGTGCGGCGTTCTTGGCCGGCAAGCAAACCCCCGTGTTCTTCGGGAGCGCGCTGACGAACTACGGCGTGGAGCAGTTTCTCCATGGGTTTCTCAAACTTTGTCCGGCTCCGATGGCCCGCCCGGCGGACGGCGTTCCCGTCCCGGTGGAAACCCCGAGCTTCGCCGGCCTGGTCTTCAAGATTCAGGCCAACCTGGATCCCAACCACCGCGACCGCATCGCCTTCGTGCGTGTTTGCTCCGGCACGTTTCGCCGCGACATGGACGTGCTCCATGTGCGAACCGGCAAGACGATTCGGCTCCGCCGTGCCCATCGGGTCTTCGGCCAAGAACGCGAGACGGTCGACGAAGCGTTTCCGGGAGACATCGTCGGCCTGGTCAATCCGGGTGAGTTTCGTTTGGGGGACACGATCTGCGAGGGCAAGCCTCTCGCGTTCGAACCCCTTCCCACCTTCGCTCCGGAACGATTCGCGACGCTGCGCTGCCAAGACACGAGCCGCCGAAAACAATTCGAGCGGGGTTTGCTTCAACTCCTCGAAGAGGGCGTGGTGCAACTCTTCCACGACCCGGGATCGATCGTCCGCGAACCGATCCTCGGCGGCGTCGGAGAACTGCAGTTTGACGTCGTCCAGTTTCGCCTTGAGAACGAGTACTCGACCCCCACGTCACTCCAGTGGCTCCCCTACACG
>CAZCHF010000036.1:26573-38856 GCA_964498325.1 uncultured Candidatus Kuenenia sp.
CGCTGGATCACCGATGGCCGCGAGCACGTGCCAAACATTCGGATCATGACGACAGCCAAGCTGGTGCATGACCAAGACACCAATCCCGTGATCCTCTTTCAATCGCAGTGGGATGCCGATTACATGGCTCGCGAATACAAGGAACTCACGCTGTCAGCCGTGCGGTAAGGACAAAGACCCGCAGTTTTCGCGCGAGCAAAGGACTACACTGAGGGCATGGAAGCCTCCATCCCCGAACCGCCTTCACCACCAGCCTGTGGGACGTGTCGTTTTTGGCGCCGCCAGCGTGAACCCAAACTGACCGACTGGGGCGAGTGCCGTCGCATGCCTCCGCTGCTCCCCCCGCTCGAAGAGGACAAGCTGATTCACGTGGGGCTCTGGCCACACACCACAAAGGCCGATTGGTGTGGTGAATGGGACGCGTCCGATTCCCCAGAGAGCGCACCGGAACCGCCCGCACCGCCCAGGAACCTGTTTTCTTCGTAAGCCGCGTCATGTTTGCCGCGGGCTCGATGGCTCGTCCTCGGCGAGGAGGCAGGTTCAATGTTGTTGGGGGGTTGGCAAACTGCTACAACGTTGGTCAGTCGACGGACTCTCGCACGCACTTTCGGCACTTCGGGAACTGGGCCCGTGCTTCGGCGATGGTCGTATAAGTCGGTTTGTTTGTGATCCAGTTCCCGGGTTCTATGAGGTTGATGGTTTATGTCTCGGAAGATTTACGTGGGAAACCTCCCTTGGTCCACCACGTCGCAGGATTTGGAGGCCATGTTCGCGGCACACGGTGCCGTCCGCAGCGCCGAAGTGATTTCGGATCGTGAGACCGGTCGGTCTCGCGGCTTTGGTTTCGTGGAAATGGAGACCGATGAAGGTCTTCAGGCTGCTATCGCAGCGCTCAACGGGCATGAGATGAACGGTCGCCCCCTGACCGTCAACGAAGCTCGCGAGCGGACGCCCCGTCCGGGCGGTGGTGGTGGCGGCGGCGGCTACGGTGGTGGCGGTGGCGGCCGCGGCTACGGTGGTGGCGGCGGTGGCGGCGGCGGTCGTGGGTACGGCGGCGGTGGCGGTGGTGGCTACGGCGGTGGCCGTGGTGGCGATCGCTACTAGTCCCAGTCCGGGTCGACTGTGATCGTCCTTTCAAAGGCACGGAAGTCGGGAATTCAAGCCCCCGGCTTCCGTGTTTTTCTTTTCGCGGTATTCTGGTGATCCCGCGGTGCGGCAACGTTGCACGGGTTTCCGTTTTCGTCCCCTTGAAATTCCTCAGTCCACGCAGGCCGAAGTAATCCGATGAGTTTTGCAGGTCCTCGCCCCAAGCCCTCCCAGTTCGCCCGCAAGAAAGCCAAGCCGAAGCCGAAGGTCAAGAAGAAGGATCCGATCTACATCGACGGCGTGCGACCGCGCCCCATGTACGTCGACTACAAGGATCTCGAGCTCCTCGGCAAGCTTGTGAATCGTCAAGGCAAGATCATCAGCCGTCGTAAGAGCGGCTGCACGGCCGCAAGCCAGCACGCGGTGACCAGCGCCATCAAGCGCGCTCGCTTCATGGCGTTGCTGCCCTACGTCGCCGACTGATTTCACGGCCGGCGGGCCATCCATGGCCCCGGCGGCCTTGGGCAGCCCTCCGGCTGCCGCTCGCACCTCCGGGCTTGCGTGCTCCGCAACAGATAGGGTGCATGCGGCGTATGATGGGGCGTCCTTTGAGGGTTCAAGATGCCTCCACTTCAGACCCGCCGTCGGGTCGAGTTTCGTGACACCGACGCAGCAGGCATCGTCCACTTCTCGGCGTTCTTCGTCTGGATGGAGTCGGCCGAACATGAGTTGCTCAGGTCAGCCGGCGTCTCCCTCCTGGAACGCGGTGACGACGGCGTCGATTGCAGTTGGCCACGCGTGGCAGCGACATGCGAATACACCGCGGCCGTCCGGTTCGGCGACGAAGTCGACATCACCGTGTGGGTCGAGGCCCTGGGCCGCACGAGCGTGACCTACAGCTTCGCCTTCCGGCACCATGAAACAGAGGTGGCCAACGGCACGATCGTCGCCGTTCGGTGCCGGCTGCCGCCTGGGGGACGACCGGAACCGATCCCCATTCCGCCTGAAGTCGCGGCCAGGCTCGAGGCATTCACGCCCGGCCAGCCCAAGAGCTCCGCCTGAGAGGACGGCATGCTCTCAGTTGACCACGTGTCGAAGTCGTTCAACGCCGGCGAGACCTCCGTCTCGGTGCTCGACGACGTGTCGTTCACGCTCGCCCCCGGCGAACGTCTGGCCATCATGGGACCGTCGGGTTCGGGAAAGAGCACGCTGCTGGCAATCCTCGGAGTGCTGGAAGAGCCATCAGCCGGATCTGTCACGCTTGATGGGGTCGATCCTTTCGCGAAGACGCCGGCCGAACGAGCCGCGTTCCGCAATCGCCGCATCGGGTTCGTCTTTCAAGAACACCATCTGTTGGCTGGCTGCTCGGCGCTCGACAACGTCCTCGTGCCCGCACTCGCACACGGCTCGGTGACGCCAGAACTCGTGGCCCGCGGCCGACGCCTGCTCGACCACGTAGGGCTCGCGCACCGCGTGGACCATCGCCCGGGCGAGCTCTCTGGCGGCGAGCGCCAACGGGTCGCTATCGCGCGGGCATTGGTGCTGTCTCCTCGCCTCGTACTCGCCGATGAGCCCACCGGACAACTCGACTCGGCCACGTCACTCGCGATCACCGAGCTGCTGGTGAACCTGACGGACGAAGCCGGCGGCATGCTCGTGGTCGTCACCCACGCCGACTCCGTCGCCCAGCGTGTGGGCCATGTTCGAAAGCTCGTGGATGGGCGGCTCGGTCCATGAACGACTCGGCGTCACGACACGTCGGGTCGGTCGGCGGCCTCGCCATCACGCTCGCCCGCCAGTGGTGGCCCCAAGCCGTCGCCCTTGCTGCCGCATGTGGCATCGTCGCCACGACGATCATCGGCGCGCTGGCCGTGGGTTCATCGCTTCAGCAAGGCCTCCGTGAACGTGCGCTCGAACGTCTCGGCCGCATCGAGGCCGCGGTCGTGGGTGAGTCGTTCTTTACGTCACACCTCGTTGATCGGCTCCGCGCGGATGCGGCTCACGGCGGCCCGCAATTGATCGTGCCCGCGATCGTCATGCCGATCACGGTGTCGACAGGCCAAGGGGGCACGACCGCCGCGACCCTTCTGGCGTGTGACGATCCGGCGGCGCTCGGGTACCAACCAGCACCACCACCGTTGACACCGGATGGGATTTTCATCAATGCCCCGCTTGCCGAAACACTCGGCGTCGGAGCCGAGGACGACGTCGTCCTTCGAATCCCGCGGACGTCGAACGTGCCCGCCGACAGCCCGCTCGGCCGCCGCACTGGAGAATCCGATGGCCGTCGGTTGGCCGTCACGGCCGTCTTGCCCGCACGCGGCATCGGCCATTTTTCGCTGCGGCCCGAACAGTCAACTCGGCCTCTGGTGGTTGCCTCCCTTTCGATTGCCCGGCGGATTCTGCGGCGCGACGACGCGGTCAATGCGGTCTTCGCGATCGGCATGGCCCCGGGTGGCGATGCCGACGACTGGCTGCGACGCCACATGAAGCCGTCGCTTGCCGATTTCGGCCTCGCCATCGAGCCCGCTTCGAACGATCCCGCGGCCAGGCGATTGACGACGTCGCGCCTGATTCTTCCCCTTGAAGCAGACGACGCCGCCCGGGCCGTGCTTGGCCCGCTCGGCGGAACCCCGACGCTCGTGGTCCTCGCCAACTCGATGACGGTGGGCGATCGTGAGCCCAATCGGGCCACCGTTCCGTACTCGACCGTGCTTGGGATTCACACAACCTCGCTTCCGGTCGGCGGGCTCATCGATGCCGAAGGCGCTGCCATCCCCGTGCCACCCGACGACGGCATCGTGATTGACCGATGGCTCGCCGACGACTTCGCGGCCCAAGGAAGGCCCGTGGCCATCGGCGACAAGATCACGCTCACCTTGTTCGAGCCGGAGACGGTGCATGGGCGCGTGGTGGAAGCCACGACGACGCTGTCTGTCACCGGCATCGCCGCTATGCAAGGGGCCGCGACGTGCCGCGGGGTCGTCCCTGAAGTCGAGGGCATCACCGATGAAGCCTCGATTGCCGACTGGGATCCCCCCTTCCCTTTTGATGCCTCGCGGGTGCGCTCGACACCACCTGACGACCAAGACGACCGCTACTGGAAACAGTACGGGCCGACACCCAAAGCGTTTGTTTCGCTCGCCACCGCCAGGCGTCTGGCGGGCAGCCGCTTTGGCGAGACGACGGCTTGGCTCATTCCGGCCGACGCGAACCACGACGTCGACGCCATGGAAAGCGAACTGGCTCGTCGCATGAATCCTGACCGCATGGGCCTTCGGGTCCAGCCGCTGCGTCGCGATGCGATCGAGGCATCGCGGGGATCCACGCCTTTCGGCCCCCTCTTTCTTGCCCTGTCGAGTTTCGTCGTCGTCGCCGGCCTCCTCCTCGAATGGCTGCTCTTCAGCCTCCTCGTGACGGCTCATCGCCGTGACCTCGGCATCCTTACCGCCATCGGCTGGCCCCCGCGACGGATCACCCGGCTGCTCATCACGATCGGAGGCCTTGCATCCGTGGCCGGGGCGCTCGTCGGGGCCATGGCGGGGCCGCTTTGGGCGCGCGGACTCCTCTTCCTGCTCGGGCGCCAGTGGGCAGCCGATGTCGATCCGGGCGCTGCCGCCGTGTTTGGAGGTGAACCGCCAGAAGGTTCCGTGGTTGCTGCCGGCACCGTGGCATCGATCGTTGTGTCCCTGCTCGCCCTGGCGCTCGCGGCCCGCCGCGCCGGCCACATCCACCCGCTCGCCCTCCTTCGTGCCACCGATCGCCCCGTCGGGTCAGCGGCTCGGCGCCAATCATGGCCGGCCATCACGGTCGCCGTCGGCGGGCTTTGCACTGCTGCCATGGTGGCTGTCGAGGGGCAGCGTGCCACAGCCGAATCGATGATCGGCCTGTTCTTTGTATCTGGCACATCGGCCCTTGCCGGACTCCTCGCGACCGTGTGGCTCTGGCTCTCTTCGCGTCCCACGCCAACGCCGGTGCGAACGCTCGTGGGCCTGGCCCGACGCAACCTCGCCTTCGCGCCGTCACGGGCCTTCGCGATCGTGGCCATCGTGGCCGTCGCAAGTTTCCTCGTCGTGGCCGTGTCGTCGTTTGCCCAGCGCCTCCCCATGGACCTCGATGACCGTGCAGGCCCCACCGGTGGATGGACCGAGATTGTGTCATTCGGCTCCATGACCAGCGTCGATCCGACGGATCCGGTGGTGCGACCCACGCTCGGCCTCTCGTCGTCCGACGAACAGGTGATCGCTGCGTGCGACATCGCCCGACTGCGATCAAGTGCCGGTGACGACGCCGCCTGCTCCAACCTCTACGCGACCGTGCGTCCGACCGTCCTCGGCGTCGGACCAGGATTCATGACACGCGGCGGCTTTCGGTTCGTGAGCCATGCCGACCTCCCGCCGGCCGCCGGCGGCAACGCATGGCGGCTGCTCGACACTGCGCGGCCAGCCGGCGCACCGATTCCGGCGATCCTCGATCAGGCAACGGCCCAGTGGGGGCTGAAACTCGGCGGGGTCGGAAGCCGCTTCACGCTCGATGACGACGCAGGCGCGGAGGTCACCTTCGAGATCGTGGGCCTGCTCGACCCAGGCATCCTTCAAGGGTCGGTGATCGTAGGCGAACGGGATTTCGAACGGGTGTTTCCGAGCCGTTCGGGCTACGGCATGGCCCTGGTCGATGCCACTCGGGTGCCGCTCGACAAGCGGAGCGGCGTGCCCCAGGCGCTGGCCGCGGCATGGGCCGACGCTGGCCCGACGGTGACCACGGCCGCGCGGCGCCTCGCCAGCCTGCAGTCCGTCCAGAACACGTTTCTGAGTGGGTTTCAGGCGTTGGGCGTGCTCGGGCTTCTGCTCGGCACCGCGGGGGTCGCAGCGGTGCAAGCTCAGGGAACACTCGAGCGCACAGGCGCGCTTGCCGTGCTGCGGGCCATCGGATTCTCGCTTGCGCGCATACGAATCATGCTTGTCTTGGAATCGGTCTCGATGGTGACGCTCGGCCTTGCCGTCGGCGCCGCATCAGCATGCCTGTCGGTGGCGCCCGCCCTGATCGGCGGGTCGGCCCGCGTGCCACTGACCTGGACCGCGATGGCTGCGGGCGGGGCCCTTGCCGCCGCAATCGTTGCTGCGGCCACCGCGGCATCGCGGCACGCAGTTCCCGCCCGCCCTCCAGCCGAATGACGCTCGCACGATCGCCTCACAAAAAAAGGCTTTGCCCACACGAGCACCCAGCCGCTACGGTGACGCCATGCGTATTGCCGTCATCATGCCCCGGTGGGTGGGCGACGCCGTCATGGCCACCCCAGCCCTCCGTGCCCTGCGTGGTCACTTTCCTGACGCCGAGCTCGTAGGCGTGATGCGCCCCGTCATCGCCGATCTGCTCGACGGAACAGCGTGGTTCAATCGAACCGTCTTCTACGACCGCCATCGCAAGGCCCCCGAGACTTCGTTTGCTGCAGCCGCGCGGGCATTGCGCGCCCTGCGGCCCGATGTCGCCGTGATTCTTCCTAACTCGCTTTCCTCGGCATGGCTCGCCTGGCAGGGCGGATGCCGGCGGCGCATTGGTGCCGTCGGTCGCTGGCGTCGCTTGCTCCTTTCGGAAACCTCGCCCCCCCACCGCGACCCAAAAGGGCGCGTGACGATGGTGCCGCCGCCTCAGGCGTTCATGGATATCGTGTCGGTGCTCGGTGTGCCGCGAGGTCCACTCGAAGTAGAACTGGTCGTGACATCCGCCGACCGCGCCGCCGCTTGCGACGTGCTTGCAAGCTTGTTCCCAGATCGCGACGGCCCGCTCATCGTCCTCAACGACAACTCCGCCAGCGGGACCGCACGGGCCTGGGGCGTCGACAAGGTGGCCAGCTTGGCGAAGCTTCTGGCCGAGCGCGTGTCAGCCGCGCGGGTCCTTGTTCACTGTGGCCCGGGCGATCGCTCCGAAGCTCGTGACGTCGTCACGCGGGCGGCCCACCCCGCCGTAGCCGGTCTCCATGTGATCGACGATCTTCCGATCGGTCTCTCCAAAGGAGTATTTTCCCTGGCCACGATCGCGATCTCGAGCGACAGTGGGCCGCGGCACATTGCCGCCGCCTTCGGTGTTCCCACCGTCGCCCTGGTCGGCCCGACCGACCCTCGGCTCGGACGTTCGGCCCCCTCACGGTGCATGGAAATTCGCCACGAACTCCCCTGCTCTCCGTGCAACGCCACAGAATGCCCCCTTGGCCACCACGATTGCATGCGAACGATTACCATCGATGAAGTCGCCCGGGCCGCACTTCAACTTCTCGCTCAATCCGTACCTTCGGCAGGCCCGTCCGCCTGAACGCGGCTATGCTTCGGCGACTTCCTTCGCTCTCTCGGAGACTTTCCGGATGACCCAGTTCCTCGGCATGCTTGCAGCGATCCTCCTCACCGCATTGTGCTGGGGTTTGTACGGCCCGGTGCTGCACGAAGGACAACACCTCATGGGGTCACGGCTACGGCCCTTCGTGGGTGTCGGGATCGCTTACTTCCTCATCGCCGTGATTGTGCCGACGGTGCTGCTCGCCCGCGGTGGTGAGAAAGGGAGCTGGACGTTCACCGGCGTGCTCTGGAGCGCGATCGCGGGCACGTGCGGGGCGCTCGGGGCGCTCGGCGTCATCCTCGCACTCGCCGCTGGCGGGAATCCCATCTACGTCATGCCGTTGATCTTCGGTGGGGCACCGGTCGTCAACACGCTCCTTTCGGCCTGGATGAACCGAGCGTTCGGCGAGTTGAAGGCGTTCTTTCTCGCCGGCCTGCTCCTGGTGATCACCGGGGCGGTGACGGTCCTCATCTTCAAGCCACAACCTGCGGATCACGCTCCTGCGGCAGCCCACGCCGATGCCCAGGAGGAAGCCGAGAAGCCAGCCGCTGTACCGGTTGCCAAGAAAGTCGAGAGAGGTGCGGAGCGTTTCTTGGAGGTGCTCCTGGGCGTGGCGCTCACGGTCGTGTGTTGGGGCGCCTACGGCCCGGTGCTGCACCGCGGCCAAGCGGCCATGAAAGGGAGCCGCCTCCGTCCGCTCCTGTGCATCGGGCTCGCCTACTTCTTGATCGCAGTCCTCGTGCCGCTGGCGCTGCTCGGTCCCCTCGGCGATTCCGGCACGTGGAACTTCTGGGGCATCACCTGGAGCGTCGCCGGAGGGGCGCTTGGAGCCGTCGGAGCGCTTGGGACCATCCTTGCCTTCACGCTGGGAGGAAAGCCGTTCACCGTGATGCCCGTTGTGTTTGGCTTCGCCCCGGTCATCAACACGCTCACATCGAGCGTGCTTCAAGGGATTCCGCTGGCGGGCGTGAGCCCGTTCTTTCTCGCGGGCATGCTGGTCGTGGGCGTCGGTGCTGCCACCGTGCTCGCCTTCGGTCCGCGCGGTCACGCCCCGAAGCCGGCGTGACGAGCATGGTGTGTCAGGTTCCGCGCGTGTGGCCAAACCACGCCACATGGTGCCGCGGCGCGAAGTGAACGCCAAGCCGACGGCATTCGGATTCGAGCCATGCTCCCACGCGAGCAAGCTCCGCCTGCGAACGGCCCTGCGGCATGAAACAGACTGTCGCTGGATCGACGCCACCAGTGCCGAGCCCCAGAGCTTCGAGCCAGGCGAGCGCCTCGGCGAGATCGGCCCGGGTATCCACCACGAACTTGAGTTGGTACGGCGAGGACGCCATGAGCACCTTGATGACGTCATCCCGCCGCCGCGCTGCTTCATGCCGCGCGGCCCATCCACTTGGAGTATCGGGAGGGGGCGTCGACGACGCGAGCTTCGGACTGATCGACATGAGATCGGCGAGAGGCTCAGCAACTAGTCGCTCAGCCGTGTCCGGCAACACCGTTCCGGCTGTTTCGACGGTGACATGCATGCCCTCCCGTCGCAACAATCGGCAAAGCTCGGCCGCTTCAGGAAACAACATCGGTTCGCCACCTGTGACGACAACGTGCCGAACTGCGAGCGACCGCACTCGGTCTACCACGTCCGCGACCGTCATCGCCTCCCCTTCTGGCTCCCATGACGTGTAGGGCGTGTCACACCAGACGCACCGGAGATTGCAGCCGCTTGTGCGCACGAACGTGCTCGGCGTGCCGGCGAGCAGGCCTTCCCCCTGAAGCGACGCAAATACCTCCGCTATTTGCACGGTGCTGGCCTGCAAGTCGAAGCAACCTCGATGAAGCTCGCGCGCACGAGGCTCAGGGTGGCCCGTGCCATGGAGCCGGCGTAGAAAGCTGAGCGAAGCCTGGAGGGCGAAGCGAAGATTTCTCCGAGCGCAGCGGTGGCCACGATGGCCACCGCAAGCGTCCGGCGACATGACGCGGGCCACCCTGAGCCGGCGCTTGGGTACAGACTTTTTGCGATCTGCATGTCAGGTCTTCTCGGAAGCACCACGCCGCGGATCCACGAGTCCTGCGGCCGCAAACCCGGCCGCTCGCAAGTGGCATGAGTCGCATTGTCCACAGGGTCGGCCATCGGGCAGCGGGTCGTAGCAGCTTGTGGTCAGACCGTAATCGACGCCGAGCGAGTGCCCGAGCTGGATGATCTCGGCCTTCGAAAGCATCACGAGCGGCGCCAGGATCTTCGGAGCACGCCCCTCGACACCGATTTTCGTGGCGAGTCGCGCGAGCGATTCGAAGGCGGCCAGGTATTCCGGCCGACAGTCCGGATAGCCGCTGTAGTCGATCGCGTTCACGCCCACGACGATCGCCTCGGCACCGCGGGCCTCGGCGAGGGCCAACGCCAGCGACAGGAAGACCGTGTTGCGGGCCGGCACGTAGGTGACTGGAATGCCGCAGGCGATTTCATCGTCGCGTCGGCCTTTGGGCACCGCGACATCGGTGTCGACCAGGGCGCTGCCACCGAAGGCGGCCAGATCGACGTCGAGCTCCACATGGTCGGTGATTCCGAGTGACGCCGCGACCGCTCGTGCAGCGGAGAGCTCGACGGCGTGCCGCTGGCCATAGGCGATCGAGAGGGCGGTCACGGCATAGCCGTCACGGATCGCCCATGCTGCGGCGGTCGCGGAGTCGAGGCCACCCGAGAGAAGCACGACGGCCCGGCGCGTGTCGGCAGAAGCGCCCCCCTGCCCTGGTCTCGTCGCGGCGTCTATCGTTCGAAGGTTTTCCATGGCACACTCTTCACCATCATGACCGCGAAACCACCTTCCCGCGAGCAACTCGAAACGTTTGCCAACCAGTTTCCTGGCAGGGACTACGTGATCGAGCACATCTGCCCCGAGTTCACGAGCATGTGCCCGAAGACGGGCCAGCCCGATTTTGGCACGCTCACGTTCCGGTACGTCCCTGATGCCCTCTGCGTCGAACTCAAGAGCCTGAAACTCTACCTCCAGGCGTTCCGAAATGAAGGCATCTTTTACGAGAACGTCACCAACCGAATCCTCGACGATCTCGTGGCCATCCTAGCCCCGCGGCGCATGACGCTCCTGGCCGAGTTTACGCCCCGCGGTGGCATCCGCTCACGGCTCGCCGTCTCGCACCCGGCCGGGGAACACCTTCCATCCATTTCTTAAGTACTCGATCACGCCCAGGAGTTTTCACAACCATGCCCGCACCCCAAATACTTTTGTCGGCGATCGCCGACGAAGCAGCCTTTCATCTCACGGCCGTCGAGCAGTTCTCGGCTCTCGCCGCGATCGGCCTCGAGTACTACTCGCTGCGCAATATCGACGTGGGCAAGGGTGTGAAGAACGTCATGAAGCTCACGCTCGGTGAGATCCAGAAGATCCGCCACATGGAAGACCAGTATGGGCTCAACGTAGCCTCGATTGCCTCGCCCATCGGCAAGGTGAAGCTCGTCGACAAAGCTGACGGCACGAAGAACGTCTACGTGCCGTTCAAGCAGTACTTGGCCAAAGACGTCGCCCGCGCCTGCGAGCTGGCCCACGCCTTCGAGACCAAGCTCATCCGCGGCTTCTCGTTCTATCCACCGAAGGATGCCGATCCGAACGACTACCTCGAACAGGCGGTCGACCACATCGGCAAGATCGCAGAGGCATGTCACCGCTCCGATCTCACGTTTGGCCTGGAAGTCGAGGCCAACCTCGTCGGTCGGACCGGCGACCTCCTCGCCGAGATCTACCGACGCGTCAATCACCCGGGTCTCGTGCTCGTGTTCGATGCCGCCAACCTCATCGTCCAGGGCATGTCGACGGCCGATGTGTGGAAGCAATGGCAGGCGATGAAGCCGGGGCTCGGCTGGGTTCATGTCAAGGACTATCGCCCCATGAAGTCCGCGGCCAAAGGCAAGCATGTCGAAGAAGACAAACTCGCCAACTTCGTGCCGGCGGACCTTGGCGCCGGAGGCCATGAGAAGATCCTCGCCGACCTGAAAACCATGCTGCCGACGCTCACGAAGAAGCTCACCCGCCGTGGTATTCCGGGGGTGTTCGTCGACCTCGAGCCGCACGTGCGCGGTGGAGGTCAGTTCGGCGGCACGAGCGGCCCCGACGGCATGGGGATCGCGCTGCGTGGCCTCTGCCGCGTGCTCGACCGTGCAAAGGTCGGCTATCACCTCAGAGACTTCGACGATCTTCTCGCCGCCCGTGGGCTGTAGGCCTCATGAGTGACTCGACCGAGCCGGGTTCCTACTTCGTCGCGAACTATCCGCCGTTCTCACGGTGGACGGCCGACGCGGTGCCCGACGTGCTGGCGGCCTTCGCCCGTCCACCTCGCGATGTCCCGCTCGGCCTGTACCTCCACATCCCCTACTGCCGGAAGCGCTGCAAGTTTTGTTACTTCCGCGTCTACACGGATGTCGCGGCAAGCGACGTGGAACGCTACTCGCAGGCCCTCGCACGGGAAGCGGCGATCGCGGCCGCCCAGCCTGCGGTGACCGGCCGAACCCTGCGGTACGTCTATTTCGGCGGCGGCACGCCGTCGTTCCTGTCGGTCAAGCAACTCGAACGGCTCGTCGCCGGCCTCCACGAAAGTTTTGGTTGGGACGATGCGGAGGAGGTGACGTTCGAGTGCGAGCCCGGCACGCTCTCGGAGCCCAAGGTCCAGGCCCTCAAAGCCTTGGGCATGACTCGGATCTCCCTCGGCGTCGAAAATTTTGATGACACGATTCTCGAGGCGAACGGGCGTGCCCATCTCTCCGCCGAGATCCTTCGGGCATGGGACTGGATCAAGGCCGCCGGTTTTCCGAACACGAACGTCGACCTCATTGCGGGAATGCTTGGCGAGACCTTCG
>CAZCHF010000037.1:0-21654 GCA_964498325.1 uncultured Candidatus Kuenenia sp.
CTCCTGGGGCGGTCCACCGGTCGCGAGCCGTGGCTCCTGTTTGACGCCCTCGCAGGCCCCGAATGGCGGGTCGCTCGGCAGCACGCCGAACGGACTGCGGCGGCGCCAACGCTGGAGGCTATTTGGCGGAAGCTCGCGGAAGACGGACAGGCTCGCGGACTGTGCTCCGGTCACGAGTGGCAGCTCGAGTGCGACGCCGCCTTCCCGATCGTCGAGAACGTGCGACAGGTTCAACCCGGCGACATGATCGTTTCCGACACCTACTTCACCGAAGGGCAGATACGCCACCTTGCCAATCTGATCGGAGTTCCCGAAGGCGTTCGGATCGTCGCGTCCCCGGCCGGGAAATGGAACCGGACGATATGGAGCGAGATTCCCACACCGGAGATCCACACCGGCGACAACCACCATGCGGACGTGGTAGGGGCTCGACATTGCGGCATCAAAGCGAATCACTTCCGACGGTGCGAATGGACCCTCCACGAACGGAGAATGGCGCAAGCCGGGTTCCCGGAGGCAGCAGCAGCAATGCGGACGGCTCGGCTCCAGTGCCCGTATACGCGACCGTCGCGAGAGAAATCCGCGTGGATGGCCCAGGCCGAAGGCAATATCCCGTTCCTGTGGATGGCAGCAGCAGCGTTGCGGGAGCACATCGGCGATCGGTGGGGGCGCGTGCTGTTCGTGAGCCGCGATACCCTGCTGCTGCGGAAAGTGTTCTCCGCCCTGTACCCGTCGATCCCGACGGACGTGCTGTGGGCGAGCCGACAGACCCTCATGGAGCCCGACGAACGATTCGTGCGGTACGTTCGCGAGCATGTCGGAGAAAACACGCTCGTGGTCGATCTCCACGGGAGCGGGCACACCGTCAACGCGTTCTGCGAGGCGACGGGCTACGCGCCCCCGTGGTTGTTCGTGCTCGCGGTGTCGTGGGTAAAGCGACCCGGCGGCAATATCCATCCGTGCCTGTGCGAGACCGAGACCGGAATGAGCGGCTCGCGGATCGAAGTCGCCAACTATGACACCGGCGGCCGGGTGATCGGGATTGCGGACAATGGGGAACCGGTCCGCGCGCCGGTCGAGTATGACACCACCCTTGTGCACGTCGCCCATGCCGCTGTCGAAAGCGTACTCCGCTGTGCGGTGCGTCCATGTCGCCCGCCAAACGCGAGAGAGTTCCGCAGAATGATGCAGCAAGCGGCGAGGATGGCCCCGGGCCGGCTCCTGCGGGAGCATCGCCCCGTCCACGATTTTGAGCCGGCCGAATGTCGCGCAGTCTGATCGTCCATATCGGGCAGCACAAAACCGCCTCGACATCGATCCAGGCGTTTGCGGTCGCCATGCGAGGGCAGCTCGAGGCGGACGGCATCTGCTACCCTGTCGCCGGCACCTTCGATCATTACCCGGCTCACCACTCGATTGCGTGGGAGGCTCGAGGGGACACGCGATACGATCCGAACGCGGGAGGCCTCGCGGACGCCCTTGCCGAGATCGTCCGTTCAGGATGCCCGACCGGGCTCCTGTCGTCTGAGGACTTCGCCTGGCTGGCCGGCCGGCGTGACCTACTGCGAGCCTTCCATTCGCGGCTCGTCTCGCAAGGATTCCGCGTGCGATACGTCGCGTTCCACCGCCGGGTGGAGTCGGCCGTCCCGAGCCTGTACGCCGAACTGCTGAAACACGGCCTGTCGTGCTCCTACGATTTCTTCGCCGGGGTCTGCAATCGCGAGCGTTGCTTCGTCACGCATGGCGATTGGCGATTCGAGCTCGACCCTAGGCGATTGGTGCAGTCATGGCGGACCGCGACGGGGGCGACGCTCGAGGTGTTTTCCTACGATGACGCCGCCACGGGGCGCGGGGTTCTGCCGGCGTTCTGGCAGATCGTCGGGGCCTCGGAGGATATCCAGGCCACAAGCGCGACGGCGCCGCGAATGAACGTCAGCCCCCACCGGCCAGCCGCGTGACGGCGGGGTTGTGGCCCTCGTCAGCCGACGGAGCACCCCAAACGGCAGCCAGACCGCCAGACCCGCCGGCCCGCACGAAAGTGCCTGTATTTTGTGGCTATTCGTCGTCTTTGCGCGATTTTGACAAAGAAATTTCGGACACTTCGCGCGCAAACCGTGCCTTGTCTATGCAGGCGATCGCGCACGTCTGCACGCGGCCGCCTGTCCTCCAGGAGCCGCACGAATGCCAATCGACCCGAAGCAACTGACGCCGCGTCAGGAGCAGCTTTGTGAAGCCCTCGACCGTTTGAGCCGTGAGCGGGGCTACGGTCCATCCGTCGCCGAACTGGCGACCGAGTTGGGGGTGGGGCGCTCGCGGTGCCATTCGCTCCTGCGAGCGTTGCTCGTGAAGGGTGCCGTGGCGTGCGCCCCCGGCGTGGCTCGGTCGTGGCGACTCGCGAGGGGTGCACGATGACGGTCGCCCCCCAGCCCCCGCGTGCTCCCGAGCCCACGCCCGGCAGTGACGAGTGGCGACGACTGGCGATCGCCCGTCTTCGCCGGCAAGCCGCGTCAGTTTCTCGCCGGCATCGTCGCCGACGGCTGACCACAAAGAAAAACGGCCGCAGGAGCGCCAACTCCGCGGCCGTAAGTGATCGAGCCACCCACGCAAAAGGAAGGATCGACGATGCAAGTCTATCGCAAGGATGAGGTGCCGCCACAAGAGCCTGCGCCCCTGACTCCGATCGAGCCCGGAGCCTTGGCAGAGCCTAGAGCCGCGAAGTTTCTCGGCATCGGTGCCCGCACGCTTTTCGATCTTCGGAAGGCCAACAAGGGGCCGAAGTTCGTTCGCATCGGCAAGAGCATTCGGTACCCGGTGCATCTTCTGCGCGAGTGGCTGACCGAGCAGGCGGAAGGCGGTGCATCTTGAACCGCATCCACACGATCGAGGCCGCTGACGTGGCCTTCCTGTGCGGTCGCCTTCGGGCTCGGCAATCGTTTCCGACCCTGGCAATCGAGGCGTTCGCCGAAGCCGCGAGGCTGTACCGCATCGCCGGCTTGTCGCTCATGGCCAACGAGGCAGAGCAGGCCGCCGCCACGCTCGTCGAGTTGGGGGTGGCATCATGAAAAAACAACGACCCGACCGGGCCGAGAATCTCCCGGCCGAGCGTGCATGTCTGGCGGGCTTGCTCATGGCCATCGACATCGACGCCGTTGGCGTTCGCGAAGTCGCCGTCGGCCTGGAGGCTGGAGCGTTCACCGATCCGGTGCATCGAGAGGTCGTGTCGTGCATCCACGAGGCCCTCGACGCTGATCGTCCGGGCATCGGTGCCGTTCAATCGGCCGCGCGTCGCCGCGTGATCGTGACTGGGCAGGATCATCACGACGTAATCGCGACCATTGCCGATCTGTGCGAGCGGGAGTACGTGGGCTCGCGTCCGGTCGAGAATGCCCGTCTCGCTGCCCACGAGGTCCGTCAAGCTCATGGCCAGCGGCAAGCCCTCATGGCGATGACCACCGGCCTGGAGGGCATCCGCGGCGCTCGTGACGCCACGAGCATCGGCGAGGTGATCGAGCGATTGCAGGCCATCCGCGGGCAGGCCGAGCCGGTGCAGCGATCGCGGCTCCTCACTGGCCTGGACGCAATAGACGCCATGTCGCGCGACGACGAGGAACCGGTGGTGCCCACGTCGTTTGGCTGGACAGATGACGCCATCGGCGGCGGACTGCCCGTCGGCGGGCTCGTGGCGCTCGTGGCGCCGCCGTCCGTGGGCAAGTCGGCTCTCGCTCTCCAGTGGATTGTCGGAGCGCTCCTCCGTGACACGTCCCTGCGAGCGGTCTGGGCCGCCGGTGAGATGACCATGAAGGGTATCGGCAAACGGCTCGTGGCTGTCGGCTCCGGGCTCGTGGATGGCTGCGAGCGAGTCAGGAAGAACGACGCATCACGACAAACGGCACGATCGGGCAGCGCGAGGGCCGCCGTAGCTGCTGCCGTCGGGGACCGCCTCACGTTCGTGCAACCGCCGCTGACGGTCGCCAAGATCGACGCGGCAGTTTCCGAGACGGGGGCGCAGGTGTGCATGGTGGACTACTTGCAACTCGTGACGGTGCCGGATGGTGGTCGTGATCGTGTCGCCGATCTGGACCGCGTGATAGGCGGTATCCGAAACATCGCGACCGGACGTGACGCGGCGGTGATCGTCGCATCATCCATGTCGAAGGTGGCGGGAACCACGAGCCGCGCCGGGCAACTCGCCCGTGGCTCGGCCGAACTGGACTACGCCGCCGACATCATCTTCCTTGGCGACTGCGCCGACCTGGACCGCGACGGGAAGCCGGTCGAAGCCCCGGACGGAACCATCGGTGTGAACTGGAGGTGCCGAAAGAATCGCAATGGCGAGCCGCACGACCTGATCTTGCGATTCGAGGGCGACTACCAAACGTACGGGCCTGGCACGGTGGTGGAGGAATACGCCGAACTGGGCGCCGGTGCATTCGCCGGAGGCCGCCCACGATGATCCTCGATCTTGACGCAAGGCTCCAGGCGAAGCGCAGGGCCGAACGGGAGGCCGCCAATCTTGCGGCCGGCTCCGAACCCGCCGACGATGCCCGTGATCCTGGAGCGTGCGACATGGCGAAGAAACGAGCCGCGAAGAAAACCACCAGCGCGGCCAAGGGCGACCGCTGGGCCATGCTCAACACGATGGTCGATCTGGCCATTCGCGACCTGACCGCGGCCGAGATAAAGGTCTGGCTCGTTTTGTTCCGCGACGTGCGGAGCGGCCTGGCAAGGACCAGTATGGCCGACATCGCCCGGCGGGCCGGCCTGGAGCCTCGATCGGCGAAGCGTGCCATGCGAAGCCTGGAGGCCCGTCGGCTCGTCAAGATCGTGGCTCATGGAACCATCGACGGGAAGCCGAACACGTACCAGTTGAAGATGCCGACCTAGTGACCGTAGAGTCACCAGGGGTAGTGACCAGAGAGTGCCAAGCCTAGTGACCCCACGGTCACCCTTCCCATAAAGCAGAAGAGCGCACCGCCTCCCTGGGGGTCGGCGGTCGCTTTCGGACAGAGAAAACGGAGGACGATCATGGCGAGCCTGACGACGTTCAAGGAAGGCCCACGAGCGGGTACCCATCGGATCATCTTGAACCTGCCCGACCGGCGACGGCCTGCGATCCATCTGGGCAGGATGGAGGTCGAGACGGCCGAGACGATCCGCGACCGCATCACGGCGATCGAGTCGTGCCGCAGGGCGGGGGATGATCTGTCGAAGTCGCTGGCCGCATGGGTGGACTCGCTCGCCGATTCCTTCCATGAGAAGCTCGCCAAGGTCGGACTCGTTTCCACCAGGACCGTGGCCACGAAGCAGACGGTGGGCAGGCTGATCGAGACGTTCCTTGCCCGAGCCGGCCACGTAAAGCCCTCGACCAGGGCAGCGTACAAACAAACGACGGACAGCCTGTCGGGCTTCCTGGGTGCATCCACGAGCCTGGAGGACGTGACGGCCGAGCGTGCCGACGCATGGCGTTCCCACATCTCCACCGATGAGAAGAACGTGACCAGGAAGCGGGAGGCGAAGAATAACCGTCTTGCGCCTGCGACGGTGGCAAAGCGCACGATGGTTGCCAAAACGATCTTCGCGCGTGCTGTGCGGTGGGGATGGCTCCAGAAAAGCCCGTTTGAGCATTTGAAGGCCGGAAGCCAAGCAAACCCGGGCCGGGCGTTCTACGTGAGCCTGGAGGCCACAGAGGCCATTCTCGCGAAGTGCCCGAGTCTCGATTGGAAGCTCGTGGTGGGGCTCGGTCGATACGCCGGCTTGCGCGTGCCGAGCGAGATCGTGTCGATGACGTGGGATGACGTGCTGTGGGATTCTGGGCGATTGGTGGTCAGGCCATCGAAAACCGCTGGGCATGAAGGGCATGAAGTGCGAGTCGTGCCAATCTGCCCGGAACTGCGCGAGATCCTCGACCAGGCGTGGGAAGCCCCGGGCGCTGACGAGAAGTGGGTGGTGCCGTCGCTGCGATCATCGTCGAAGAATCTGCGGACACGGTTCACGAAGATCGTGACGCGGGCGGGATTGAAGCCGTGGCCAAGGCTTTTCCAGAACCTACGATCGAGCCGCGCGACCGACTGGGTGGAGGTCTATCCGTCGCACATCGTCGCAGCTTGGCTCGGCCATTCGACGGCCATCGCCGCCGCCCACTACTTGCAAGTGCGTGACCATCACTTTGATGCCGTGATCGCCGGCAACGGCAGTCATGCGACGCGCCACGCGACGCGCGCGACCCCTGTAGAGGCATTGCAAGGGGCTGTAGCCGTCTCGCAAGCCCCGAGCCTCGAATGGATGGAAGATGAGGTCGAGGCTGTACTTGCGTCGCAAGGCGTTGCAACGGCTTGCATAGTGAACAATCGTCTACTGGGCGGCGAGGGACTCGAACCCCCAACCCCCTCGGTGTAAGCGAGGTGCTCTGACCAATTGAGCTAGCCGCCCGATGCAGGTTGTGCGACCGGTTTTGGCGGTGGCACGACGACACGAACTCCCAGTTCTCCAAGTTGTTTCTGGGCCACCGGTGCCGGGGCCCCGGTCATGAGGTCGCTTGCCTTCTGGGTCTTGGGGAAGGCGATCACGTCCCGGATGCTGTCGAGCTTTCCGAAGAGCATCACCCAGCGATCGATGCCCAGCGCGATGCCCCCGTGAGGAGGGGCGCCGCTGGCCAGGGCGTCGAGCAGAAAGCCGAACCGCTCGCGGGCCGTGGCCTCGTCGATCCCCAAGAGCCCAAACACGCGGGACTGAGTGGCTGAGTCGTGGATACGGATCGTCCCGCCGCCGGCTTCGGAGCCATTGATCACCAGGTCGTAAGCGACGGCACGGCAGGCCGAAGGGTCGCTGTCGAGCAGCGGGAGATCGTCCGGCCTCGGCGCGGTGAAGGGATGGTGCATCGCCGCCCAGCCGCCGGTCTCCGTGTCGCGGGCGAACATCGGGAAATCGACGACCCACGAGAAATGCATCGCGCTGGTGTCGTAGAGGCCAAGCTGGGCCCCGAGCCGCTTGCGCAGGGTGTGCAACGCCTTGCAGGTGACGTCAAAGGAATCGGCGACGATGAGGGCGAGGTCACCCGGCTCGCACCCGAGTCGATCCTTCACGCCCGCGGCAATGCCGGTGATGTTCTTGGCGACCGGCCCGCTCCACGATCCGTCGGCCTCGCACTTGAGCCACACGAGCCCTTTGGCCCCCGCCTCGACGGCCACAGCCGTCAGTTCATCCAGATCCTTGCGGGAGAATTTGCCGGCAGCGCCTGGCACGCGAATGCCCCGCACCCTTCCTCCGCCTTCGGCCGCTGCTTTGAAGACTCGAAAATCGCTTTCGGCGGCGAGCGTCGTGAGGTCGACGAGTTCGAGGCCGTAGCGGAGATCCGGAGCATCGTGGCCGAATCGTTCCATCGCCTCGGCGTAGGTGAGCCGGGGGAGCGGGAGGGGTACGTCGAGCCCCAGGATCTCGCGGGCGGTGCGCTTCACGAGTCCCTCGATCACGCCCATGACGTCATCCGCCTCGACGAACGACATTTCGACGTCGAGCTGGGTGAACTCCGGTTGTCGGTCCGCCCGGAGGTCTTCATCGCGAAAGCACTTGGCCACCTGCACATACCGGTCGAAGCCGGCGATCATGAGCAGTTGCTTGTAGAGCTGGGGCGATTGCGGCAGGGCAAAGAACGAACCATGCTCGAGCCGGCTCGGCACGAGGAAGTCGCGGGCTCCCTCCGGAGTGCTCTTGCCGAGCATCGGGGTTTCGACGTCGATGAATCCGAGCTCGTCAAAATGATCGCGCATGATCTTGACGATGCGGCTCCGCAGGAAAAGGTTCTCCTGCATCGCCGATCGCCTCAAGTCGAGCCAGCGGTTCGTGAGGCGCACTTCCTCGCCGGGGAGGTCGGTCGAGCCCGGTTGAAAGACCGGTGTCGCTGCCTCGTTGAGCACAGTGATCGCGTCGGTGACGAGCTCGACACCGCCGGTTGCGAGCTTCGGATTCGTCGTGCCTTCAGGGCGGGCGGCCACGACACCGGTGACCGCGAGCACCCACTCCGAGCGGGCCGCCCGAGCTGCCGCGAGCGTGGCTGCCGAGGCGTCGGGGCCCACCACCACCTGCGTGCGGCCCCAGCGGTCGCGCAGGTCGATGAAGATGACGCCCTTGTGGTCCCGAACACGATCCACCCAGCCGCACAGCGTCACTCGACTCCCGACATGCTCGGGCCGCAATTCACCACAGGTATGAGTTCTCAGCACGAGCGAAGGATCCCTAGGATTCCGATTCCGATTCCGAAGTAAACGCGGAGGTCACGAGAAGGGCCACGACCAGAACGAGCGCGAGCGAGAGGAGCACCACGGTACTCCAAAAACCGATCAGCTGGCTCGTCTCGAAGGCCTCCATGGCCTGCGGCGCTTCGTTGACGAATCCGGTGAGCGGTTCCGAACGGAAGACAAACACGGCCACGACGGCCAGGATCGCGAACAGAATCACGCTCGACAGGGTGAGCCACGCCAAAAGCCTGAGGACGAAGGGAACCTTCTGCGCCTTGCGAGCCATGATCGCCTACCTCGCCATCCGCGTGTTGGCCACCAAGTCGCGCTCGATGCCGTGCCCATGGGCGTCGAAAGCCAGCTCCAACTGCTGGCTGGCGTCCGCCTCCGGGCACAGCTCGCGAAACAGCATGCTCGGTTGGATGTCACGGTTGTTCTGGTACTTGGTGCTTGCGTATTCCGTGATCTCGCCGGCCACTTGATGGAAAAAGATCTGGCAGATCGGCACGCCCGGGTAAATCTTCACCGGCTGCACCGCGAACATTTCCAGTGTCCAGTATCCCGAGAACCCGACGTCCCCGAAGCCTGCCGTCACGTGGACGAAGAGGCCGAGCCGGCCGATCGAGCTGCGGCCTTCGATCATCGGCACGAGGTTGTGTGTTTCCGTACGTTCGACCGTCCGACCAAGATAGAGCTGATTCGGCGTCAACACGAGGCCGTCGGGAGGAATCGTGATCCGTTCCACCCGATTGCTTTTCCGCATGTCGAGAACGACCTCTTCATAGACCAGCAGTTCGTCATGCAGTGACAGGTTGTAGCTGTTCGGGTTCAGCCGCGATTCGTCAAATGGATCGATGACGATATTGCGGCCAAGCTGACGCTGGATCTCGTGGCCGGAGAGAATCATGGTGGAATCCCGTGCGGAGGCGGCGGCTGACGGGGAAACCTCAAGAGTGTACGCGGCATGGCCAGAAAACGACAGTCACCGCGTGCGGGCGGCCATGCGGACCCCCTTCTTCGGACACAAGTGCTCGAGTGGGCAGCCGGCACAGTTCGGCTTGCGAGCCGTGCAAACCGAACGACCGAGGTCGATCAGCCGGTGGCTGAAGGCGATCCAGTGGTCGCGTGGGACGACCGCCATGAGGTCTCGCTCCGCCCGCACGGCGTCGGCATGCTTCGTGAGGCCGAGCCGGCGAGAGATCCGGCCCACGTGCGTGTCGACCACCACGCCGACCGCCTGGCCGAAGGCAGTTCCCAGGACGACGTTTGCCGTCTTCCGCCCCACGCCAGGCAGACGGACGAGCTCGTCGAGCGTCTGTGGAACCTCGCCTGCGTGACGGTCCAGGAGCGCCTGGCAGCAGCCCTGAATGCTCTTGGCCTTCGCGCGAAAGAATCCGGTCGTGCGGATCGCCTCCTCGACATGCTCGCGATCGGCAGCCGCCAGCTTCGCCGGCGCGGGCCATCTTCGAAACAGTGGCCCGGTCACCATGTTGACTCGCTTGTCGGTGCACTGCGCCGAAAGAATCGTCGCGATGAGCAGTTCGAACGGTGAGCGATAGTGAAGCGAACAGGAAGAATCCGGGTACGTTTCTGCAAGGCGCTCGCAAATCCGTGCCGCACGCGCTTTCCGGTCTGCGGCCGACTCGCGGCCGGTCACCTGCCCTCTTTTGGTCCCGGTGCTACGATTCATGGGGGTTTCGCCGGCAGGAATTCTCATGACAAGCGACCAGGCCAGTTCCGAGTACGAGCCGCTCTATCTCTCCGGCATCGAGCATTTCAATGCTTGTGACTACTACGAAAGCCATGAGGTCTGGGAGGAACTCTGGACCGACTACCGCGGCCCCTCGCGAAAGTTTTACCAGGGGCTCATCCAGGCGGCAGTGGCCCTCTATCATTTCGGCAACGGGAACCTTCGAGGTGCTCGCAAGCTTCATGCGAGCGTGCACGGCTACCTCGAGCCCTATGGTCCGCATCACCTCGGCCTCGACATCGTCAGCTTCTTGAAGGCGTTTGACACGTGCCTGGCCGAGGTCGTTGCCGACACCGAAGACCGGCGTGAGATTCCGCTCGACCCCGACCTCCTCCCCGAGATCCACCTCGACCCACCGCCCGCTTGATCGCGGTGTCGTTGCACCGAAGCAATGTCTGACGAACCACTCGCTTTTTCGCCTGATCAGTTTTCCGGCTTGGCGAGGGTTTTTCCATTGCCGAACCTCGTCATGTTCCCGCACGTGATGCAGGCCCTCCACATTTTCGAGCCCCGCTACCGCGCCCTCTTTGAAGAGGCCATCGAAGACGACCGGCTGATCGCTCTCGGATCCCTGGCCTCGGGCTGGGAGGGTGACTACGAGGGACGCCCGCCGCTGCGTCCCACCGCCTGTCTCTGTCGGATTGCGACCCATCAGCGCACCGAGCAGGGCACGTACAACGTCCTCGTGCTGGGGGTGCGGCGTCTGAGGCTCGTCCGCGAGCTTCCGCCGAAGAAGCTTTTTCGAGTCGTCGAGTCGGAGCTGCTCGATGACGTGGAACCCGATGATGTGCCGGCCGGCGCCGCCGCATCGCTCCAGAAAAAATTGCTCGCCGCGTTCAAGCAGGCCATGCCCCGCATTCCGAACGCCTACGAGCAACTCGATCAGTTGCTCGGAAGCCAAATCACGCTCGGCATGCTCGCCGACATCGTGGCGTACACGATCGACCTCGACCTCGAGACCAAGGCTCGCTTGCTGGCCGAGTGCAATGTGTTCAAGCGGACGAACATTCTGCTTGACGCGATCGATGCCCGGGCAAAGGCCGGCCTTCGCCGCCCGTTCCCGCCGGAATTCAGTCCGAACTGACGGGGTTCGTAGTCACGCCCTGCTTGGGCTCGGGGTCGCCCATGTCATGGAGCGGGCGTAGAAAGCTGAGCGCAGCCAGGATGGCGAAGCGAAGATTTCTCCGAGTGCAGCGGAGGCCTGGAGGGCCGGAGCAAACGTCCCGCGACATGACATGGGCGACCCCGAGCCTGGCCCCGTGTCGGAGGCACTGGGCTATGGCGCGCCTCGCCGGCGCGATTCGATAGTCAAGCCAGCTGCGGCGATTACACTCATGCCCATGAGTGACGCGTCGCCCCATCATGTCGACCAGCCCCGTATCGAGCGGGCCGTGCGGGAAATTCTCGCGGCCGTCGGAGAAGATCCGGATCGCGAGGGGCTTCTCGAAACGCCCGCGCGCGTGGCCCGCATGTATGCGGAACTGTTCAGCGGTCTCCGGCAAGATCCGCGGGTTCACCTCGGGAAGGCCTTCGAGGAGAAATATGACGAGATCGTGCTGGTGCGCGACATCTCGTTCAACAGCGTGTGCGAACACCACCTGCTGCCGTTCATGGGGAAGGCCCATGTGGGCTACCTGCCGAACGGCCGGGTGCTGGGCCTGAGCAAACTGGCGCGCGTCGTCGAAACGCTGTCGCGGCGGCCGCAGGTGCAAGAACGCCTCACGGAGCAGATCGCGACGCTGCTCGAAGACGACCTCGGCGCCAAGGGCGTGGCCGTCGTGGTCGAAGCGACCCACACTTGCATGACGATCCGCGGCATTCGAAAGCCCGGCAGCATGTGCGTGACGTCGGCGATGAAGGGCATCTTTCGGGCCAACGTGTCGAGCCGTGCCGAGGTCATGTCGCTCATCTACGGCCATCGCGCCGCGCCGTAGCCGACAGAGCCGCTTGCATGAACCTTTTGCTCGATTTCCTTTGTCGATTCGGCTGGGGGATGGCCGCGGGCCTGGTGCTCACCCCCGCCTCGCTCGTGCCATCCGGGTTTTTTCGAGTCAATCTGCTCGTCGTGCTCGGCCTCTCGACCGGCGCGGCGCTCGTCAGCCGAAGCCTTTCTGCCGATGACGGTCTCTGGATTCCTGCCACCGCCACGGCGGTCGTGGCGTGGGTCGGGAGCGTGGCATGGCTCGCCGAGAAAACGCGGGTCGGGCAGTGGGCATGCGGCATCGCAGCGGTGCTCATGGCCGGGGCCACCGTCGCCACGGCTGGAGCCGACGCCACAGGAGCCGGTGTCGGTGCGGGGCTTGCCGCCCTTGTTTCGGGGCTGGTGAGCGGGCTCGCCGTGCATGCGATGCTCCTGGGCCACTGGTATCTCAACGCCCCCGGCATGCGGGTGGATGCCCTCCGCAAAATGATCGACTTCGCCCTCGTCGCATGGGCGATGCAGTTGGCCATCGAAGTCGTGGGCTTCGCGGGCAGTGCGGATTTGCCGGTGGGACTCACGGAAACGGCTCTCGTCTCCCTCCGATGGCTCGCCGGCCTTGTCGGCCTTCCCGTGCTCCTGGTCATGGCCCGCAAAACGCTCGATATTCCCAACACCCAGAGTGCGACGGGTATCCTGTATGTCGCCTGTCTGGCGGCGATCCTGGGCGAGTTGACCTCTCAGTTGCTGCAGGCGGGCGGCACCTGACCTGGAGTTTGTGGCCCGTGCGAATCACCTACGCCTGCCCATCCTGTGATGCGACCGTCTCGCTCGGCGGCGTGGAGACCGCCCGGTCCCTCGTTTGCCCTCGGTGCGGCACCGAGGTGACCGTGCCGGCCGACGCCGTGACCTGGACCAACGCTGCCGGTGGTCAAGCGCAGCCGGGGGAGGGGATCGCTTCCCTCCGTCGGTGCATGGTCTGCCCGAGTACGGAGCTCTTCGTGCGGAAAGACTTTCCGCAGCGACTCGGGGTGGCGATCGTCGTCGTGGGGCTTGCGGCGAGCTGTGTCACCTGGGCCTGGCAGATGTTGCTCCCGACATTCGCCATCTTGTTCGGCACGGCCCTTGTCGACGTCGTGCTCTATCTCGTGATGCCCGAGTGCCTCACCTGCTACCGTTGTGCCGCCAGGTATCGGGGCGCGGCGGGATCGCACGGGGGCTTCGACTTGGAAACCCACGAGCGTCACCGCCAGCAGCGGATTCGGCTCGCGGAGGTCGCGGCCCGGCGGGTCGGTTCGGCCGCGTCGACGGCGCCGTAACGCATCCCTCGCTCGATGAACCCATGCATTCCGACCACGCACGCATCGAGGAAGACCTTCGGGGTGTCGTCTCGGGTGATGTGATCTGCGACGACGTCGGCCGGTCCCTCTACGCCACCGACGGAAGCCTTTTTGAAGAGCGGCCGATCGCCGTCGTGCGGCCTCGGTCGACGGACGACGTGGTCGCGACGGTGCGCTGGGCCGCCGAGCATGGCGTGAGCATTCATCCCCGTGGCGGCGGCACGAGCATGTGTGGCGGGGCGCTCGGTCGGGGAGTCGTCATCGACTGCTCGCGTTTCATGCGGCGCATCCTCGGTGGTGTCGGCGATGCGGTGCGGGTGCAGCCCGGCGTGATTGGCGGACAGCTCGACCGGCACCTGGCCCGCCGGCGCCGTTGCCTCGGCCCCGATCCTTCCAATGCCATGTCGAGCACGATCGGCGGCATGATCGGCCGCGATGCATCGGGGAGCCGTTTTCTCGTGCGCGGATCGGTCCGCGACCGCATCACCGCGGCCGAAGTGGTGCTGGCCGATGGCACGGTCGTCCAGATGGCTCCTGTTGCCACGGCCCAGGTCGAGGTCGGGGCTCCACCAAGCCATGGCATCACCGCCACCTCACCCGATCCGGTATCGGCGCTTGCCAAGGGTTTGGCGACCATTCTCGAGACCCATAAAGACGTGATCGCCCGAGGACAACCGGCGTCACGACTGCGGCATGGCGGGTATCGCCTCCACGACCTGCACAAGAACGGACTCATCGATCTGCCCAGGCTCATGGCCGGAGCCGAAGGCACGCTGGGAGTCGTCACGGCGGTGACGCTCGACAGCATTCCGCTCGACGCGGCCTCGGCCGTGGGGCTGCTCGTATTTGATTCGCTCGAAGCCGCTGCCGCCGCCGCGCTTCGCCTTCTTCCGCTCAAGCCCAGCGCCTGCGACCTGCTCGATCGCCGGCACCTGGCCCTGGCTCGTGGCACACGTCCCGCCTTCGATCTTCTGATCCCGCCTGTGGCCGAGGCGGGGCTCCTCATTGAGTTCACGGCTGACGAGCCGGCCGACTGCAATGCCCGTCTGGAACAAGCCCTGGCCGCCATGCCTCGCGGCCGACGGGGCTGCATCGATGTCCGCCGCGCCGAAGATGCTCACGACGCCACATTTTTTTGGGAGCTTTCCCGGAGCGTCGTGTCGACGCTTCACGGGGTGCGAGCGGCCCTACGCCCCGTGCCCTTCATCGAAGACATCGTCTTGCCTCCCGCGTCGCTGCCCGACTTTCTGCGTCGGCTTCAGGCAGTGCTCCAACGGCTGAATCACACCGCGATGATCTTCAGCCACGCAGGCCATGGACAACTCCACGTCCGGCCGCACGCGGTACCACGCGATCCGGCGACGCGCGCGCGGCTCGAAGAGCTCGCCGACGCGGTCTATGCCGAGGTCGTTGCGGTCGGCGGCTCGATCGGCGCCGAGCTGGGCCTCGGCCTTTCGCGCACCTCCTTTTTTGCGCGGTTCTATCCCGAGCTCGCGGGGGTTTTTGCCGAGGTCAAACGGCTTTTTGATCCGGCGGGGATCATGAATCCGGGACGAATCGTCACTGCTGACAGTCTGCCGCACGCGTTCCTTCGGCCGCTCGAGCCTCCCCCCAGGACGGCCGACGACGGCGAGCCGTTGCCCCCGGCGCCTCAGATCGTGCCGCTCACCTTGTGGAGCCGAGAGCGCTTGGCGGTCGAGGTCGATGCCTGCAATGGGTGTGGCGGTTGTCGCGGGATCGCGCCGACCAAGCGGATGTGCCCGCGGTACCGCGAGAATCCATCCGAGGAAGCCTCGCCGCGTGCCAAGGCGGACGTCATGGCAGCGCTCCTCTCCGGGACACTCGACCCCAAGAGCATTTCGAGCGAGGCGGTGCGATCCGTGGCCGACACCTGCTTCAACTGCCACCGCTGTCGGACCGACTGCGATGCCGGCATCGACATTCCGGCGCTCGTGATGGAGCTCAAGGCCGCCCATTACGCGACCAATGCCACGCGTTGGGTTCCCTGGCTGCTCTCGCGGATCGACGCGGTGTCGGCCTCCGCCGGGCGCGTGCGGGCGGTTGCCAACTGGGCGATCGGAAATCCGCAGGCCCGCTGGGTCATGGAAAAAATGCTGGGCATCGCGCGGGGTCGAAAACTGCCACTGGTGAGCGGCGGCCAGGTGATGCGGTGGGCCGCTCGGCGCGGCTTGACGCGACCGTCGCGCCGCAGCGGACCAAGGGTCTTGTACTTTCTCGACACCTACGCCCGTCGTCACGATCCACTGCTCGCCGAAGCCTTTGTCGGCGTGCTCGAACGAAACGGGATCGGCGTCTTCATCGACCCGCGGCAGGTGTCGTCCGGGATGCCGATGGTGAGCGAGGGAGACCTTGACGGTGCCCGGAAGCTCGCCCGTACCAATCTTCGTGTGCTCGCCGAGGCGGTCCGTCTCGGCTATCGGATCGTCTGCACCGAGCCCTCGGCCGTCACCTGCATCACGCATCACTATCCGCTGCTTCTCGACGACGAAGAACTTCCGCGGGTTGCCGCCGCCACGTGCGACGCCACGACGTACCTCTGGGAACTGCACCGCGAAGGCAAGCTTCGCTTGGACTTCAGGCCCGTTCCGGCGAAGATCCTCTATCACGCCGGCTGCCACGAGCGCAGTGCGGGGGGAACCTCACCGGCAGAACACCTCCTACGTCTCATTCCCGGCCTCGCCCTCGAGGCTGCGGACCACGGCTGCTCGGGTATGGCGGGCACGTGGGGCCTGGCCCGTGAGCACTACCGGGCGAGCCTCCGCATGGGCCTCGGGCTTGTGTCCGCCATGCGCACCGCCGGGATCGAAGCGGGAGCCACGGGGTGCAGCGCCTGCCGGATTCAAATGGAGCAGGGCACCACGAAGCCTGCTGTGCATCCCGTCAAAGTGCTCGCCAAGGCCTACGGGCTTCTCGAAGGGCCACCGCCGCACGGCCTCGACGCGCTCTTTACTGCCACGAGCGGCCGGCTCACAACCACCTGACGTCATGCCAGAACTCGTCGACGCATTCGGTCGGGTGCATACCGACCTCCGGATCAGCGTTACCGATCGCTGCAATCTGCGGTGTACCTACTGCATGCCGGCAGAGGTCGTGTTCTTGCCGCGGGAGGAACTTCTGACCTACGAGGAGATCGCCCGCGTGACCCGTGTGGCAGCGGGGCTCGGTGTCCGAACCGTACGGCTCACGGGGGGCGAGCCCCTTCTGCGGCGCGACATCGATGCCCTCGTGCGCGTGCTCGTCGAGACACCCGGGGTGGATGAGGTGTCGCTGACGACCAACGGGCTGCTGCTTGCCGAGCAGGCCCAGCGGCTACGCGAAGCCGGCCTCGCGCGCCTCAACGTCAGCCTCGATGCGCTCTCGGACGAAACCTTCGAACGGATCGCCCGGCGTCGCGGGCTCGCGCTGGTTCTCTCCGGGCTCGCCGCCGCCAAGGCTGCGGGCTTTCGCACCATCCGCATCAATGCCGTGTCGATCCGAGGGCTCACCGAATCGGAAATCGTGCCGCTGGCGATGTTCTGTCGGCGTGAGAATCTGCAGCTGCGGTTCATCGAGTTCATGCCGCTGGACGCCGACGGCTCGTGGGCGAGCGAGCAGGTGCTTTCCGGGGCTGATGTCCGCGCGATCCTGATTCGCGAAGTGGGCCCGCTCGAGCCGCTCCCCGCGGCAGACCCGGGCCAGCCGGCCGTCGATTGGCGCTGGACGGACGGGGCCGGAATCGTCGGGTTCATCGATCCGGTGACGAACCCGTTTTGTGATCGCTGTGATCGGCTCCGGCTGACCGCCGACGGGCAGTTTCGAAACTGTCTCTTCGCCACCGAGGAGTGGGACGTGCGGCGCGTGATCCGCGAGGGAGGGGACGACGAAATGATCGCCGACATGCTTCGCTCGTGTGTCGCCGCCAAGCGAGCCGCCCACGGGATCGGCTCGCCAAAGTTCGAGCGTCCGGTCCGCGCGATGTACCAGATCGGGGGATGATCGGTGGCGAGCCAGCGACGGTACCTCGACAACGCCGCCACGACGTGGCCCAAGCCCCCGGCAGTCGTGGAGGCATGGAGACGAGCCGCTGAAGTGCTCGGGGCGACGGCCGGCCGTGGTACCTATCGGGAAGCGATTGAGGCCACAGCGATCCTGACGCGAGCCCGCGGCGCCGTCGCGCGACTGCTCGGAAGCGTGGATCCGTCACGCGTTGCGCTCCCCTCCGGTTGCACACTGGCGTTGAATGCGGCGATCCACGGACTTGTCCGCACCGGTGACCACGTCATCGCCACCGCTGCCGACCACAACGCCACGCTCCGGCCGTTGCACTGGTTGGCGACGCGGGGAATCATCGACTGGACGATCGTGCCTTGCGACGGAACCGGACTGGTCGACCCTGGTGCGATCGCCGCAGCCTGGCGGCCTGCCACGCGGATGGTCGTCCTCTCGCACGCGTCAAATGTGACCGGGGTGGTGCAGGATGTGGCCTCCATCACATCGATTGCCCACGAACGAGGTGGCATTCTGGTTCTCGACGCCGCGCAGTCACTCGGTCAGGTGCCGTGTGACCAGCCCGGATGGAATGCCGACGTCGTGGCTGCCCCCGCGCATAAATGGCTGCTGGGCACGAGTGGCGCCGGGATTCTCTGGGCCCGCGAGGGGATCGATATCGAGCCGCTCATCCAGGGGGGCACCGGCTCGATGAGCGACTCGCTCGCCATGCCGGCAACGTTCGTCGAGCGGATGGAAGCCGGGGCGCCCGACGTGCCCGCGGCCGCGGCGCTCGAGTCCGCCATCCGTTGGCTCGAGGCCAGATCGATCGCGTCGGTCGGAGGTACGACACTGGCCTTGGCCGACGCGTGCGCCGGCGAGTTGTCGGCGATCCGTCGGATCCGTGTATCAGGTGGCCAGCGAGGCGCGCCGATTGTGAGCTTCACTGTCGAGGGCTATGATCCCGCAGATGTGGCCGCCATTCTCGAGAGCACGTCGGGGGTGCAGGTACGGGCCGGGTTTCACTGTGCAGCCCGTGTTCACGAGCATCTTGGCACGCAGGCCGGTGGCACGGTGCGGGCAAGTTTTGGAATCTTCAACACGCGCGACGACGTGAAGGCCATCGTGGAAGGTGTTCACGCGATCGCGACAGGCTAAGAGACGGAGATCCGGTCGATGGCAGGAGTTCCCAGGGATGTTTGGTATGCCGGCGGCCTTCGCTTCGCATGCACGCAGTGTGGAGATTGCTGCACGGGTGCCGAGGGCTACGTCTGGGTGAATCAGGCCGAGATCGACGCGATGGCTGCAAAGCTCGGAATGGATCCGGTCGATTTCGAGGCCCAGCACGTCTACCGCGTGGGGATCCGTCGGTCGCTCAAGGAACGTCCTGGGGGAGACTGCGTCTTGCTCGACCCGGTGACTCGAAAGTGCACGACCTACGAGGAACGTCCTCGCCAGTGCCGTACCTGGCCGTTTTGGGACTCGAACCTGCGTTCACCCGAAGCGTGGGCCGATGCCGCCGAGGCATGCCCCGGTTGCAACAAGGGCAACCTCGTGCCCCTGGAACGCATCGTCGAGCAAGCCGCCCAAATCCGCGTCTGACGAGGGCCTGTGCTGCAACGTCCAGCGTGGCTCGGGGGCGACCATGTCATGTCGCGGGACGTTCGCTACGGGCATCCATGCCCTTCGCTCACTCGGAGAAATCTGCGCTTCGCCCTCCGGGCTGCGCTGGCTTTCTACGCCCGCGAGCATGACACGGTCACCCCCGAGCCGAGAACCCTACCCTAGCCCGGTCACTCCGTGACCGGGACATCCGCACGCTGCGCGGGCTACGCCCACTGCGTGTGAGGGCCTGCCATCCAAGCCCCTCGCGCGAGCGAGGGGATACGGGTACTCGACCCGGTCCGTTCAAGCAAACCACGCCGCAAGACGCACAAGCACGCGAGCCCGGAGGGCGAGCGGCCGGGCGGAGGCCCGGCGAGGCCGCCGGGGCCAGGGATGGCCCGCCGGCCGTAAAACCATTCGCCCGGCTAGGCCGCCGGGGGCATGGATGGCCCGCCGGCCGTGAAAACAGATGCACCGCCGGCCGCTACAAGATCCCGCCGTGCGTGCGCCAGGGCGTCATGTGCGAGGGCTGGTCGAGGAACCAGATGCGTTCCCACTCGTCGGAGATCGCTCGAAGGTCTTCCGACGTATAGATGAGCTCTTGAGCTCGGCGGATCGGGTCGCCGGAATACATCGGGATGAGGCAGCCCGTGGATGATGCCACGAGGGTTACCGCATACAGCAGCCACACTGCCTTCCTCATCGCCTGGTCCTCCTGACCCGGGAATCTGATCTGTCCGTGATCCGCTCGCACGCTCGTGGTCCGGTCGGAATGGCCGAATCCACGAATGTGGGAAATACCTCAAACCTGGAGTTGGCCGCGAGATGAGTCGGCCAGGTGTACCCGATGGTGGGTTTGCCTGGCTTCCCCTGTCTTCGCGTCACTCCCCGACGGTCTCCCCGCTCCCCGACGGTTCGGGAGGCGGGGGGGCGGCCGGCGGAGCATCTGCCTGTTTTCTCGCTTTTCTCGCAAACTCCCGAACCCGTTCCTCCATCTCCTTGCCCGGCTTGAACGTGACCACGCTGCGTGCCCGTACGAGCACAGGCTCACCAGTTCGTGGATTTCTCGCCTGCCGTGCCTCCCGGTGCTTCACCTGGAACACCCCGAAATTCCTCAGCTCGAGGCGACCTTCACGGGCCAGGGCTTCGATGAGGGCATCGAACGTGCTGCTGACCAGTTTCCGAGTCGTGTCGTGAGGCAGACCGAGTTGATCCGCGATCGTCCGGGCGATGTCTTTCTTGGTCACGGCTCTGGGCCCTCCGACCGCAAAACGGTCTGGATAATTGCCCGAAGCCTAGGCCTGGCAAGGACTAGTGTCAACCGAATGCCCCTGTGGCAGACGGTCCACCGACCTTCATCCACTGAACGGTATCGGCCTCCTATCCGGCAAACTTGACGTTATCCGTACGAACGGACCGAAATCGGTTGGGGCACGGCAGAAACCCACTACACTCGTCCACGCCCCGCCGCTTGTACGGAACCATTTCGCCCCATGCCGAACGCGTCTTCCGGGACCTCTTCCTCCCGTCCAGAGCCCGATCTTTCCATTCAGCTTGGTCGCCTCAGACTCCCGAATCCGATCATGGTGGCCTCCGGCACCTTCGGGTACGGCCGTGAAATGACCAGCTTTGTGGAGCTGGCGAGGCTCGGCGGCATCGTGCCGAAAACCATCACGCCCAAGCCGCGGGCAGGGAACGTGCCATGGCGGACGGTTGAAACCGCGTCGGGGCTGCTCAACTCGATCGGCCTCGACAACGACGGCGTCGAATCGTTTCTCGAGAAACTGCTTCCTTTTCTGGTCGCCTGCGGGGTCCCGGTGATCGTCAGCATCGCCGGAGCGAATGCCGAGGAGTTTGTCGGGCTGGCAAGCCGGCTCGATGGCATCCCAGGTATCGCGGCGCTCGAGTTGAACGTGTCATGTCCGAACGTGAGTCACGGTGTCGATCTCGGTACCGACCCGGTCACCTGCCGCGCGGTGGTCGAGGGTGTTCGCAATGCGACGAGCCTGCCCGTCATTGCGAAGCTCACGCCCAACGTGGCCGACATTGTTTCCGTGGCCCGCGGGGCCGCTGACGGGGGCGCCGATGCCGTCACGCTCATCAACACGCTCCAGGGTATGGCAGTCGATTGGCGGAGGCGACGCCCGCTCCTCGGCAATGTCGTCGGCGGCCTGAGTGGCCCCGCCATCAAGCCGGTGGCGCTGCGGTGCGTCCACCAGGTTTTCAGAGGCGTCGGCATCCCGATCATCGGCGTCGGCGGCATCATGACGATCGACGACTGCATGGAATTTTTCGTCGCAGGTGCGTCGGCCGTGCAGATCGGCACGGCGAACTTCGCCGAACCGATCGTTTCGACACGTCTCCTCGACGAACTGCCCGCTGCCCTGGTTGAAGCCGGCGTGGCGCGGTTCGCCGAAGTCGTCGGCACGATGACGCTGCCGAAGCCGGCCGGGTGCCATACTCCATCGACTCACGAGCCCACGCATGCCACCTGAAGCTCCCACGCCGCGACCCACACGAGCCCTTTCCGGCATTCAGCCGACGGGCCGATTCCATTGGGGCAACTACTTTGGTGCGATCCGGCAATACATCGACCTCCAGCCTGGTGCCCATCAGGCCGCCGATGAGGCCTTCTACTTCATCGCCGACCTGCATGCCCTGACGACGGTGCGCGACCCGGCGAAACTGCGGGGCTTCGTGCGCGATGCCGCGATCGATCTGGTATCGCTCGGCCTCGATCCGGAACGGGCGGTCCTCTTCGTGCAGTCGGACGTGCCCGAGGCGGCCGAGCTCACGTCGCTCCTCATGACCGCCACGCCG
>CAZCHF010000037.1:21664-38289 GCA_964498325.1 uncultured Candidatus Kuenenia sp.
CGCCGATGGGCCTCTTGGAACGGTGCCACGCCTTCAAAGACAAGAAGGCTCGTGGCCTTCCCGCCGACGCCGGGCTCTTCACCTACCCGGTGCTGATGGCCGCCGACATCCTCGCCTACGACGCGACCGTCGTGCCGGTCGGTGAAGACCAGGTGCAACACATCGAGGTCTGCCGCGATCTGGCCGGCACGTTCAACCATCTCTACGGCGACGTCTTTGTGCTGCCGAAGCCACGGCTCGTCGAAGGCGGGGCAAAAGTGCCCGGCACCGACGGCCAGAAGATGAGCAAGAGCTACGAGAACACGATCGACGTCTTCGAAGAGCCGAGCGTGCTCAAGAAGAAGATCATGCGGATCACGACCGACTCGCGGCCCATGGACGAGTCCAAGGATCCGGAGGGGGACCACCTCTACGAGCTCTATGCCCTCTTTGCTGGTGAGTCCGATCGGCAGGCGATGGCCGAACTCTACCGTCGCGGTGGCTTTGGGTATGGTGAGGTGAAGAAGAAACTCCTCGAAGCAGCCGGAGACTTTTTTGCAGACGCTCGGACCAGGCGGGCAGCGCTGGCTGCCGACGCGGCGCGTGTCGATGCGATCCTAGCCTCGGGGGCCGCGCGGGCCCGTGCCAAGGCGAGCGAGGTGCTCGGCCGGGCTCGAAGAGCCTGCGGCCTTGACCGGGCAGCGCCCCCAGCCTCGACTGTCGGGGGCAAGCGATGAACGTCCTCGGGATCGGCACCGACATCACCGAATGCCTGCGGATCGCCCAGATGATCGAGCGGCATGGCGAGCTTTTTGTCGGCCGCGTCTATACGCCGCACGAGATTGAGTACTGCCGCAGTCGCCGAATGGCGACCCAGCACTTTGCCGGCCGCTGGGCTGCGAAGGAGGCCGTCCTCAAAGCCTTGGGCACCGGTTGGAAACGAGGCATCAGTTGGCGAGATGTCGAGGTCCGCAATCTTCCCGGTGGCCGGCCGATGGCCTTTCTGTCGGGTGGTACGCAGGAAGTGGCCGAAGCCCTTGGCATCCGTTGTGTTCTGGTCAGCATCTCCCACTGCCGCTCCCATGCCACTGCCTATGCGATCGCCTTGAGCGAAGTCCCCAACGCCGGTTAGAGCGAGTTCGTCATCGCGGTACCGTTCACAGCCGAAGCGCTCACTTCACGAATTTCGCGAGAGCGGGCACGGCCTTCTTCAGTTCCTGGGCGACAATGGTGCCGATGACGGCACTGCCCTTGGCGTTCAGATGGGTGTTGTCGATCTTGGTTTTGTCCTTGGGATCCATGGGCGAGAGCGTGTTGCATCCGTCCACACCAAGCCGCTCGTAGAGCTCGATCGTGCGGGCGTTCATGTCGATGAGCGGGACATTTTTCTCCGCGGCGAGTTTCCGGACCGCGTCGGCGTAGGGGGTGAGCGTGGGATCGATCTTGCCGTCTTTCCAGCGGCGGCGTTCGATCGAGGTGACGAGGATCGGCGTGGCGCCGAGCGCCTGGGCATCCGAGATGTAACGGCCAAGGAATTCGGCGTAGGTCGTGGCCGGGTCGGTTTCACGTTCCGGGCCTTTGCCAGGCTGATCATTGTGTCCGAACTGGATCAGGATGTAGTCAGGCTTGCTGTCGAGGAGCTTCTTCCAGTGCCCCTCGTTCAGGAAGCTGCGGCTGGAACGCCCGCCCTGCGAGAAGTTCATCACTTTGATGTCACCTTGAAGGTGATCGGCAAAGCCGACGCCCCATCCCGCGCCCTTCGTCACCGTTGAATCACCCGCCAACGCGATACGCACCGTGGCGGGTGTGGAAACCGGTTTGGTCGTTGGCTCCATCGCCAACAGAGTCGGCCATGAAAAGAGCACGAGCGCGGCGAATCTCAGAGGCATGATGTGTAGTTCCTTTGGAAGAGCGAGGCCGCAAGGCTTCTAGGCGAGGGCCTTTCGGACGACGTTTCCGTGCACGTCGGTGAGACGGAAATCGCGTCCTTGATAGCGATACGTGAGCCGCTCGTGGTCGAACCCCAGCAAATGCAGGATGGTCGCGTGCAGATCGTGGACATGCACCTTGTCTTCGACCACGCCAAAACCGAGCTCGTCGGTTTGGCCGATCACCTTGCCCGGCGCTACTCCGCCGCCGGCCAGCCACATGGTGAAGGCTTCGACATGGTGATCGCGGCCAACGGTTTGACGGATTTCGCCGAGCGGGGTGCGGCCGAATTCACCCCCCCAGACGACGAGCGTATCGTTCAGCAAGCCCCGCTGCTTCAAATCAAGCACCAGCGCAGCGCTGGCCTGGTCGACTTCGCGGCACCGTTGCTCGAGAGAACTGCCCAAGTTGTTGGCTTGATCGCCGTGATGATCCCAATCCGTGTGATAGAGCTGGACGAACCGCACACCCCGTTCGACAAGGCGGCGAGCGAGCAGGCAGTTCGTGGCGAACGATGGCTGGCCAGCGGTCGCACCGTAGTGCGCGAGGGTGGCCGCGGTCTCTTGCGAAACGTCCATCAGTTCAGGCGCGCTGGTCTGCATTCGAAACGCCATTTCGTACGCATTGATGCGGGTCATGATTTCCGGATCGCCCACGTCGTTGAGTCGAGCGCGATTCAGCCCGCCGACCGTTTCGTAGAAGTCGCGTTCGCTGTCGCGTGTCATGCCGGCGGGGCTGCGCACGTGCAAAATTGGGTCGCCCTGACTGCGAAACGGCACCCCTTGAAACGACGTCGGGAGAAATCCGCTGCTCCACAGGCTCGCACCGCCGCGAGGGCCGCGTGGCCCCGATTGCAAGACGACGAAGCCCGGCAGATCCCGCGACTCGCTCCCGAGACCATAGATCGACCAGGCCCCGAGTGCGGGGCGACCGGGCGCTTGAAAGCCGGTGTTCATGAACAGCTTGGCGGGGCCGTGGTTGAACACGTCGGTCGTCATGCCGCGCAACCAGCAAGCTTCGTTCGCGATCTGCCGATGCCACGGCAGCAGTTGGCTCAGGGACAATCCATTGTCTCCGACCCGTTCGAAGGTGCGCTGCGAGCCCAGCAGCTTTTCGCTCCCTTTGAGAAACGCAAATCGCTTGCCTTCCAGCATGCTGGCCGGCGGGGCCTGGCCGTGAAGCTCGCGCAGCTTTGGCTTGTCGTCGAACAGGTCCAACTGGCTGGGGCCACCGGCCATGAAGAGAAAAATGACGTTCTTCGCTCGGGGAGCAAAGTGGGGCGGCCGCGGGTCGAGAGGACGCGTGGTGTCGACCTTCGTCGCCGCGGCACTTTCGTCGCGCAGCAGCCCGCCCAGGGCGATGGCGCCGAGTCCCACGCCGCATTGGTGGAAGAGATGCCGCCGCGTGGCTGCCTGCGCGGCAAGGTGTTCGAGGTGCGGGGGGCGTGATGTCATTGGCTCATTCGCGTGTGATGAAAGCGTCGGTATTGAGTATCGCCCGGCTGACAGCGATCAGGGCCGCGGCCGCGGCGGGCGACACCTGCGACGTTGGAACGGGCCAGTCGTGCGACAAGAATGCCTTTGCGCGTTCGGGGTCATTCTCGAAGTCGGCCTGTTGGCGTTCGTAGTACGGCACCAGCACATCGAGTTCGGGCCGCGTCGGCTCGCGGCACAAACACAGCAGCCAGGCACGCTGCACTCGGGCCTCCGCATCACCGTGCGGCGACTCGCGCAGCACCCGGGCGGCAAGCCCGCGCGCGATCTCGACAAACGCTTCGTCGTTGGCGACCGTGAGCGCTTGGAGCGGCGTGTTCGACCGGCCGCGGCGCGTGCATACAGTTTGGAAGTCGGGGGCGTCGAATATCGTGAACAACGGATAGGGGGCACTGCGAAAGAAAGCCGTATACAACGCCCGACGATGGCGAGCCGGCGCCGGATCGACCACCCACCGTTTCGCATTCTGCGTAAAGGCATACACCCCGGCGGGCTGGGGTGGAAAGACGCTGGGGCCGCCAATCGTCGGATCGAGCAAGCCGCTGGCCGACAAAGCGGCGTCGCGGACGATCTCGCCTTCGACCCGCACACGCTCCTGCCTCGCGAGCAATACATTCCGCGGATCGGTGTCGCGCAGCTCGGGGCGATCGCGGGACGACTGCTTGTACGTGTGGCTCGTCACGATCAGTTTGTGCAGCCGTTTCATCGACCAGCCACGGGCCATGAACTCGCCTGCGAGCCATTCGAGCAATTCGGGATGGGTTGGCGGCGAGCCCTGCGTACCGAAATCGTCTTCCGTTTCCACCAAACCACGACCGAAATATCGCATCCACACACGATTGACGGTCACTCGCGGCGTCAGCACGTGCTGGGGATCGACGAGCCAACGCGCCAAGTCGAGACGTGTCCTTCCGGCCGCAGCGGGGAGGGCGGGAGCAACGGCAGCGATCCCTCCGGGCGCGAGTCCGCCGAGCTCCTTGTCGGGCTGCAGGAAATCGCCGCGGAGGCTGAGGTATGTTTCACGCGGCTTGGCGAGATCTTTCATCACCATCACGTCAGCGGTGACAGCCGGGGATGGTGGCGGGGGCGACAGTGATTTCCGAAACGATCGCTGCACGAGTTGCGCCTGCGCGGGAGAGCGTTGTGCTGGCGACGTGCGCAACGCGGCGAGCAGGACTTCGTCACCGACACGCGGCGGCGAGGGAACGTCGGCCGACACGTCGATGGCGAAACGGCCCACGAGATAGTTCTCGTTGAGCTCGTGGAAGATCCTGAGCTCCGCGACGTGCTCGCCGACCTCCACCGGCTTCCGTAGGATGAAAACAGCTTCGTGATTGTCGTTCATCTGCGCGGCCGAGCCGGGGGCGATGTTGATCGCCCACCCGCTTTTCAGGTTGTCGTCGATCGCAGCCGATACCGGATACTTTGGTTGCTCATGGGTGGCAAACGTATCGGCCAGCGGCTGCTCCTTGCCGTCGACCGAGAGCCGCAGATCGGTGATGACAAAATTTCCGTTCGCAGCCAGGCCCGGACCGCGCTTCGGCAACGATTCGTGCGTCAGGACGCGCAGGCGGATGGCTGCCATGCGCTTCAGCGGCGACGTGAATGCGACGCGATACGTGTCGTTGTCACTTCCCCGCCCATCGGACAACAGCGAATTGTCGTCGAGAAGCTTGAAGCCAGCGCCCGTTTGAGTGTCGTACTCGAGGTATGTGGCCGCCGACCAGGCGACCGGGGGAAGCGGCTTCGCCGTCAGCCGGGCGAGTTCCGCTTGTTCCCATGCCGCTTGTTCCTTCGCTGACCCTTGCCCGCCGGGCGCGCTGCTCGAGGAAGCCGCAACGAGCTGGCCGAGCATTTCGCCGCGCGCGACCGACACCGTCGCCCCTTTGTTGTTGACGTCGGTTCCTTGATTGAAAAAGGCGAAAAGCTCGTAATACTCGCGGTGCGAAATCGGGTCGAATTTGTGGGTGTGGCATTGGGCGCATGCGACGGTCAGCCCGAGCCACACGGCTGCCGTGGTGTTGACGCGGTCGACGACGGCCTCGTGTCGAAACTGCTCGCGATCGGTTCCCCCCTCTTCGTTGATGAGGGTGTTGCGGTGGAAGGCAGTCGCGACAATTTGGCTTTTCGTCGGCTTGTCAAGCAGGTCACCGGCCAGTTGTTCGATGGTAAAGCGATCGAACGGCATGTCTTGGTTGACTGCCTGGATGACCCAATCGCGATACGGCCACATCTGCCTCGGGCTGTCGATGGTGTAGCCGTTGGATTCGGCGTAGCGGGCCTGGTCGAGCCAATGCCGTCCCCACCGTTCGCCGTAGTGAGGCGAGGCGAGCAGCCTGTCGACAAGGTGCTCATACGCTTGCGGTGACGTGTCGCTGATGAATGCAGCGGTTTCTTCGGGGGTCGGCAAGAGGCCGACGAGGTCGAGCGAAAGCCGGCGAATGAGTGTCGCACGGTCGGCCTCGGGCGAGGGGGCGATGCCGGCATCGGCGAGCCTCGCAACGAGGAATCGATCAATCGGATGCTTGGCAAAAACGTCTTGGGGGGCTTTGACAACCGGAGGCTCGGTTTTCGCGAGCGGCTGAAACGCCCAATGCCCTTCGTAGGGTGCTCCCTGCTCGATCCAGCGTTGCACGATCGCAACTTCGCGAGGTGAAAGCCGTGGCCTTTTGGTGTGTGGCGGCGGCATCAGTTCGTCGTCGTCCGCGGATGTCACGCGGGCGAGCAGCGTGCTCTCGTGCGGTTTGCCCGGCACAATCGCCGCATGGCCGTCTAGATCGGCGGTCGCTCCCTGGCGGGTGTCGAGACGTAAACCGGCCTCGCGATGCTTTTCATCGGGCCCGTGGCAAGAGAAGCAGGCGTTTGACAAGATCGGACGCACGTGCCGATTGAAACCCACGGTGTCAGGAAGCTCGTCGGCAATTGCTGCGCGGGCGACGCAGACCGCCATGAGCACCATCGGCCAGGTTCCACACCATCGCATCACAAGCACTCGCGAAGGAACATGAGACAAGCCATGAGCCGACTCAATCAGGCGCCGGCAAACGGATAGGTATGCGATTGACCTGCTCCAAAACCTCGAGCGTCAAGGGGGATGTCGCTGGATCGTAGAAAGCCTTGGGGTAGACAGGTGGCGGCAGGGATTCCGTCGTGGGGTCAATCGATGGAACGATCGCGACGCGATGGACGCCCGCCCGGGCACCGTCTCCTGCGCCGTACGTGCCAAGCTGGTAATGGCCGCTCGAATCCGTTTGCCCCACGGCGGAGTACGAACCGTTGTCGGCTTGGAAAATGACGCGGTGCCCGACGAGCGGCGTGCCGTCGTGGCAAGTGACGTGTCCCGACACGGGATAGAGCCGCTCGCCGCGTTGGCAGCCGACGAGCGCGATCCATGCCCCGAGCGTCATGAGCACGGCATGTCGCGTGGCGACACGAAGGGCGGGACAGCAGGTCACCATTCTGCTCCCGTGACCTCGCGTCCGGCTCGGGTGACCAAATAGCCCAAAACCTCGGGGTTGGTTTCGACCGTCACCGCGTGAACGCTGCCGTCGCACAGCAAAAACGTGACGACGCCAGGATGATCGCTGCCGAAGGCTTGAATCTGCTCGTTGACGCGGGCAAGTGGATAACTGGGGCCCAAGTAAAAGCCCCAATTGTAATCCCCGTTGAATGCCATCGTCTGCCGGGCCAGCTTGGCAGTCACCTCACCGGCGAGAAACGTTTTGCTCAAGCCGTCGCGAACATGCTCAAAGCTGGTGATTGACGTCCAGACAGGCGGTGAGGGATAACGGGGCCAATAACTCACATCTTCGATGGCTCGGCCGCTCGCGTCGAAGAACAGACCGTAGACCATCGCCCCGTTGGCTTTCCGTTGGTGCCCGCCGGAGCCGTTTGGGCTGACGGGCTCGGTGCCGAGGGTGTTGGCATAGTCGCCACGTGCGGCGAGGTAGCTGGCCGCATGGCCGTGCGGTATGGCATCCGGGCTATGCGTACACAGAACGTTCGAAAGCCCGCGCGAGGGGCATACGTAGCTGGCGATGACCGCCTCGCGGACCGCTTGGGGCTGGTCATAAAAACAATGGGCAGGAACCCACTGGTCAAACAGGTCGTGTTCTTCCAAATACGGTAAGATGTCGACCAGCCACGTTTGCTTGTGGTCGACGGCCCGGTTGCTGGGAAGACGCAGCATCTTTTCGTGCCGACTGTGGACCGCGATGCCGACCTGCTTGAGGTTGTTGCTGCACTGAACGCGTCTCGCCGCTTCTCTGGCCGAATGTATCGACGGCAATAGCAGCGCGATGAGAACCCCGATGATCGCGATCACGATCAGCATTTCGACGAGGGTAAACCCGCGCCGAAGGAATCGATTGCCCATGGCATGTTCCTCCTCTCGCCTAAGGGCCTCGCGACCTCTGTCGCTCGGCCTCCCCCCAGCCGCCTCACCGTCGCATCCGCCCTACTTAAGCCGCCGCCGTCTCGCGATCAACCCAACGGCCGCGCAGCTCAAGCCAACGAGCACGATGGTGGAAGGCTCCGGCACGACGACCAACTGAAGGCTCCCATTTTGAAAGTACGCAAAGCGACCGGTTCCCACCGGAGCGGCATTCGCAAGGCCAAAGTTGGCGATGTCCCCCGATGTGAATGTCTGATTCGTACTGATGAGCGTGTAGGGTGTAGAGAGGTTGAGCGCATCCCAGTTCACGACCCCCGTGAGATTGGCAATCCCGAATCCGCTCCCAAAGGTGATGATGCTGCCACTGGCCATGGAGAGGGGCGTTCCGGAAGCAATGATGTCGGAGACATTGAAGGACGAATTGCCGGAGAAGGTGACGTTGCCGAGGATCGTGCCGCTGCCACCGAGCGTCTGGTTACCGCCGAGCGTCCAGCCGCCGGTGACTGCACTGACGTTGAACGTGGCACCATTTGCCACCTTGATGGTCCCGCTATTCGCCATCGAACCGGAAGAGCCAAGGGTAAGCGTGCCACCATCGATCGACGTGTTCCCAGTGTAGGTGTTCACGCCGGTGAGGGTGAGAACGCCAGCGCCTGTTTTGACCAATGAGAAGTTGTTTTCATGCGTGCCAGGTCCACCGAGGATGCCGGTATAGGTGGAGTCGCCGGACTGGTTGACCGTGAACGTTGAGGGGGTGACGTTGCCGTTCACGATCCTTCGTGTGCTGGTGAAGGTGAGGTTTCCGGAGCGGTTGCTCAGGCCGCCAACGGTTTGATTGAAGCCGTTGAGCATGAGCGTACTGTTCGACGTGCCAGAGCCTTGGTCAAAGCGGGCGGAGGTGGCCAGGGCGTCATGCGCTCCAAGAACTAATGTATCTTGCGAGAGGAAGGTGACACCCCAAGCATTCCCCGTGGATGAGATGGTCCAGGTTCCTGGATCGGCTTTTTGAATCGTCGCGGTGCCATTCAGCGAAAGTGTACCGGTAATGAAATTTCCGACGGTGTTGCCGCCGAGCACGAGCGTGCCGGTGTAACTCGCGCCGGTAATAGAGCCAGAGACCGTCAAGTTACCGGTGGTGTTGTTGAATAGGTTGAAACGAGTCAGGCCATCACCTTGGAGCGTGACCCCACCCGACCACTCATTATTGCCGCTGAAACTCACGAGCGCCGTGCGGAGCGTGCCAACGTTCACGGAATTGAGCGTGATGGACTTGTTGATGGTGACGCCATTTGCCAGTTGCAACGCCGTGCCGGCGGCGGTGCCGGTTCCGGCAGCCTTGGCCGTCAAGGAAATGCCACTGGTGTTGCCGAACGCGGTGCTGCTGTTGGCTTGCAATACGCCCGCATCGACCACGGTGGCACCGCTGTAGGTGTTACTGCCGCTGAGGATCACTCGCCCCGTACCGAGCTTCGTCAGGCCATCAGAGCCGGCCAGTTGCGAACTGATTGTGAACGCCGTGGCCGCCGCGTCCGTGTGCGTGTCGGTCAGACTGGGTGACGTACCCCCCAGGTTGATCGTGCCGCCGGAGAGCGTGATGTTCCCGGATTGAACAGAGCTTGTCAGATTGTTGATCGTCTGATTACCGCTCACGGTCACCGTACCCGGGTTAAGGCCGTTCGTTGCACTGCCGAAATTGAGCGAATCGGCGGTAGTCGTCGTTGCCGTGGTCGTGGTGGCGGTTCCTGCACTGCTCGTGCTAAAAAACGCGCTGCCGCTAGGGGCGGTGTCCCAGGTTCCGCTCGCCGTGCCGAACCCGGCCGTAACGCCGTTGGTGTCCCAATAGTACGTGGCCGCATCCACGCTGCTGCCCACGCTGCTCACCAAGGTAAGAGCCCACACGAGGCATGCGAGGCGATAGGCGTGGCGACGATCAGCACGGAGGTGCAATGAACTGGTCGGCGGAGTCATGAGCGTTTCTCGTTTCAGTGGGGTGCCGGGTTGTTTCATGGAAGTGCAAAATGTGTCAGCGGCGATCATCGGCCGCCTGGTGAGACTCGGGACGGAGGGGCATGGCTGCATTCTGCGACGGTAACCTCGCGCACCCGGGCCTTGGCCTTCCCGAGGGTGCTGATGGCAATGTAGCCGATGTCGTCGAGGGTGCGGTCATACGCATGCTGGCACAGCAGCGTGTCGCCGAGGAAGAACCAGGCAGTCCAGCGGGCATCGCGTGTGTCGAGAATGATCGAACGGACGAATGCCGGGCCCGGGTGGCTGTCGATCGATTGCCATAGCTTGGCCGGTTCCGGCAAGAAACAGACACAGTTTGGCTTCGATGCCGTGTCCTGCCGCTGAAGCATCCTCGCGTAACTCCCGCTCTTCTGGAGAATCTTCCCAGGATTGGCTGACTGCGTGAAGCCAAACGCAAACCACTGGTCGATGCCGCCCGCCAGGATTTCTCCCTTCACGGTCAAGCGATAGAGCCTGCCGGCGCGAGGGGTGAACGGCAGGAACGCACTGCCCTCGCGATCGATCAAAAGCCGACCCCGATTGGCCTGAATCGTCCAGCCGCTTGCTGGGGCAATCCATGGATCCGAGCCGACGCCGCCACGGGAAGCGGGCGTTGAGCCTGCCAGACTTCCGTCACCGAGGAAGCGATCCTGGTAGATCGTGTGAGCAGCCTTCTCGTCCCAGCCAATCTGTTCGAGGAGCGTCTCCGCGGGGGCACTCGGAGCCGGCATGTTCCGGACGAATCGCTTCGAAACGTCGCTCGCCCCGCGGGTACTCACGCCTGATGCATCGACCTTTGCCGATGCGCCGGCGGCCAGTCTGACCGTCGACGGCTCAGCCGAGCCGTGGGGATCGACGGTCGCCAGTTCCACAAGACCGGTGAATACGTGCACCGCCATCGCGTCACGGCCGTCGACCTCGACGCCGAATTCGGTTCCCAAGTCGTGAACCTCGCCGCGGGGCGTAAATATGGAGAACAGCGGCTTGCCGTCAGCGGGAGCCTCACTCTCATGCTCGATGCGAGCAACCACCCGGCCCGAATCGAGCCGGCCGGATGAGCCGCCGAGGAGCGTGTAGATCGCCGGGCCTTCAATCACGACCGTCCCGCCGCATTCATGTCTGATATGGACGAGCCCGCTGGACAGGCTGAGGATGTCGCCAGGTCTCACGGTCTCCCACGCGTTCCATCGCCGGGCACCCTTGGTCCAAGCCACGTCGTGGAGCCCCAGAACCCTGGCTCCCGAAACCACCTGGGTGGCAGCCGTTCCAAAGCCGTCGAGTTGCGAATCCAGCCGGGTCTGACTGACAGCGACGAGGAGACCGCCAACCAAGACAAACGACACGAGACAGGCGAAAGGGACGGGCTTGCCAAGCTGACGCAGCCAGCCGATCACCCGCGACCCAAGAGCGACGATCGCCGCCCTCGCCATCCATGGGGCGGCTTGGAAGCCGGCTTGGGCTGCCCCCGGGAGAGCGGCCGACAGGCCGTTGTGAGCGACCGCACCCTGCGATTGCCACCTCCACGCAAGCGCGGCATGAACTTCAGTCGCCGCCAGGTAGAACGCGCGGTTTGATTGGTCTGCGAGCAATGTCTCCAAGCGACGTCCGTCCGCCAGAGTGGCCGTCCCCTCGCACGCGGCGTTGACGAGCTGCATGAGCTCGGAATCCGGCCCCGGAAGTTGCATGCTCACGCTGCTCATGCGATGCCCTCGCAGGTTGGGGCTTGGTCGCCGCTCCTCCCCAGGGCCCGCTCAACACACTTGATCACGGCATGGCGAATCCGCTGAAGCCGCATCGTGAGCGCAGCCGCAGACATCTTCTGCGCCGCTGCCATGGTCTTGACCGACGCCAAACCCTCGTACCGCGATCGCAGCAGGGCCTGCTGCCGTTCCGAAAGACTGGTGACGCATCGCTCCAGCGCCGCACGACGAGCCTCGGCCAGGTCATCGGCCCGTTCTCGCTCGTACGCGATCTGCTCCAGAAGCTGCTCGCTCAGAAACATCCCGCTGGGACCTTTCCGACGGGCATGATTGAAGGCCTCGTTGCGAGCGAAGGCATACGCCCAAGGCAGAAACGGCTTGGTGGCGTCGTAGAGCGCCCGCTTTTCCCACAGCATCATGCAGGTCTGCTGGTAGACATCATCGAGATCAATGCGATTGGGGAGCATGGCGGCGATGAACGAATAGATCTGCCGCTGGTGCGCCAGCAGCAAGGGCACGAAATCTCCGTCACCATTGCCAGAAGCAACAGGCATGCCAAGCTGCGACGACACATCTGCCGCTGCCGCCACGATGGTTACCCCCCTACGCCGAGTGCCTGTTGAAACGGCCAGAAATTACCGCGGGGCGGCAATGCCGGTCGGTGGCGGCCCCCTCCGAATCACGTGATCCGGCAAGAAACGATCCGCCATCTCAAGGTATCGCTGATGTGATGAATCTAACGGTTGGGCCGGATCGTTTTCTCAAAAGTCCGGATTTTCACCAAAGAATCCCGTTTCTGACAGATGGCGGAGGGCCGTTCCAGCTACCGCACGGCGGGGCATGTTCACTTTGGGCTCGGCCGGAGCGTCGTCAGGTACTCGACCACGTCGGCCAGATCCTGCGGCGAGAGAACCTTCTGGAGGTCAGCCGGCATGATCGAGACGTTTTGTTTTTCCATCTGCTCGATTTCGCTCTTCTTGAAGGTGCGCATCAGGGCATCCGCGGCCTTGATCGAGAGTTCGTCGTCGGTCTGGCTGGCGATGATGCCCGTGACCACGGTGCCGGAGTCGAGAATCACGACGTGCGTTTCGTAGTTGTGGCTGATGCCGGCACTGGGGTAGAGAATCGATTCGTAGAGCGCTTCGCGGCCGAGTTTGGCGCCGATCTCCGACAGGTCGGGGCCGACCTCCTTGCCTTGGCCACGGACGACGTGGCAGTTGGCACAGGTCCCGGTTGACGCAAAAAGCTTCTGCCCGTTGGCCGCATTCCCTCGCATCTTGAGCAGCGACCCCAGCGATGGGAGCGGCTGGTCGTCGCTGGAGACGGGGAGGGGTAAGAGCGTGGCCGCCTGGTTCGCGAGATCCCGCCAGGGAACGGCGTTGAGCGGCACGGTCACAGCGGCTGCCAGATCAGGTTCGATTCGCTTCTCCTCCACGAGTTTCAGGAGGGCTTGCGCACCGTATCGGGTCTTGGTGACCCCGCGCGCCGCGTGCCGCCGCATGTCGAGTGGATACTTCGGGTCGCGCGTGACAGCGAGCAAGATGTCCGTGCCGCGGCCATCAAGCGAGTTTGCAAGAACCTGCACGGTCGCCAGGGCGGCTTGCGGCTCACCGGCATCGATCCCGCCGAGAATCAGCGGCTGCTGCCTCTTGGCCAACAGGGTCTTGATCGCATCGATGCCAATCTGTTGGTCGGGACTTCCCTGGGCAAGGGCGAGCAGTTCTGGATACCGGGATTCGATGGTGAATCGGTCGACGAGGCGGACGAAATCGGACGTTCCTTTCAGCCGCTCGAGCACGCCCTCGAGGGCGTCGGCATACTGCGGCGAGTCAGCCACCTTGACGTTCTCCAGCCGCTTGATCGCTTCGCCCACGACGAGTGCATGCCTCGCGGAGTCGCCGCGGGGTGGGCCCAGCACGAGGTCCACCAAAACCCGATTTTTCTCTTCGCTCTTCTGCAGGAAGTCGAGCCCGCGAAAATACCGTGGCACCTGCTCGGTCGCCTCGTTCGGATCGTTGATGAGCGTCACGAGAAAGGCCAGGCTCTGGGCGGCCCGTGACCGCCAGATGATGTCGCGGCCTGCGGGTGTCTTCCAGCCGTCGCCCACGCGGGCCATCCAGGCACTGAGACAGGCATCCCAGTTTCCTGCCGCCCCAATGCCAAGGGCTTCCAAATACCAGCGGTCGCAGCCGTCATGCTGCTCGGCAAGCTCCGCCCACAGCTCGGCGGCGGCCGCAGAGTGATCCCCGTGCAACGTCAGCGCCGCCTCGCGGCGAACCTGAGGAGACACGTCGCGAACCAGTTTTTTCACGATCGCCGCACGATCGAGTTTCTGCTGCCGGGCTAACCGAAGGCCGGTGATGCGAATGTCGGCGTCCGCATCGGAGGTTGCCATGTCGACATACTTCTGGCTGCGTCCTTCGATCGCGCCAAGGAGCCACAGGGCTCGCGCCCGATAGCGGGGGTTTTTACTTCCGTAGAGCTCGAGCAAGGCCGGCTCGGCCTTGGCCCCCATGCCATGGAGGGCCGTCCAGGCCAGGTAGCGGACGGCATTGTTGGGGTTTTGGAGGGCGGCCACGGCGCCCTCTGGCGTCGTGGAATCAAATGTCGGGATCGTATAGGGCGTGCCGGGGGGCGCGATTCGAACCAACCGCCCGCGCTCGACATCGCCCATCCGGTGGCCGCCCACGCCTGGGTCATGCCAGTCGGCCACGATCAGCGAGCCATCCGGAGCCACCGAAACATCCGACGGACGGAACCACGGGTCCCGCGCTCCTGCGAGAAGGGTGACCATCTCGGTCGCATAGCCGGCGCCGGCATGCTTGACGGGGTAGCCGCGAACGACGCCGGGGCCTGCATCGCAGTGGATCATCCCATTGCGGAATGGCTCGGGCAGCAGCTCCCCCTCGTAGATCGTGATGCCGGTCGGCGACCCGGCGCCTGTGATGAGGACGTTGGGCACGACGCCCGGATCATTCTGGTGCCAATGGCGCTCGGGAACCGATTGCTCGAGGTTGGTTCGATCCGCCGTCCACCCTGCGCCGGTCATCTCGTCGACGTAGCCGAAGTTGCCATGCTCCAACACGTAGTTGATCCGCGTCGCACGGTTGCCGTCGTCGTCGTTGTCGGACTGCCAGACGGTTCCAAAACTGTCCACCGCAAGTTCGTAGTTGTTGCGAAAGTTGTGCCCCACCACCTCGAATTCCGTGCCGTCGAGATTGCATCGAAAGGCCATGCCTTGCCGCCACGGCTTCCCTTCGCTTCGAACCTCGCGGCCGGCGATGTCGACGACGATCTTTCCGTCCTTGTCATGGACATGCTTGCCGGTGTTGCCGAAATTCCAATACAGCCTGCCATCCGGTCCGAACACGAAGGCGTGTGTCGAGTGGTCGTGCTGCTGCAGCCCGACGTTCGAAAACAACAGCTCCTTGGTGTCGGCCTTCAGGTCGCCATCTTCGTCGGTGAAGACAAACACATTCGGCGCGCAGGAGACGATCACCCTGTTGCCCAAGACACACATGCCGACGGCGGAATCGATGTCTTTCCCTTGGTAGAACACCGTTGTTTTGTCGGCGGTGCCGTCACCGTCGGTGTCTTCAAGGACCAGGATTCGGTCCCCCTCGGGCCGCGTTCCCTGGCGGCCGCGATAGTTCTGCACTTCACACACCCACACGCGGCCCCGATGATCGACATCGATGTTCGTAGGGTTGCACAGCATCGGCTCAGCGGCGAAGAGCGTGGCCTTCAATCCCGGGGCGACATCCAGCTTGTCGACCACGGGCTCGGGCGAGCGGACGGCCGCGGTTTTGACTTCGTCTTGATTCGCTTCCAAATCCTCTCGGGGCATCGGACGCACCGAGACGCCGCCGTCGGGAACCTCGTCGCGGGCAATCCAGACGAGCGCGTTGAGCACGGTTTTCCGGAAGTTTTCATCACCCCAGTTCCAGTGAAAGTGCCCACCGGTAAAGCCGAAGCCGCGGCCGCCGTCAGGACGTTGATAGGCCCATGCCACATGCTGAAGCTCACCGTTGGCGACGGCCCTGCGGACGTGTGGATTGCCACGGTGGGAGCCATCGCGGCTCGAGATGGTTCGAGCGGGCGGCAGCGCGGAAAGTATGGGCGTCACCCCGTCCATCCCGTCCCGAAACCGCATGTGGTAGTACCATTCGTCGTTGATCTTGAACGGCCGTACGCCGCGTGTGACAGGATGGTCGGGCAGCGTGGTGAAATCGGCGTCCCAGTGGGGATTGACGGACCAATGCTGTTCAAAATAGCCGCCGATCCATTTCAAGAACCGTTCCCCCGCAGGCTTGGCCGCCACTTCGACGGCGTAGTGGATGCAGGCGATGCCGACTCCCTTGTCGACCAGCTTGTCGACTTGATCCAGGTGCCTGTTGACCATGTGCCCCCTGCCGCCGTCGCAATACATCACGATGGCGTCGGCGCCATCGAAGGCCGCGGGGTCCGTGGGCCAACCGTTTTGAATCACCACGCACTCGATGTGGGGCATGGCCTGGTGGAGCTCCTTGGCCAGCAGCAGGCAGCCGGCGTTGTGCTCATGGGCGCCGGCGCCGTGGCTCGGCGTGCCGGCAACAAAAACGATTTTCTTCGCTTCAACGGCGGCCACTGAGCCGACAAGGCTGCTTCCCACCACGAGGGTCGCCAGCATTCGAGACACCACGCTCGTCCATTGCATCCAAAGCCTCCGAATCGAAATGATCCTGCACAATAAGACCAAGCACAGAAGAGTATCGCTCCCATGACAAATCTAACGATTGGGGCGAAACCCGATGCCATGCATGCGACGGCATCTCTCCGAACGACCGACAAAAAATTTGACCTGTCGAACGGCAGGATAAACTCCTGGCTCATCGCAGCATCCTCCAGGAGCAGTGCACATGGCGGCCAGTCGATCTTCAAGAACGTCCCGCCGAGCATTTCTCGGGAGCTCGGCAGCGGCCGGCGCTGCGGCTGGTTGGGTGCCGACCTTCGCATGGAGTCAGCCGGCGTTTGCGAATCGCGCGGCGAATGACCGGCCACTCATTGGCTGCATTGGTGTAGGGGGCAAGGGAATCGGTGATGCTCGCGAGCTCGCCAGTCTCGGTGACATCGCTGCCGTCTGTG
>CAZCHF010000038.1:0-37362 GCA_964498325.1 uncultured Candidatus Kuenenia sp.
CATGGGCGGAGAGGCCGACCCCGATTTGTTTCTGGTTGTTGCTGCACTGGATGCGCCGGGCCGCTTCGCGCACTCCCTGCACCGCGGGAAGCAATAGCGCGATCAAAAGCCCGATGATCGCGATCACGACCAAAAGCTCGACGAGCGTGAAGGCGCGATGTTTACCACTTCGGCGCGCTCGCAAACGCGGCATCAGGAAGCCCCGCATTCTGTCTGTCGACCACACGATCTTCCCGCCTTCTTGAAAGCCCGCCCCACCGGCTCGCCCATCCAAGCCCCGCGCGCCAGCGAAGGGGTCAACCCATCATCTCAAACCGACGTTCTTCGCCGACGGAATAGCCGAAGGCCGAGGATCGTTACACCGGCCCCAAACAACATGATCGTCTCCGGCTCTGGAACCACGACCAGATTGATCTGTCCAAAAGTGCCCGTTTGAATCGATGCCGTGTGCGACGGTGCGAGGTTAATCAAGCCGATGTCCAATGTGTTGTTCGTAAGAGTGCCAGAGTAATTGAAGAGCCGCCACGTACCGGACGACAACGGAGACGACGAGACGTTTATCGTGCCGTCGAGCGTCATGTCTGCACCGACCGTGATCAGATCGTTGATCCCGCTCCCCACGGTTTGATTGCTCGCATCCAACTCGAAGCTAAGCAATGAAAGACTGTCGAGCGTCAACGATCCGCCAACGGCGAGCGTGCCGGGCGAGTTGCCAGGGGCTATCGTCCCGTCACTGACGGCGACACTGCCGCCGATCGTGCCGTTGCCACCGAGCGTGGCGTTCGACAGCAAGGACACCAAGCCCGTTCCAGTCGCGGAGCCGCTCGTGTTGTTCACAAACAGCGTGCCGGCACTGATGGTCGTGGGACCCGCATACGTGCTGCCGACATTGAGGTTGAGTACGCCGTTTCCGTCCTTGACAAGGCCGCCGGCTCCGCTGATGGCGGCGGTGGATACGGTAGCGTTACCGGCGCCACCGAAGGTTACGTTGTTGAAGAGCGAGGTCGCGACGCCGCCGGTCAATGTGAGAGAGCCGCCAGCATCGGAGTTGATCCGACCGCCGCCGTTACCGACTGTGACAAGTCCTGCGTAGCTCGAAGTGTTGCTGGCCACGTTTCTCAAGGCACCGGCATTCGACACGCCTGTGCCTGTGATGGTCAGCGCTTCTGCTCCGACGGCCACGCCGTTGGAAAGCTCCAGCGCGGCGCCATTCTGCACGATGACGCCGCCGTTCGTAGTGCCTGTTGCCGTGGCGTTCGCGATGCGAAGAACACCCTCGTTGACTCGCACAGCACCGGTGTACGCATTTGCAGACGAGATTACGAGCGTTCCCGCCCCCGACTTTGCCAAGGAACGACTACTGTTGCTGCCATTAATCGTTGCCGAAACATTCAGCGTGCCAGTCACTGTTGTGATGATCAGATTCTGCGTTGCGGAGGCGTTCAACCCGTTGCCCGAAGTGTTCGTGATGTTGTAGACGTCATCGCCTCCGCCGACGTAGAGAATTCCCCCGAACTCGCCCGCGGCGTTGGATATGGTGAGACTCGTATTGCCCAAGGCCAACGTGTCACCGGAACCGGTGCCTGCAATCTTGACCGTGAAGGCGCTCGTGTTGGTGCTCTGTGTCTGGCTTCCACTGAGCGTGTAGTTGAACGTGTTGTTGCCGCCGGAGGTCGGCAAGGTCCCGTTGTACGTCGAAAGCGCGGTGATCGCGCCGTCGGTTCCTCCAGTGCTGTTGATCGCCCAGTCATTGCCGATCGTGGCCCACCCGCCGAGAATGCCGTTGACGTTTCCCGTATCGGTAGTGGCAATATTGGCAGCTGAGAATCGAAGGGTCGATCCGTCCCCGCGGGTGATGGCGTTCATTTGAAGGGTGGAGTTCCCACCCGTCTGCGTGATGACGGTGCCGCCGGCACCGAGCGTAGTCGCCAACACGACCTCGTTGTGCCCTCCACCCTGGAGGGTGAGGCCCGTGCCACTCAAGGTCAACGAGGCATTGTCTGAGAGCTTGCTGTTGTCTTGGGTTCCGTAGTCGAGAATCATCGTGCCCCCGCCAGAAAAATTGGAGGCGCCGCTGAACGTGTTCGCTCCGCTGGTCGTCCACGTACCAGAGCCGATTTTTGTCAAGCCGACGAGCATCGTGCCGCTGATGTCCACGATCGAGCCTTGAACGATGCCGCCGTTCGTGCCACCGACGGTCAGCAGACGGGTGTTGGCGTTCGTGTTGGCGTAAGCATTGTTGAATGTGGAAGCCGTGAAGGTGAGCGCACCATTCCCATCATTGATAATCGCCGCTCCACCACCATTTCCGTTCGTGGAGCTGTTGACCTGAATCGTACGATCCGTCGATTGTGCGCCGCCCGTGTAGCGGAGTCTGCCGCTCAAGTTGCCCACCCCCATGATGATCCGGCCATCCGTGACGGTCGCAGGGGCTCCGAGTGCGCTATTTCCTCCCCCCACGTTTCCAATGCTGCTGATCGACAGCGTTCCCTCCGAAACGGTAGTCGGACCTGTATATGAGTTGGCGTCATTACTCAGAATCAAGGCTCCAGGGCCACCCTTGTTGATGCCATCTGTGCCGGCGACGGGGCTCGAAATGGTGAGCGTGCGATTGGCCTGGGTTACGCTGATGACCGGGGCCCCGCTCGTGTGGTCGAGCGTGAGTGCGTTCGTTCCGGAGATCATCATGTTGTGGGAATCGGTCGTCGAGTCAGTGAACGTGATGTTGCCGATCGTGCGGCCGACGTCGTTGAGCGTGACATTCAAAGGACCGTTGATATCGGCAGTGAAAAGAGCTTGGGAGTTCACGCCATCGGCCACGATGCCAGCACTCCAATTGGACGAAGTGCTCCAGGGCGTGGTCCCATTGAGCGTGATCCACGTGCCATCCGCGGCGATCGCGGGCAACGCTAGCGCAAGCGACACGAGGAGACAGAGAGACAGAAAGGTGCGAATCGATTTCATGGTTTTCCTCCCACCTCAAAGCATAGCGAGCGGGGCGAGGCCCGATACGCCTCTTTTGCGAAGCCACGCTGCCGATTTGCGAATCGACCGCGGTGCCGGTGGCTTGCGGGCTCGTCAGTCTCTTGGCTCGCGGCGAAGCCAGGTGGCTGGTAGGGCTTGCCGTTGGATGCCGGGCCCGTCGATCTCGAGGGTGGGTGTTCCGGCCCATACTTGCTCTGGTTTCCAGCTCATCCAGTAGTCGTTGTGGAACGTCTTCCACCGAAAATCCACGAAGCTGACTTCAAACCGGTGCAGTCCCTTCACCAGGGCAACGCTCCAGATGTTTTCCGCGTGGAGATCTGGATTCGGGAACCATTCTCGGCCGTCGATCCAGACCCGAAACTCGTAGCCGGCGTCTTTCGTCGTGTCGTAGAGCGGTTTCGGAGCGAAGAAGCGGTAAATTCCTGTCGCGGGCACGTCGATGAAGCCGTCGTATTTCACGGCGTACGCCCGATCGGTTTTTCGAATTCCTGCAAGCTGGTTCGGATCAAGCAGATTCTTGGATTGGCCCGCGGCTTTCACCGGCAGCACGCTTTCCATACCGCTATAGGCAAGGAGCACCGGCCATGAGTCCTCGAAGTAGCTGTAGTTCAATCCTGGCACGGTCTTGCCGGGTTGCACCGCCGGTAGCGGCGCGGATTTCCGAAAGATCGCTGATACGGTCTTGCTGCCGTCGACACCGGCGATGTTCCACGGCGTTTTTGACTCGGAAAGCCCTTTCCGAAATGCCCGCACCTTCACGATTGCATCGGAAGCCAACGCGAACGGTCCGCGATATGGCGACGAGTCAAGCGTGGGGTCACTGCCGTCGAGGGTGTAGCGAAACTCGATGTCGTCGCGAGCTTGTGTCGGAATCGAGAAAGAGACGTCGACGTTGTCGATGAAAACCGTCTGTTGCGGTTCGATCACCACCGTGTCGATCGGCGTCCGCAGCGGCTCGCCCTCGAACGTGCCATCGGTCGACAGCCGAAATGCGAAAGCGTCCGAATCCGCTTGGAAGGTCTTGCCCGCGAGTGTCACCGAGCGAGTGTCCATCGCGACGCCTTCGATCACGCTATCGTTCCGCGTGACGAGCAAGGATCCGGCCCGCGCCGTACCTGGCCCAGCGTGGAGATCGGCCGCTTTCTCGGCCGCCATCTGAAACCAGACCTCGCGACCCGATGCTGTTTGAAACGAGCAACCCGTGATGCCGCCGTCACCGTTCATCGCTTGGAAATCACGAATCTCCGTGGCGGCCACGGCCTCGAGTGCATCGGCAGCGGGGCGAGCCTGCACGACAGTCACGAGCGCCTGATTGCCTTCTCCCTTCCATCGCACCGACACGGGTACGAGCTGGCAGATGGTGACGGGCTGGCCAGATTTGTGCTTTTGGGGCGACTTGTCGAGGATCGACTTGGCTGACACAGAGGCGACCGGCGCGAATCGGTTGTCTCCCAGCAGCTTTCCGCCCCACTCAAGATCATGGCCCGCGACGAACAGCGATACGTTGGGCAGGCCAGGGCTCATGCTCCGGGCACGGTTCGCGGCGAGATCGATGTCGAGAAGCACGGCATCCGTTTCCGCGAGCCGTTGGAGTCGCTCCCGCTCCTGGGCGATCGGGCCCGGGAGACGCAGCGGCAGGACGAAAAACTCCGCGAACTCGCGCTCGGGGCCGGGGTTCTCAACACGGTCTCCCACCACGAAAAGACCCTCACCGCGGATATGGATGATCTGTCGGGTGGCCTGAATGCCACGGATCGGATCGTCGGGCGTGCTCTGGAGCATGCCGAGCATCTCGCGGCCATGCCCAAAACCGTAGCGGCGAAATGGCGAGTCATGTCCTGACTCGACGACGTCGAAGGTTGAGCCTTCGAGGAATCGCGCCGGGACCACGTGGCGGGGCGTCGGCATGCTGAAGTCGGTCTTGCCGCCGGTCGGCGTGGCGTCGACAAAGATGTTCGGTGGCTTCGAGTCGACGCAGACAGGGGTGGCTTCCAACAGCGCCCGCCCGTCGTGGGCGACGCCGTATTGCGTTCGCATCGATCCGATCAGGTGCCCTCGCTTGCCGTTGTAGTACCACGACTGGTTCTGGCTGCGCGCGGGGAAATTCTGGAACACGAGCGACGTGCTCTCTTTGCCAAACCCGTCACGCAGATAGGCGAGCATCGCATAGGGTTGGATGTCGGAAAGCGGGGGCGTGCGCCGCGTGGGCACGCGGTCGAGGACCGCACCAAAACGGCTTCGCACCTCTGGCTCGTCAAGGACATCGCCGATCAGCCCGCGGTCGATGATTTTTCCGCGGATTGTCTTGCGGGCCGGAGGTTCTTCGGGAAACCACGACACCCAATAGTTGCCGTCGGGCGACAAATGCGTCATGAGCGCCCGCTGCATCGTCTTCGAGTGATCCCGAAGGCTGGCCTGTTCGAGGTCGCCCATCACGGGCGCGCCATGGATCGCGAGCTCCGGTGCACGATCAAGCATCGCGTCGATGGCCACGTGCCCCTCGTCCCACGCCTCCAGATCCTCGCCGTCGAGCGATAGGTGCTGAATCCAGTTGATTCGCGCCAGCCTGAGAAGCTCGCGGTTGAAATAGCTCATGGCGAGAAACTCGTGAAAGAGTTTGCTGTCGTTCAATGCACCGTCGACTCCCATGATTCCCCAGTTGGCGATCTCCGCCCGTTTTGCACGGATGATGTAGGGGTGATACATCGTCGTCAGCGCGAGCATCATCCGAGCCACGGTCGGTGCTGGAAAATCGGTGGCCATCTCCGGTCTCTCGTCGAGGATCGTCCGCAGGAGGGTGCGATACCACCCGATGACCTGGAGCTCCGTGGCGGCCCGCACGTTGACCGGACAGTTCTCGGCGTCGCGCATGCTGTTGGCCGCCCAGTCGTCCCAGTAGTTGGCGTAGCGCTGCAAGTGATCACGGTTGCCCGTGAAGCAATACGACAGCAGCAGGTCGGGAAACACGGCGCTTGCGCCCGCTTGGCCGGGATGGCGGTGCATGCCGCGGAAGAACTGAATCTGCAGGTCAAGGAGTCGGCCCGGCTCGGTTTTCCAGAAATGGTCCGGTCCTGGCCCGCGCTCAAACGTTTTGCCCGCAGGAGGTGCCAGCGTGACGGGAGCCCAATTGACCTGCCCGGGCGGCCCCACGTGTCCGCGGAGCACCACGCCGTTGTGAAGGTAGACCGCCGTACCGGCAAGATTCGCCTCCACCCATTCCGGTTGCGGCGCTCTCAAATAGAGTCTTTTGCCGTTGGGCTGGAAAAAGTCGTCGGTGAAGGCGATGCCACTGGCACCGTAGTCGCCAGGAGACTTCAGTTTGCGAAAGAAATAGTCCCGGTAGGCATCGAGGGCATCGGCATGCCGCCCTTCTTCAAAAGCCTTGTAGTAGGTTTCGAGGCCGGGAACGCCGGGCCGCAGCGCCGCATGGAGCATGCGGCTCAAGGCCATAAGGCCTTCGGGACTGTTGCGGGTCGCAAAACGCTTCGCCCGCTCTTCGGCATCGGTCGGCGGAGGCACGTCAAAGTCGACGACCTTGGCCTTGGAATAGTCGACTGGCTGAAACGTCTCGAGGCCGCCAGTCGCAAACAAGGGGGGCGTTTGTGACGGAATGGCGGCGAAGGTTGGGCCAGTGCGTCCTTCTTCGAGCACGGACCTCCAGATGGCTTCGGGCTTACGTTTGGTGCCTTCATCAGGGGCGACAGGAACGAGAACGACGGTGCCGACCTCGGGCAGCCGCCGCGGGTGATCGGCGGCCCAAACCATGACCAGCGTCTCGGTTTCTCCCGCGGGAAGACCGGTCTCTCCCCAGAGCAAGGGCTCCGAGTCATTCCGACTTCGCGGCACGGTCGCGATGACCCGCGACTCCTTCCCCCCACCCTGAAAAAAACTCAGTCGCAATTCGGTTCGCTCGGAGTGCTTGGTCCCAAGATCCGCCAGCACGGCGAACTTGCCTGGGGTGTGAACGCGAAACTTCCAGCCGGGAAACTGAAAGCGTTCCCCAATATTCACGATGCGGCGGCCTTCGATCCGAAGCCTGGGGTCCGAGCCGTTCATGACATGCCGGCCTGCCTTCTCGCTCATCACGAACGCCGCAGCTTCGGGGTTCAAGACGATGACCCCGTCTGCCCGCTGCTCGATGACGGGTTGGTCGCCAGCGGATGCCGCCCCAACGAGGCCGAGCGCGAGTACGAGTGTTGCTGTGGCTCTGACGTTCATGAAAGTCGTTCGGGCCTGGGACCTCTCATGCAAACGAGCATAGCCAGGAGGCCATCGTGAGTCCCCGCAAATTTGCGAAGTCCGAATACCATTTTGCGCAGCACGGATTGTCATTTTGATGGTCTTGTCAGCCAAGACGCCCGCGGCGTCGATCGCATTGGCGGCCCGTCAATCTGGCAGCAGCGCCGAAAGATCAAGCGGGTCGTGGATCTCGGCTTGGAGCCTGCGCATGGCTCCTGACAGTTGTCGGATGATCGGGGCCGACTTGGGACGGTCGGCCAAGTCCTCAATCTCGTCGGGATCTTGGTCAACGTGGTAGAGCCGGAGCCTCTTGGCGTTCGGATACACGATGAGCTTGTAGCCATCGGCAGCAATCATCCTTTGTGTCGCACAATACGCACCGTAGATCGCGTCGTAGTGCGCGGTGGCGTTGCCCTCGAGCAGAGGTACGAGGCTTTTGAAATCGACATGCCTGCCCCTCGGTATGCCGGCCAATTCGAGGACCGTTGGGTGTGCGTCTTGAAGATAGATTGGCGTGTCGATCCGGGTGTCAGGCCGCACGTTCGGACCAGCGATGAGAAATGGCACACGAACACTGTGGTCATACATGTTCTGCTTGCCCATCAAACCATGCCGCCCGCACGCCAGCCCGTGATCTGAGGTGAAAATCACATACGTGTTGTCAGCCTTGCCTGACTCCTCCAACGCGTCGAGGATGTGGCCGACTTGCGCGTCCATGTGCGTGATGAGCGCGAAATACTCCTGGCGGTGCGTCTGCACCGCGTAGGGCGTGCGGGGGAAGGGTGCGAGCCTTTCATCCCGCAGACTGCTGCCCGCGCCGATTTGCTCTTTGTAGGGATATTCGGGCAAGAAGTTTTTGGGAATCTGGATTGATTCTCGCGGATACCTTTCCACGAACTTGCGAGGCGATTGCCGCGGATCGTGCGAGGCGTTGAAAGCCACATACAGGAAGAACGGCTTCTCGCCCTTCGCCGCTTGTCGGATGAACCCGACCGCGTCGTTTCGCAAGACTTCGCTCCAGTGCGTGCCGCCTTGCCAGTACCCTCCGAGTTTCGTGTCCCAGGGCGACCAGGGATCGGGCTTGCCTTCGACAGGACGGTTGTAGGCGAGCGGGGAATCGAGGGGCATGCCAGGCCGAATGTTCTTCACATGATCGAAAACCTGTTGTGGCGCGATGCCGACATGCCACTTGCCGGCGATGAAGGTCTCGTAGCCGGCTTTGTGCAGAGCCTGCGGCCAGAGTCGACGGGCCTTGCTTTCTTCCTCGAGGCGTTTTTCCCGGCTCTTGGCGCTCCACACGAAACGACCTGTCATGAGCATCGTGCGACTGCAGATACAGACCGCTTCGTGCCAAGAGCCCATGTTGTAGGCATGCGTGAAACTGGTGCCACGGCGAACAAGGCGGTCGAGATTGGGGGTTTCGATCTCCTCGTTCCCCAGCGAGCGAATCGTCTCAAACGCTTGGTCATCGGTGAACAAAAACACGAAGTTCGGCCGCGCGGTGGTTTCGGCGCCAAATGCCGGGCCTACCCCGTCGATCATGACTGCGAAGACGCACAAAAGGCATTGAGGGAATTTCAAGCGGCCGAGCCTCCAGCGGTCAGGTGTGACGCGAGTCTATCGGTGGAGCTCTGTCGCGCCCACGATTGCGACATCCATCGTGAGCTGCAGGTCGAAGGCATCGTGTGGGCGTCGGTAAACCGCATGGCATCGAGCGCGAACGCGTCGATGCACCTTGTCGCGATCAGCCCACGCGCTGGGTTCGCTTTTTGCGAAGGTCACATGCCATTTTGCGAATCATGGGTGATCGCGGGGTATCGTGAGGAACTCGAAGTGGTACCCGTGCGTGACGATCTCTTGGAGCGTAGGCGATGCCATTTCACGGCAGACGACGGTGGTTGGTGAGTCTGATCTCGGGCGTGCTTGTGATCGTGAACGGCGACACTCGTGCGAATGAGCCCCACGTCTTCTGGGCGTCAGACCCGGTCCTGCCCAACGAGACTGTGCTGTTGCAAGGAAGCGGCCTCGGCAATGCCACGGTCGACGTAGCGAGACTCACAGACGCGGGCGGAGCAAGCAGTTCAGCCACCGCCGCCACACCAACGCCGAAGCTTTCCGTCGAGCGCTGGACTCCCGCGACGGTTGTGCAAGGCAGCGATGAGTCACTGAAGTTCGTCATTCCGGCCGATTGGAAGCCAGGCGTCTTCGCCGTGCAGGTACGGGCAGCCGGCACGGCCGCCGCGCCGCTGCTTTTGAACGCGCCCGACGCCTGGTGGATTCAAGGAGACGAAGGCAAGGCGGCGACGCCGGGCGGATGGCTCCGCGTGATGGGCAAATCACTCGATCTCGGAACGTCAGGCCGTGCCCGCTTCACTGCGTCTGACAACCGTGTCGTGGAAGTGACCGTCGATACTGAAAGATCCGATGCCTACACCCTGCGCTTCGCGGTGCCTGCTGACATGAAGCCTGGCATGTACACCGTGAGCGTGAGTAACGGCCTCGGGGGCAGTGATGCGTGGCGGCGTGCCGGGCAACTCTCAATCATCCCGCCCCCCGCCTGGCCCACAAAAGTTTTTGACGTCTTGGAATTCGCCGGCCCAAAGGCCCGCCGGGAGATGCGGGAGTCGCTCAATCGCTACAAGTCTGCGGTCGATCGCACGAGCGCCATCCTCGCGGCTCTGGCAAAAGCCAAGGCGAACGGCGGCGGCGTGGTCTTGTTCCCCGCTGGAAAGTATCAGATCACGAAGACGCTCGAGATCCCGCCTCGAACGGTGCTCAAAGGGGAGGGCCAAGGACTCGTGGTGCTCTGGTGGGGCACGGGCAGGTTCACGATGGATGGCGGCACCGACGTGGCCAAGCAGTCGAAGCCTGATGATGCATCGATGAAGCGGACTCGCGTGCTCACCGGATCGGCGTTTGGCCTCGAGGATCTGAGCCTCTATGTGCCGCGTGGGTTGCGTTCAGCGATCGTCTCGGAGAAGCGGTTGCGCATGACGCGGGTTCGGGTGCGGGTGGATCGAGCCTGGCTCGGGAACACTCCGCCAAGCGGCATCGTGGTTACGACCGGCGAAAACTTTCAGGTCACCGAATGCGACATCATCACTCCCGGCGAAGCGATCCGCCCCGGCCGGTACGGCGTGATCGCCAAGAACCGCGTCGCCGCTGGCAAATCGAACTGCATGATGGGGGGCGCCAGCGCCATCATCGTCGAAGACAATGACTTCACCGGTCTCTCGCCGACGACCTACGTCAACATCGCCGTCGCGGGGCGCAACATTCTCTACGCACGGAACTGCCAGCGGAGCCAGTTCGTCCACCAGGCCGACTACACGTTCACCTTCGACGCTGGGCCGCATGCCTACGCCGGCCGGCTTGCGAAGGCAGACGGAACTAAGCTCACGCTCGCGGACGACCCGCCGTTCGTGAAATGGGCGGGGGCTGAGAGCCCAATGTGGCTTGGTTCTGTCGTCGCCATCGTCCACGGCCGCGGCACCGGGCAGTACCGCGATGTCGCCTCGCATGACGGCAGGACATGGACGATCTCGAGACCGTTCGACGTTGCCCCGGACGACACGTCGTATGTCACGATCGTCCCGTTCAGTGGCCGCACGCTCATCATCGGGAACACATTCGAGGATGCCAACTGGGTCAACGCCGGGTATGGCACGTCGTTCGACGTCATCTGCGCCGGCAATCGGCTCGTTCGCTGTAGCTCGCTACTCAGTTACGGCGGCGACATGCACGGCATGCTCTTGCCATCGTGGCGCGTCCAGTATCTGGACAACGTCATCACTCAGGGCATGACGAACTTCAATGTCTCGGGCTCGTATCGCAACGAAAAACGATTTGACGGCCCCATCACACGGGGCGTCATCATCCGTCGAAACACGTTCAGCGAAGACAACTTCGGCGGGATCAACGTAGGGGATAACCTCTGCGACGCCATCGTTGAGCACTGCAGGCTGTCACCGGCCGGCGACCACATCAGCATGAGCGGTCAATCGAGCGGCGTCCTGGCGCGAGAGAACCAATTCGGCAAGGGCCAGAGCCCCCGCTACAAGAACGACAAGGGCAAGGCCCTGGTGCTGCCCAAGCCCTAGTCGCGGTCAGGCGACGAGACTCTCGGCATCATGGTCGTTTCGCAAAATGGTGTATGGATTTCGCAAAAGAGAAATAGCAAAGGCTCACAGGCCGGCTATCTTCGTGCGTGGGAGGAAATCCATGAAAGTTTTCCGCACGATTCCAAGCCACTGTCTCCTCGTATGGGCCGCGATCGCCGCTCCAGCTGCGTTCGCTCAAAGCGGCACTTGGAACCTCTCTGGCGGGGGCAACTGGGCCAATGCAGGTAGTTGGAATCCCGCCGCCATTCCTGGCAACAACGCGGGCGATATCGTTGGACTGAACAACAACATCACTTCCGCAGCCAACGTCAATCTTCAAACCGGCAATCGCACGGCTGGCATCCTCAGTATCGGAGACTCCAACGATTCGCACGCATTCACGCTGAGCAGTGGCGGGGCCTTTCTGACGCTCAACAACAGCGGCAGCGGTGCCCAGATCATCGAGTCTGGAGCCATCAACGACACCATTTCCGCGCCGCTCATTCTGGCAGACGGCCTGTCTACCTCCGTCGCCGGGAGCCTGACGATCTCGGGCAGTATCAGCGAGACCGGTGGGACGCGGTCGATCACAAAAACTGGGGCGGGCTCCCTGTTTCTCTCCGGCAACAATAGCTATACCGGTACGACAGTCATCAACGTCGGCATCGTCAGTATTTCTCACGCCAACGCACTTGGCTCCACTGCTGGAGCCACGACGATCGCTGCGACGGGAAACGGCACCACGGGCGGGCGGTTATTCGTATCCGGCAACATCACCGTGGCCGAGAATTTTATCATCACAGGCAATACGGAATCTGCTGGATTCCAGCCTGCGATCAACAACCAAGCTGGCTCCAACACCCTCTCGGGCAACATCACATTGAGCAACCCTGCCGGGGGCATTCGTATCGGTGCAGCAGGAGGGACGAGCCTGCTTCTTTCCGGAACAATCAGCCAAACGACATCGAGTCAAGCGATCGTTCTTCAGGCTAACGGCAACTCGACATTGATCACCGTGAGCAACGCCATCGCAAACAATGGTGGTGGGCTGACGATCTTTGGGACGGCACTCACCGGGAATGGGGTCGTTCAGCTCAACAGCGCAAGCGGTTCCGGCATCGGCAATACCGGAATCAATCAAAATGGCACGCTGCGGGCAGGTGTCGCGAACGCGCTCAACACTGCCGGCAACCTCACTATCGGAGTGAATGGCACCAACAATGACCGTGGCACCTTCGATCTGAATGGTTTCGACCAAACGATCAATGGCCTGGTCGGGACGCCGGCGGGTACGAGCCCCAGCGGCAACGAGTTTCGAATCGTCACCAATTCAGCCGTCTCGGGCTCAGGCGTGCTGACGGTCGGAAATGGAGGTGCGACGGCCACGTTCAATGGAGTGATCATCAACGGCCCGACCGCCAGCGTGGCGCTGGCGAAGGTCGGCTCAGGTACGCAGACCCTCGCCGGAAACAACACATACACGGGCGCCACAACGATCAGCGATGGCACGTTGGCTCTCGGGGTCAACGGAAGCATCGACAACACGAGCGTCGTCGCGCTGGCGGGGGGCACGTTCAGTGTCGCGGCCAAGGCGGGGGGCTACTCGACTTCCAACCTCACCGGCACAGGTACGGTCGTGGGCTCGCTTACGGTGACCAACGAGCTTGCCATCGGAAATTCTCCTGGCACCGTGGCGTTCGAGAATCTGACCCTTGGTGCGAGCGCGACATTCGCCTACGAGGTCACCGGCGGTGGCAGCACCGCCGACCTGGGCAATATTTCTGGCCTTCTGGATCTCGGGGGTGCGACGCTCTCGATGGCTCAACTCGGCGCGTACACGCTCGGCGACAGATTCACGCTCTTTGGTTACCAAACGGGAAATCTCACCGGCACGTTCAATGGCCTTTCGCAAAACGCGACGTTCACGGCAGCCGGCGGTGACTGGCGGATCAACTACACGGACTCGTCTGCGGGCCTCAACGGTGGTTCGGGCACGTCCTTCGTGACCGTCATGGCCGTTCCAGAGCCTGGCTCCCTCGCAGTCCTGGCCTGTGGCGGAATAGTTCTTGCGATCGTTTGTCGGCGGCGGATGAATGCTCCCTGACGGATGGTGGGCAGAGAGGGTCGCGGGGTGGCGTCGCGGTGGGCTTTTTCGGGCATCGTCATGGGATCACCTCGTTGTCGCAGGTCGAGTTCCATGGCTCTGAAGCACTCAGCTTTTTTGCTCCCGGCTCTTGTTGTGGCGTGCGGAGGTTGTGGCGGGCGCCCCGAGGTGCCTGTCCATGGGACGGTGACGCTCGACGGCATGCCGCTGGCAAACGCACTCGTGGTGTTTCATCGGTCGGATGAGAAGGGCGACTCTGCTTTTGCGACGACGGACTCGAACGGCAAGTACCAGGCATATGGTGGCAGCGGTCGGTCCGCGGTGCCCGTCGGAACCTACAAGGTTTCAGTCAGCACACTCCGGCGGGACGACGACGACCCTTCGTTGAATGCTCCCGAGCGGGTGCCCGCGAAGTACAACACCCATTCGACGCTCGTCCTCGAGGTCGGGATCGATGATGCAGGCAAACGATACGACTTGGCGCTGTCTCGAAGAGAGTAGCCGACGGCGGCGCGTCGTGGTTTCGAGATCGGGAATGGTAACGAGGGCGGAACCTGGCATGCACAAACACAGCTTAGATCGCGGCTTCACGCTCGTAGAGCTTTTGGTCGTGATCGTGATCATCGCCATCCTGCTTGCGCTCATCCTGCCGTCGGTGCAGTCGGTGCGGGAGAGTGCCAGGCGGACGCAGTGCCTCAATAACCAGAAGCAGGTCGCTCTCTCGGTGCTTGCCTACGAGAACAGCCGCGACCATTTTCCTCCGTCGAAGCGGTCAGCGCCGGACCATTCTTGCTTTCCCGTGCTCTTGCCCTTCATGGAGCAGCGCGCGCTCTACGACCAATACGACCTCAGAAGACACTGGGTCGACACCGCCAACCTGGCCGTGGTAGCCACGCCGCTGCCGGTGCTGGGCTGCCCGAGTGCCGCAGGCGGACCGCTCCGCCGTGAAAATCTCGGATCAGGCGCACAAGCCGCAAGCACCGATTACTGCCCGATCCAGTGGGTCAACGGGCAGCTTGTTACCGCCGGCTTGATCCCTGCGATGACCGACAATCGGGCGATCATGACTCCCGACCGAGAAACGCCGCGGGCGTTCGCTCGTGACGGCCTTTCCAACAGCCTCCTCATGGTCGAGGTGGCCGGCCGACCGAACCACTGGACAGCCCGAGGGCGAAGCTTCGCGGACCTCACCGGTCTCCAGGCGTCGTGCGGCAATCTCAACATCCTCGGAGGCAACGTCTCGGGCACAGGATGGGCGAACCCTCTGAATTGCAGTCCGCTGCACGGATTCACACGGGATGGCCTGCAATGCCCAGGCCCGTGTGCCATCAACTGCACGAACAACATGGAAGCCTTCAGCTTTCACCTCGGAATCGTCACGGTGTCGTTTGCCGACGGAAGTACCCGGTCGCTCTCGGAGCAACTCGATATCCGCACTTACGCCGCGCTGATCACCTGCAACAACGCCGAGCCGATCAGTTCCGAATCGCTGGACTGACCGCGACTTTCTGAATGCAAGCGATCCCCGTGTCAGAAAGTCGGATTTCGCAAAAAGTCCTACGTGGTTCGCAAAATGGCCATTCTTCTCCTGATGCTACCCGCTATGCTTGGCTTGGGAGGAAATCCATGAAATCGATTCTGGCACGGCTGTCTCTCCATATTTGTGTCGCCGCGGCTGTGGCTTCGCCAGTTGCCGCCGAGGACTGGACGCAGACCGGAGCAGGGCCGTTTTCCTGGATCGACAACGGGAATTGGAGCCCTGCCACGGTCCCGAATGGCGTCGATGCCGTTGCCAACATGGCCGTGAACCTCACGGCCAATCAGACCGTGAACCTCGATCAGTCGATCACGCTCGGCTCGCTAACGCTCGGCGACACCACGTCGGCAGCGAATCAATTCGGGCTCACCGTCAATCCGAATGGCGCCTTCAACCTGGCGCTCCAGTCCACGGGCAATGCAACGGTCACCAAGGTCGCCACGACATTCGACGGTGTCAACGACTTGATCAGTGCTCCGGTCGTGCTCAATTCCAATGCGGTTTTCAGTAACGCCTCGTCGAACAGTACTGACTCACGGCTCGAGTTCACCGGGGTCATCAGCGGCACGGGCAACCTCACGATTGGCGGCACCGGCCTGGTTCGCCTGAGCGCGCCGAATACGTTCAATGGCACCACGGTGCTGGGCACGGGGCGGCTCCAGCTTGGCAATTCGACTGCCCTTCAGAACAGTACCGTCGCAACAAGCGCGAGCAGTGGGGGCCTCGTTTTTCGCACCGAAGAGGCAAGCAACAGCTTTACATTTGGCGGACTTTCTGGCGAAGGCAACTTTGCTCTTCAAAAGGCTGGTTCAGGGCCCGGTGTCAATCTTTTTGTTGGGAACAACAACGCCGACACGACTTATTCCGGAGTCATGAGCAGTAATGGATCCCTCACAAAAGTCGGATCCGGTCGGCTGATTCTGAGCGGCAACAACACGTATTCGGGGGTGACCAACATTCGCTCAGGCACGCTCGAGGTCACGGCGACAGGTTACGTCGGTGCGGGCGCCATAACGCTCAACACGGGGGCGACGGGTAGTAGCAATACGACCATCGTATTCAACAACGCCAGCAATACCGTGAAATCCGGAAACAGTATCACCGTCGCAAATGAGGGAACAGGCGTGACGACCATTGCGACGGGTTCAGGTGCCGTCCTGCCCAGCATGAGAGCGTTGACCCTCAACAAGTCCGTCACATTCGACATCCTTGCAGGCACGGCGCTCCGCACGGAAGCCGCCGCGGCGTTTGCTGGTTCTGGAAACATCCTGAAAACTGGAGGAGGCCGACTGGCACTCAACTCAACCATCGCCACGTACACGGGCAACATCACGGTCAGCCAGGGGGAGTTGAATTGGGGCGCGAGCGGCGCGCTTGGAAACGGAACGATCACCATCAATGACTCCAATACAGGTTCCACCAACACCAATCTCAGCTCTCAGGTCGGGGGCACGCTTGCGAATTCGATCGTGGTGGCCAACTTCGGGACAGGAAACGTCACACTTGGATCGTTCAACAACACGAATCCCGGGGCCGTGATCTACAGTGGCCCGATCAGCCTCGGGCGCAGTGTCTTCATTGCGGCTACGCGTGGGAACGGGACGATCTTCTCGGGCGACATCAGCGGGGCCGGAGGCATCACAAAAACTGGTGTAGCAACCCTCACCTTCAACGGAAGCAAGTCGTACACCGGTGCCACTGCGATCAATGAAGGTACGCTCACGCTGGGCGCTACTGGCTCGATCGGCAATAGCTCGGTGATTTCGGTAGCTTCCGGGGCGACGTTCAACGTGAGTGCAGTGACGGGTGGGTGGACGCTGGGTGCTGCTCAGACCCTCGGTGGCTCGGGTACTGTGACTGGCAACGTCACGATTCAGGGGGCTCACACCCCAGGCAATTCGCCGGGTGTTCAGGCCTTTGTGAACAACCTCGCCTACAGCGGTGGGAATTCGACGGTGCAGTGGGAGCTCATCGGCAACACGACGACCAACACCGGGAACACGACCTACGACCAGATCATCGTGGGCGGAAATCTGAACTTTGCCGATGCAACTGAGCTCGATTTGGTGTTCAACGGATCGGGTAGCGGCGTCTTGTGGAGCAACGCATTCTGGGGTTCGAACCAGACGTGGACGCTCTATGACGTGGCTGGCTCCACGACGAACATTAGCTCCCTCACGATCGATCCAGGCTCGTGGCAGGACAGCGGCGGCACCCCGCTTGGATCCAGTGTGCGTGCTGGTTCGTCGTTCTTCTTGTCGCAGTCTGGAAGCGACATTCTGCTCAACTACGTTGCGGTCCCTGAGCCATCAACCCTGGCGCTGGCGGGCATCGGATGCGCCGTTGGGGTTTGGATCGCGAAGCGGCGGCGACGGTAGAGGCGAAGGCGGATCGGACAGAGGCGGATACAGAGGCGAGGCGGCCAAGGCGCGACCGGGATTGCGGACCGCTTTTGCACGGGGAGGGACGTGTCATGACCAAACGATTTCGACGACAGGGCTTTACCCTTGTGGAGATGCTGGTTGTCATTGCCATCATCGCTCTTCTGCTCGCACTTCTGCTGCCAAGTGTGCAGGCAGCCCGAGAGGCGGCCCGGAACGTACAATGCAAGAACCATCTCAAACAGCTTGGACTGGCAGTGCAGAACTACCACTCGAGCTTCCGAAGGCTTCCTCCGGCCCGCCAGAACGGCGGCAATCGCTACGATTATGAAACGCACCTCGCTCCTGAGCCCGTGACGCGTGTGCGATTGACCTGGTTTGTCTTGATCCTGCCTCAGTTGGAGCAGCAGGCGGCGTATGACCTCTGGAACCTGTCGGCGCTGTATCCGCAGCAACCCTTTCCCGATGGGCCCGGCGGACAGGTCGATCCGCGAAACCCACGGGCTGTCCAAGTTCCGGTCTACTACTGTCCTTCACGTCGATCACCAGGCATCCGTACGACGAACCACCCCAATCCTGGATCGGCCGGCGATTACGCCGCTTCATCCGGCATTGATGTGATCAATGCCTCGGGTGTCACGACATCCGACTGGCGAAATCCCAACGCCAACGGCGCGATCATTTGCGGTGACTGTTATGACGCGTCGGACAACAAAATGCCCACGGATTCAAGCAATGCATGTGTCCGTTGGAAGTCATACACCTCCTTCGACAGCTTTCGTGATGGCCTGAGCAACACACTGCTTGCGGGAGAGAAGCATGAGCCGGTCGCAAACGGATCGGTCGAACTGTCGCTCTATCATGGCGGCCGTGCTTCTCCCGCAGCACGGCGAGGCGACCGAGCGATCGCACGCGGAGCGAGTGAGCCAAAAAACGATCAGTTCGGAAGTTTTCATGTCGGTGTGTGCAATTTTGCCTTCGCCGATGGCAGCGTACGCTCCTTCGGCGTTGAGCTCGGCGTCGACATCCTGTCGGCGCTCGCGACCCGGGCCGGTCGTGAGCTCCCCGTGTCACTCGATTGACCATGACTTCCGGAGCACGCTGCATGATTCGGTTACTGCTCGCGCCACCACGTGTCTGCCCCGCGTTCAGGACCGTCCTTGGGACGATTGGCCTTCTCCTGTTCGTGGTCGGATGCGGCAGTGAGCGAACGTATGCCGTCAAGGGGCAGGTGCTGCTCGGGGACGGACGGCCTGTGACTGCCGGGCAGATCGAGTTTCGCGAGAAAGATCGACCGATTTCAGCGATCGGATTCATCCAGCCCGACGGGACATTCGAGCTCAGCTTCCGCCGGTCGGCGGACGGAACGTTGGCGGGCAACTACACAGCCGCCCTGATCGAACCGCCGCCGCCACCCGGCCTTGGAGGTGCCCAAGAGGCTTCTCTTGAAAGCGCCCGTCGCCAGTGGCTCGCTGACGTGCCGGCCAAGTATCGCTCGATGAAGACTTCCGGGCTCACCTTCGAGGTGAAGCCAGACGCAAGGGCCAACGATTTTCGGATCGTGCTCGAGCCCTGATGCGGTAGCCGACGCGCCCATGCTGCGTCGTGCTAGGCGCCTGCCACGAAAGCGGAGAAAAGGAATGACCTGCCGATACGCTCGACGCGCGACTTTGCTGGCCGTTGCGTTTGCACTCTCCGCGCGTGCCGAAGTTCCGAAGGCCATGGACCCATCTGCCCCGATGGTCGCGGCTTCGGAGCGTGGCAGGGAGGCGGCCCAGCGCAAGTTCACGCATTGGCGCGAGCGGGTAGCGGACCTCACGAAGCACCAGAGGGATCTCGACCGCCAAATCGCCGAAGCAGGCGTCCGAATGAACGTGAAGGAGCATCCCAAGTGCCTTGTCGTCGAGCGGCGAATCCACGAGGTGCAGGCTGCGATCAAAAAACTCGAGGAAAGCCTCGCGGGCATGAGCCCCGACGCCTTCGAGACACTCGATGAGCTCATGGTCTTTGATCGACTCACCGATGAGTTGGCTGCTCACAGAGCCTCGCTTGCACGTGAGCAGACGCTTTTCGAGGCGACCATTCGACGGCTCGTCCAGCCGGATCCGACGGCAAGAAAACTCTGTGAACACCGCGACGCCCTCGTGCCACTGCATGTCGCTGCGGAAAGCGAGTTGATTCTCGCCCAAGCGGAGCGCGACGAAGTCGTGCGAGCGGAGTCGAGTCTCCAGAAGTCACTGGAGCGGAAGCCTGAACCCGAAGGGCTCGATGGCCCCGTGATCCGCGTGGCCGTGCCGCCGCCGGAAGACGCGGACCGTCGCCGCGCGGTCTTCGCGAAGCGAAACAGTCCAGAGAGCGTCGCCGCGCTCGGACAGCGGTTCTTTTCGCAGACGACGCTCGATCTGCCAGGTCTCGAAACGGTGAAGGATTTGGTCGACCGCGAGGAGTACGCCCAGGCCCTGGATGCCTACAAGCAGTTCTTCTTCGCGCGACTTCGCCCAGCGCCGAACTCGGAAGTGTCGCCCCTGGAAGCCAAGGACTACGCAGGAGACGCGACGGAAGCCAACGCCGTGATCCATCCGCCGACGCAGGCGGCGATTGCCGAGGCCCTCGCAGGAATCGTGTCCGGTGAATTTCAGGACAAGGGCAAGCGCGTGCGCGTCGAGGCCAACCTCGGTGAACCCGGGGTGATGAACTGGGCGTTCGCGGCGCCGGAACGGCTTCAGGATGATCCTCATGCCCCGTTCATTATTGAGCTTTGCCGCCAGCAAAATGAGCCAGGGAAGACAGGGCTTTCGCTCCTTGGTTCCTATGCCAATGGGGGACCACCGGAGCATCTCGACCGGTGGGCCGAGATCCTCGACGACTGGACGCTCAACTGGCAGCGCGATGCCGAACGCTCGCCGATCGCGCTGCGTGACTACCACGTGCTGCATGTCTTTCGCATCAAGGAGATGCTCGCCCGACTTCGCAACCTCGCCCTCATGCGGCCCGAGGCCGTGCAGCAGATGCCGGCCTCCACGCTCGCCCGCCTGCTCATGGCCCTCAACGAGGAGTATCTGTCGTCTGCGATTCGCCTCGGCCGAAGCGGCCTCTACAACTTTCGGATCATGGCGCTGACCGGGATGGTGTCGACGGCCCTGCAACTGCCGGAGTTTCACGCCCACCAGTGGGCCCTTCGCGAAGGCTGGCGGCAGGTCGACAATAACTTCATCTACAAGATCCGCCGCGACGGTGCCAACTTCGAGTTTGCCAACGACGGCCATGAGAACACCGACCAGGTCTTGATACGTCCTTTTCAGGCGATCAAGGCACTCGACCCGCGGCCCGAGTGGCTCGAGCCCTTCTGGGACGAGGAACTCGCCGAAAAGCTTGCGTCAAACGCCCGCTACTGGGTCCATAACCTGAAGCAGGACGGGTATTCCTACCGGTTGAATCATCGGGCGCAGCGGATGAGGTATCTCGGCGACCAGCCGGAATACCATGTCGACCTTCTCGCTGACGAACCGGAGGTCCGCCGGCGACTCTGGAAAGTCATGCGCGTCGGCGAGCCTGAGTCGCCACCCGAGATCTTTTCCGAGGGCATGGCCTATCAGGGCTACTACTACCTTCGTTCCGGGTGGGAGCCCGACGACGATTTCCTCTACTTTCAGTCGATCGGCCAGCCGATCCTGAGCGGCCGCGAAGACGACACCGGATTCAGCCTCTACGGCAAAGGGGGCATCTTTCTGTTGGCGCCTGCTCCGGCGGTGGATGGAAGGACTCAGAACATCCATCACGGGCTCGTGCAGAACCCGGGTGGCAAGGCGCATTTCGCAACCTACGGCAAGCCTGATGTCGTGCAGGAGGGCCGGTTCCACGCGGATGCCCATTTCGACCTCGTCGAGGGGACGTTCAGCGGCGTGTATCAGTACCACCGCCCCGAAACGTTTTTTGATGCATTCGGGTCGTACGGCTACGAGGCGTCACTTGGGAAGGCTCAGGCGAAAGCCAGCAAAGACGGGGTCGAGTTTGTAGATGAGCCGATTCGAGATGTCCGGCAGTCACGTCGCATCGTCTCCCTGCGAGGTCGGGGTGTCTACGTCGTGACCGACGTCATTGAGAGCGCCGAGCCTCATGAGTTCACGCAGAACTACACCATCTATACGCCGCTTCGTCTCGACCACCTGAGCAAACGTGTCGCGCTTCTCGACAAGGGAAACGTGCCATCGCTGCGGGTCGATCAGGCGCGGCAAACGCTCAAGACGTGCAATCTCGGCCTTCCAAACTTGGAACTTCGGCACATCGGCAAGGTGCCGGTCTCGTACTCGGTTCCTGACGACAAACTTTTCGCTTCACTCGTCGAGTCGGGTGGAGATCCGAGCGTGGTCATGAAGACCTTTGGCAAGCGCGAGAAGCACCACACAGAAGCTACTGGTTTGCTCCAGTTGAATCGTCGGGTCGGAGTGAACTGGAAAGCGGCCGGCCGGCATGTCTTGATCACGCTGGTGCTGCCGCAGGGGCGAAGCTACGACGTCGCTGGCCCGCCCGAAACCCTTCGCGACGTCGTGCCGATCACACCATCTCAGGAAGTGGCTGGGTTTACAGCCACATGTGGCGATGGCACGCCAGTTGCATGCCTGGCCGCCGTGACCCCTGGCGATCTCGAGCTCCCAGGGATTGCAGCCATGGCATCTTCGCTGCTGGTCTGCGGTGAGCAGGGCATCGCCCTTGATTGCACGACGATCACGTCGGCAGGGAGGACGCTCGTGCCGCCGGCACGCGATTTCACGTTTCGGCTGGTGAACGGACGGGTGGAGATTGAGAAAGAGATCTATCGGCCGATCGAGCCGGTCTCGATCGCACCCGAGGTGGGCGTCTTCACCGACACGACGAGCGTGTCATTCTCCTGTGCCACACCTGGCGTCGAGCTGCGGTACACCCTCGACGGCACCAGGCCGACGCCCGCGTCACCGCTCTACACCAAACCATTTCCAATCTCAAAAACCTGCCGTGTGAAGGTGCGGGCCTTCCGCAAGGGCGTGACCGAAGACATTTGGCAGCAGGACGGCACCCATGCCAGCGTGGTGTATTCGGCGGTGTTCCGAAAGGAATCGCTGATCCCGGCCATCGACGTGGCCCCGGTCACCCCTGGGCTCCGCTATGAATACTTTACGGGTGTGTGGACCGAACTGATGGCCCGCAGCCTCACGATGCCAGCACAGGAGACGGGTGTGGTGGCATCGCTCCTCGACGTGTCGCCCAGAAACTCGGATGGAGCGTTCGGGATTCGGTACGAAGGGTTTTTGGAGGTGCCCGAGGATGGTGTCTACACCATTTATGCACCACGCGAATTCATCTATCCGGATATCGAAAGTGGCTATGACCTCCGGGTTTTTGTGGCTGGGCGGGAGTGGTATCCGGCCATCCGCTGGCACGGTCATGGCACGTGGTCATTGCCGCTGAAGAAGGGCAAGCATGCCTTCAAGGTCGTGTTTGTGGACCTCCGTCCCCGACCCCACAAGATCGAGCTCAAGTGGGGATTCCCTCATCCGGAGTTCACGTGGAAGGGGGAAACGCCGAAGGTTGAAATTGCCGGGCCCGGCCTTCCCCGCCAGCCTGTTCCTGGCACGATTCTGAGTCATGTTCAAGGCCATGAGCCACAACCAACGAAATGAGGATGTCCGAATGACAGACGTGCGATCGATGATGCTGGCGGCCGTGATGGCGACGAGCGCCGTCATGGGCGTCGCCGAAGAGGGCAGGACGGTGCGCGTGCTCGTGTGGGACGAGCAGCAGCCCGAGCAACGCGAAGCCTATCCGGAGTATCTCGGGACGGCGATTGCCGAGCATCTCAGCACGTGCCCGAACATCCGAGCGACGTCGGTCAGTCTCGACATGCCGGGGCAGGGGCTCGATCCCGCCGCCCTCGATGCAACCGACGTGATCGTATGGTGGGGGCACCGCAGGCATGGCGAGGTGAAAAAGGAACGGACAGAGGAGATCGTGCGGCGAGTCCTCGACGGCCGTCTCGGGTTTGTCGCTTTGCATTCGTCTCACTTCGCCGATCCCTTCATGCGGCTGATGCATGAACGGGCCAAGGCTGACGCTCGAAACCTCGTGCCCGATGCGGAACGCGCGACGGCTGTGTTTGATTTCGGCGCGCCCCTGAAGCGGGCCATGGTGAAGCGCGATGCGAAGCTGACGCCGTCACTCGAGAAGGTTGGCAAAGTGTGGAAACTGACGCCGCCGGCCTGCGTATTCCCTGCATGGCGGGCGGATGGAGAGCCGAGCCATGTCCGCACGCTCATGCCCGAGCATCCGATCGCCAAGGGGCTTCCTGCGGAGTGGGACATCCCGAAAACCGAGATGTACGACGAACCATTTCATGTTCCTGCGCCGGATGCCGTGATCTTCGAAGAGCGCTGGGACAAGGGGGAGCGTTTTCGAAGCGGCTGCGCCTGGGACGTAGGAAAAGGGCGTGTGTTCTACTTCCGCCCCGGCCACGAGACCTACCCGATCTTCCGGCAGCCTGAGAATCTCAAGGTGATCGAGAACGCCGTGCGCTGGGCGGTCCCTCGGGGCGAGCCCAAGGAGGCCAGCAGCAAGCCCAAGCCCAACATCATCTTCATCATGGCGGATGATCAGGGCTATGGTGACGCCGGTGCCTATAACCCCGAATCAAGAATTCCCACGCCTGGCCTCGATCGTATCGCCAAGGAGGGAATTCGGTTCACCGACGCTCATGCCGGTTCGGCGGTCTGCACGCCCACGCGCTATGGTCTGATGACCGGCCGATACGCTTGGCGAAGCCGGTTGCAGAAAGGAGTCATGGTGACTGGCGACAGGGAAGGCTGTTTGATCGCCAAGTCAACTCTTACGGTGCCCGAGTTGCTCCGTCAGCATGGCTACACGACCGCGCTCGTGGGCAAATGGCATCTGGGATACCGCTACGAGTTTCCCGAGGGCAGTGGTGGGCTCCGTGACATCGTGACCAATAAGCCGTACGGGACTTTCAAGGTGTCCGCGGCACCCGTCGGCTCCCGGATCGTCGATGGCCCGATCGATCACGGGTTCGACGAGTTTCACGGGTTTCATCACGCCCGCGAAATGCACTCGTGGGCGAAGAATGACCGGGTTGTCGAGACGATTCCGCTCGACCAAGTCATCGCCCGCGAGACTGAGGAAAGCATCCGATTCATGGAGGATGCCGCGACGACGTCAAAACCGTTTTTTCTCTACCTCGCCCTCGGCTCCCCCCATACGCCGATCGTTCCCTCTGAAAGATGGTTTGGTCAAAGCGGGATCAGTCCCTACGCAGACTTCGTGATGGAGACGGATCATGCGGTCGTCACGGTGCTCGACGCGCTCGATCGGCTCGGAATCGCTGATGACACGCTCGTGTTTTTCACGAGTGACAATGGTTGCTCACCGGAGGCCAACTTCGACGAGCTTAGGCAGGCTGGTCACGACCCGAGCTATTCGCTGCGGGGCATGAAGGCCGACGCCTGGGACGGAGGCCACCGCGTGCCGTATGTTGTTCGCTGGCCCGGCGTCATCAGCCCAGGGCGTGTCTCGGATGAGACGATCTGCCACACGAACCTCATGGCCACCTGCGCGGAGTTGCTGGGCACCACGCTGCCGCTCGATGCCGGGGTCGACAGTTTCTCGATCCTCCCTGTGCTCCGCGGTGAGGTTGGGGATCACACCACGCATCCTTTCGTCATCCATCATTCGGTGAGCGGTCGGTTCGCGATCCGTAAAGGCGACTGGAAGTTCCTCGCGTGCAAAGGTTCGGGCGGCTGGTCAAAGGGAGACGACGGCAAGTCGAGCCAGCTCTACGACATGGCCAACGATCGCAAAGAGTCGAAGAACCTGGTCGAAGCGAAGCCTGGTGTTGTCGCTGAACTGACGAAGCTGCTCGAACAATCTGTGGCGCAAGGACGCACCACGCCAGGCCCCGTCCAACAGAACGACGTCCAGGTCGTTATCTGGAAGAAGAATGGGCCGGCAAAGGCGAATGCCAAAGCTGGGCAGCAGGAATAGGTTGCCGCGGGATACCAGGCCCGGACCAATCAAGTGTGGGCGCCAGACCTTGCCACCGCGTGAAGCTCTCGGCGATGCCCGGCCGTGGTCCCGCTCCCATCGATGGTCGCTGATCGACCCACCGCACCTCGATCCGATGTGATCCCGCTTCGAGGGGCACGCTCCAGGTCCCGTAGTTCTGACGCCGAGTCGCTGGATACCACTCCTCGCCGTCAAGAAAGAGTCGAAGGTCGTACCAGGCTTCGGTGACGGCGCTGACAAACTCTTCGGGGGCATGAATCTCGTAGACACCACTCTCGGCGACATCGAGGTAGCCGTCGTAGATGAACCCGTAGTTGCTCAATGGGTCAGCCCCCTTGCGAAGTGAAAGATCAAAGAGGTGTGGGGCGGTGCCTTCGCGCCTGATCGGGAGGCTCCGGAGGTTGAGCATCGAGATCGGGTGAGCCGTCTCCTTGTAGACGGCATGGAGGCCTGCGCGTGCGTCAATGGGCCGCGTCTGGAAGGCCGCCTTGCGGAGCGACTGCTTCTGGTAGATGGCCCAGTGCGGAATCGAGGCTCGCGTGCTGTCGGTCGAATCAACCAGGCATGTGACGCCCGGACGGACGGCGATGGCAGTGACCCACGTCGTCTCGCCGATGGTGATCGGCTCGGAGTACCGCGGAGAATTCAAGTCAGGCAGCGAGCCATCGAGCGTGTAATGGATGGCGACATCGGGCTCCGGGTGCGACAACGTGACCCGAAGCGTATCGGTGAAGCAGTCAGCGCCGGGGGCGATGCGAACCATCTCCATCGGGCGATGGATCTTCTCGAACGAGATCACGCCGTCGCGCCGTCGCTCGAACGCGAAGTCTGCCCCCGGGGCTCGTTGGGGCGCGTCGTCGACGATGACCCCGGTCGCCCCGAGCGCGATACCGCGGACCGTCGGATCGTCAGGGTTCGTCGCGACGAGGAGCGACAGGCCGGTGACCTGGATGTCGCCAATGGCAAGCTCGCGCGGTTTGTGGCCGACGCCGCGGTACGAAAACCGGTGCCCACGGCGCGTTGCGGCATCGAATCCCGCCACGCCTTTGCCTTCGAACGAGCGATACTCCTCGAGCTCGTCTTCGGCATTCCGCCGCGGAAACAGCAGGCTCGCGACGATCGTGTCTTTGGAGTCGTCGATTCGCGGGCCTGTACAGAGAGCGTTTCCGAATCGCCAGTCATGCTGCACGAAGTCATCAGGCACCGTGATAGGCCGATCCGACGAATGAAAGATGCTCAGGTTCGGGATGTGCGGACTCACCGTGCGGATCGCTTTTTTGGTGTCGTCAAACTCGAAGTCGGCAGTCGGCCGGTAGCCTGCCAGATGCGAGTCGGCCGGCACGGTCCGAACGCGATCGCGAATGTCTTTCGAGCCGACGTTGAACTCAAAGTTGCCGCGGAACGGCCAGAGGATCCGATAGTCGTGTTCGCGGTCTCCGGCGATCCTGTCCGTGACGATCCATGCCCCCGCGTCACGGACGAACATGATCTGCCGATGATGCGTGATCGGGCCAACTGATTCGGCCTTGCCGGTGGCCGGGTCGACGCGCTGCCGCGAGTCATCGGTCATCGTGCCTTCGGCCAGATCAAAATGGTCCGATGACAGCCAGCGATTGGGCTGGGGCGTGAGCTCGGGCATCGCCCGCCGGTCGACACCGGCAAGCCCACCGATCCCGTCGACCTCGAGAGCGTAGTCTTCGGCTGAGTAGAACAGCATGAGCTGCCCGAAGGCGGTGAGTGAGATGTTGTTGTTGAACCGCCAGCGGTTGCGGGTGCCCGGCCGCTGCGACGTGAGATGCATGAACTGCGGCTGCTGGGACCAGTCAGACCAGATGTAGAAAAAGCCGCCGTAGGGAAACGCGAACGAGCGCAGCGGCACCGACGCCGGTCGCTCGCCGGAATGCCATGCGAAGATGGCCTCGTTCTCGGGGCGGGCGATCATCTCCGGGACGAGCGTCGCGAACGAAGTCTTGCCGGCCGTTCGCCCCTTCGCTTCAAAGATGTTGCGAAGGGGATCGCGGTGTCCGGGATGGCGGCCACCCGGATCGAGAGCCCGCAGCATGTAACCTCCCACGAGGTTCTGCGTGCGCCGGAGCTCTTGTTCCCAGCGGTCGTCGAGCCAGGCCGCTTCGGGGAGCCCTCGAAGCTCGCGGATGTCGGCGGGTGGGGTCGTGTAAATGTGATCGAAGTAGGGGATGGCGAGGATTTGGTCGGTGCCGTCTGGGTGAATGGCAACTCGGGCATGATCCTCGAGTGTTCGGCGACGTTGCCTGAGGATGTATTGCCGTTCGGCCAGTTCCGGAAACTGGAAGTAGAACCTGTTGAGTTCTCGTCCATACATGGTCAGCCGTCGGTTCGGACCACCGGAGCGAGAACGCTGGATCTCGAGTGGAATCCGGGCGTTCCACGTGTGCAGGACGATGCGGGCAAGCGTGGCGGCCGGCAGGGCGTCGATCGTCTCGGGACGCTCACGAGCCGCAAAAATGATCGGATCGAGCGGCGGCCCTGGGATGTTGGACCAATTGAGCTCGTCAGCCCACGGCGTCTTGCGGACATCGGGAATGAAGTTGATGAGGAAATCATCGGCATATGCGGCCCAGCGGAGCAGGTAGGCCGTGTCGCCCGACGCGAGATACCCGCCGATGAGCGAAGTAAAGAAGTCTGGGTTGGCTCCGTAGGCGAACGACAGAAATCGCTCATCACGGGGCATGTGCCAGGTCGGACCAAAATGGTTCGGAAGCGACCAGGTCCAGTTCACCCCCCCGGGCTCGCCGATTGCGATCTCGAGCAACACATGCTGCTTGTCGAGCATGCCGGCCCGGTAGTAGTTCAGCATCGCGTCGATGCCCTGGTCGGCGATCGCGGCGGGATAATCTGCGGTCAGTGCCGCTACACGGGCCTTCCCCCGCATGAGGCCATCGGCCTCCGAAAAAAATTCGATGAAGGTCCGAGCATTCGGATCTCGCCCCTTGGCCCCCGAGGCGAGGGCGCGACGGATGAAGAACTGCTTGTATGCTTCGAGCGCCTTTGGATCCTTGGCCCGGTAGGCATCGACTGCGGTACGGTAGAGCGAGCGAAGCTCCCGGTTGTCGGGTTCCCATTCGAGACGCATCATCCCGAAGAGCTCGTCGGCGAGTTTCGCGAGATGCTCGGGGCTATTGCGAGCGGCAAAAGCTGCTCGCCGCGCTTCGGCATCGGCGGGAGGATCCGCAGCGATCGCGACGACGGCCGTCGGCTTGAAAAGCTCCTTGTGTTCGACCTGTGCGACCGCGGTCGAGTCCACGAACAGGCTGATGAGCGTGATGGAGCAAACGAGTCGGGCGAGAAGCAACCGCACGGAAGGAGGCCTCGTGAGTGTTCGTGAGAGAACGATCGTGGAGTGTAGCAACGCCTTGGGCCTTCTCGTGCCGACGCGCACGCCGAAATCACTTGTCGCAAAATGACATCGATGATTCGCAAATTGTCCGTTGTAGGAGGCGCTCCTGCGTCTGAGAATCAAAAGTTTCGGCAGTCCTCCCAGGTATCAGGCTTGCATCAGGCCGCACTCCAGGAAGTGTGACATGTGGTTGGTACACCGTAGCGCTCGCATGGCCTGCCGCGGCAGCCTTGTCATCGGCGTGTTCTTCATGGCGATGCCGTGCCCAGTCCAAGCAGCCGACCTCGTGACCGTCAAGGTGGGCGCGGAGTCGGTCGGCAACGTTCATCCTCTGAATGTTCCCTTCGTCAAAGAGCAGCTTGCCCGCACGGATGCGATCCAGTCGCGGCTCGACGGGCTCAAAGAAAAACAGAAAACGCTCCCCCGTCGGATCGAGCAATTGAATGCCCGCGTCCAGCAGGCTGCCGAGGCACGAGGTGCGAAGAACGATCCAGAGTTCGTGGCCTTGCAGAAGGAACTGGCCCGGGTGAAGGGGCTCGTCACGCAGGCTCGAAAAGAACGGGCCGAGCAGAAGCCGGAATCATTCACCGCGCACAAGCAAGTCGTCGCCTACGATCGACTGGGGACCGAGATCAGCCAACTGGAAAGCCAGACGCAGCAGACTGAGTTCCAGCTCAAGAAACGGCTCCGAGAGATCGCATCCGGAGACCCGCAGGGATCAAAACTTGTGGATGAGCTCTGGGGCGCCGAGATCGAGCTCGCCTTGGTGAACCGGGACCGGGGCAACGTGCAAACCATGCGCGACACGATCAAGCGCGAAGTGGGGGGGCTGCTGAGTCAGATCCATCCGTCCGGGCCACCCGGCGAGGGTAAGCCGAACGTACAAGTGCCGATGCCCCCGGTCGCTGACGCCGCCGAGCGCCTGGCACGGTTTGCGAAGCGAAATTCGCCGGACGAGGTTGCGGCACTCGGCCGGCGATTCTTCGCCCAGATCGACCTTGCCTATCCCGGGCTCGAAGACGTGGCTGCGCTCGTCCAGCGCCAGGACTACCAGGCTGCCCTCGTGGCGTACAAGCGATTCTTCTTCCGGAAGCAGGCCATCGCGATCGAGGCTGATGAAGAGTCGCTCGTAGCCGAAGCGGAGACAGACGAAGGCGGGGCCGAAGACGAGGCCGACGCCGGAAGCGAGGAAGGTTTCGCATGGCAGAAGGCCGGCGGCAGCCCCCGTGTGCAGCCTCCCCATCCAAAGGCCGTCGAGGCGGCGATGCGAGGTGACATTCGGGCGCAGTTGAAGATTGCGGACCGAACCATGGGTAGGGTGGCCGCGCGGCTTGGGCCACCGGGGGCGATCAACTGGGCCTTTGCGGCCCATGCCCCCCCCGGCACATCGCCGATCCTGCGCGCGGCCTACGAAGAGCTCGCGCACCGGTACGACACCGCCGGCCGTCTCGGCGCCGCGCTCTTGGATTCCTACGTGCTCACGAGCAACCGCGAGCATCTCGAACGCTGGGTCGAATACACCGACGACTGGTCGATGAACTGGTCGCGCGACATCGACGAGGCAGGGCTCGTTCGCCACTACAACATGCTCATCGGCTACTCACATGCCGAAGTCATTCGCCGCTTGCGGGACGCCGGTGCCTTGAATCCGCAGTTCGTCGAGGATCTCCCAGCGACCACGCTCGCCCGTCTCTTGATGGGCGTGAATGCCGAGTATCTCACCTCGTCGATCCGCCTCATGCGAAGTGGCCAATACAACTTCCGCATCATGATGCTCACCGGGATGCTCCCCCATGTGCTCTCCTTGCAGGAGTTTCATGCCGTCCGCTGGACTGCCCGCGAGGCAACGCGGCTCGCCGAACTGAGCATGACCCACAACATTCGTCGCGACGGAGCCAACGCCACGCTCGCCAACGCCGGGCATGAGAACACCGATGGATCATTCCTCGGGCTCATTCGCGTCATGGACAAGCACAAGCCCGACTGGCTCTCACCCTGGTGGTCCGAAGAACTGACGCTCAATCTCGCGACCTACACGCGGTATTGGATTCACCTCATGAAGCAGGACGGCCGGGCCTACCGCATCAGCACAAGCCCGCTGGCAGGCCACTACGGGCCGGGCGGTTCGATCAAGGTGCAACTGCTGCAGCATGAAGCCGAGACGCAGGCACGGCTCTGGAAGGTGTACCGGCAGGCGCTTCCCTACGACGATCCGACAGTCGCGACGCGGCTCTGGACGGCACTCCTGAAGGGCGAGCCCACGCCCGAGCCGCGGATCCGTTCCGAGAGCATGGCATTTGCAGGCTATTCCTTCCTTCGCACCGGGTGGAAACTTTCGGACTACTTTCTCTACTTCCATTTTCTCAATAGGCCGGTCGCCAGTGGTCGCGACGATCACAACGGCTTCATGCTCATCGGCGACGGCCAAGGCCATCTTCAGGCCCCGCCCGTCATGATCGACAACCGCATCCAGTACATCGGCCACGGCCTGCCCCCGTGGTCGGGGGCGAAGGGCACGTTCAGCGTGCCGGCCAGCCCAGACGCGGTGAACACGATGCGGTTTCACACGTCAGACACCTTTGACTTTGTCGAAGGTCTCTATGCAGGGCCGTATGTCTACCACCCGACCCATCGCAAGGCCGCGTTCGCCGATATTTTCGGGACGTACGGCATGGACGTGCACACGCGACGGATGAGGAGCCAGGCCGAGAAGGCTGGAAAGCCGCTCGATGAGACGCCGATCACCGACGTTCGTCACGGTCGGCAGGTGATCTCCCTCCAGGGCCGCAAGGTCTGGATCGCGACCGACTTCATCGACACGCCACAGAAGCGCACGATCGACCAGCGGTATTCCATTCCCACGCCGGTCCAGAATGCGGGCGTTCCGCCTGAGAAGCGACTCGCGCTCATGGACAAGGACGGGGTGGAAGCCGTTGTGGTCGAGCGTGCCAAGCAGGTGATCAGGGTCCGCAAACCCGGCATGGGAGGCATGGACATGTACCACTTCAGTTCGACCCCGATGTGGTATGGCATCTCGGAACCCAAGCTCGTCAAGCTCAAGAAACAGGCCGACACTTCCTCGGCGACTTTCAATCGCGTGGTCACGGCTTCCTGGACCTCCGATGGGCCGTCGACCGTGACCACGGTCATGACTCCGTTTGGAGCATATTTCGACGATGGCCCCGCTCCGGTGTTCAAGCAGATCCAGAAGCTCCAGGGAAATCCTGGCATCACCGGCTTCTCGGGAGAGTTCGCCGATGGCACGCCGATTTCCTATGCCGCGTCGCACAAGCCCACGCGGCTCGGTGCCGACGACTTTGCCGTCGATGCCTGCGTGTTGCTGAGGGTAGGCGGCAAGGGCATCGCTCTCGATTGCTCTGAAGTGATTGTCAACGGCAGGCCGACGACGGCCCCGTCGAGTGACTTCGAGTTCACGCTCGCTGCCGACTCGGCGAGCCCACTGGTGACGACGCCGATCCATCGCCCCATCAAGCCTGTGACGATTCAGCCCGAGGCGACGGTGTTTACCGGAGCGCAGGAAGTCACCCTGGCCTGCGAAACCCCTGGTGTCGAGATCCGCTACACGCTCGACGGCAGCGAACCGAAGCATGACTCGACGCTCTACACAGAACCATTCACGATTCGTGACACGACCTGGGTGAAGGCTCGGGCGTTTCGCAAAGGCATGACGTTCACGCCCTGGGTCGAGGACGGCACGCACGCCACGGTGCAGAGTTGGGCGGTATTCGAGAAGGTCGACCGCCAGCCCGCGAAATCGGTTGCCACGACTCGCCCCGGCATGCGATTCGAGTACGTCGAGGATCTGTGGCCGTATCTCCTTTCCGAGGGGCTGAACAAGCCTGCTCAGAAGACGGGCGTTGTCTCGACGGTGCTTGACGTCAGCCCCAAAGAAACAAACGGCCCATACGCCATTCGCTACCAGGGCTATCTCGAGGTGCCAGAGGATGGCATCTACACCTTCCACGCTCCCCCGGAGTTCATCTTCAATGACAGCGAGAGCGGCTACGACCTGCGGGTCTTCGTGAATGACCGCGAGTGGTATCCTGCCACCCGCTGGCATGCCCACGGCACCTGGTCGGTTTCGCTCGCCAAGGGCCAGCACGCGTTCAAGGCATTTTTTGTAGACATGCGACGCACGCCACATCGGATCGAGATGCAGTGGGGCTTCCCGATGAAAGCCTTCACGTGGCAGGGGAAAGCCCCGCAGCTCCTCATCTCAGGCCCTGGTATCGACAAGCAGCCGATCCCCGCGAGCATGCTCTCCACGCCGTAGTTCAATCGTTCGGGAAAAGCCCAGCGTCTGGGCTTCGACGCGAGGCTTGACGCGGCACCGGTGCTTCTCGCGTAAGATGGCTGCGATGTCACGCTCAGCCATCTCTCCTCGCGCCGATCGACCCTCGCAGGTGCGCATCGGTCTCGTGCAGGCAGCCTGCACCCCTGATCGTGAGGCCAATATCAAGCAGGCGCTGGCGGGGATTGCCGAAGCGGCACGCCAGGGAGCAACGGTCGTCTGCCTCCAGGAACTGTTCGCCGGGCAGTACCCTTGCCAGGCAGAGGATCACGGCAAGTTTGCCGAGGCCGAAGGCGTGCCCGGGCCACTCACCGAACGCCTCGCTGCCGCGGCGAAGGAACACTCGATCGTTCTGGTCAGCAGCGTCTTCGAACGACGGGCCCACGGCCTCTTCCACAATACGTCTGTCATCTTCGATGCCGACGGCTCGACCGCGGGCACCTATCGCAAGATGCACATCCCCGACGATCCTCATTACTACGAGAAGTTTTTCTTCACGCCCGGAGACACGGGCTTCATGAGCGTGCCGACGAGCCGTCTCGCAGTCGGCCCGCTCGTCTGCTGGGACCAGTGGTATCCCGAGGCGGCGAGGCTCACGGCGATGGCCGGCGCCGAGGTGCTCTTCTATCCCACCGCGATCGGGTGGCTCGACGGAGAGGAATCCCTCCATGCCGAGCAATATGAATCGTGGGACACGATGCTCCGGAGCCACGCGATCGCCAACGGCGTGTTTGTCGTGGCGGTCAACCGCACGGGCCGCGAAGGGCCGCTTCGGTTCTGGGGCGCGAGCGTGGTTTATGGGCCCAATGGCCAGCGGCTCGCGATCGCGTCTCACGATACTCCCGAGGTGATCGTGTGCGACTGCGATCTCGCGAGGATCGAATGGTCGCGAACCCGTTGGCCGTTCTTTCGCGATCGTCGAATTGACGCTTACGGTGGTCTTCTCGATCGGTGGGGAGGCTGACGATGGCCTCACCGCACTCAGCGACCTACCGGCTGCCGGCCGAGTGGGAGCCGCACGCAGCCACCTGGCTCGCTTGGCCCCATCGTCGCCAGACCTTCCTGGGGCCCTTCGAGGCGATTCCGCAGGTCTACCGACAGCTTGCCGCCTTGATCGCCGAGCATGAGCCCGTTCGCATCATCGGTGGGTCGACCGTTCTCGCGGAAGCCCGCGCCTGCCTCGCCGGCACCGCCAACATCGAATTTGTGACCATTCCCACGAACGATTCATGGGTGCGAGACACGGGCCCAGTGTTTCTCCGACGCCGAGGCGATGCCCACGCCGATGCCGCGCCCCGAGCTGCCGTGGCATGGGCCTGGAACGCTTGGGGAGGAAAGTATCCCCCCTGGGACGACGACGCCCGTGTAGCCCGTTGGATCGCGGCGCGTCTCGGCCTCGACACGTTTGAACCTGGCATCGTCCTCGAAGGTGGGGCCATCGAGACCGACGGGGCAGGCACGATCCTGGCCAACGAGCGGTGCGTCGTCGATGAGCGACGGAACGCCGGGCTCGATCGCTCCGCGATGGAAGCGGCGATCCGCGGATGGCTCTGCGTCGAAAAAGTGCTGTGGCTGGGGGGCGACCTCGCCGGCGACGACACCGACGGGCATGTCGACCAACTCGCCAGATTCGTGGCGCCTGGCCGCGTGCTGGCCGCCAGGCAACCGGACCGATCTGACCCCAATCACGCATCGCTTGCAGACAATCTCGAACGGCTTGCAAGCTTTCGCGATGCCGCCGGGAGGCGGCTGGAGATCGTCCCGGTCGACATTCCTTCCAGATTCGGGTTCGAGGGGACGCAGCTTCCTGCCAGCCATCTCAACTATTATGTTGCCAACGGCTTGGTCACGGTGCCGGTATTCGGCACGCCCACCGACGAGCCTGCACTGCGCATCCTCGAGCAGTGTTTTCCAGGAAGGCGGATCGAGCCTGTCGATTGCCGTGAGCTCGTTCGGGGCCGCGGCGCGCTCCATTGCATTACCCGAGACGAACCAGCGGCATCGTGACGCCACTGGCTCCGTACCCCCGACTCGGCCGGTCCCATGAGTCCAACCGAAGAACATCCCGAGCGAGTGTGGTCCGCCGACGCGGTGCGCGAGGTCTGGGCCATCGCCTGGCCGACGGTGCTGACCATGACCAGCTACACGGTCATGCAGTTCATCGACAAGCTCATGGTGGCCCAGGTGGGGCCGCTCGAGGTCGCCGCCCAAGGGAACGGCGGCATCTGGGCGTTCAATCTCCTGGCGATCACGATGGGGCTTCTGACGGTCATCAACACCTACGTGGCCCAGAACCTCGGCGCGGGCCGCCCCGAGGAAGGCTCCCGCTATGCCTGGGCAGGGCTTTGGCTTTCGCTGATCGCCTGGGGGTTTGTCATCGTGCCGTTCGCCTTTGCGCTTCCCGCGGTCTTCGCGGTCATGGGGCACGAGCGGGAACTCCAGCGACTCGAGACGGCGTATGGCCAGATCGTGCTGATGGGGTCGCTCGTTCTCTTGGCGAACAAAGGGATGAGCCACTACTTCTTCGGCATGCACAAGGCCCGCGTGATCGCGCTGGCGGCGATCTTTGGCAATCTCTGCAACGTCGTCTTCAACTACGTGCTGATCTACGGCGAGCAGGGATTGCCGCAGCTCGGTCTTCCGGGGATCGCGGGTGTGCCTCCTCTCGGGCTTCACGGTGCTGCGTATGCGACGGTCGCGGGCACGGCGGTGGAGCTGGCGATTCCACTGGCGTTTTTTCTTTCGCCCGACATGGACCGCCAGTTTCGGACCCGGAGTGCTTGGCGGTTCGACCTCTCCGCGATTCGCGATCTCGTCCGCCTCGGCTGGCCCGCGTCGCTCCAGTGGGGCAGCGAGATCGTCTGCTGGTCGATCTTCATGTCGGTGCTCGTCGGCTATTTTGGCAGCGATCACATGACGGCCGCCTACGCCGTGCTGACGTACATGCACCTGAGCTTCATGCCGGCCGTGGGCATCTCTTCCGCCGTGGCCGCCATCGTCGGGAAGCGAATCGGCGAAGGCCTTCCCGACATCGCAGCCGCGCGGGCGAGGCTGGGGCTCTTGCTCGGGATGGCGTACGTCACGTGCTGCGCTGCGGTGATGGTGACTTTCCGCGAGCCGCTCGTCGCGATCTTCGCCGGCGGCCCCGATACGCCCCCCGACAAGATTTCCGAGATCGTGGCGATCGGTGCGAAGCTCATGATCTGCGCCGCCTTCTTTCAGACGATGGATGCGGTCGGCGTCGTCTGCACCGGTGCGCTTCGTGGAGCGGGCGACACCGTCTGGCCCGGCGTGGTGACATTCTTCCTGAGTTGGGTTTTCATCATTGGGGGTGGGTCTGCCTTCATCGTGCTCACGCCGCAACTCGAGTCGCTGGGACCGTGGATCGGCGCGGCGATCTACATCGTCATTTTCGGAGTCGCCATGTTCCTCCGGTGGGAAAGCGGTCGATGGAGGCACATGGCCGTCATTGACCGCGGGAGCCACGATGCGGCGATGGCCGTGCCCCTGCCCGGTGCCCCAGGCACGGTGGGAGACGAGGCCGTGGAAGACCTTGCGGCCGACGTCACGGCCGAAGTCCTTGCCCGGCCGCCGGCCAAAAAGCCGCAGAACCGGGGCTGATTCAGGGCTTGCCCGGTTGCTGTGGCTTCGCCATTATCCCCGCCCCTGGCATGCCGCCTGGGAGGAGGCCGACGTCATGGAACAGTTCACGACCATCATCCAAGGGATCGTATCGTTGCTGGCCCGCCTCTTGATCGCCGTGATCTTTCTGGTGAGCGCCGTCGGGAACAAGATTCCACAGTTTCAGCAGACGGCCGAGTACATGGCCTTGGAAGGCGTGCCGAACCCACGCTTCGCACTCTTTGGAGCGATTGGCCTGTTGCTGCTCGGGGGCCTCTCGGTCATCGCGGGCGCCTGGACGCGCATCGGCGCGATGTTTCTCTTTACGTTCCTCGCCGCCGCCACCTTCTATTTCCACGACTTCTGGCAGATCGCCGACCCGGCCCAGCGGCAGCTTCAGACGATCCAATTCATGAAGAATCTTTCTATCGGTGGGGGGCTCCTGGCACTCGTTGCCTTCGGTGGAGGGCCGTGGAGCGTCGATGGCTGGATTGAATGGAAGCAGGAAGAAGCCGAGTCGGCCCCGCCGGCCAAGTCGCGATCCTCCGCCAAGGTCCAGCAGGCGGCTTGACCGGCTATTGGTCGCGCGGCTCGGGGTGGACCATTCCACGTCGCCGGACGCTTGCTTCGGCCCTCCAGGCCTCCGCTGCGCTCGGAGAAA
>CAZCHF010000039.1:0-35884 GCA_964498325.1 uncultured Candidatus Kuenenia sp.
GGCGATCAGCTCGGCCACGGGCGCGGGCCTCGACAAGCTCGTGGGCGCGATCGCGACCGAGCTCGATGCACGAGAGGCACAAGCATGAGTGCATCTGAACTGCCGCCGCGACCGCGGACGGGACGAGGCATTTGTTCCGGCGATACGGTTTTGCTCGCCGATGTCGGCAACTCACGCATCAAGCTGGGGCGGCTCGACGAGTGGCAGGCTGGAGCCGCGGCCGGTGGTGTGGGCCTGCCATCGATCACGCATCGTCAGGATCTCGACGGCAGAAAGTTCCATCCCGACACGCTCGAACGCTGGCTGCAAGCAGCGGCGCCCGGGCCTTCGGTGATCCTTGTGGGGAGTGTGTCGGAGGCGGTGGCCACGCGGCTGGAGGCGGCGATCGCCGAACTGTCGGCCACGCGGCATCGCCCCATCCGTCAGCGACGGGTGTGCCATGCCGACCTTCCGCTCGTGGTGAACCTGCCGGCGCCCGAGCGCGTGGGTATTGATCGACTGGCCGCCGCCGCGGCAGCAACCTTCGCAAAACCGTCCGACAAGCCCGCGATCGTCGTGGACTGCGGCACGGCCACGACCGTCGATATGCTGGCTGCCGATGGCACGTTTCTGGGCGGTGCGATCCTCCCTGGCCCGGAGCTCATGGCCCGTGCGCTTGCCTCCGGAACGAGCCAACTTCCGACTGTCGAGTCACCGGGCTGGGAGTCGCCGCCGCCGATGCCAGGTCGGGCCACCGAGGAGGCCATCGCCGCCGGGGTGGGGTTTGGATTTCGGGGAGCCGTCGCCCGTGTGGTGGCCGAGGCATCGCGCAGCCTGGGGACCGAGTCGGTGACGATTTTGGCGGGTGGCTGGCGGGGTGTCGTGCGCGACGCCCTGCCCGGGGCGATCGAGATTCCCGACATCGTGCTGTGCGGCATCGCCATGGCCGCGGCACGGGCGTGCGCCAGATAGGCATCGCTCGTGTAAACTCCAAGGCCATTCGATTCGCCCACTGGTTCGGTTCAGTCGCCCGTGTCAAAAGCCAAGCCCGCTCCGAGTTCTTCATCGTCCCGAAGTGCCGCATCCGCCCTCGAGTTGGCGCATATGGCTGCCCGAGTGGCGGAAGAGACCCGTGGCACCGACATCCGTGTCCTCGATCTCCGCCAACTCACGCCGGTCGTCGACTACTTCGTGATCGCGACTGGATCGAGTCGTCGGCAGATGCATGCCATGGCCGACGAAATCGAAAAGGCGGTCAAACAAAGCCTGCATGACCGCGTCCGCGGCAGTGAAGGCTACGAAGAGGGCCGGTGGATCGTGCTCGATTTCGGGAACGTCATGGTCCACCTCTTCGATCCCGAGGCGCGAGGCTACTGGGATCTCGAGGGGCTCTGGAGCGACGCCCCGCGGGTGACGATCGATGAGGCGGCGGCATCATGACCGCCGAGCCTCGCGGGCCTGCGGCGACCACCGTGCCGCCCAGAGTGAATTTTCGCGCCGCCCTTCGGCAAGCTTTTCGGGTGGCGCTCGAGGATTTCGCTGCAACCGGGATCGTGGCCTTCACCCCTGACGAGATCCCAGGGCTCTTGGAGCAGGTCCGCGAGGCGGCCGAACCGAAGTTCGGCGACTATTCGGGCACGATGGCGATGCAGCTTGCGAAGCGCGCCGGCAGGAAGCCTCGTGAGCTCGCCACGGAAATCGCCGCGCGGCTTGCGCTCGCGCCGGGCTATGCCGATCTGTTCGAGCCGCCCGGCGATCCTGTCGGACCGGGCTTCATCAACGTCCGCGTACGCGACGGTGCCCTCGCCGCCGCGGTGACCTCAGCGGTCGCTGACGAACGCATGGGCGTGGCCGCCGTTCCAGAACCGCTCACGATCGTCGTCGACTTCTCGAGCCCGAACGTCGCCAAGCCGATGCACGTCGGGCACATCCGCTCCACCGTCATTGGCGATGCCTTGGCTCGGATGCTGCGATTCCGGGGTCATCATGTCATCACCGACAACCACGTCGGCGACTGGGGCACGCAGTTCGGGATGATCCTCTGGGGCTGGAAGCACTGCCGCGATGACGCGGCCTTTGCGGCCGACCCCACCGCCGAACTCAGTCGTCTCTACCGCCTCGTGCGAAAAGTGGCTGACGCCAAGCCCGAGGACCTCGAAGCGGATCCCGTCGCCGCAGACCTTGTGGCGAAGCATCCCGACGCCGGCAAAGATGTTCTCGCCGAAACGGCCAAACTCCATGCCGGTGATCCCGAGAACCGCAGGCTCTGGGAGCAGTTCATGCCGGCGTGCCTGGCCGAAATCGAGCGGATGTACCGGCGGCTCGACGTGTCGTTCGACCACTGGCTCGGCGAGAGTTTTTTTCAGCCGATGCTTGCGGGGGTCGTCGAGGATCTCACCGCCAAGGGGCTGGCTCGCGAGAGCCGCGGAGCCGTGGGCGTGTTTCTCGACGGCGACGATGCGCCGCCGTTTTTGATCCGCAAGGCCGACGGCGCTTTCTTGTATGCGACGACCGACCTCGCCACGATCCAGTGGAGGCTCGAACACTGGAAACCCGATCGCATTCTCTACGTCGTGGATCACCGCCAGGGGCAGCATTTCAAGCACCTGTTTGAGACGGTGCACCGCTGGGGGCTCAGCGGTGTCGAACTCGTTCACGTGGCGTTCGGGACCGTTCTGGGCGAAGACGGACGTCCGTTCAAAACGCGGGCGGGTGATACCGTTGGTCTTGAATCGCTCCTGGATGAGGGCGTCGAGCGGGCGGCCGCCGTGGTGGCCGCGGCGGGCCGCGAGGGGATGGACGACGCGACCAAGAAGCAGGTGGCCGAAACGGTCGGCATCGGGGCGATCAAGTACGCCGATCTCTCGCAGAATCGGACGACCGATTACGTCTTCAGCTTCGACAAGATGCTCGAACTGAAGGGCAACACGGCCGCCTACATGCAGTATGCCGTCGCCCGTGTCGAGGGCATCGCGACGAAGGGAGAGGTCGATATCCAGTCGCTCCGGTCAAGTCCGCCCCCCATTCACCTGCGCGAACCGCAGGAGCGGGCGTTGGCACTGGCGATTGCCCGGTATGCCGAAGTCCTGGAAGACGTCGAGGGTGATTACCGCCCGAATCTGCTGACGGCGTGGCTCTACGACGTCGCCGGTCGTTTTTCCGTTTTCTACGATGCACTGCCGGTGCTCAAGGCGGAGGGAGACGTGCGGGCGAGCCGGCTGGCTCTTTGCGATCTCACGGGCCGCGTGCTGCGGCACGGCCTTGGCCTCCTCGGCATCGGTGCCGTCCAACGCATGTAAAACCCTTATGAAGCACGACCTCGACAAGATTCGCAACATCGGCATCGTCGCCCACATCGACGCCGGGAAAACCACGCTCACCGAGCGGATGCTGTTCTTCACGAAGACGAGCCATCGTCTCGGCGAGGTCGATCGTGGCACGACAATCACCGATTTCGACCCTGAGGAGCAGGAGCGAGGAATCACGATCTACTCGGCCGCGGTGTCGTTCCGCTGGCAGGATGTGAGCGTGAACCTCATCGACACGCCGGGGCACGTCGACTTCACGGCCGAGGTGGAACGGAGCCTGCGGGTGCTCGACGGTGCGGTTGTCGTCTTCAGCGCCCGCGAGGGCGTCGAGGCCCAGAGCGAAACGGTCTGGCGGCAGGCTGACAAGTACGGCGTGCCGCGGATCGCCTTGGTGAACAAGCTCGATCGCGAAGGGGCCGACTTCTTTGGCACCGTGGAGCAGATTGAAAAACGACTCGGTGCCAAGCCGCTCGTGCTTCAAGTGCCGGTTGGCCTTGGTCCACCACACGTCAAGGATCCGTTTCGCGGGCTCGTCGATCTCGTGACGATGGAGCTGCTCACGTTCCCACCGAAGGACGAGGCGCTGGCCGACGACGGTAAGGGGCTCGCGGTCCATCGCGGGCCGATTCCGCCGGAGATGGCCGACGAGGTCGCCGAGTGGCGGGAGCAGCTTGTCTCGACTCTCTTTGATTACTCCGACGAGGTTGCGGAGCTCGCTCTCGCCGAGGCGCCGCTTCCCCCAGGGCTCATGCGGAAGGTGATCCGGCAGGCGACGATCGCTCGGCTCGTCGTGCCGGTCTTGGGTGGCTCGGCTCTCGATTGCATCGGTGTGCAGCCGGTGCTCGATGCGGTGGCCTGGTATCTGCCGAGCCCAGCCGACGTGCCGCCGGTGGAGGGCCTTGATCCATCCAAGAAGGTCCCGACGACCATCACTCGAAAACCTGATCCGAAGGAGCCCTTCTGCGGTCTGGTCTTCAAGATCCTTGCCGAGAAGCATGGCGACCTCGCCTTCGTGCGGGTCTATTCCGGCACCCTCAAGGCGAGCAGCCGGGCCTGGAATCCGGCCAAGCAGAAAAAGGAAAACATCGCCCAGCTCTGGCATGTGCAGGCCGATCGTCGCGAGCAGGTGCCGGAGGCCAGGGCAGGGGACATCGTGGGCGTGATCGGCCCGCGGTTGAGTTTCACCGGCGACACGCTCTGCGATGCCGCGGCGCCGATCCTCTTGGAGACGATCACGTTTCCGGAGACCGTCATCTCAATGGCGATCGAGCCGGAGACAAGTCTCGAAAGGAAAAAACTCGCCGATACGCTCGAGATGATGAAGCGTCAGGATCCGACGTTCCGGGCGATCGAAAGCGAGGAGACCGGGCAGACGCTCATCTCAGGCATGGGCGAACTCCATCTTGAAGTGATTCGCCATCGACTCGAACGCGACTTCAATCTGAAGTGCCGAGTCCACAAGCCACGAGTGAGCTACAAGGAAACGCTCGATCGTGCCGCCACCGTCTCAGGCGAAGCGAATCGTCAGGTGGCTGGTCAGACGCTCGTCGCAACGGTGACCGTACGCGGCGAGCCCAACGAGAACCAAGGCCCCGTCACCGTCGAGCAAGGTTGGTTTCCGGAAAGCGAAGCCTTGGCGGAGATCGCCGCGACCATGACCGAGGCGGTGCGCGAGAGTGCCGAGCGGGGGGGCCTCAAGGGCTGCCCACTTTGGGGCGTAAAGATCGTCGTCTTGGAAAGCCCGATCCCCGAGCCGCTTCCAGGCGATGTGGCGATCCGCATCGCCGCCGCCGATGCGATCGAACGTCTGCTCGAAGCATCGGGCACCGTCCTCCTCGAACCGATCATGAGGGTCGAGGTGACCGTGCCTGAGGAGCATCTGGGCGACGTCATCAATGACCTGCAGCAGCGTCGCGCGATCATCACCGCCACGGAGCTCCGTGGCGGCGCGACGGTACTCACCGCCGAGGCACCGCTCGCCGCCATGTTCGGCTATTCGCAGGCCGTGCGCAGCGTGAGTCAGGGCCGCGCGAGCTTCACGATGGCCCCGCTGAAGTACGGTCCCGCGTCCGCCGAAACGTCCGACGCATTTCTGTAGTGGTGGCATGCACGTCGGGTGTTGAGCGTTCCAGCAGGGCACCGAAGCAACGTCCTGCGTGGGCTCGGGGCTGCCCATGTCATGTCGCGGGACGTTCGTTTCGGGCATCCATGCCCTCCACTCACTCGGAGGAATCTGGCGCTTCGCCCTCCGGGCTGCGCTGGTCTCCTACGCCCGCGAGCATGACACGGTCAGCCCCGAGCTGGATCACGGTTTGTCCTGCAGCGAGCTGTCCTGGTCCAAGGGCGACTCCGAGCGGCACAGTATGAGAGGAACGGACCTCGACGCCGCTGGCCATCCTTCATCGCAGGGCCGATGCAACAGCATTCGGCTCGGTCGTACTTGATGAGGATGTCTTCGTCCCGTCGCTTCCCTTCTCACGCAATTCCATCACTTGCTTTCCCAGGGCCTCGAGGTTTCTTTGCCATTCCTCCGACTTGAGACGCCCATGGGCTTTGTGCATCGTCTCGAGCTCCCGCGCGAGCGTGCGGTCGGGAAGCGGCTTTCCGCCGGCGATGATCTCCTGAAAACCCTTCACGTTCTCTCGATGGGCGACACACACCAAGGCGTCCTGAAACCAGGAAAGCGCCGCGGTTCCGGCGTAGGTCTTCATTTCCGTGCGGATCAGATTCCGTACGTCATCGGCAGGAGAACTCTGGAACGCATCTCGCACGGCCTTTTGTGAAGCGGCGATTTTTGCCGCGACGTCTTTGGTGAGGGCCTCGACCTTGTGCCGGTTGTCATCGTCTACGAGCATCGACTGGCTCTCGAGAAACAATCGCACCAGAGCGATGAAACGACGTTTCGCACTGGTCTCCGTGTCAGGAATGGACGCGACCGATTTCAACAGGGAATCGATCGCCGTCAATTCCGCGGATGATGGAACGACCACATCGAACTTGATGTTGCCGTCGCTCGCCGAGTGGCGTCTGGAATATGACTTGCCACCCAGTTCCACACGCAGGGCCACCTCGTCTTTCGACCCCGCCCCGGCCGCAAGGGGCAACGTATACGCGCCGCTCTTCCAGGTTTGAGTCTTCTGGTCACCGTGAGCGATGGTGACGCCGCCGACACCTTCACCCGGGTCGTAAAACCGGTTGCGATTTCTGTCATCGTAGACGACTCCTCCGGCAAATCGTTGCCGGACGGTTCCCAGAACATGGGTGACCGCCAGATGGCTCCCGTCAGGCAGGGCGGCCGTTCCGGCGACGTTGAAGCTGCCGTTGAGAATGTTGTTGCGATGCCCGCGTTTCGGCTGCATGCCGCCCGGACCTTCACCCCAGTCGATCACGAACGCCTCGTGGCTGTGCCAGGGACTCTGGGCTTTGGAAAAACAGTTCTCACCAAAATTGCGGAGGTTGGCCCCTGCTGCCTTGACGCGATGCATCGGCTCGATGCCACAAAATCCGGGTTCGCCTTGTTCTTGAACGTGCGTCTGTCCGTTCAGGATCTGATAGTGGGAATGCCAGCGAGCCGCCTTCAAGACATCGAGGTGGAAGACCAAGGGCTGCACCGGAGAAAACGTTGCCATCTCCTCGCGAAACATGGCGTAGTCGACGCTGCCCCCCTTCTTCTCGAGCGGTGCAATTCGAAGCGCGTCAGCCTGCGGGTTTGCACGACAGCGGTTGATGAACTCCAGGATCAACGTTTCTTCCGCCGTCGGTTCGGGGTCCGGTGCTTGATACACCCCAGGTGGATCAGCCGCACCGAGGCGGAACGGCAGCATGGCTACCAGCAACGCCGAGACCAGGAGAACGCTCCGACATCGGGTCGGATGAGCGTGTCGTGGCATGGCATTCTCCCAGGCGTGGCGTTCCTGGAAAAAGGATAGGAGGGCGGGATGCATCGCAGCAACCGAGGGGCGAGTTCCCGCAAGGAACTGGACTCGACCCGAAGGCCAGTGTTTTGTCTATTTTGACCGGCCGCTTTCCCGTCCGAGTCTGACCCCGCCGGAATTCCTGCATGGTGACCGCCGTCGCGTCTCCGCCGCACGACGATGCGCCCCCCGTCGGGCACGGGCATTCGCATGGTCACGGCAAGAGCCCGGCGCAGCGGCTCATCAATCTCTTGCGTCTCGAGTGGGACGACGTCTTTACGCTCTTGGCGTTCGCCCTCGGCGTGGGCCTTCTTTCGCTCGTCGCGCCGGCGGCGATCGAGGCACTGGTCAACACGGTGGCCTTCGGGATCCTGCTCTGGCCGGTCGTCGTGTTGTCGCTCGTCATGTTCGCGCTGCTCTTTATCTCGGCCGTGCTGCGGGCGATGCAGACGTATGTCGCCGAATGTCTGCAACGGCGGCTCTTCGTGCGGACAGCCCTCGGTTTCGCCGATCGCCTCGCGCGGACGAGCGTGGCGTCCTTCGACCACGCCAATCGGGCTGACATCGTCAACCGATTCTTCGAGGTGTCGTCGGGACAGAAGTCGATCGCGACGCTCCTCGTCGAGGGCATTGGCATCATCATGATGACGCTGGTCGGGCTCATCGTGCTCGCGACCTACCATCCCTATCTGCTCACGTTCGCCCTCGTGATGGCGGGGCTCGTGGCATTTCTGCTGGTCGTGCTCGGGCTCGGAGGCGTTCGCACGGGGATCGACGAGAGCTACGCCAAGTTCGACGTCGCCGCCTGGCTCGAAGAGGTGGCCCGCTGTCCGCACACGTTTCGCAGCGGAGCCGGTGCGACGCTCGCGATGGATCGGGCCGACGCACTTGCCAACGACTACATCACGTCCAGGAAGCGCCACTTTGCCGTGGTCTGGCGGCAGACGCTCTTCGCCCTCATGCTCGAGGCGGTGGGGTGCACGATCCTGCTCGGGCTCGGCGGCTGGCTAGTCATCAATCGCCAACTGACGCTCGGCCAACTCGTGGCAAGCGAACTGATCGTGACCCTGGTCCTCGGTGCCGTGTCGAAGATGGGCAAGTACGTCGAGATCTTCTACGACCTCCAGGCGACACTCGACAAACTTGGCATCCTCGATCGACTGCCGCCGGAAGCCGTCGATGGCGAAGTCCTCGAGGCCGATGTCGGGCCGATCGCCGTCGTGGCCGACATTCAAGGTTTTGACGGTCACTCCCAGCATCTGGAGATCGCGCCGGGTGAACGCGTCGCCCTCGTCGGCGCCACGGGAAAGACACCGCTCCTGCAAACACTCGCCTTGCTACGGCTGCCGCGAAAGGGCCGCGTCGAACTCGATGGGATCGATATCCGTGGGCTCGATCGGCCGGCCACACGGCGGCAGATCGCGTATCTCGGAAAGGCCGAGGTGTTCGAAGGCACAATCTCGGAGAACATCCGGCTCGGTCGGACGGATGTGACGCCGGCAGCGATCCGGGATGCCCTCGATGCGGTCGGCCTTTCTGCCAGCGTGGCGAGGCTTCCGGGCGGGCTTCAGGCCCACTTGGCACCCGATGGCCATCCCCTCTCCAACAGCGAGTTGAACCGGCTGGCCATCGTGCGGGCGATCGTGGGCAAGCCCCGGCTCCTCCTCATCGACGGCACTCTCGATGGGCTGGACTTGGGCGAGTGTCCCGAACTTTTGGATGTGCTCTTCGATCCTGCGGCACCGTGGACCCTCGTGCTCGTGTCGGTGCGAGACAGCATCCGTGGCCGATGTGGAAGGATCGTGCCATGGTCATGAAACCAGCCCCGCTCCCACCGGAGCAGGATGCCGCCGCCCGGGTGTCCCTTGCTGCTTCGCTCACGCCGAAGCGAATTCGTTGGATGGCCCGCCTGGCCTGCGGGGTTTTCCTCGCCATCCCGTTTGCCCTGGCCTTCGTGCCTTGGCAGCAGACCGTGATCTGCCGCGGCACCATCGTTGCCTATTCCCCCGTGGAGCGCATGCAGGTGCTGACAGCCCGGGTTTCCGGCCAAGTGCGGCAATGGCACGTGGTCGAGGGAAGCCGCGTCAAGATGAACGATCCGCTCGTCGATATCGAAGATAACGATCCTGAGCTTGCGGCAAGACTGGAGGCCCAACGGGCGTTCCTGAACGATCGGCTCTCGGCCGCTCGGCAGGAACTCACGGAGCTGACGGCAGCCGCCAAGGCCCAGGAGGCGTCACGGGACGCGGCCGTGAAGGCGGCCGAGGCCAATCGGGAAGCGGCAGTCAGGGCGATCGAAGTTGCTGAACAGGCCAAAGCCAATGCCAAGTTTGCGCGAGAATTCGAGCACAGTCGCTATGAGATGTTCGACGACCTGTTCGCCAACCCGCGCTTCGGCGGCCTCGAGAGCAAACTCAATCGCGATGAGGCCCGCATGCGTGCCGACCGGGCCGTTACCGATGCCGACAAGGCCGACGCCGAGATCGCCCGCGCCAAGGCCGGCCTTCTCACCCAGGAAGCCCTGCTCGTGCAGGCCGATGCCGTCGGGCTCTCCGCGATTGCCGTGGCCAAGAGCAACGTTCGGAAGGCCGAACAAAATCTCTTTTCGATCGAGCGCGAGATTCAGGAAGTCGACAACCGCATCGAACGGTTCAAGGCACGCCAGGTCGTGGCGCCCTGTGATGGCACCGTGTTCCGCGTTTCGGCCAACGTGAGCCAGGGCGGACAGTACGTCAAGGAAGGCGACGAGCTGTGCACGATCATCCCAGACACCAACGACCGCGTGGCAGAGCTGTTTCTCGACGGCGTCGACACGCCCATCGTGCTGGCCTACGCCGACCAGGAAGGCGAAATGCCGCATGTGCGGCTGCAGTTCGAGGGGTGGCCTGCTGTTCAGTTTTCGGGCTGGCCGGAAATGGCGATCGGGACGTTCGGTGGCAAGGTTCGGCAGATCGATGCAGCCAGCGGCGTGGCGGGGCAGTCGCGGATTCTGGTCGAGCCCGAGGCGGTGATGCCAGGCGACGAGTGGCCGGAACCCGAGTTTCTCAGGCAGGGCAATCAGGTGATCGGCTGGGTGTTTCTCAATCGCGTGTCGCTGGGCTTCGAACTCTGGCGGCGGCTCAACGGATTTCCGCCGGTGCTCGCGCCGAGTCCGAAAGGCAAAGACGGGCCGAAACCGCCCAAGATCAAGCTGTAGGTCGAAGACGCCAACCATGGCTTTTGGCGTTGGTCGTCTGTCTCGTCACAGAATGCATTTCTCACGGGCAGGAGTCGCTGCCGTGGCCCGATGCGACGCGGGCGATGCCGCCGGCAGCGCCGGGGGCGCCGCCATTGGTGCCACCGGCGCCAGCGCGGCTTCCTGACGACCTCGCGATCGACGATCGCCCCGAGCCGCTTACGCTCGAAGAAGTTCTCGAGAGTGTGCGCCGTCACTATCCGTTGCTTCAGGCGATCGAGCGGGAGCGTGGCGTGGCGGCCGGCAGGCTCACGGCGGCGATGGGGGCGTTCGATACGAACGTGAACATGGCCGGCAATTCGTTGTCGCCTGGCACGTACGAGAACTACCGCTCCGACTTCGGTGCCACGCAGTTGCTCCAGCGTGGCGGTGTGCAGGTATTTGGCGGATACCGCACGGGTTTCGGTGACTTTCCGACATACAACCTCGGCCAGAAAACGGCCGACGCCGGTGAGGTGCGGGGGGGCATCACGATGCCGCTGGCCCGCAATCGAGCCATCGACTCGGCCCGCGCCGGCCGCGACTCGGCCCGCCTCGACCAAGCCATTGCCGAACCCCTCATCATGCGGAGCCGGCTCGATTACTTGAGGGCCGCAGCCCTGGCGTATTGGACTTGGATGGGAAGCGGTGAGCGGGAGGGGGCCGCCCGTCAGCTTGAAGGCCTTGCCGTGCGCCGAGACGGCGAGATCGCCGCGAAAGTCGACCGTGGAGTGATGGCCAATTTCGAGCGCGTCGACAATCAGCAAAACATCGCCCTGCGTCGTGGTCTGCTCGTGCAAGCTGATCGGGAAGTGCAGCGGGCTGCGATCGACTTGTCGCTGTTTTTCCGCGACACATCAGGGCGTCCACTGCTCGCGGCTCGCCGTCGCATGCAGCCCCTGCCAGAGCCTGTGGCACCGACGGCCGACGTGTACGAAGCATCCCTTGCGCGAGCCATCGCCGCCCGGCCCGAGTTTCAAAAAATCTCGCTCGAGCGGGAGAAGCTTGTCATCGATCGCAGGCTCGCCGCCAACGACGTGCTCCCCAACGTCGATGCCCAGGTGTATGGCAACCAGGATGCCGGTTTCGGCAAAAGCGCGCTTTCGGGGCCGAATGGACTCGACCGGCAAGTGCTGCAGGCCTCACTCGTGTTTCAGATGCCAGTGCAGCGGCGGGATGCCCGCGGTCGACTCCTGGCGATCGATTCCAAGATCATCCAACTCGATCGGCAGTTGGAGTTCACCTATGACTCTGTGCGCGCCCAGGTTCAGGATGCCTACTCAAAACTCGAGCGGGCCTACGAGTTTCACAAGCAAGTGGTGCAACAGCAGGAACTGGCGGCCCTCGTAGCCGAGGGCGAGCGCGAGCAGTTTCGGCTTGGGCGCAGCGACATCCTTCGTGTCACCCTCCGCGAGCAGGCCAAGTTCGACGCCCAACTCCTCGAGATAGCCGCCCGTCAGGAGTATTGGCGTGCCGACGCCGACCTCCGTACGGCCGATACGTCCCTCGATGACCCCGGCGGCCCCGCGGCGCGGCCGTGGCTCCTGCAGCCGGCGCCGGAAGTGATCCCTTTGCCTCCCGTTGAAGGGCCTCAGGCGGGGGATGCGGCTCGGCAGCCGTGAACAATACTGAAGGGCATCTTCACAGGGTCATTGACACTGCTTGAAGGCGATCGTAGATTCCGTGGCTCGGCTGATTCGCCCTTTGGAGCTCGCACCGTGGCCGGTCCCACCCAGGAAATCATTCGCATCCGCATGGAAGCCTACGACCATGCCGTTCTCGACCAGAGCGCGGCGGAGATCGTCGACACGGCCAAGCGAACCAATTCCGAGGTGCATGGGCCGATTCCGCTGCCGACCAGAATCGAGCGATACACCGTGCTTTCCGGGCCCCATATCGACAAGAAGGCTCGGCAGCAGTATGAAATTCGGACGCACAAGCGGGTCATCGATATCGTCCAGGCGACAGCCAAGACGATCGAGGCGCTCAACAAGCTGAGCCTCCCCGCAGGCGTGGACATCAAGATCAAGGCCTCGTCGCGGTCGTAGCCGCAATGGGGTTGTAGGAAGGCGTAGGACACACAGGACATCGGAGCATCGACAAACGGCATGCTTGGAAGGCGTCGCGGGTAAGGCCCGGCCATTCCGTCTCAGTGAGACGTGTTTTGGTCCTGGTACTCCCCGAGCCAGCGGCTTCGAGCGTGAAGGCGATCAGGTTCGCAGGGGACTGTCTCTGCGGCGGAGATCGCGTCGATGGAAACCACCGTCGCGACCATCATGGCAACCACCTCGAAACCCGTTACTGACAAGCCAGGCCGCCCGGGGCTTCTGGGCCGTAAGCTCGGTATGACCCAGGTGTTCGATCCCGATTCAGGGGCTGTTGTTCCTGTCACGGTGATCGAGGCCGGCCCATGTCCGGTCACCACGGTCCGCACTCCCGAGCGGGATGGTTATGCGGCCATACAGATCGGTTTTGCCAACAAGCCCCGTCGCCTTGCGAGTCGCTCGGTTCGTGGTCAGGTGGCCAAGCTCGATAGCCGCCGCGCGAAGAAGCGGGCCGAGGGGGGCGTGGCTCTGCTTCCGAAGGCGGATTGCGAGCCGCAGCGGTTCGTGCGCGAGTTGCGCGGTGTGTATGACGGGGTGGAGGTCGGTCAGGTCCTGACGGTGTCCGTGTTCGACGGCGTCGATTTTGTCGATGTGGTCGGCACCACGAAGGGCCGTGGCACCGCTGGCGTCATGAAGCGGCACGGCTTCAAGGGGCAGCGTGCGAGTCACGGTGTCAAGAAGGTGCATCGTCATCAGGGTGGTACTGGTCAAAACACCTCGCCGGCTCGTGTGTTCAAGGGCAAGCGGATGGCTGGTCGCTACGGCAACGAGCGGTCGACCATGCGAAATATCAAGCTTGTCCGGGTTGATGCCGACTCGAATCTCTTGCTCGTGCGTGGGGCTGTTCCGGGGCCCGAGGGCTCGTATGTCACGATTCGCAAGACCAACAAGATCAAGCGGGCCGGTGGTCCGGCGCCCGCAGGCAAGAAGAAGGGCGGTGCCAAATGAACCTCGCCGTCTATGACATGGCCGGCAAGCAGGTCGGCAGCTATGAGATCGATCCTGCCGAGATTGCTCCTCGCATCAGCAAGCAGTTGCTGCATGATGCGGTGGTGATGTATCAGGCCAATCTCCGCCAGGGGACGCAGAAGACCAAGACTCGTGGTGAAGTTGCCGGGTCGACCAAGAAGCTCTATCGCCAGAAGGGTACGGGCAATGCTCGTGCTGGTGCGCGGCGGAGCGGCACGCGTCGAGGTGGCGGTCATATCTTCGCCAAGAGTCCGCGTGACTTCGGGTGGCGGATGCCGCGCAAGGCCCTTCAGTCGGCGACTCGCATGGCACTGGCGTCGCGGCTTGCGGATGACGAAGTGAAGCTCGTCGAGGCCATCAGCGTCACTGAGCCAAAAACCGGTCCTGTCGCGAAGATGCTTTCCGCGCTGGGGGTGAGTGATGCGACCGTGCTCGTGGCGCCAGAAAAGCATGATGCGAACTTCTGGAAAAGCGCTCGGAATATCGAAGGCGTTTCGGTTGCTCCGGTGGCCGAGCTCAATGCCTGGTCGATCCTGCGTCCGCGGGCCATCGTGATGACCCGGGCGGCGCTCGATGCGTTTCGCGAATCGGCCAAGGCTGTCTCGTCTTCGGTGACCAAGGCTCCACGGCGCTCCGCTGCTCGTTCCAGGCCGGCCGGTCGTGCTGCCAAGTCTGCTCCTCGGAAGGAGGCGAACTGATCCATGGCCGTCCCTGTCCCTCCGCCACCGGCGCTCAATCCTCGGCTCGAGCCGGCGCACGTCATTCTTCGTCCTCTCGTCACAGAGAAGGGGATGCACCGTGCGAACCGTCACAACGCCTACTCCTTCGAGGTGGCCACGGAAGCCACCAAGGCCGACATTCGGCGGGCCGTTGAAGAGCTTTTCAACGTCAAGGTCGAGAAGGTTGCCGTGCAAAACCGCCGGGGCAAGGTGCGTCGTGGCCGCGTGCGGAAGATCGTGACCAAGCCTTGGAAGAAGGCGGTCGTGTATTTGGCGGCCGATTCCAAGATCAACCTGTTCTGATTCCAGCACCCAAGACACTGAATCGCGAGCAATTCGATGGGCATCCGAACCTACAAGCCGACAAGTCCAGGCCGCCGCAATGCGAGCGTGTCGGACTTCGCTGAGCTCACGCCGGGCGCCGATGTGCCGAAGGGCCTTCGGGTCCGCAAGCAAAAGAAGGGCGGCCGTAACAACCAGGGCAAGATCACTGCCCGGCACCGTGGCGGGGGTCACAAGCAGCATTACCGGCTCATTGATTTCCGGCGGAACAAGGATGGCGTTCCGGGGAAGGTCGACTCGATCCAGTACGATCCGAATCGGACCTGCCGCGTCGCGTTGATCTGTTACGCCGACGGGGAGAAGCGATACATCCTGGCGCCCGAAGGGCTCGTGGTCGGGCGCACGGTCGAGAGTGGTGAGGCCGCCGCGCCTGAGGTGGGAAACTGCCTGCCGTTGTCGGCCATCCCCCTCGGCATGCAGATTCACAACATCGAAATGCAGATTGGGCGGGGTGGTCGCATGTGCCGTTCGGCGGGGGCATCAGCGACGCTCCTCGCTCGTGAGGCCGGATGGGCCCAGCTCTCGTTGCCGTCGGGCGAAATTCGCCGTGTTCCGGTGGCATGTCGGGCAACCGTCGGGGCGATCGGCAATTCGGAACACATGAACGTGCGGCTCGGCAAGGCCGGTCGTTCACGGTGGCTCGGGATTCGTCCGCATGTTCGTGGCACCGCGATGAATCCGATCGACCATCCGCATGGTGGTGGTGAAGGCCGCACCAAGGGTGGCCGCCACCCGGTGAGTCCGACGGGCAAGAGCGCCAAGGGGGGTGGTACGCGGAAGCCGCGGAAGCCTTCCGGGTCGGCGATCGTACGGCGTCGCAAGAGCCGTCGTTACGGGCAATTGAAACTGAGGTAATCCATGGGACGCAGCGCGAAAAAGGGTCCGTTTGTCGATCCTCGTTTGTACGAGAAGGTCGAGGGGCAGTTGTCGAGTGGCAAGCGGGATCCGATCAAGACGTGGGCCCGGGCCTGCACGATCGTTCCTGAGTTCGTCGGTCTGACGTTCATGGTTCACAACGGCAAGCAGCATCTCAAGGTGTTTGTGACGGAAGACATGGTGGGTCACAAGCTCGGTGAGTTTGCCCCGACGCGGACGTTCCGCGGTCACGGTGGCAAGGGTAGCAGCAAGTAAAGACACAGGCGGCGGAGACAGCACGATGCCATACAAGGCCTCGCATCAATACGCCCGGATCAGCCCTCGCAAGGTGCGGGCGCTGGCCGATCTCGTTCGTGGCAAATTTGCCGACGAAGCGCTCGACATTCTCCGCTTCCAGCCGCACCGTGGTGCGCGGATGCTCGAGAAGGTCATCAAGAGCGCCTTGGGCAACGCCGAAAATCAGCAGGCGAGCGGAATCGACGACCTTATCGTGGTCGATGCCAGGATCGATCCGGGTCCGATGTTCAAGCGGATTCGTCCACGCGCTCGCGGTCAGGCGTTCGGAATCAAGCGACGGATGTCGCACATCAAAGTTGCCCTCGACGCCGCCCCTGTGGCGGACGTCGCGGCGGAGTGAGGAAAGAGTCATGGGCCAAAAGGTACATCCCACCGGTTTCCGCACAGGCATCACCGAGCCTTGGAAGAGCCGTTGGTACGCTGCGAAGAAGGAATTTCGCGACCTCCTCCTCGAGGACTTCAAGGTTCGGAAGTTCCTGAAGACGAAGTATCGTGCCGCCGCGATCCCGAAGGTGGAGATCGAGCGAACTCGCGACGAAGTCAAGGTGATCCTGCACTCGGCTCGTCCGGGCGTGATCATCGGCCGCAAGGGGCAGGAAGTCGACCGCCTCCAGGAAGAACTCCAGGAGCTTCTCGGACGGCGGGTCAACCTCAAGGTCGAGGAGGTTTCTCGGCCGGAGATCCAGGCCCAGCTCGTCGCGGAAGACATTGCCGATCAGCTCTCGAAGAGAGCGGCATTTCGACGCACGCTCAAGCGTTCGCTCGACACGACGATGGACGCCGGTGCGAAGGGCGTGAAGATACAACTTTCGGGCCGTCTCGGCGGTGCCGAAATGTCGCGGTGTGAGAAGGCGATCGCCGGTGCGATGCCGCTTTCGACGCTCCGCGCGAAGATCGATTACGGGTTCTGCGAGGCGCCCACCCCGCAGGGAAACATTGGCATTCAGGTATGGGTCAACCAAGGCATGTACGAGGAGGATGGCGATGGCGCTGATGCCCAAGCGGGTGAAGCACCGAAAAAGCCAAAGAGGTCGTATAAGAGGTGACGCCTCCCGCGGGAACCGCGTCGTCTTCGGCGACTTTGGCCTCCAGGCCGAGCAGCCGGGATGGCTCCCCGCAGCGACCATCGAGGCGGGCCGCATCGCGGCCCAGCAGTATCTCCGTACGGAGGGACGGCTCTACGTTCGGGCGTTTCCCCACAAATCGATCACCTCGATCCCGCTCGAGACCCGCATGGGCAAGGGCAAGGGTGAGCCCGAATTTTGGGCGGCGGTCGTGAAGCCGGGCATGATCCTCTACGAAATCGGCGGGGTGCCGGAAGAGGCGGCTCGGGTGTGCATGGCGCGGCTCGCACACAAAATGCCGATCCGGGTACGGTTCGTGAAGCGACGGGTGATGTAAATGAACAAGATCAAAGAGCTTCGAGACATGGCAGACGAGCAACTCCGGCTCGTCTGGAAGGATGCGGCCGAATCCCTTTTTCGGCTGCGGATTCAGGCCCAGACCGAGAAGCTCGCAGCGCCTTCTGAAATGCGGAAGCACCGGAAAACAATCGCCCGTTGCCAAACGATCTTGGCGGAACGGGCCAAGGCTCGGCCGGCCGAGACGGCAACCGCGTAGCCACCACCACACGACGGACATTCGAACAGGAATCACAGCATGCCCAAGCGAGTCGAGACAGGAACCGTGACCAGCGCCGCCGCTGCCAAAACGCGGCGAGTGGAGATTCCACGCATCGTCCGCCATCCAAAATACGGTCGCATTCTCCATCGTCGGACGGTGTGCCATGTCCACGATGAAGCCAATGAATCGTCCCTTGGGGATCTGGTTGAGATCATCGAGTGCCGGCCGCGCAGCAAAACCAAGCGGTGGGAACTCGTGCGGGTCGTCGCCAAGAGCACGGCGGTTGACCTGGCATCGCTGCGCAGTGGTGCGCGGGCGACGGAAATGAAGGAGTCGGCGGCGCGGGCGGAAGAAGCGGCCGCGACCGGTGAGGAAGGGCAGTCGACATGATCCAAATGCAAACGCGACTCACCGTCGCAGACAACACGGGTGCGAAGGAAGTGATGTGCTTCAAGGTGCTTGGCGGCAGCCGCAAGCGGACCGCTGGCATCGGCGACATCATCGTATGCAGCGTGAAGAGCGTGATCCCCGGCAGCGACGTCAAGAAAAAGGCGGTCGTGAAGGCCGTCATCGTCCGCTGCAAGAAGGAGACGCGTCGGGAGGATGGCAGCTACGTGCGCTTTGACTCCAACGCCTGCGTGATCATCGACAACGACAAAAACCCGAAGGGCACTCGAATCTTCGGTGCCGTGGCCCGCGAACTGCGGGATCGGAATTTCATGAAGATCGTCAGCCTGGCCAGTGAGGTGGTGTGATGTTGATCAAGTCGGGCGACATCGTCGAAGTGAAGACCGGCAACGACAAGGGCACGCGAGCCAAGGTGCTCTCCGTTCGGCCCGCGTCGGCAAGCGGTGCGACCAAGGTCGTCGTCGAGGGTGTCAACCGGGTCTATCGCCACGTGCGAAAGAGCCAAAAGAATCAGCAGGGTGGTCGTTTGAGCAAAGAGATGCCGATCGACGCATCGAATGTGGCATTCGCCTGCTCGTCGTGTGGGAAAGCTGTGCGCCTCGGAGCCAAGCTCAAGGCCGACGGCACCAAGGTGCGGGTCTGCCGCGGCTGTGGCGCCGAGCATGGCGTCCTGCGTCGGCCAGTTTCCAAGGCAACAAGGTAGGAATCGGTATCGCTATGGCAAAAAAGACGAAGGCGTCATCGACAGTGACCTTGGAGCCGGCAGCAACGCCTCGGCTTCTCGAACACTACCTCAGCACCGTCCGGCCGCATCTCGAAAAGGTGCTCGGTCGCACGAATCCGCACGCCATTCCCAAGCTCGAGAAGATCGTGATCAGCATGGGCGTTGGGGCTGCGACGACCGAGAAGAAGTATCTCGACGAGGCCCTCGGCGCGCTTGCCCAGATCGCCGGCCAAAAGCCGATCGCAACGATTTCAAAGGGCGCGGTTGCGGGATTCAAGCTCCGGGAAAATCAGGCCATCGGTGGCAAGGTCACGCTTCGCGGGCGAAGGATGTACGAGTTCTTTGACCGCCTCGTCTCGACGGCGTTGCCTCGGGTGCGTGACTTCCGAGGTCTCTCGTCCACGGCATTTGACGGGCACGGCAATTACAGCCTTGGCCTGTCGGAGCAGATGGTGTTTCCGGAGATCAATCCGGATCGGTACACCCGCCCGCAGGGCATGAACATCACGTTCGTGACCTCGGCGGAGACCGACGATGAAGCGCGGGAGTTTCTGGTGGCCATGGGGCTACCGCTCAAGAAGCAGGGTGAGGGGGACGCCGCGGCGTAGCGGTGCGGATCCAAGGGCACGAGCAGGCATTCGACTGAACCATGGCAAGTAAATCGAAAATCGCGGCCGCCAAGCGGCCCCCGAAGTTCACCACGCGGACGGTCCGTCGCTGCATGCTCTGTGGCCGGCCGCGAGCGGTGGATCGGAAGTTTGGTATCTGCCGCATCTGTTTCCGCAAGCTGGCGGATCAGGGCTGCATTCCAGGTGTGAAAAAGGCGAGCTGGTAGACCAGGCTTGAAACCATGGCCAAGCTTGAAAACAGGAAATTGAGAAGAGGGCTCAGCTGACATGATGACCGATCCCATCGCCGACATGCTCACCAGGATCCGCAACGCGGTCCGTGTCGAACGGGCTACCGTGGAGGTGCCTTCGTCGAAGGTGAAGCGAGGCCTGGCGGAGGTGCTCAAGCGAGAAGGTTTTATTTGGGACTGGAAAGAGGTCGAGGCATCCCCGGTGCCGCACCTCCAGCTCGAGCTCAAGTATGGCCCCAACGGCGAGCGACTCATCCGGAACATCCGCCGCGTCAGTACGCCCGGCCGCCGTGTGTACAGCCGGTCGACACGGCTCAAGCCGGTGCTCGGCGGGCTTGGTATCTCGATTCTGTCGACGTCAAGCGGTGTCGTGAGCGATCGCGAAGCCCGTCAAAAGAAGCTCGGCGGCGAAGTCCTCTGCGAACTCTGGTAGTCAGAAAAGGTCACGTGTCATGTCCCGTATCGGTAAAAATCCCGTTCCGCTGCCGAAAGGCGTGAAGGCTTCCGTCGCGAACGGCACGCTGGTGGTGGAAGGCCCGCTCGGAAAGCTCGAGCAGTCAATCCATCCCGCTGTGGCAGTCACTGTCAACGATTCGCCTGCCCAAGTCGTGGTGACACGATCGGACGACGGTCGGATCGCCCGGTCGGTCCATGGGCTCACACGAGCGCTCGCGGCCAACATGGTCGAGGGGGTGTCGAAGGGGTATGAGAAGAAGCTCGAGATCGTCGGTGTAGGCTACTTGGCCGCGATCCAGAAGGACGTGCTCCAACTCCGCGTCGGGTTTGCCAACGAACTGCAGGTGCCGATCCCCAAGGGGCTCACGGTGACGTGTCCCGATCAGACCCATGTCACGATCAAGGGCATCGACAAGCAGATGGTGGGGCAGTTTGCCGCCGAGGTGCGAGCCCTCAGAAAGCCTGAGCCCTACAAGGGCAAGGGCATTCGATACGAGAATGAACAAGTCCGGCGGAAGGCCGGTAAGGCAGTCACGAAGTAATTACTCCGAAATAATCATCCGGCACGCACGACCATGGACCATTCCCGCACCATCTATCGCCAACGGATTCGCCGTCAGTATCGTGTTCGCAAGCCGCTGCATGGCACGGCGGAGCGGCCTCGGCTGTCGGTGTTCCGAACGTCGAAGCACATCTACGCTCAGGTGATCGACGACACGACCGGAAAGACGGTCGCATCGGCCAGTTCCGTCGATCGTGAGATCCGCGGATCGGTCGGGTTCGGTGGAAACAAGCAGGCCGCCGAAGCGATCGGCAAGGCCGTGGCCGAACGGGCCCGCGCCGCCGGCGTTTCCAAGGTCTGCTTCGATCGCGGCAGCTACAAGTATCACGGTCGCGTTGCGGCCCTGGCCGACGCCGCCCGGGCGGCTGGCCTCGAGTTCTGATTCACACGCAGTCACGTCATCAGGAGAACCCCACCTCGTGTCCACCGGCAAAGATTCCAGGACCGGCGAGTTCGTCGAAAAGGTCGTCAAGGTCAGACGCTGCGCCACCGTGGTCAAGGGTGGCCGTCGGTTCAGCTTTGCCGGCCTGGTCGTCGTCGGCAACGGCAAAGGGAAGGTGGGCTGTGGCTACGGGAAGGCCAACGAGGTGCCACCGGCCGTCGAGAAGGCCATCAAGGATGGCATGAAGAATCTCATCGAGGTGCCGGTCGAGGCGGGCACGATCCCGCATCGCGTGGAGGGATTCTATTCAACGGCGAAGGTGATCATGCTGCCGGCCAGTCCGGGTACGGGCATCATTGCGGGCGCTGCGGTGCGAGCGGTCTGCGAATCAGCCGGCATCCAAGACGTCCTCACCAAAGCGCATGGATCCACCAACCCGGTCAACCTGGTCAAGGCTGCACTCGAGGGGCTCAAGCAACTTCGAACCAAGGAAGAGACCGAGCGCCTTCGAGGTGTTTCTGTCTGATCCCGTCAGTTCGCCCATCGTTCTCCGTTCACTCTCCGCTCTTTCACTTTCGGCTTCTCGACCATGAAACTCTGCGACGTCAACAAAGGTATTCACAAGAATCGCAAGCGGCTTCGAGTCGGTCGTGGGCCAGGCTCGGGCCGTGGCTGCACCGCCGGCCGTGGTGACAAGGGGCAGGGGCAACTTGCGGGTTGGGCTGCCGCCGGCATTTTTGAAGGCGGCCGTCAGCCGCTCATTCGTCGCATTCCGAAGCGAGGGTTTCACAACGCCTTCGCTCGCACGGTCAAGAGCATCAATGTCGAGCAGCTCGACGCGGTGTGCGAGGCGGGGAGCGAAGTGACCCCCGATTCGCTGCGAGCCGCCGGGGTGCTCAAGGGCATTTGGGACGACCTCAAGATTCTGGGGAACGGCGAGATCACCAAGGCCCTCAAGGTTTCGGCCCACCATTTCAGTGCCAAGGCCAAGGAAAAGATCCTGGCGGCCGGCGGCACGGTTACCGAACTTCCGGGCCCGGCTCCCCTGGTCCGAAAGATCGGAAAGGCGTCGCGGAAAAAGCCTGTTGTCGGGTAGTCTCCTCGGCTGACCCGCCGCCTGTCCCGAGGAGTGCATCCAGTGCTCGAAAAGATCCGCGTCATTTTTGCCATTCCGGAGCTTCGGCAGAAGATCCTGCTGACCCTCGGACTTCTCGCGATCTACCGCGTCGGTTGGCAGGTGCCGCTTCCGATCATCGATGCCGAAGCCATGTCGGCTTTCGCCAAGCAAGCAGGGGGCGTCGGTGAACTGCTTCGAACCGTGGCGGTTTTCTCGGCCAGCCAACTGTCGCAGGCTACGATTTTCGGCCTCGGCATCATGCCGTACATCTCGGCATCGATCATCTTCCAGCTTCTTGGCACCGTCTGGCCACCGCTCGAACGGCTTCAGAAAGAGGGTGAGGCCGGAAGAAAGAAGATCAACGAATACACCCGGTATGCGACTGTCGTCATTTGCATCGTGCAGAGCTGGTTTTACGTGGCCTACCTTGCCGCACCGGGGCGAGATCAGTCGCTCATCCAGCAGGGCTTCTTGGTCGATGGTCGTCTGCCGCTGATCTGGCAGTTCGTCGCGGTCATGACCATGACCGCGGGCACGGTCTTTCTGATGTGGCTCGGCGAGCAAATCGACGAGTTCGGCATCGGGAACGGCATCAGCCTTCTCATCATGGCGGGCATCCTTGCCGGAATGCCTGGCGCCCTCTTCGAGCTTGCCGGGGCGACGTCATGGGAAGTCGGTGGTGGAGCCGGGACAGGCAAACTCGGCGTGGAAATGATTCCCGTCTTGATCGCGCTCTTTGTCGGTGTCGTGGCCGGCGTCGTGTTCATGACGCAGGGGCAGCGGCGGATCCCGACGCAGAGTGCCAAGCATGTGCGCGGCCGCCGGGTCTATGGTGGCACGCGGCAGTACCTGCCCCTCAAGGTGAACCAGGCAGGGGTGATGCCGATCATCTTCGCCAGTTCGCTCCTGCTCTTTCCGCAGTTCCTCTTCCAGTACCTCGCCAGGAGCTTTCCGCAGAGCGGCGTGCTCCAGGGGCTCTACGAATCCTTCACGCGGGGGCAGTCGTATCTTTACAACGTCTGCTACATCGCCCTGATCTATTTCTTCTGCTATTTCTGGACGGCGATCACGTTCAATCCGAAGGAGATGGCCGATAACCTCAAGAACTTCGGCGCGTTCATCCCCGGCTACCGCCCAGGCAAACGGACGGCCGACTACCTCGAGCGGGTCATGGAGCGGATCACCTATGTCGGTGCCGGCTTCTTGTCGCTCGTGGCCGTGCTTCCGACGATCGCCGCCGGCTTTCTCGGCATCCCGTTTCAGGCAGCCAGTTTTTATGGCGGCACGGGCTTGCTCATTGCGGTGAGTGTGGTCTTCGACCTCGTCCAGAAAATCGACAGTCACCTCGTCATGCGGAACTACAGCGGTCTCCTGGAACGGAACTGACGGACCTGAATGGCTCTTGCTGCCGGTTCTCGGTCGTGTCGGTCGGTCCCGGTAGGGTTCTCCTCATTCACTCATCCACCGGCAGCCGCCATGCGGATCATCCTCATTGGGCCTCCTGGCGCCGGGAAGGGAACGCAGAGTCAGCGGCTCGTCGAGTTGCTTCGCGTTCCGCATCTGTCAACCGGAGAAATGCTTCGGGCCGAAGCCAGGGCCGGCACGCCGGCGGGGATCGAGGCGGCCAAGGCGATGGCCCGCGGTCAACTGGTGCCCGACCCGATGATCGTGGCCATGGTGAGCCGACGCCTTGCCGAGCCCGATTGTCGCGAGGGCTGTCTGCTGGACGGGTTTCCACGCACGCTTCCCCAGGCAGAAACGTTGGATGATCTGCTCGAGCGCCGCGCGATGAGTGTTGACGGGGTGATCGAGTTGGCGGTGCCTCGTGACGAGCTCGTGCGGCGCATGCTGGCGCGCAAGCGAGCCGATGACGATCCGGCGGTCTTTGAGGAACGGATCGCGAGCTTTGAGAGACAGACGGCCCCGCTGCTCCAGTACTACGCCCGCCAAGGCAAGCTCGCATCCGTCGAGGGGCTCGGAACGGCGGACGAAATTTTCGAACGGGTCAAGGCTGCCATTGACCGATTTCGGGCACGTCGGCGTTGACGGCGGTCAGGCGGGTGGTGGTGTGGTGGGCTCGCCCCGCACGCATGTTCCGAGAGGTATACTGCGGCGTCGTTCGCGGTTTTGATTCCCCGTCAGAGTGGTTTGCTCGTGGTCAATCTGAGATCTCCTCGTGAAATTGCCCTCATGCGGCGAGCGGGGCTTGTCGTGTGGTCCGCCCATCAGGTTGCCAAGGCCCTCGTGCGCCCCGGCGTGACGACGGGTGAGATTGACGCGGCCGTGGAAGAGCACTTTTTGAAGCACGACGCGGTGCCGCTCTTCAAGGGAGTGCCAGGCAAGGTTCCGTTTCCCGCGGTCTGCTGCATCTCGGTCAACGAGGAGGTGGTCCACGGGATTCCAGGTCCGCGGGTGCTCCAGAGCGGGGATGTCGTGAGCATCGACACTGGGTGCAGCGTAGGAGGCTGGTGTGGAGATTCGGCGTTCACCCATCCGGTAGGCGAGATCGCTCCCGATGTCCAGCGGCTCCTCGACTGTACGTCGGGCGTCTTGGCGCTCGCCATCGAGCTGATGGCGGTGCGCAATCGATGGAGCGATGTCGCCTCGGAGATGGCGACCTACGTGCGCGATCAGGGGTTTACCGTCGTTGAAAACTTCGTGGGCCACGGCATCGGCCGCAGCATGCACGAAGACCCTCAGGTTCCGAACTTTTGCACTCCAGCCTTCCGTCGAAAACACGATTTTGAGTTGGAGCCGGGGCTCGTCATCGCGGTCGAGCCGATGGTCAACATGGGGTCCAAGAAGGTTCGGAGCCTCTCCGACCACTGGACACAGTCCACCATCGACGGGAAGCCGAGTGCCCATTTCGAGCACACCGTGGCCATCACGGATGGCGGTCCGGTGGTCCTGACCGCCCCTCCTGCGCAGGGCGAGGTGGTGCAGGCGGCCGGCTCGGCAGCCTGAGCGAGTCGGGCTTCTTCGCGGGTTTCCGGGCACCCCCTTGCGAACGGGGCCCCCGGCGACCTATGATTCGCGGCTCGCTTCAAAGCGTTCGTTGTCGGTTTCTTTGGTTTCGGATTCGTTTCCAGGAGTGGCCTTTGCCGGCCACGCTCGCTGCCATGAAGGTTCGCGCCAGCGTCCGTCGCATGTGTGACAAGTGCAAGATCGTTCGACGCCGTGGCGTGGTGTTCGTGGTCTGCTCCGATCCCCGCCACAAGCAACGGCAGGGATGACGCCGTGCCATCGCTTCGGAACGCTTCTGGGGCCTTTGCCTCGTTCAGGATCATGCCATGCCGCGATTGATGGGTGTTGACATTCCTTCTGAGAAGAAAACCATCTTCTCTTTGCAGTACATCTATGGAGTCGGGCCGCGCGTGGCTCGCGAGCTCTGTCAGAAGGCCGGGGTCGACCCGCTTGCCCAGGCTCGCAACCTCCACGAGGACGAGTTGGCTCGGCTCGCGACGCTGCTCGACAAAGACTACGTCGTCGAAGGGCAGTTGCGGCGGCAGGTCGCGCAGGATATCTCGCGACTCAAGGACGTCGGCTCTTATCGGGGCCTGCGGCACCGTCGTGGTTTGCCGGTGCGGGGCCAGCGAACTCGGACAAATGCCCGTACACGCAAGGGCCCGAAGAAGACCGTTGCAGGCAAGAAGGGTGTGAAGGACCTCAAGTAACATGTCGAAAGCAGCCAAGACCAAGAAGAAGAGCGTCACGTCAGGCATTGCCTACGTCGTGGCCAGTTTCAACAACACGACCGTCACCATCACTGATGCTCGTGGCGACACGCTCTGCTGGGCCAGCGGTGGCACCTGTGGCTTCAAAGGAAGTCGCAAGGGAACTCCCTTTGCCGGGCAGATGGCCGCCCAGCAAGCTGCCGAGAAGGCCGCGAAATTCGGCGTGAAGGATCTCGAGGTTCGCGTCAAGGGGCCGGGTAGCGGTCGCGAAAGCGCGATCACTGCCCTTCAGGCTGCCGGCATGAACGTTCGAAGCATCGAAGACATTACGCCGCTGCCGCACAACGGCTGCCGTCCTCCCAAGAAGCGTCGTGTCTGACGCTCCATTCTCCCTCGACACCACACACTGACAGACCGCCATGGGACGTATCACTGGACCTGTTTGCCGACTCTGCCGCCGCGACGGCCTCAAGCTCTTTCTCAAGGGGAGCCGCTGCGACACCCCAAAGTGCGCTTTCGAGCGTCGTCCGGTTCCGCCGGGCGTGATTCAGAAGCGCCGGCCCAAGCCGACTGACTACGGCCTGCGGCTGCGTGAGAAGCAGAAACTCAAGCACTATTACGGGGTGCTCGAGCGCCAGTTTCGAACCTACTTCGCCCGTGCTGTTCGCGGCAAGGGCAATACCGGCGAGACCCTCATGGTGCTGCTCGAGCGCAGGCTCGACAATGTCGTGCATCGACTCGGCTTCGCCCCGTCGCGTGCGGCTGCTCGTCAGATGGTGATGCACGGGCACATCACGATCAACGGTAAGCGACTTGATATTCCGAGTTACCTGGTGAGGGCTGGGGACGTGGTGCGGGTGAAGAATCGCGCCAAGGCTCTTCAGCTTGCCCATCGGTCGCTGGCGGAGTTTCGTCGCGACGTTCCCGATTTCCTCTCGCGGATGGACGGGGCGATTCCGGAGGCGAGGGTGGATCGGCTTCCGGGCGCTGACGATGTGTCGCTGCCTGTGCAGGCCAATCTGATCATTGAATTGTGTTCCAAGTAAGTTTCTGAAGGAGCATCGCATGCATATTCGTTGGCGTGGTCTCGAGTTGCCTGGGGCCGTGGTTGCCGATGCCGGTACGTTGACCGGAACCTATGGCAAGTTCACGGCAGAGCCGTTTGAGCGAGGCTTCGGCACGACGGTAGGCAACAGCCTTCGTCGGGTGCTCCTTTCGAGCCTCGAGGGCAGTGCGGTCACGCAGATCAAGCTCGCCGGCGCGCTCCACGAGTTCACGACCATCAAGGGCGTGCTCGAAGACGTCACCGACATCGTGTTGGCGGTGAAGAGTCTCGTCGTGAAGAATCACAGCGACTCGACGCGCGTCATCCGTGTCGAGAAGAGCACGCGTGGTCCGATCACCGCGGCCGACATCCAGACGGACGACGCCGTCGAGGTGATCAACAAGGACCTCGTGATCGCGACGCTCACCGACGACGTGCCGTTTGAGCTCGAGATGGTGGTCGAGAACGGCCGCGGCTACGTACCGGCCAGTGAGCACAGCCAGGCCTCGCAAGAAATCGGCATCATTCCGCTCGACGCGGTCTTCAGTCCCGTCACCCGGGTCAAGTACGAGGTGGAGGAAACTCGAGTTGGACAAAAGACCAATTACGACAAGCTCACGCTCGAAATTTGGACCGATGGCACCGTGACGCCGGAGATGGCGCTCGTGGAGGCTGCCAAGATTCTTCGCAAGCACCTCAATCCGTTCGTCGGATACACGCAGCCAGGGCCTGCTGTGGCGCTGGCCGCGGCGGCCGACGTCTTTGCGGTCGAGGCACCGCTGGAGAGTCGGCTCGGCATGCTCGTTTCAGACCTTCGGCTGTCGGGCCGCGCCGCCAACTGTCTCCACGAGGAGGGCATCACGATCCTTCGTGATCTGGTGTCTCGCACCCGGGAAGACGTTCTCGCCATGCGGAACGCCGGGGAGACGACGGTGGAAGAAATCGAAGAGAAACTCAAGGAGATTGGTCTCCGGCTCGGCATGGACGTCCACGCCGTTGCGGGGGCCTGATTCACCAAATGGCGCGCATCGCGCTCCTCTGGCTGTTCAAGGAACAAAGTCATGCGTCATCGTCGAAAAGGCCGGATTCTCGGTCGCAGTCCATCGCACCAGCGGGCCCTTTTGAGGAATCTTGCCTCGGCGCTCATGCTCACCGAGCAGGAAGTCGACCCAGGTGACGTTGGAGCCGCCAAGGTCAAGGGGCGGATCATCACCACGCTCCCCAAAGCCAAGGAAGTGCGTCCGCTCGTCGAGAAGTGCATCACGATTGCCCGCCGTGGCATTGCTGCGGCCGCGGCTGCCTCGGCACATGGAACGACGGCCGAGCGCGGGTCGGCTGCCTGGAAAGAGTGGCGCACGGGGCCGAAGTGGCAGGCCTGGGCTCAGGCCATGGCGCCGGCCGTAAAGGCCCGTCGCCGTGTGATCACGCTGCTTGGTGACAAAAAGGCGGCGAGAGTCGCCTTTGAGGTCATCGCACCTCGCTATGCCGACCGTCCGGGAGGGTACACCCGGATTCTCAGGCTCGCCAAGCCCAGGCTCGGCGACGCCGGGGATCGGGCCATCCTCGAGTTCGTTCGCGAGGAGATGAGCACCCGCACCCAATCGCCGAAGCTCGAAAAAGCCAGCGGCTGAGCGGCAAAGCCCACTGACCGTCGGAACCCGAACCGCCGGAATAGGTTTTGGGCGACGCGTTGAATAGAATCCTGAGCACGGGCATGCTGCGCCCGTGCCGCGTTCTCTTGGGGTTTTGCCATGCGCCAAGTCGTTCGGATCTGGGCCCCTGCACTCACAGCCGTGTTGCTGATAGCGGCAAATGCCGATGGGCTCGCCGCGCCGGCCGCCAAAGTGGCCGAGCCACAGCATTACGGGATCGCGCAGGTCAAGTTCATCAACGATCAGATCGCGTCCGTATGGGCCGATGCAGGCCTTCAACCGTCGCCGGACGCCACGGACGGCGAGTGGTGCAGGCGGGTTCATCTCGACCTGATCGGTCGGGTTCCCACAGTGAAAGAGTTGGACGCCTTTCTGGCCGATTCATCCCCTGCCAAGAAGGCTGATCTCGTAGCTCGGCTCCTCGGGGATGACTATGTCGACGAGTACGCGAGGCACTTCACCGATGTCTGGACGACGATCCTCATCGGCCGCGATGTCGAGAATGAACGCGTGAGTCGTGCGGGCATGCGGCAGTACCTCCGTCGGGCGTTCTCCAAGAACGTGCCGTATGACAAGTTCATGGACGAGTTGGTGACCGCCACCGGAGTCAACACGAATCGCCAGAACGCCTCCGGGTTCAACGGTGCCGTCAATTTCTTGAGCGGCAAGATGGAAGAGATGGGTGTCGAGAACGGGGTGCAGGCCACGGCAAAAACCGCCCAGATCTTTCTCGGCCTTCAGGTGCAGTGCACGCAGTGCCACAATCACCCGTTTAACAAGGGGAAACAGAATCAGTTCTGGGAGCTCAACGCTTTCTTTCGTCAGACACGGGCCCTTCGGAAGCGCGACGGCACGCAGGACGTGCAATGGGTCGAGCTCGTGGACGAGGACTTCGCAGGCGAAGGGGGCAACCCCGAGGAAGCGGAGCTCTTCTATGAGCTTCGCAACGGCATCATGAAGGTGGCGTATCCCGTCTTCGTCGACGGCACGGAGATTTCCAAGACCGGGTATCTGCCAGGGAAGATGGCCGACGGCACTCCCTACGGAACGAATCGTCGACGTGAGTTGGCGCAGCTCATCAAGGGGAGTCCCTACTTCACGAAGGCGATCGTCAATCGCATGTGGGGGCAGTTCCTGGGCTACGGGTTCACGAAGCCGGTTGACGACCTCGGCGACCACAATCCGCCGTCGCATCCAGAGCTGCTCGATGGACTCGCCGAGCGCTTTCGTGAAAACAGTTTCGATCTCAAGGAGCTGACTCGTTGGATCGTGCTCTCCCGGCCTTACGCCTTGTCGAGCCGAACCGTTGCCGCCAACAAGGCCGATGACCCCTTGATGGGTGAGCGACCGAAGTTCACGCACTTTTACGTGCGGCAAATGCAGGCTGAGCAGCTGTACGAATCGCTCCTGACGGCAACCCAAGCCGACCAAACCAGCCGCGGCGAAGATGCCGCCAAGAAAAAGGACCAGTGGCTCTCGCAGTTTGTGATCGCCTTCGGCACCGACGAGGGAGACGACGCGACCACCTTCAACGGGTCGATCCCGCAGGCGCTCATGATGTTCAATGGCGACCTCATCAAACAGGCCACGAGCACGGGGAAGGGGGGCTTCCTGGACCAGGTGGCCACGAGCTCGATGACCCCCCCCCAGAAGATCGACCTCCTCTACAAGGCGGCCCTCGCTCGTGTGCCTTCCCCGAAGGAACGGCAGGACGCAGCCGCCCTCCTCGCCGCGAGGAAAGGCGACGTTGTCGCCGCCCTTCAGGACGTCTGGTGGGCGGTTCTCAATTCCAACGAATTCATCATCAATCACTAGGCCGGGGAGACGATTGGCGGAGGGAGCGGAAATAATGGATAATCGGTCGGTCGAATAGTGTGATGGGCCGGCAACGGCCAGGGAACGATTCACCTCGTGTACCGCAGGAGTTTCGCCATGTCAGCCAGCCCCCGCATGCCCGGACTGTTCGATATCCCTGCCGGCATGAACCGTCGGCACTTCATGAGCCATCTCGCCGGAGCCGCCGCCCTCGCCGCGCCCGCGACGACCTTCACCAATTCGATTCTGGCGAACGCGACCGACATGCGAAAGCGGCACAAGGCCGCCATCCTGCTGTGGATGGGGGGCGGGCCCAGCACGATCGACATGTGGGACTTGAAACCAGGCCAGCCGACGGGCGGGCCATTCAAGCCCATCGCGACGAGTGCTGACGGCGTGCAGATTTGTGAGCACCTGCCGCTCATGGCCCAGCAGATGCATCACATGGCGATCGTGCGGTCGATGAGCACCCGCGAAGCCGATCACATGCGCGGGCGCTACTACATGCACACGGGCTACGTGCCCAACCCGAACGTCGAGCATCCGAGCTATGGGTCGGTCATCGCTCACGAGCTCATCAGCCAGGTGCCACACCTCGAGATTCCCCCGTTCGTCTCCGTCGGTGGCAGCAGCGTGGGCCCTGGTTTTCTGGGGATGACGTGGGCGCCATTCGTCGTCGATTCCAACGGCAATGTTCGCAACCTCGACATGGGCATCGACCAGACGCGGCTGTCGCAGCGTCTCGAAATGCTCGCGACGATCGAGAAGAAGTTCATCGGTGAAAGTCGTGGCAGTGCGGCCGACGATCACATGAAGGTTCTCGACAAGACCGTGAAGCTCATGACGAGCGACCAGATGAAGGCCTTCAAGGTCATGGAAGAGCCGGCAGATGTTCGTGAGAAGTATGGCAATACGGGCTTCGGCCGGGGCTGCTTGATGGCCCGCCGGCTCGTCGAAATGGGCGTGCCATTCGTGGAGGTCGATCTCGGCGGGTGGGACAACCATGCCAACATCTTCCCGACGCTCCAGAACCAGAAGCTTCCGGAAGTCGACAAGGCCATGAGCGCCCTGGTAAGTGACCTTGCCGACCGCGGCATGCTCGACGACACGGTCGTCATCTGGATGGGCGAGTTCAGCCGCACGCCGAACATCAACGGCGGTGCGGGCCGCGACCACTGGGCGCGAAGTTGGAGCACGGTCGTCGGGGGCGGCGGGTTCAAGCGAGGAGTCGTCGTGGGCGAGACCAGCTCGGACGGCCGCGAGGTGGCTTCGGAGCCGTACACCTCCGAGGACCTCATGGCGAGTGTGCTCAAGGCGCTCGGGATCAAACTGGAGACGACGTTCACCGCCAAGAACGGGCGGCCGATGAAGATCGCCAACTCCGGCAAGGTCATCAAGGAGTTGTTCGCCTGACCGAGGCGGGCCCCAGACCTGGTGACGCGGGCCGCGGTGGGGTCACCGTCCTCCCCGGCACGCTTTGGCCGCTGGCTGTGCTCGTCGGGCCGGTGCTGCTCGAGCAGTTTCTCGCGCTGGCGGTCGGATTCGTCGACAAGTGGCTTGCCGGCAATCTCTTTGCCGATGCCGAGCCCCTTGCCGCCATCGGCTTGGTGGCGTATTGCCTGGCGTTTTTGCCCGTCCTCTTCGTCACGCCGGCCGCGGCAGCGACCGCTCTCGTTGCACGCGCCGTGGGTGCCGGGGATCATGCGTCGGCGCGGCAGGCTACGGCTGCTTGCCTCCTCGTGGCACTCGGGCTTGCGCTTGTGTCCCTCGGACTGGCCGTGTCGTGGGGCGCTTGGTTTGTCCGGCTGCTCGGCCTGCCGCCAGGGAGCAGCGATCTCGCAATCCGGTACCTTACGATCGTCGTTCCGACACTCCCGCTCCTCGCCGTGACCGCCGTGGGCGTCGCGGCGCTCCGTGGGGCCGGCGACATGGTGGGGGGGCTCGTGGCGATGTCGGTCGTCAACCTGGTCAACGCCTCGGCAAGTTTCTGTCTGGCCACCGGCCAAGCGGGGCTGCCCGCGCTCGGCTGGGAGGGATTGGCCTGGGGCACGGTCGCCGGGTACGCGAGCGGGACGGTCGTGGTGAGCATTCTCCTGGCGCGATCCTCTCGGGGGCTGCGGCCCACCCGGAATGACTGGAATCTTCGCCGCGTCATGCTCGACCGCATCAAGCGAGTTGGCGGGCCTGCCGGCATCGACACGATCGGCAATGCCGTCTGCCACCTCACGTTCCTCGGCATCGTCAACCGGCTCGGAAACCTCGACGCTGCGGCCCACTCGGTCGCGATCGCGATTGAATCGCTTGCGTTTTTGCCTGGAAGCGCGTTTGGCGTGGCGGCTGCGACGCTGGCAGGGCAGTTTCTTGGGGCTGGTGACGCAGCACGAGCCCGCCGAAGCGTCGGCATGGCCGCGGCCACGGCGACATGCTTGATGACCCTTGCTGGAGGCGGGTTCCTGCTCGCGTCCCAACCCCTCGCAGTATGGTTCACCGGCGGCGCCGGAAACCAGCCGGAGGTCGCCTCACTGGCAGCGTCGCTCGTCTGGATCGTGGCCTTCGTGCAGCCGCCCCTTGCCCTGCTGATGGTTTTTTCCGGCGGCATGCGTGGGGCGGGGGCCACCCGGCCACCACTCGTCGTCAACTTCACGGGCCTGATCGTGATACGGCTTCCGCTCGCCGTGCTCTTGGCGTGGCCCACGATCGAACTCCCATGTGGGCTCGGCACACTCCCGGGATGGGGGCTGGGTGTCTATGGTGCTTGGCTTGCGATGGCCGCTGACCTGGCGGCCCGTGGGCTGGGCATGCTTGTGCTCTATCTGCGAGGTGATTGGTCACGCACGGTCGTGTGACGGAGTGGCATGGCCGAGAAATGCATCCGCGATACACTTTCGTGCCGTGGCACTGGAGTTGTCACTGGATACTGAGGGCCCTCGATGGCTGCCGTCGATTTGGACGTTGAGCATTGGACCACCGCCGACGCAGCCGACCTGTACGAGGTGGCTCGGTGGGGCAACGGGTATTTCTCGGTCGGGCCGAACGGGCATCTTCGTGTTCACGCTCACAAGGACCCGACCCGCAGCATCGACTTGAAGCAATTGATCGACCGACTTCAGATCCGGGGTGTCGACCTGCCGATCCTGCTGCGGTTTGGCGAGATTCTCCAGCATCGGCTGGGGGAGATCCATGCCGCCTTCGCGGCAGCCATGAAGGAGAGTGGGTTCCACGGCGACTACTGTTGCGTGTATCCCATCAAGGTGAACCAGCAGCGGCAAGTGGTCGAAGAGGTCTTGAAGTTCGGCCGACCGTTCAAGTTCGGTCTCGAGGCGGGTAGCAAACCGGAACTGCTGGCCGTCATCGCATTGGCCGACAACGACACGCCGATCATCTGCAATGGATTCAAAGATGCTGAATTCATCGAGACGGCGATGCTGGCCCAGAAGATCGGCCGGCACATCATCCCGGTGGTCGAGCGTTTTTCCGAGCTCCAACTCATTCTCGAATACGCCGAGAAGGTCGGCGTGCGGCCGCGGATAGGCATGCGCGTCAAGCTGGCATCGCGGGGCAGTGGCCGATGGCAGGCATCCGGTGGGTTCCGGAGCAAGTTTGGCCTGACCGCGAGTGAGCTCGTGAAGGGGCTCGATCTCCTTGCCTCGCGGGGCATGGAGGATTGTTTTCAGCTGTTGCACTTCCACCAGGGCAGCCAGATTACGAACATCCGGCACATCAAGGCCGCCTTGAACGAAGCCTCACGGATCTACGCCGAGCTCGTGAAGCGCGGCGCCGGGCTACGGTATCTCGATGTCGGTGGCGGCCTTGGTGTCGATTACGACGGCTCGCAGACCAACTTCGAGTCGAGCGTCAACTACAGCCTGCAAGAGTATGCCAATGACGTGGTGTACCACGTGCAGAATGCGTGTGACGAAGCCGGTGTTCCGCATCCCACGATCGTCTCGGAAAGTGGACGGGCCGTGGTCGCCTACCACAGCATGCTGATTTTTGGCGTGCTCGGTGTCTCCGAGCAGGGAGGCACGACAGAGATCACTGAACCTCCTTCGGATGCCGAAGCCCCGCTCGTCGACCTTTACGAGACGTACCAAAACATCAACGTTCGCAACGTGCTCGAGAGTTTTCATGACGCCCAGCAGTGCCTCGACACGGCGATGACGCTCTTCGCCAGCGGCTACCTGCCGCTCGATCAACGATCAGCGGTCGAAAACCTCTACTGGGCGACTTGCCGACGCATTCACAAGCTCGCCCGAGGGATGGAGTATGTGCCGGAAGAGCTCGAGGGGCTCGAGGCTTCGCTCTCGGACACCTACTTCTGCAATTTTTCACTCTTCCAATCGATTCCCGACAGCTGGGCCATCAAACAGCTGTTTCCGGTGATGCCGATCCACCGGCTCGACGAGAAGCCGACGCGGGCAGCCGTGCTCGGGGACGTCACGTGCGATTCCGACGGCAAGATCGATCAGTTCATCGACCGCCGAGATGTGAAGCGCATGTTGCCGCTCCACTCGTGGAACCACGAGCCCTACTATCTGGGGGCCTTCCTCATCGGGGCCTACCAGGAGATTCTCGGCGACCTCCATAACCTGTTTGGCGACACGAACGCCGTCCACGTCAGCACCGACGAACGCGGCGAGGTCGTGGTCGATGCGGTCATCAAAGGGGACACGGTCCGCGAGGTGCTTGACTACGTCGAGTTCGACGCTGAGCAACTTGTCCATCAGCTGCGCGACTCGATCGAGCAGGCCGTTCGCGAGGGGAGAATCAGCGACGGCCAGGCAGGTCGGTTTCTTAAATTTTATGAAGAAGGCCTCGGCGGCTACACCTATCTCGAAGAGCCGGGCTGACGGCGAGTGAACAAGCCAGGTTATCGCCTGAGACCTCCCACATGCACCTGATCCGCCTCGGTGGTTCGGCTCTCAATCAGACGCCGCTCGATTGGGATGGCAACCGTGACCGGATCGTGGCGGCCATCACAGCTGCGCGGGAGGCGGGCGTTGCGGTGCTCTGTCTGCCCGAGTTGTGCGTGACCGGGTACGGCTGCGAAGACGCGTTTTTGGCGACGGGCGTGCCGCGCATGGCCTGGCGGATGCTCGAAGAGATCATGCCTCACACGGCAGGAATCGCAGTCGCCGTCGGGTTGCCGGTGCGCTTTGAAAGCGGCTTGTATGACGCGGTTGCGTTCGTGGTGAACTGCCGGGTGGCGGGCATCGTCTGCAAGCAGAACCTTGCCGGCGACGGGATTCATTACGAACCTCGCTGGTTTCGGCCGTGGCCGCGTGGGCGACGTGCAACGCTGACCGGCCACGGGGCGGGGATTCCCATCGGTGACCTCCGGTTCGACATCGGCGGTGTTCGAGTCGGCTTTGAGATCTGCGAAGACGCGTGGGCAGCTGACCGGCCGGGGGCGGCGCTGGCTCGGCGTGGCATCGACGTGATCCTCAACCCTTCGGCGAGTCATTTTGCGTTCGGCAAGGAGGAGATCCGCCGTCGCTTCGTCCTCGAGGGATCGAGGGCGTTTGCCTCGGCCTATGTCTATGCCAACCTCGTCGGCAACGAGGCGGGGCGAGCGGTGTACGACGGAAGTGTCCTCGTCGCATCCGGTGGTCGCATGGTGGCCCAGGGGAGACGATTTTCCTTCGCCGATCGAACCGACACAGTGGCCATCGTCGACCTCGATACGCTTCGCCCGGCCCAGACACGGCTGGTGGGTGATGCGCCTGACGAGTTTTCGGATTTGGTCATGGTCGACTTCACGCTCACCGCATGTGAGCCCGGAGCGCAAAGCCACGACTCCCGAGACGCCTGGGAACAGTGCGACAGCATCAAAGAGGAAGAGTT
>CAZCHF010000040.1:0-7618 GCA_964498325.1 uncultured Candidatus Kuenenia sp.
AGCTCGGTGGTCGCCGTATTTTGGACGAGCTCCTCTTCTGTCTCTTCAATGGCGAGCGACGCCTGGCTGGCCTCACGTTCGAGCCTCGCCACGTCGAGTTCATAGTCTCGGGGATCGATCTCGAAGAGCAGCGTCCCTGCAGACACGAACCGCCCTGCCTTGCAGTCGGCCGCCTTCCGCAAGACGCGACCTGGAACCTCGGCTGCGAGCGTCACCTCCCGCAGCGGCACGACCACGCCATCGAGCTCGATGGTCAAGCCACCGTTCTCACGAACGACCTCCACGGCCCGCACCGGTGTCGCGGCGGGCTTCTCAGACTGCTTCCGCTCCGGCGGAGGCTGGTCACCCATGGCCATGAATATTGCCACGCCTCCACCGAGGATGACGACCGGCATGACCCAGCGAAGAATGGTGCGCACGACGTTCATGGAGACTCACGGTCCCTGGTGTGTTCCGAGCACTTCAGCGATGCCAGCGACGGTCCTGCTCCGAGGGCCGCAAGCGTGGCGTGCGTCACGTGGTCTGCCAGCGCGTCGAGCGTGTGGAGCGACGCAAGCTCGTCCGCAGGCACGAGCATGCCGACGACGTCACCGGCAGCACGGTAGACAAAACATTGCCCCATCACCCCGACGGCCACCCGCCGCAGACGGGGCTTGTCGAGGCCGCCCTGCGAAATCTCGCTGAGGATCGACACAAGCAACTCGAAGTGCGGCCGAAAATAATCCTCCACGAGTTCGCGGCAGGCTTCCGTCGGCTGGAGCACCTCGCGAAGCATGAGCCTCACCTGCCACGGGGGCTGGCCGAATCCGAGCATGCGCTCGAGCGTGTTCCCGAGAAAGTCGCGAAGTTTTTGGGAGGGGGGCGTCCCCGGCTCCCACTGTGGCTCCGGAACCTGCCGCACCCGCTGCTCGTGGGCGTGCTTGACACTCTCGATGTACAGGCGCCGCTTGTCACCAAAGTAGTAGTTGACGGCGGCCACATTCGCACCGGCGGCCAGGCAGATGTCACGAACCGTTGCCGCCTCGTAGCCCTTTTCGGCGAACTCCTGGCCGGCAGCGAGGAGCAGTCTCTCCCGCGGGTCTTCCCCGGGGCCATCGACTGCCATTTTTTGCGCTGCAACCTGCTGGATCACGCGACTCACTCCCGATCCGAAAGCCTGTTTCAAACAGGCGTTTCAATCGATTGTATAGATCGGGAACCGCAGAGTCACGATCGAAATAACCGCGAAATAGTCGCGATCAGGACGCCAAGACGGCCTCGGCTGTCCGGCGACCGCTGGCCAAAGCCCCGTTGATCGAGGCGGACGTGCAGTGGTCACCACAGGCCCAGAGTCTGTCGGCGAGAAGCGGCCCCGCCAGCCGACCCCTGCGGGCGGCCGGCGATTCATCCGGCAAGGCGTGGCGAATATGAACGGTCGCCAGTTCTCGCCAGCCTCTTGTTTGCCTGCCAAACCATCCTGCCGCCTGGTCGCGAACAGCAGCGACGAGCGACTCGCCTTCGGCCGCGACGCTCGGCCTGACCGACACGGTCACGAGCGACGCCCCAGCTGGGGCATATTCAGACGCGATATCCGAAGGCACGGTGAGGTTGTCGATCGGTCCGGCATCGTCGGCACTGACAAGCAGCGTGGGTTCATCGATGGGTGATTGGTCGGCAGCAAATGCGACCAGCCGCGTCGCCTTGTCGCGCCGAGCCGACCACGCTCCATGCATCCCCTCGGGAAGCAGTGATGCCGCCGCGGCCCGATCGACCGCCACAACGACGTCGCGAGCGTGAAGCCTGCTGCCATCGGCAAGCTCGACAGCACCGGGCACGATGGAGCGCACAGTCGTCCCCGTTCGCACGGCGTCCGAGGGAAGTCCCGCGGCAAGCTGACGAGGGATTGCTTCCATGCCCCCGGCTGGCAGCGAAGCCCGCCCGAGTGCGAACATGGCGAAATCGAAGAGAAACACCGTCGCCGCCGTGTCGAGCGTCCGTTCGAGGAAGACGCCGCCAAAGAAAGGCCTGAAGAACCGCCGGACGATCGAAGGCGAGAAGCCACGAGCCGCGAGTTCCTCCGCGGTTGTCCGCTCCGCATCGGAAGCGGGCACGTCCGGATCGAGAGTTCCTTCGCTCAGCATGGCGAGCACATCCGACCGCAGTCGCGCCATGCGCCAACCGTCACCCACGCCGACCGTGCCGGCAAAGACTGCCCGAAGGGCAGCCACGGGATTGCGCCACGGGTCGGCGATCCGCCGCAATTTTCCTGATTCAGCGACGATGGCCCCGGCATCAAATCGCCCCAGGCGCAGGGCATCCAGATCGAGTTGGCGTCTTCCTTCGGGATACGCATCGTTGTAGACCTGAAAGCCCCGGTCGATCCGAAAACCGTCGACGGAGTCCGTGGCGACCCGTCCGCCAACCCGCTCGGCCGACTCGAGCACGAGCACCTGCCGGCCGGCCTGATGCAGGGCCCGCGCACAGGCCAATCCCGCAAGCCCGGCGCCTACCACGATGCAATCGACGTCGCTCATCCATTCCTCCGTACCGCCTCGATTCGCCAGCAGCATACCGGCCGAGACCTGCTACGATGCCGCCCGATGGCGACCTACCGTACCACGCCCGCTGATACCGACCGAATGCCGCCGGGCATTCCCTACATCATCGCCAACGAGGCGGCCGAGCGGTTCAGCTACTACGGCATGCGGACGATCCTTACGATCTTCATGGTCCGCTACCTGGCCATCATGTCCGAACCCATCGGGACGGGCATGAGCAATTCCGAGGCCCAGGCGCAGTACCACACGTTTTCGTCGTGGGTGTATCTGTTCCCGATTCTGGGCGCCATTCTCTCCGACGCTTTCACTGGCAAGTACCGAATCATCCTCTGGATGTCGGTGCTCTACTGCCTCGGCCACCTGGCTCTCGCCTTCATCGGCAGCGGTGGCCTCACGGCCGAGCAATGGATGTGGCTGGGGTTGTTTCTCATCGCGCTCGGCTCCGGTGGCATCAAGCCCTGCGTGTCAGCACATGTCGGCGACCAGTTCGGGAAGCGCAACGAACACTTGATGGAGAAGGTCTATCAGTGGTTTTACTTCGCGATCAACTTCGGTTCGACGCTTTCTACCGTCATGACCCCGTGGCTCCTCGAATGGTACGGGCCCCACGTCGCCTTCGGTGTGCCGGGTGTTCTCATGGCACTGGCAACGCTCGCCTTTTGGCTCGGCCGCAACCGGTACATCCATGTGCCCCCGGGCGGCATGACGTTCTTGAAGGAGCTGTTCAGCCGAGAGGGGATGTTCACGATCCTCAGACTCGCCCTCGTGTATGCGTGCATCACCGTCTTCTGGTCCCTCTTCGACCAGACTGGCTCCGCCTGGGTGCTCCAGGCGGAGAACATGAACCTCCGCTGGCTTGGGATCGATTGGCTCCCCTCGCAAATCCAGGTGCTCAACCCGATCCTCGTGATGGTGCTGATTCCAATCTTCCAGTTCATCGTCTACCCGGCCATCAACACCGTCTTCCGGCTCACGCCCCTCCGGAAGATCGGCATCGGTCTCTTCGTCATGACGGCAGGTTTTGCGTTGTCGTCCGTCGTTCAAGGCTGGATCGACGGCGGAGCCAAGCCGAGCATCGCCTGGCAGTTCATCGCCTACTGCGTCATCACGTCGGCCGAGGTCATGGTGTCGATCACAGGCCTGGAGTTTTCCTATGCCCAGGCGCCAAAGACGATGAAGTCGGTGATCATGGCGGTGTGGCTCCTGTCCATCTCGCTCGGCAACTACGTGACTGCCGCCTTGAACCACTCGATCCACGTGCCGAAGACGGAGGGCGTCACGGCGACAGCCGAAGATGCTCCGCTCACTGAAGCGAAGGCAAAAATTGATGCAGTCTTCTTTTCTTCAGCACGCAATGACGCCGAGAAAGCGATTCCGTCCGACATCGAGGGAAACGCGTTGATCACGGGGATCGTCGATTCGTCCGGAAAGCCGATCCTCTACCGTCGCATCACGCGCGATCGCTACCGGCTCGTTTCGGATGGTCCTGACGGCCGACCGTTCACGCCCGACGATGTTGTCCTCATGGCCACGGCGGTGCGGGTCGATCCCGAGGCCGCTGCACGGGTCAAGGACAAACCCCTGACCTGGCGGGAGAAGCGCCTCATCGAGCTCAAAGGCGAGGCCGGTCGACTCGAAGTGGAGGCCGCTCGCGGTGAAGCCCCTGAAACGAAGGTCACAAGCGAAACACAGATCGGCGGCCTCGAAACGCTCGAAGGAGCCGCCTATTACTGGTTTTGGACGGGCTGCATGCTTGCCGCCGCGGTCGCCTTCGTGCCGATCGCGATCACCTACCGCGGCCACGCCCACCTTCAGGATGAACCCGAGGCCGCCTGATCGTCGAGCGCCACGACATGCACGGCCGACGCGGGCCCCGCGGGGGAGCATGTGGCCGACGTGGCACCTCAGGGGCATTCGGCGTCACCCTGGCGGGTGGTATGGTAGTGGGGTACCTGTCCAGGCCATCGGCAACTCGGGGGGGCGATCGTGAGCCTGAATGACGACAACGCCCCCGATGACGATGCCAGCGTCGGTCGGCGGACAACGCGTTCCCCGAACGTCGGTGGATTCGGCGATCAGCCAACCCGCGGCGCCAACGAGGCGGTGCTCGACACGGCAATCCACGAGCTCGAAGTCGTCGATCTCGAGGCTCGCTACAAGATTGAAGGCACGCTCGGCCAGGGAGGCATGGGCGCCGTCGTGCTCGCCACCGACACACGCCTGGACCGCAAGGTGGCCATCAAGCGCATCCTCGGGAAGGGGGCCAACAGCAAGGCCGCCATCAGGCGGTTCGTGACCGAAGCCAAGGCAATCGCCGCCCTCAGCCATCCGAACGTGGTCCAGATTTACGACTACGGACGAGCCACGGATGGACCGTTCCTGATCATGGAATACGTGGACGGCGGCAACCTGGCCGAACGTTGCACGAACCAAGCGATTCCTCTTGAAATCGCAGTCGAACTTACGTGTCAACTCTGCGAAGGACTCGCGAAGGCTCATGCAGCGGGCATCATCCACCGTGACATCAAGCCGGCAAACGTGCTCCTCAGCCGGGACGGCCATGCCAAACTCACCGACTTCGGCCTTGCCAAGGCCGAGGCTACGGATCACCAGATGACCATGGCGGGGGTCATTCTCGGCACACCCGACTTCATGCCTCCGGAACAGCGACTCGATGCCTCGCTGGTGGACGCCCGCAGTGACCTCTGGAGCCTCGCCGCCACGCTCTACCAGATGCTCACCGGCAAAAACCCGAAAATCATCCGGCTGGATCTGGTGCCAACTGAGCTCAAGAGTGTGCTGGCAAAAGCACTCGAAGAAGCCAAGGAAGACCGCTTCCAATCGGCGAGGGAGTTCCGCGACGCACTGCGGGCCGCCATGTGGGAATCGAGGACCGTCGTAGCCGCGCATCCGGGGGATGGCGTCGAGATCCAAGAGGGCCAGTGCCAATCCTGCGGCACCGTGCATTCCGATCTGAGTCGAAAGTTCTGCAAGAAATGCGGGGCATCGCTGCGCATGGCATGCTCGCAATGCCATGCCCAAATTCCTGTCTGGGACTCGATCTGCGGGGAGTGCGGTGGGCACCAGTCACAGCGTGCCTCCGCCATCGACGACACCGACGAGACCGGGGAGTCCTTCGCAAGTTATGAAGAAGCCTCCGCGATCCACGCCGTCGGATCGTTCGCAGACCCATTGCATTCGGTGGACGCCTCGGGACTCCTGGAAGAATGCCACAGTCGGCAAGGAGAGTTCGAGGAGCTGGTCACGATGATTGCTCATCGGATCAAGCAAAACGACGTCGACGGGCTCCTTCCGGCGGTCGAACGGGCATTGGAGCTCCAGGAGGATCGACAAGACCTCGTGGAGCTCCTCCACAAACTGGTCGAACGCCGCGACGCCCGACTCGCCAGGGCTCGCGATGCCATGGACGCGGACAAGCCCAAAGCCGCTTCGGCGGCACTGGCGGGCGCCGTGGTGGACGACTTCCCTGCCTCGGGTGAACTTCGTGCTCTTCTCGATCGCGTCAATCGAGCGGTATCCCTCGAAAACCGGTTGGCCGATGCGGTCAAAGGGGCCAAAGCGCACGGCGCGGTGGCCGCCAGCGAAGCCGTCGCGATCCTGAACCTCTGCAGGGCTTACCTGGCGTTGGTGCCGAAGAGCGACCGCATGGCCAAACTCAAGGCCCAATGCGAGCGATTGAGCAGCGTCACCAACTCGATCGGAATGAAGCTGAGGTTCATCTCGCCCGGCACGTTCACCATGGGCCAACCGTACGGCGAGGCGGACGAGACACCTCATCAGGTGACGTTGACCAAGCCGTTCTCGATCGGTGTGTACCAAGTCACGAACGCCCAGTGGAAGCGAGTGATGGGGAACGTCCCGAGTAACTGGCAAGACGATGACCGGCCCGTGGAGCAGGTCAGTTGGCAGGACGCCGTCGATTTCTGCACGAAGCTGTCGGCGTCGCCCGCCGAGCGGAAGGCGGGACGAGTCTACAGGCTGCCGACGGAAGCGGAGTGGGAGTATGCGTGCCGAGCCGGGACAACGACGAATTTTTCGTTCGGCGACGACGAGTCGTGGCTGGGCGAGCACGGGTGGTTTGACGGCAACTCAGACAAGCAGACCCACGCGGTTGGGCAGAAGACGCCGAACCCGTGGGGGCTCTACGACATGCATGGCAATGTGTTGGAGTGGTGCAGCGACTGGAGCGACGAGTATGCAAAGGCTGCGGTGAGCGACCCGCACGGTCCCTCGGCGGCATCGGCCCGGGTCGCTCGGGGCGGCAATTGCATCAGTTCCGCCGGGCGATGCCGGTCGGCGTTTCGCTACGGCCTCGAGCCTTCGTGTCGCATCCGGTACCTGGGCTTCCGCGTGGCGATGAGTTCCGCTCCGCCAGGATGAGTGTTCCATCGTCGCCTAGGGAAAAAGCGCGCGCATGGGCTCGGAGGTCATCGGCAGCCTCGTGCTGGCGAGCAACTCGCCAGCGGCACACCCCGCCATCATTCCGACCGTTTCGGCCATGGATCGCACGCGAGGAAACACGTGGGCCTTCTCGGGCGGGAACTGGCTTTTGTAGCAGGCGATCGCTTCGAGCTTGGCGTCGAGCTGTCCGGCGATGTCCACGACGAGCGGATAGTGGCCGTGAGGCACCTGTGGCACGCCGGCGAAGAGGAAATAGGTGAGCAGTTGCGGGACCGTATGGACCGGAAGCCCGTCAAACGTGTCGTCCCACTTGGTGAGCCGCGAGTAGAAGACCGCGGCTTCGGTGATCGCGACCGCCTGGGCGTGGTCGGGCGAGGCCAGCGGCGTCTTGTCGGCGATACCCAAGACGACCCGCGGTCGCCAACGGCGAAAAATCTTGGCCAACTCGACCCGCACCTCGAATGAATCGAACAGCCGGCGATTCGGAAACGGAAGCGTCTGGCGGTGGACCACGCCCAGCACCTTGGCTGCGGCCGCGGCCTCGGCAAGGCGTTCTTCCGGACCACTCGAACGCGGCGTCGGCTCGCCATCCGTGAGATCGACGATGCCGACACGATGCCCCTGCGAAGCCAACAGCGCGAGTGTGCCCCCGCAGCCGA
>CAZCHF010000040.1:7628-29216 GCA_964498325.1 uncultured Candidatus Kuenenia sp.
GGATGGGCGCCGACAGCAATCACATCGAGCGGCTCGGGCAAAGCGTTCATCATCGAGTCCCTTTCGAGCATGCCCCTGCCACGCGGCTACTTCACCGGCTTCGTGGCGGCGATGAGGAAGACCGGATTAATGGACTCGAAGCGGATGCGGTCGAGTTGTTCATAGCCGCGGGCGATGTTGATCATCCAGTAAGCAGCATCGGCCGAGCGGGCCCGCAGAAATGCATGGACGGCGGCGAGATTTTCAATCGAGTTACAGGCCGTCGCCAGGCGACCGCCGGCGGTCAATCGATCCCAGGCGCCTTCGACGAGCATCGCCACGTCGCGCCCACTCCCACCGACATAAATGGCATCCGGTGCAGGCAGCGACGCCCAGGCCTCCGGGGCCCGACCGAGCACGGCCTCGAGATTCGTCACCCCAAACCGGCGGGCATTCTCGAGAATGAGGGTGTGGTCGTCGGGGTCCATCTCGATGGCAAAAACCTTGCCATCGCGGGCCAAGCGCGCCGCTTCAAGGCCGACTGAGCCGGAGCCGGCGCCGACATCCCAGACGATGCTCGTGACGCGGAGACCCAATTCAGCGAGCGCGAGGGATCGCACCTCAGCCGGCGTGAGCAGACCTCGCTTCGGGCGCGACTGGAGAAAACACTCGTCAGGGTTGCCGAACAGTCGCGTGCCCACCTGACCGACTGCTTCGGGGGCCTTGGCCTTACGGACCAGGATCATCACGTTGAGTGGACTGAACGACTCCTTGGCGATGTCGGCCAAGTTGCCCTGCGTGACGCGCTCGTCCGGCGAGCCGAGGTTCTCGCACACGTAGGCCTGAAAGCCGTCGATGCCATGGTCGAGGAGCGTGCGGGCGACGGCGGCGGGGGGCCACTGGTCACTCGTGAACAGACCCGCCGTTTCGCTCGTGCGGATCCGGTCGATCACGCGCTCGATTGATTGTCCGGCGAGGTTGGCGAGAAACGCTTCTTCCCACGACTCCTTCACGCGGGCAAACGCCAACTGCATGCTGCTGACGTGGGGCACGACTTCAAAACGGTCTTTGCCGAGCTTCGTGCAGACGTAGCGGGCCGTGCCATAGAACAGCGGATCGCCCGAGGCGAGCACGACGGTTCGTCTGCCCTTCGCGGCTTCAATGCGCTCGACGAGATCCTCGAGATTGCCAGCGGCCTGCAGACGGGTCCGGAGAGACGCCGGCAAAAGCCCAGCGCACGAGTCGGGCCCGACCAGCACCTCGGCTTCCTCAACGAGGCGGCGAGCCTGACCGGTCATGCCCTCGACGCCATCATCCCCAAGGCCGACGATATGCACCTTGCCGGCCGATTCCGCCACGCACTTCGCCGGTCACCCGGCCCTCCGCCAATTCAACCGCACCAAGCTCAGGCCTGGAACGAACTGCCACAGCCGCAGCTCTTCTTGGCGTTGGGATTGTTGAACGTGAAACCCCGCTTGTCGATGGCGTCGTGGAAATCGAGCGTGGTGCCGTCCAGAAAAAGATCACTCTTCTTGTCGACCACCACCTTTACGCCGTGCTGTTCCTTGACCGTGTCGGCCTTCGGATCGAAGGCGGTGTCAAAACCGAGCGAATACTGAAAACCGCTGCAGCCACCGCCGGCAACGCCGACTCGAAGGACCGTCTCGGGAGCCAACTGCTGCTCGGTGATGATCTTCTTGACTTCGGCGGCAGCCTTTTCCGTGAGCATGACCGACATGGCGAAATTCTCCTGACAACCTGAAAGGCGGGACGGGGCTGGAGCGACAATTCGCAGCCACCTATGTGAAAAGTCTAGCGGCCACCTGCCAAAAGGCAAAGACGGCTCACAAGGCCCGGAGTCGGGCAACTCCCGCGGCGATCAGTTCCGCGGCACGGTCGACCTCGGCTTCGATCGTGAATCGTGACAAACCGAACCGCAAGCTCGCTCGTGCCTGATCCACGTCGCGGCCAAGCGCCATGAGCACATGACTAGGCCGCGGGTTCTCCGAGGAACAGGCACTTCCCGATGACACGGCCAGTCCCTCCGCATCGAGGGTCGCCAAAAGCGACTGGCCGTCGACACCTGGTACATGCACGTTGAGATTGTTGACGAGGCGCACCGGCGTGCCTTCGGAGTCCTCAAGGCCAAGGGGCGGCCCGTTGAGTTCGAGGCCTGTGATGCCAGCAGCAAGATTGTCCCAGAGACGGTCTCGCAGGCGACGCATGGTCGCCGTCTCCAGACCTAAGCCGTCGTTTGCCAGCCGTGCAGCTTCCGAAAACCCGACGATCCCCGGCACATCGAGCGTGCCGCTTCGCATGCCTCGCTCCTGGCCGCCACCAAAGACGAGCGGTTCGACACGCACCGGGCGGTCTCGTCGACGCACGAAGAGGGCGCCGACCCCCTTGGGGCCGTGACACTTGTGCGCCGAAAAACTCGCGAGATCGGCACCGATGGCATCGACGTTTACTGGCATGCGGCCAAGGGCTTGAGCACAGTCCACATGAAACAGCGCTCCGCCTTCATGGGCGATCGATGCCAGGGCGGCGCACTCCTGCACCACGCCGATTTCGTTGTTGGCCAGCAGCACCGAAACGAAGAGCGTGTCGGGACGCATCGCCGCTCGCAGATCGTCCATGCGAATTCGCCCTGGTACGCCAGCGGCATCGTGCTGATGCACCACTGGAAGCCGCGTCACCGCAAAACCATCGCGCTCCAGATGCTCGACCGGGTCGAGCGTGGCGACGTGGTCGGTGACGGCTAGTACGAGATGTCGCCGCGGCGAGCTCGAAGCCGTGTGGCGGGCGCGGGCGGCAACACCGAGCAGGGCGAGGTTCGTGCTTTCGGTCGCGCCACTCGTGAACACGATCTCGCGGGCCGTCGCCCCGATCGACGCTCCAAACGATTCGCGGGCGGCCTCGACCGCATCGCGGGCCTCGCGGCCCGCTTCGTGTGTGGAGCTTCCCGCGTTGGCGTACCGGTCGGTGAGCCACGGCATCATCGCGTCGAGCACGCGCGGATCGAGGCGTGTCGTGGCGTGGTTGTCGAGGTAGATCGTGCCGGGCATGGCTTCTACCGGGCGAGCCCCGAAACAATCGCGTCAAGCGTGATCTGGGACCAGGTTTCGAAGCGTTCACGATCGGCAAGCAAGGCTTCCAGTGACTCGAACCCGCAAGCCGCGATCTCGGTTTCGCGAGGCGACACCTCGGGGCGCTCGAGTTCGAGCACGTGAACGATCCCAAGGTGAACTTGGCCGACGGGGTTCGAGTCATCGTTGATGACCCCGACGCAGCGGGCCGTCCAGGTGCTGCCGATGGCGATCTCTTCGGCAAGCTCGCGCCGCATGCCGGCATCGTAGCTCGTGTCGTCGCCGTATTCCCCGTCGATGCTCGAGATATGACCGCCGATCCCGACCGAGCGCTTGGCGCGAAGCCGGGCCTCGCTCTGGCCGCCCCCACGGGTGTAGGCGAAGTAATGCGGATCTCCATGAGCATCCCGCCAGGCGAGGACGCAGTAGGGAATCAACTGCTTGAAACTCGGATCCTCTTCAACGCTCGCCCGCGGTCGCCACGAGGTATGCGTCGGGTCAAGCAACAGTGGCAGATAGGAGGCGGTGTCGCCACAAAAACCTTGAAAGGCACCCGCGCGCTCAAAGACTGCCCGCGGCACCACCAGCACATGTTCATCAGGGAATGACATGGGCGATAGGGTACCAGAATCCGTGCTCGGCTGAGGAGAAGATCTACACAAAGAGCATGGCGTCGCCGTAGCTCAGAAATCGGTAGCGTTCCCGGATCGCCTCGGCGTAGGCATGCCCTACGAGCTCGCGGCCGGCGAACGTGCTCACGAGCACCATGAGCGTGGTCCTCGGCATATGAAAATTGGTGAGGAGGCAATCGACTGCTTTGAAGGCATGCCCGGGCCGAATGAAGAGATTTGTCGGGCCGTTCCAGGGAGCGATCGTTTCTCCAGGCGGCGCGGCGAGGGCGGCCGTCTCGAGGGTGCGCACGGCCGTCGTTCCGATCGCCACGACGCGGCCCCCGCGTGCTCGGGTCTCGTTGATGGCAACCACCGTTTCTGAGGGGCACACGCACCGCTCGGTGTGCATCGCATGGTCGTCCAGGCGATCGGCGGTGATCGGCCGAAACGTGTCGAGCCCGACATGGAGCGTGACCGTCGCACGGGCGATCCCGCGGCACGCGAGTGACTCGAGAAGCTCGTCGGTGAAGTGAAGACCGGCGGTGGGTGCTGCTGCCGACCCGGCTTCGCGGGCGAAGACAGTCTGATAGCGCTCGACGTCGCCGGGCACATCGGCCCCGCCGCGGATGTAGCCTGGCAGCGGCACGCGTCCCACTCGGCCGAGCATCGTCTCCGCGGGTTCAGCGACGAGAGGGTGGGCCAGCCACGCACCTCCTTCGGCGCGGCCGACAAGCACGAGCTCCGCGGCATCGCGTCCCGCGCGATCGACGAGAACGATCCGTTCGCCGATCGTGGGCCGGCCGCGCGTTTGGGCCAGCAGCCGCCAGGCGCCCGCGTGCTCTCCCTCGTGTTCGACCTGCAGATAAAGCCCTTCCCACGCTCCGCCGGTCGCAGCGCGGCGGCCGATGAGCCGAGCCGGCACCACGCGAGTGTCGTTCACGACGACGAGGTCGCCCGGGGCGAGGAGGTCCGGCAGGTCGCGCACATGCCGGTGCTCGAGCGAGCGATCCGACCTTCGCACGACCAGCAGCCGCGCGGAGGCGCGGTCTGCGAGTGGCTCCTGGGCGATGAGTTCCCGCGGCAGGTCGTAGTCGTAAAGATCGGCATCGGCCATCCTCCGGATCGTACGCACAAAATTGGATACAGTAAGTGGATGGTTACAGGCCCCAGTATTCACACACCTGTTCTCGCGGCCGAGGTGCTGTCGCTCCTCGACATCCAGCCTGGGATGCGGGTCGTTGATGGAACCCTCGGCGGCGGTGGGCATACGCGGCTTTTCGCCGAGGCGGTCGGTCCCGAGGGCCTCGTCATCGCGATCGACCGTGACCCAGTGGCCATCGCCCGCGGCGCGGAGGAGTTGGCCGGGAAACCGGTTCGCTTCGCCCAGGCCAACTTCCGCGACATCCCGGAGGTGCTCGACGCGCTCGGCATCGACCGCGTCGATCGCGTGCTCCTCGATGTCGGGCTTTCGAGCGACCAACTCGCCGACGATGAGCGCGGCTTCTCATTCGATTCCGAGGGCCCACTCGATCTTCGGTTTGATCCCACGGAAGGTGAACCGGCCTGGCGGATGATCAATCGGATGCGGCCCGAAACGCTTGCCGACATCATCAAGGAGTTTGGCGAGGAGCGTTTCGCCCGGCGGATCGCCCGGCGGATTGCGACGGTGCGCGAGCGGGAACCGATCCGTTCAGCCCGCGATTTCGCGAGGGTCGTCACCTCGGCGATCCCCCGGCAGTACCCGCCGCCGCGGATCCATCCGGCTACCCGCACGTTTCAGGCGCTCCGCATCGCGGTCAACGAGGAACTCAAAAGCCTACGGATCGCGCTCGAACGGATTCCGTCGCGATTGACACCCGGTGGGCGTCTGGCGGTGATCGCGTTTCATTCGCTGGAGGATCGGCTTGCCAAAGAAGCCTTTCGTAATCGGCAGGTCTGGGAGCCCCTCACAAAGGGCCCGATCGAGGCGAGCGAAGAAGAAGTCGCCCAGAATCCCCGCAGCCGGTCGGCCAAACTCCGCGTGGCGCGCACGATCCAGGTAACGTAGGTAAGTCGGGCAGCGAGACGGCCGATCTGGCTCTCGTTGGAGAATTTCTTCACACTTCGCCCGCTCTGATCCTCCTCGTTCTCGCCGGCTGCATGGGACGCGAAACCAAGATTCTCCTGACGCTGCTGGGCCTTTTGGTCGGCGTGTTCATGGGCGTCGTCGCGCTCAAACTTTTCGTGCCGCGGCCACCGGAAGGCACGGGCCCGGACATCGACATGGCCAGCGAGCCGCTGCCGCTGGTGGAACCGCCGGCGCTCGATCCGCCATCCATGGATCCTCCGACAGTCTCCCCGCCCTCACAGCTGCCTGCCGTCGTCAACGCCGACCCGTATGCAGGTCGCTCAAGCCGGTTCGGTGTACCCGCCGAATCGGCTATGGAAGCACCTCCGCGTGACCTGGCGGTGGTTCCCATCTCGTACGAGCATGTGGTCGAGCCGTCGGCGTCCCCCGAAATCCCCTCCGCCGCGGAGCAGCCACCATCGCTCCCACCGCCCCCAGCGCTAGCCGAACCGTATCGGCCGACGCCGCCAGCGGCATTCCAAATGCCTCCGCCGCGCACGGGCCCCGTCGCTGGCGAAACGTATGTGACGCGCGACGGCGACTCCTGGTGGTCGCTGGCCGAAGCAGCCTACGGTGACGGCCGCCTCTACCGCGCGCTCTACGCGTGGAATCGCAGCCTCAACGAGCGGGTGTCGCTCGTGCCTGGCACCAGCCTCGACATTCCACCCGAGGCAAAGCTGGGCGCAGCGTGGTCGACGCTCCTGCCGACCGACTGACCTCGCGAAACGTCCGCCACATGAAGGACAAGTCCGAAATCGTCCGCGACTGGCTGCCCCGCTACACGGGTCGCGAGCTCAGCGGCTTCGGGCCGTACGTGCTCCTCGTGAACTTTTCCGAGTATGTGACGGCTTTTGCCGAGCGATTTGGAGTCCCTGTGCTGGGCGAAGGCTGTCCCATTCAGTCGGCGACCCATGGCGATCTCACGATCCTGAATTTCGGGATGGGCAGCGCGATGGCCGCCACGGTCATGGACCTGCTCTCCGCCATCGAGCCCAAAGCGGTCCTCTTTCTCGGCAAGTGCGGCGGCCTCAAGAAGACGAAGGTCGGCGATTTCATCCTTCCAATTGCCGCGATCCGCGGGGAGGGCACGAGCAACGAATATTTTCCCCCGGAGATCCCGGCGCTGCCATCGTTTCGCCTCCAGGCCGCGGTGTCGGCGGCGATCGCCCGGCACGACCTCGACTACTGGACCGGCACGGTCTACACGACCAACCGTCGCGTCTGGGAGCATGACGCGTCGTTTCGGGACTACCTCGTGAAAACCCGCGCCATCGGCATCGACATGGAGACAGCGACGCTCTTTGTCGTCGGCTTCGCCAACCACATCCCAAAAGGCGCCCTGCTCCTCGTGTCGGACAATCCGATGAACCCCGACGGCGTCAAAACCGCCTCGAGCGACCGCGCGGTCAGCCGTCAGTTCGTGAAGAAACATCTCGATATCGGCATCGACGCGCTTGTCGAACTCCGCGACTCCGGCGCCTCCGTCAAGCACATGCGCTTCGAAGAGCTGCCGTAAAAGGCTCGGGGTGGCCCGTGTCATGGAGCCGGCGTGGGAGACCAGCGCAGCCCGGAGGGCGAAGCGCCAGGCTCCCTCGAGTGAGCGGAGGGCATGGATGCCCGAAGCGAACGTCCGGCGAAATGACACGGGCCACCCCGAGTCCACGCAGGACGTGACTTCGGGCTTCCCCGAAAGCCAGCGACTACTTCACGCCGAACTTGTAGGACGTGTTCTTCGGATCGAAGTCGGCGTCGGTGAAGCCGTTGTTGATCTTGATGTTCATGTAGGTGTACTCCTCCATGAGCACCGGCTGACCACCTTCTTCGTGCGGCCAGTCATAGGCTTCGTAGCGAATCGGCACCAGGAGCTCGTCGTCGATGAAGACACGAGCAAGGTGGAATCGGAAGTTGCGACGCGGCACCGGATGCGTGACCTGCACGCAGGTGCAGACGCGGCCGTTCACCTTCGCGTTCGGGAAGAACTGCACGTCGCACTCGCCAAACTGCTTGTCGTGTTCGGCGACCTCGACGAGCCGTCGGGCAAGGTTCTCGACGCCGATCTCGGTGATCGCATAGCGGTTGCCCTGCATCGCGATCATGCTGTTGGGCTTGAGCGAGACGGTTCCCACCATCGCCCGCACGCCACTGCCCGCATGGGCGAGCATGTTGCCATCGTTGCGGCCTTCGACATAGATCACCTCTTGGCCCTTCACCGCGTCCGGGGCGAGAAAGTAGAGGTAAACGCTGAAGGGTTCGTGGCGGATCTTCGCGAACATGTACTCATGTTCGTTGAGTTTGCCGTCGATCCGCTCCCGCTTGACGACGGTGCAGGAGTAATCCTTGATGTTCGAGCGAAGCTGGTTCAAGCCCTTGCGAGCGAGCGCCAGGGCAGGCTCGAGCGGATGCTCTCCGACGGCGGCAGTCGTCGCTTCACCCGCGCCGATGTTGCCCTGGGCGACGTCACCCGCTGGCATGAGGCCGGGACCTTGCGGGGCTTGAGCAACTGGGTTCTGGGCAACCGCCGAAAGGGCGGAACAGGCCACGAGGGAAAACATGGCCGCCGTTCGCCCATGCGTGGCGAAGCGGATGAACGAGAAGAGCGCCGAACAGGCCATCGATCCCTCCATGGATCTCAAAAGTGTGCTTCATGCACCGAGTCGCTGCAGAACGAGCGTCTGCACGAGACCCGGTATCGCCGTGATTCGCTCTCGTCCGTGAGTCGCACCGGACTTCCCGGTACAGCCCGCAGATCCGAAACGAACCGCCGCGGGCTGGGATGCCGACGGCGTAGGCGAGGGGAGTCTAGCGGTGCATCGAGGCGGCGACCACCCCAGTTGAACCGGCTCAAACGGCTTGAAAACCAGCCTGCAGCGTCAGGCCCTTGTGGCCCATGCTTGCCGCAACCATGCTGCCTTTGCCAGTTCCTGCCGACGCCACCCACCTCCCCCACGATGCCAACCACCAGCCTTGTCCGTGCGACCGATTCCCTTGAAATCGTCCGCATCGAGTCGATGCCCTTCGGCCAGCACGCCTACGTCATCCGCCGACCGGGCGCCCGGGAGTGCGTCATTGTCGACCCGGGCTTTGAGCCCGAGGGGATTACCGCCTGGATCGATGAGCAAGGCCTCGCACCCGAGGCTATCGTCTTGACCCATGGCCACTCTGACCACATCGCCGGCAACGGCTTTTTGAAACGACGTTGGCCTGAACTTCCCATTTTGATCGGCCGCAACGACGCCCAGAAACTCACGGATTCGAATGCGAACCTGTCGGCCCCCTTCGGACTCCCGCTCACGAGTCCACCGGCCGACCGGCTCCTCGATGACGGTGAGTCGCTGTCAGTCGCCGGCCTCCGCATGACGGTCCACGAGATACCGGGGCACTCGATCGGACATGTCGTCTTCGTCGTGTCGGACACAACCCCCACGGTGGTCGTCGGTGGCGACATCCTGTTCGAGGAGGGCATCGGCCGCACCGATTTTCCGGACGGCGACTTTGACGCGCTCGCTGCCGGCATTCGCCGCTGGCTCTACACGCTCCCCGACGACACGATCGTGCTGCCGGGCCACGGGGATCCCACGACGATCGGCCACGAGCGTAGGCACAATCCCTTCGTCCCGGGCGTGCCCGCGGATTGACCATGGTGGCCCCGCCCATCGATGATGACCATATGCTTTCCCCGGCCAACCTTCACGACCCCTCGTCGGATCCCCGCCCCGTGGGCCGTCAGCGTTCGCCCTTTTGCCAAGCGGTCGGCCTTGGATTGGCCGCACTGGCACGCCTGTTGGCCGGTGCCAGCGTGCGCTGGATCGCGAGCCAGCCCGATACCTGCCAACGGGTCTATTTCGCAAACCACACGAGCCATCTCGATGCCCTCGTGATCTGGGCTTCGTTGCCGCGGGCAATTCGCGAGATGACTCGCCCAGTCGCCGCCAAGGACTACTGGTCGCGCGGCTTCGTACGCCGCTGGCTGGCCCAGCAGGTTTTTGACGCCATTCTCATCGACCGCACCGACATCAAGGTGCATCAAAGCCCCGTCGACATCATGCTCCGGGAAGCGGGCACCACCCACTCGCTCATCGTGTTCCCCGAGGGAAGCCGAAGCGTCACGGGCGAGGTGGGCGAATTCAAGAGTGGCCTCTACTACCTCGCCAAGAAGCGGCCGGAGATCGAGCTCGTGCCGGTGCACATCGACAACCTCAATCGCGTCCTCCCCCGCGGCGAGTTTCTTCCGGTGCCGCTGTTGTCGTGCATCAGTTTCGGCCCTCCCTTGTGGCTCGAGCGCGGCGAAGCCAAACTCGATTTCCTCGCCAGGGCACGCCGTGCCGTGATGGCGCTCAAAGAGTAGTTCGTTCCTTTTGCGATGCAGGCATGCCTGGCATGCCGCCGCCATGACCGACAACCGTACCATCGCTCTCGTCGCAGGCGTGCTCGCGTTGCTCACGGCCGCCACGGCCGTTGGGCAGTTTCTCCGTCGCCACCCCGATCGCGGGCTCGACCCGGCGGCCATTCGTACCTTCAACAACCGGCTGCGTGGCTGGTGGATTCTGTGCACCGTTCTTGCAGCCGCCTTTTGGCTCGGCACGACGGCCACGGTCGTCCTCTTCGGCCTGGTCTCGTTCTGGGCACTCCGTGAGTTCATCACCCTCACGCCAACTCGCAAAGGTGACCACCGCGCCCTCTTTTGGGTCTTCGTCGCGTTCACACCGGCGCACTACGTGTTGGTGGGCCTCAACCGCTACGACATCTTCAGCGTGTTCTTGCCGGTCTACGCCACGCTCTTCGTGTTGGCCCGCGTCGCGTTCGCCGGCGACTACAAGCGGTTTCTCGAACGCACGGCCAAGATCCAGGCGGGCCTCGTCGTCTGCGTCTACTGCCTCTCGTTCGCCCCGGCGCTGCTCCAACTCGAGATCCCGGGCACCGAACGGCCGGGCGCGAATTTCCGCCTGCTCTTCTTTCTCATCCTGCTCGTGCAGTTCGCCGACTGCATGCAGTACGTCTGGAGCCGGATGCTCGGCCACCGACTCGTCGCGCCAAGCGTGAGTTCCAATCGCACGTGGGAAGGCCTTCTCGGCAGCTGCACGAGCACGGCCCTTTTGGCCGGCGCGCTCTGGTGGGCTGCCCCACCTTTTCAACTTTGGCAGGCGACGCTCGCCGGCTTCGTCGTGGCAGCCATGGGCTTTGCCGGCGGCATGACGATGTCGGCCATCAAGCGCGACCGTGGTGTGAAGGACTACGGCACGCTCGTCGTCGGCCACGGCGGCGTACTCGATCGCATCGACTCGATGTGCTTCGCCGCGCCGGTCTTCTACCACATCACGCTGCTGGTGACCGGCATCAAGCCGTAGCGTGAGTCAGGTCGCCCGTGTCATCTCGCGGGACGTTCGCTACGGGCATCCATGCCCTCCGCTCACTCGGAGAAAGCTGAGCGAAGCCTGGAGGGCGAAGCTTGCTGGAGGACGCGAGGCCTGGAGGGCCGTGTTGAGTTCCGGCCGGAGGGCCGGCAAGCGAAGCAGGGCCATGGATGGCCTGCGCCGCGTAAAACAGCCCGCCCCGAGCCACGCAGGACGTTACTTCAGTTTCGTCAGCGCGTCACGCCGCGGGCGTAGATCGACGTGCGGGCAGCGCTCGTGGTCACAGGCTTGCCGTCGGCGGGCGGCCATGAGGCAGGCCGGGTATCGGGGCTCTGGCCGCGGGCGGTCGGTGACCAGGTGTTCGCGACGGGTGGCGTGGCTGCCGCGATCGATGCCGGCGGTGCCGGGCAGCCCTGCTTCACCCAGTCGAGCCACGTGCTCTGAAGCTGAGCGAGGTCACCGAGTCCGTAGTGTTTGCGGAGAGCGCCCGGCCAATCGTCCGAGGCGAGTCCGTCGCCGACGAAAGCGACGTACTTGTGCCGGCCACCGCGTTCGATGAGATACCGGGCGAGCGAATAGCCCTGTGAATAGAGAGGCAAGACGTCGGCCGGGTATTCGCGCATGGCGAACATCTCGGGAAAGGCGATGCCGCGGCCAGTGGTGAGAAACTCGATGAGCATCCGATGCTGCCGGGCACGCTCGACGGGGTGCTCGACCGTCGTGCAGGCCCCCTCGTCTGCCCAGCGCGGAAGCGGCTGCCGAAAGTGGCTTGCGAAAACCGTGTGCGTGATCTCGTGGGGAAGGACCGAGTCAAGAATGCGTTCCTCGCTCCCCTGAATGGTCATCGTCCAGTTGAAGACTTCGCCTCGGTCAAACACGAAGCTGGTGGCCCCGCCGGCGCCGAGATGCGGGGCGACCTGGGCCGTGATCGGGCAGGGACGACTCCAGCGCGGGAGCGGCTGGCCGAGCCATTCGACGGCCAGGGTGTGGCGATACTGTTCGGCGGCGTCGCCGATCTTGCGGGCCAGGGCCTCCGTCGGCGCTTCGACGACAAAATTGGCGGTGCGGTAGCCGGCAGCGTTGGCTGGAGCGATCAACCCCGTTGCGGCAGCCACGAACACCAGAGCCGCTGCCGTTCTTCGCATCCACCAGGTTCGTCGTTCCGTCATAGTCGCTTCCGAGCCTCCTCATGCGCGATGCGACGACACACAGCGAGGCCACGCCAGGCCACCGGTGCCACAATCGAGCGGGGGCGGACAGTAGCGGGCCTGGGAACTAGGAGCCAGACCGCTTTTCGCGGGCGACAACCGGGATGCCAGAGCTCGTTGTCAGCTCGGCAGGACCGTGCGGGTGCTGGCATTGGCGGTGATGTCACTGGCATCGTCTGCCGGCCCACGGGACCAACGCCAGGAAGCCGGCCATGCAACCCAAACCCCCACGACCAGCATGCACCAACCGGGCAAAGAGGACTCCAGAAAAACGATCCAGGCCAGCCCACACGCAAGCCACCACCAACGGTGCATGAGCGGCAGGACAACATGGCCGACGACGGGAAAACGATGGACGACCTGCCACGCTCCCAGGACGAGCGTGATGAGGAGGGCCGTCGCAAAGCCGCGGGTGGCCACCGACATCGGGACCAGGGCCGAAGCACGGAGCGTGACCGACCCATCGTCGCCCGCAACGATTCGGGTTCGCATGAGGTCCGCATCGCGACCGGTCGACCAAGCGTCATACCAGGCCTGTTCTCCGGCCGGCATCGTGCCTTCCTGACGGGCTTTGGCAAATGCCCGCAATCGGACTCCCTCTCCTTCACTGCCTCCTGCGATCGCCGCCGCGAAGACTTCTTGCTGGAGCGTGTGGCGTTCGCCCTCACGTTCCCGCCACTCGCGCTCACCGACCACACGGCTCGGCATCGACACCCGCAGTCGGAACCCAGACGGTGTTTCCAGCGACCACAGGACGGGGCCGGAACCGAGGCCGTCGATGGTCGGCGGGTCGAGGCGGATCGGTTCGCCGTCGGCGAAACGTCCTCCTAAGGCTCCGGAGACGACCGCAACCAGCGTGCGTGGCCAACTCATGTCATGCAGCCGCACCTCCCAGGCCGACCCTTCGCGCGGCGTGGCAGTCACCTCGCGACCATCGACCCGAACATCGAAAAGGCGCATCCCGGGCGGAAGCCTCAGCGTGAGGTTCGGCTGCGGCGCGACGAGATCAAATCGCACGAGACCTCGGCATCGGCCCCGGCGGTCGATGGCCAGGTCGACCCGCGTAAGGTTGACCGCTGCGTTGTCATCCCGCTCACCCGCCCCACTAAGGCGCTCCGGCGTCCATTCGGTATCCTCCGTCGGCTCGCGCTCGAGTTCGTAATTCGGGGCCGCCTCCCCCGAGGCGATATCGAATCGATCGGCGGCAAACGGCAACACTTCGCCTGGCTCACCGACAAGCGCGACCGAGAGCGGTGGCGTGGCTCTGCAGATGAGCGACAGTGGCAAATCCCCTCCCGTCACCACGCGCGCGATCGGCACCCTTCCACGATCCCCCGGGCGGATGACCTCCCGAGCATCGAGGGCGAAGGAAAACTTCCCGGTGTGCGGCCGTTGAACCATCACCACGATCCGGTCGGCAGCGACCCGCGACCACGCGACATCGACGCGTTCCGGTTTCCCTGCAGGCTTGTCATCCTTCGGCTCGCGGGTGAGGCTCACACGGTCGATCACCGCTGAAGGGGGAAGTTCGACCGGAATCTCCACGAGCGGCGCCGTCGTCGCCTCGAGTGAGGAACGCAAGCGAATGCCCACTCCGTTCTCGTCGAACTGCACGACGACGTCCTGAGTTCCGCGAGGCTTGGCGTCACGACGGCGAACCGTGATCCGCGCCGCAAGCTGACTCGTGCCGGCCCAGGCATCCCCCGTCGGGGGCGTGGCATCCTGCCGCCACATCGTTGCCGTTGTCGGACCATCCTCGAGTTTGGGTCGCACCAGCGTCATGCCGAGCGGAAGCTCGACCGTCGCGTCGAACTGCGGCGCCGGTCGGAGGCGAATCGTGCGAGCGTCGTTTGCCACACCTTCGAGCCACACGCTCGGCGGCTCAAACACGCCGACAGGCTCCGGCAGCGGGCGGCGAAACGTTGCCGTGAAGCGGGCCGCTCCAGCGCGGGCCAGCGGCCGAGCGAGAAGCCAGCGTCCGCCTCCGAGCTGGTGGGGGCGGGGCTCGTCGCCGACTGTCACCGGCTCAAGATCGGGATCGGAACGCACCACGAGTGACCGTACGATCTCGCGCTCGCTGCCAACGTCGAACGTGGCGGTTACTCGGCACTCCCCGGCCAGCCAGTCGACGTCGTTGGAGCTCGTCGCCGAGCGGAACTCACTGGCCAAGCGATCACGAGAATTGACCGGTCGGACGATCCGAACGCGCGGTGCGCCCGCAACGTCGAAGCTGGCGTCGCCCGACCGAACAGCGGGCACCCACGCGTCATGCCGCCAGCGATCGCACTGGAGCGCCGACGACACGTCACCGGGCCGATCGAGGCCGCCCACCTGGAGCGTGGCGCGAGCAGCGGGGGGGAGACAGAAACTCGCCATCGTCACGTCACCCTGCCGCACAGTCCCCGGACGACACACGAGCGTCACCCGATGGCGGCCTGCAACGGTGGCCGTCAGCCGTGCCTCGGCATTTTCCTTGGAATATGCGACGAGCACTCCCGAAGAAGCTTCGTGGAGATCTGTCACCCAACTCGCGCCGCACACGCGTTGATCGAGCACGAGGCTCCCGCCACGGTCGGCATCGAGATCGAGGGTGATCGAGCAGCGCCCGCCGGCAGGTTGGAATTCGATGTCCGCCGCCATGACCCGAACCGGTGGCAGGCCTGTCATGGCGGTTGCCAGCCGTCGGAACAGTTGCTCGGGCACCAGGGCGGTGCCCCCGCTGTCGTCTGGTGTCACGAACACTCGCAACGGCATCGGATCGGGCGGCGCCGTCACCGTCGCATCCTGGGCTTGGACGGGCGTCCCCCCAACTCCCCCGAGCAGCATCACGAGTGGGAGGAGGGCCGTACCGGTCGGGAGGCGACAGCCGGCCAGCCACGTTCCGACGAGGCAGCCCCACCAGGCGGCACGCGGTATGGCATACCAGGGAGGATCACACCAAAGCGCCGCCCCTGCCGCGAAGACACACAAGAACACGGCGGCAACGCCGCTGCGTCGGGCCAAGACAAAACCGACGACCGCGGCCGCAACCGCAGCGAGCACCGAAAGAGAAGCCACGGTGCCGCGCCGGATCACTTGGATGTCCGCCACGCCGCTACGCGTTTTGCCGGTGATCGAGAGGCCGTGAAATCCGGTTTGCGTCGAGGTGCCATCGGCCCGCGCGGGGGCGTTGGTACGGAAGAGGCGTTCCGACCATCCGGGGGCGTCGGAACCAGCCTCGCCCTGCCCCACCACTTCCAGCCCGGGGGGCACGAAGAGTCGAACCTCGCGATCGAGCACAGGGACGTCGATGCCACAGGTGACGCCTCCGACACTCCACCACCCCAGCGTGGACTTGCGGTGAGCCGAACCTCGCAAGTCGAGTGTGAGCCGGCCTCGCTGCGCCGGCAGCGGCAGAGGAACACTGACTCCGTCCCGGCTGCCGATCGGCTCCAGGGGAATGGGGGCACCTTTCACTTCCACGCTTTCCAGCGACACCCCTGGAGGCACCGACAGGGAAAGTTCGTCCCTTCCTTGATTCTCGAGGTCGATGGTGGTCTGCCATTCGAGGTGCCCGGACTCGTGGCACCAGACCGAGGTGGTTTCGTGCCACGCCCAGGCGCGAGCCCCTGCCGCGACGGCAGGCGGCAAGACGTCCGCTGGTGGGAGCCCGTCCCCCGACGCCACCGAGTCAGGAGAGCCGTAGGCAAGTTCGACAAGCGCCGTATCTTGACCTTCGACAGGTGGCGGGAGCTCACGGAGTCGACGATTGACGATTTCCGGGCGTCGACCTTGGCCGCCGCGCACGGCGACGATGCCGCCCGGCTGTTCGGCCGCTTCGACCCAGGCGAGCGGCACGGGCACCGCCCCCTCCAGCGGAACCGTGCGCGACGCACGAATGGTGACGGATGACGTCGTCGCGGGGCGCAGCTCGACGAGCCACGACTCGGCAATGCCGACGCCCGCCTGGTCGCCGGCAGAAAGTCCGAGGGCCGCGGCCTCTTCAGCAGCATCGACCGAACCTCCGCGCATGGCCAGCGGCCGAGCTACGAGTGTTCCACCTGGCGGGTCCAAGAGCGTCCAGTCGAGTCCCTCGCCAAGCGGTTCGGAGAAATGAATGACAATCGCATCGAGCTCTCCCGAAACGGGACGGCATTTGAACGTGAAGGCTTCGGCGAGCCGTTCGTCACGGGCCGTGAGGGCAAGTTGCACCTCCGCGGCGACCGGCGGTCGCCGCCGTACGAGCCTGGCCCGGACCGGGGGTGATCGTTCGCCAGTTCGAATTCGAGCCCGCGGCGGGCTGTCGCCAGTCAGCGCCGCAAGGCGCCCGTCCGCCGGCTCGAGGCCCATCGCCGTTCCGTCGACCTCGACCACGGCCGTAGGCCCGACACGGAATTCCAGCAGCGCCGAGCCTGCGGCTTCGCCGATGAGCCGCACCATGTCGAGTTCAGCCGTGGTGAACTCCGCGCCCAAGGGCAAGCCGACGCGATGCCCCGTGATGCGAAGTCCGAGACTCCGCTGCGACGTGGCGGCGCGGGCGAGTCCGATGCGCAGTTCGCTGGCCCGTCGCGACCGCACGACCCGCCAATCGAGCTGGCCGACGTCGGCATCCGTCGGCTCCCCGGCGGCCAACGCCGCGAAGTCGACCGCTTCGACCGAGTCAATGATCCAACCGGGAGCGATCTCACCGACAATCTCGAAGGCCTCGCCCGAGACCACGCGCACGTCGCAGTTGACCCGCCCCAAGACTGTGCCCGGTGAAATGTCGACGGTGGTGACCCGAGCGGTGTCGAAGACCGGCGTCCGCGGGCCGATGACCGCGCTGGCAACCGCCGTCGCGGCCTGATGTTCGAGGGCGAGTCGCGCCGGTGGTGGGCCACGAGCATCGTCTTGTCCTGCGGATTCGGCCGGTGGAACCTGAGGCCAGCCCGAGGTTTCGTCGTCGGAAATCACGACGCACTGTTCGAGTTGGATCCCACCGATCGCCAAGGACGGATCGACGTTGAGCCTCGTTCCTGCCACGGCCCACTGATCGGCGAGCGGCCGAACGAGCGGAATGGGCCACAGGCCATCGGCAGTTCGCGGCGCGACCGCCGCCACGACGACAGACCCCGACGATCCGACGAGCGCCGGTGGCACATCGATGGTGAGCGACGGTGGATGAAATTCCCAAGGAACGTCACCGATCCCTTCCGCCGTCACCCGGGTGACGCGCATCGAGGGATCGACACTCAGTTCCAAGTTCCCCGGCCCCCACGTACCGACCGGCTCGAGAAGGCAGGTGACGTCGGCTCGACGACCTCTCAGGGAAAGCGTGTTCCAGGCCTTGATGGCGGGCCGCGGCGTGGCAGCATCGCGAAACACGAGCGGCAGCACGTCCACCGGACCGGTGATGAACCGCCACTGACCCTCTCCGACCTTCTCTACCGCGACGGATGCAGCCTGCGGTCCGACCACGAACGGCCGAAGGTTTCCGGGTAGTGTGATGTCGACGGTGGTCGTCAATGCCGGCATCAGCGCCATGAGATACCGTGAACCTTGCCCCGACGCGGGAATGCGAATCGATGCGGAATACTCGCCTGGGCCAGTCGTGCGCACGGCGACGCGCCCGTCGGGAACGCCATACACGACCGCTTCCCCGGAGCCCTCGGGGGTTCGCAGCGTGCATCGTCCGACCGACGCGCGCCCGAGGGGAAGTTCGGAAGGGATGCCTCCGAATGTTTGGTCGATCGTGAAGGTCAGTGTGCCCTCGAGTCCCCCGGTGGCATCGCTCGCGAGCGTGTACTGCGCCGACGAAGCCACGGGCCGTTGGAGGTTCGTGCTTCCACCGAGCCGAGCCACCGACTCTTCGAACTCCGACAGGGGCAGCGGAACGTACCGCCCCTCGCTTCGGGGTACCTCTCGGACTCCTGCCGCGGGCACGATCACGCGCACGAACGACAACGGGTCTTCGCCGCGGGCCAGTTCTGTCAGCACCATCAGCACTGCCAGAACCAACGACGGCTCGATGCGGACGATCACGAGTCCCTCCCGACCACGGCTGTCGTGGTCGACCCGCCCCCCACTTCTGATGCCACGATCAACGAGACCGTCGGCGACGATTCCCGTGTCATCGAACTGGCGGGGATCGGCATCGCCGGTCGCGATCTGGCGGGCGGGGGGTCGAGCACACGTCGAAGGACGGCGGCGATGATCGCCATGATGGCCCCAGGAACAGCGGCTTGCCCGACCAGCACCGCCGTATCAGGAACCGCCGCCGCCAGCAGGCCGATCACGGCGACGAGTGCGAGCACGGACGTGGTCCGTAGGAGCGATGGCCAGTAGACGAAGAGGAGGCCGATCGACAGCGTCACGCCCGACGCGACGAGGACGATGAACCACGTCGGCATGAGCCAAACCGTCGAACGACCCGGAGCACCGATGCCCGCGAAGACGAAGCGACTCTGCCGCAGGGCCGGGTCACCGGCCATGAGCGTGGTCCCGTTCGGCTTGCCCCCGGCCGTTCTGATCCACGTCACGAGTTCCTCGGAAGACGTCGCTGCCCGCTGCCGCCAGCCACTTCCCGTCCAGGTCCAACGCTGCTGACTCGTCCAGGGCGCCGGCACGCCGAAGAGTTGGTCGTCCGGCGAGGCGAGCACCTCACGATAAAAACGTCGCTGCACGACGTCGCTGGCAAAGGTGGGTGCTGCCAGTGGCAGGGGCCATGGGAGCCCCAGTCCGGCAGCAGTTCCGCCCCAGGGCATCGAGAACCTGATCTCTACGATCCGACGGCCGTTGTCTCCCTCGGGGATCGGCACGACGATCGCTCCGCCTGGGCGGACCGCCGTGGACACTGGTTTGCCGTCGAGACGAACCTCCACACCCTCGAAATCCTCGATCCCATCGGGAAGTCCGATCTCCAGCGGCCCCCCGAGCCCTGATACGACGTACGTCGTGATGTCCTCACGCACCTTCGGATAGAGCCGGGTCTGCAGCCACGCCGCCTCGATAACCGTCACACTGGAGGCCTCGCGCGAACGCGCCGAGACGGCAAGCGGCAAGAAGGACTGCGGTTTGGACGTCGAGTAGCTGCGGCTGGCGGCGGTGCCTTGACCAGAAATTTCGCGACGCCATGTGTCTCCGCGCACCGCCACGACCACCGAGGGCCCGTCATCGACGAAGGCTGACTGCCGACTGCTGGTGGTGACCACGGGCAACGGGATCGGAACATCGACCGCCACGGTCGCCTCCCGAGGCAAGCGCGGCACGGCGAGCCCGTAGCGAATGTTCAAGGTGCCAGTGCCGATCAGTGGCACCGGCAGCAGAGCTCGGATCAATCGGAGCGGTTCACCGTTGCCGTCGAGTTCACCTGTGGCACCGGCGTCAATGGCCTCCAGGATCGAGTCTCCCTGGCGAATCTGCAGCGTACCTCCCTTCATGAGCGACCCTGGCACGAGCAGTTCGAAGAACTCGAGGGGCACATAGAGCACGTTGAGTTGCACGATCTCGTCGACGGCGATCTGACGGTCATCGATCGTGATGCGGGTCATGACCGACGACTCCACGCGCCGCGGAAGGAACCGACGAGCCGCCGCAAAAGCCCCCTCGGCGGCATCGAGCCGATAGGCAAGCGCGATCCGATCGGCATCACTCGGCTCCACGGCCGATGCCGTCTGCCGCACCAGCCCGACCGTCGACGTGGCGTCCGGCAACAGTTCGATGTCGGAGTCGGCCGTGACGACGACCACGGCGGGTCCGACAAGATCCGCCTGGGGCACTGGCATCGTCCACCCCACGCGGTCCGCAGACGGTTCGATCGCCTTCACGGCGCGCAGCTCGATCACCGCATCCCCCAGGATGGGCTGCACGAAGGGAAGCGTGATCCGATCTCCCTCGGAGCGGACGGCCGCAGCGTCCACGAGGGTCGCAGGGCCAACGTCCTCGAGAATCCACTCGGGCGCGAGGACGAGCGTCAGGCTCGCCACCGGGGCGCCACGGGCGGCAAGCCGCATCCGCGCGGCCAACGTGATCTGGGAAGCTGAGACGTCGTAGCGGTATTCCGGCTCGACGAGGACGCGGCTGCGACGCGGCCGAATGCGAACGGGCATCGACGCTGGCTGAACGTCGTACGCAAACGCAGCCACGAAACCTGTCGGCCGCTCGCCTGCGGGAGGATCGACCCGCCGAATTCCGGGGTTGTCTTCCCACGACGGCTGCCAGTCGCCATCGACCACGATGCTCACGCGCCCCGACTGACGCCACGGCTCGATGCCCTCGACGGCGAAGCCGAGTGTCTCGAGCGGTGTGCCCCCCGAGGGATCGACCGGCTCCTCGCAATCGAGCTCGATCATGGCCGAGGCGTCCGCCGACCGCTCCACCGCGACCTCGACTGTCGGTCTGTCGGCCGCTCCCTTTCGCTCCACGAGCGTCGCGTCGCCTCCCACACGCGTAAGGACCGTCCGCGGCGGAAGCCCGATTGTCAGATGACGGGCGGCAGGAGGAAGGTCGGTGAGCCGGAGCACCGCCTCGATCGTTGCGGTGCGACCATTCAAACGAACGGTGCTGGTGCACTCCGCTTCGGTCACCATCGCCGTTGCTGCCGGCGAAGCTTCTGACGAGGCGAGGCGAATGCGGGCGTCACCCGCGAGTCCCGTGACCGACACGAAGCTGCCTTGTTCGTCCGTGATGGTTTCAACCCGTCCCGTGGCATCGGGCCGAACGGTGACGACTGGCGCTCGCCGTTTCGATCGAATCTCGACCCGAGAGGCAATGGCCACGGGGAGTCGGAGTTCGAACGAGTCTTGAGTCGGTGTGGCCTCGGTGGGAAGACGTCCGACAAGAGTGACGGTATGCCGCACGTCGTCGCTGCCGGCCGCCGGTGGATCGAACCAAGCGCGGTAGCCACCGCCATCCGGCGCCGCATCGACGAGCATGCGCCCTGGGCCGTCATGCCGAGGGGGTTCGCCGAGCAGGAGCCCACGGAGATCGAGGGGCACCGCGGTCCACCCCCCGCGCGACTGCCGGACGACACACGTGACCTCAGCCGGACACGACGCGCCGCCTGCTTGGAGTTGGCGAGCGTCGATGGCCACCGTCACGCGTTCGAGGACGGCGGCCGGCGGAAGGGCCGGACCGGCCAGGCCTTCCTTCAAGCGAAACAGTTCGACGAAGTCGCGGTATTGAAATCCTGGTACGGGGACCAGCCGTCCGGCGTCGTCCTGCATGTAATACAGTTCGGGAAGCACCTCGCGCACGCCATCTCCGGCGACGAAGACCCGCGACGCGCCG
>CAZCHF010000040.1:29226-35719 GCA_964498325.1 uncultured Candidatus Kuenenia sp.
AGCACCTCGCGCACGCCCGCAGATGGTGGCGCAGCGGCATCCTGAGCCACACCGCGTGAAGACGCGAGGAGGATGACGGAGAGGAGACCCAGTGTGAACGAGGAGCGGCGCATCAGGAACGCGATGGCAGACAGGACGACATATCCCACCGTCTCTAGCCTACCCCGCAATCCTGCGCAAAACCGTTGAAGTTCCCAGACCCGTTCATCGTCACAATTGGTACAACCGGAACCATCCCTGGCGTGTCTTACCGGTCCCGACGAAGCAGACGCTGCATGCCGACGAGGAGTTCGGGCGTGGCCGCGGCGATAAACCCTGGGTCGTCGAGGGGGACGCGGTCGCCGTCGCCCGAAAACGGCGTGAGGCATCCTCCCGCTTCACGGACGATGAGAAAACCGGCGGCGCCGTCCCAGCAGGCGATTTGCCTGGCCCAGAAGGTGTGAAGCCGACCGCAGGCGAGCCACGCGAGGTTGAGCGCCGTTGAACCCGTCCGACGAACCGAATGCACATGGGGCACGACCGCGAGAAAGTCGGCGACAGCCGGCGAGTCGGCGGTGACATGTGGTGGGAAGCTCAGCGCCGCGATCGCGTCAGCGAGGGAGGTCACCGTGGGCGTGCGGATAGGCTCGCCGTTGAGCGTCGCCCCGCCACCCGCACGGGCTGAAAAGCATTCGTCGCGCAGCGGGTCGAGGACCGTGGCGGCGATGATGTCATCCCCGGTCGCCAAGGCAATCGAGACGCACCACGCCGGAAAGCCATGCACGTAGTTCGTCGTGCCGTCGAGAGGATCGACGATCCAGCGGATGCCGGTTCCCGAGTGGCCCTTGTGGCCGGAATGGGGCTGCCCTGCACCGGCGTCGGCCTCCTCACCCACGAATCCAAGGTCGGGAAAGGCTGCGCCGACGATCCGGCGAATTTCTTTCTGCGAAGCATAGTCCGCTTCGGTGACCAGGTCGCGCGGCCCCTTGTTCGTGGCGCTGAAACGGCCGATCCAGTCCAGGAGCACTCGGCCGCCTGCACGAGCCGCGGCCTCACACACTTCAAGGGCCTTTTTCGAATCCAACGGGTGCGCTCCATCTGCTCATGAGGACCACGGTCTGTTTTTCACGCCATCGAGTATCGTAGAGGCCGCAACGCCTTTCCGTGAACACGTCCACCTCCCGTCTCATGAAACACAGCCCGATGCGTGCCACTCAGACGGCGCACCCGAGTGCCTGGAACCTCGACGGCTTCGTGGCGGAGGATCGCTCCGCCAGACTCGACCTCGAATCCCCGGCCACCGGCATCGTCGTCCGCAGCTCGGATGGCGAGGACCATCTCCTCGGTGTCGACCTGAGGGTATCCCCCACGGTGAACGTTCCCCTTGTCGACCACTGGCTGCGTGGCGACGACGTCGTCGCCGTCTACCGCCCCGGTGATCCGCGGCGCCTCGAAGCGACCGCGATGTGGCGCAGGCTTTGCGGGGACCGACTCGCCTGGGAGCTTGTCCTCTCCGCCCAGACCGCGCTCGTCGAAAGCGATGGCTCGCTCGCAGTCACATGCGCAGTGGCATCGGGCGACGTCACGGTGGGCCGCATCGCCGAGGGCACGCTTCAATGGTCGCCGCTCGGCGACGCCGCAGCGTGCCCCCCCGAAGCCACGAACATTCTGGTGCAACGCCCACACGATGCCGCGCTCATCGCTGTCCATCCATCGGACGCACGCCGCATCGTCGTGACGCCGCGCAATGACCACTTGCACATCGCCTGCTGGCTCTTCTCCGCCGCCATTGAGAAAGGCGTCCTCCACCGCGGCCGCGTCCTGGCGGCAATCGGACCGAAGGAAACCACGCAATGGGCTGACGCGTTGATCGCCGAGTTCGCCGAGGCGCCTCCGCCGCTGACCACGTAGCACGTTTTTGCCATGGCCGCGGACCAGCCGAGGGCGTTACAGTATGCCCAAGTTCCCCGGGTTGCCGCCGGGGCTCGCCACGGAGGGTGATTCGAGTGGCCGACATCGTCTTTGCGTTTGATCCTGCGATCGACCGCCCGCTCGCCGTTCCCGATGCTTCGCCACCAGCGGTCTCGGCCATCATCGGCCGAGCTGCGGCGGAATCCTTTGCCGAGGCGGTGGCCGTGGCCAAGCGGGGTGAGGCGTCAGTGCTCGTCATCTGTGGCCGGTGGCTTGATCCGCTGCGGGCGAGCCCGGCGCAAGCCGCTGCCGTGCGGTCGGCCGTCCGCGACCTGGCCGCTGCCGGCTGCCGGACCATCTATATGACGAGCGACGCAACCACCTGCCACGACATCGCGCGGATGCTCGGCGAACCTCAGGGGTTGTTCTTTGCCACCCCAAGTGCGCCCCTTGAACTCGAGGTTCACGGCGTGCCGGTCGAGTTTTTTGCCGTGGAAAACGCTGCCGGCCTGGCTGCGGTTCCACTCGACGAGCCCGCGCGGTCGGCGGTCCATCGTCGCGTCGTCGTCGGCTGGGATACGACCGTGCCGACGTCTACCACGGATGACACCGCGTGGCTGGGCGAGCATGACCCTTCCGCCGCGTTCATTGCTGCCGCGGCCTCGTCGCCTGCCTGGACGCTTCCTGGTTCGTTCTGGATCTGGGCGTCACGGAGCCGCCCCGCGTTGCCGTCGGGTATCTGCCATTTGCCGCCACTTCAGCCGCGATCGCCTTACGAACGAGTGGAAGGATCCTGCTGCACGCTCACACTCGTGGATCGCACTGCACTCGTGGATGATCTCGGCGTGCCTGCCGATTGGCGAGCGAGCTGGCGTGACATTCCGACGCAGCGAGTCGGGTGGCGAACGGTCACGGTCGAGTCGGGCACAGGCGACGACGAAGAGCTCGCCGCAGCGCTCTGGCAGGCAATCGAGCAGGTGGCGCCCGGCGAACAGGCACCGCTCGAACTTGTGCGGTGCGTCGTCGAATGTGGCACGAGCGTGAGTCGCCGGGTAAGGGTGGGCGAGATCGCCGGAGAGACCCTTACCAGGTTGCGTGACCTTTTTGACGCCAAATCGTTTCGTGCCTGGTGCGTCGACGTCATGGCCGACCCAGGCGAATCGCTGGCTCCCTTGGGGCACGCCCGTTCCGGCGGTCGCCCTGGTGCCACCACGTCATTCACGTCGGCACTCGCCGACATCGTGCAGGCCATCGAACTGGCGGATGTTCCCTCGATGACGCCTTCCGCCGCTCGCGAGGCCGGCTGGGTGGCCCTCGAGCTCATCGAATCGACCTAAAGTGACTGCTCGCTTCACCTGAGACTTTTGTAGAGAAGAGAGTTGCCGCATGTTCATCGAACGCATTGAAGCTGAGCGGTTCGGGGCTCTGAGCCGCGTCGTCGTGGACCGGCTTGGACCTGGTGTGCAGGTGCTCCATGGCACGAACGAGACCGGCAAAACGACGCTCTTGGAGTTTGTCCGCGCGATCTTCTTCGGATTCGAGGGGCAGTTTCGGCGCGGCGTGCTCGACCCGTCGATCCCGTGCGCCGGGCGGCTGCATGTGCGGGTGCCACCCGAGCGGACCCTGCTTGCCATCGAACGGCGGCACGAAGGTCCACATCTCGCTGGGCTGACGCAGGAGTCGTATGCCGACGGCGTGATCGGCTTAGGCGGCGACCATGGCGACCTGATCACGATCAGCGACGTCGATCCCCGGCATGCAGCTGACGGGTCGAGGCATCGCATTTATTTGCAAGACATCGTCGGTGGCATCGACGAGACGACGTTCACGAACGTGATGGCCTTCGGCCTCGACGAGCTTCACGAGTTGCGGACCCTCGAACCCGAGGGGTGCGGGAGCAGGCTCTACGAACTGGCAAGCGGCCTCGATCGTTCGAAAGTGGCCCGCGTGCTGAATCATCTGAGGGCCGCGATCGCCAGGATCGACTCCACCGACCCTGACGTCTCGCCGCTGACCGCGCTCAAGGCCCGTCGCAGCGACCTCATGGCGAGGCTCGCGTCGACCGGTTCTCCCGCCCTCGTGGCCGGCGGGCTCTGGACGGAGCTCGCCCATCTCGATGCGGAGATTGCGTCGATCGCTGGCCGGATCGAGCGGGCCGAACGGGCAGAGGCCGTGATCCGGGGCGTCATCGCGATCGAGCCTCTGTATCTCGCCTGGAAGAGCACGGCCGAGCGATTGGCCATCCTCGAAAATGCCCCGCTCGTGCATGCCGACCGTGACGCCTGGAAATACGCCGCGAGAAAACTCCGTCGTGCGGAGAAGCTGGCCAAGGGCCGGAAAAAAGTTCGGGCGAAGTTGGCCCGGCAGCTCCGCGACCTGCCCAAGGAATCGGTGGTGTGGTCGAAGCGCGGGTCGGTGATGGCCCTCGGTGAAGAGGAGCCGCGGCTCGAACGGTTGGCGGCCGACGTGGCGCGGGCGGAGAGTCATGCCCGCCTGGCGGCCCGGCGGTTCGGCGAGCAGGTGGGGATCGCGGGGCTCTCGCGACTCGTGCCGGTGACGTTGCCGACGGATGCCGACATCGATGCGCTTCCCGACGTGCTCTTGCCTGAAGGCTTTGCCCTGTCGTTTGGTCCGCTCCGCAGTCGGGCCCGGGCCTGGAACCGCGCATCAAAAACCCTCGCTGCCGCCAAGAAGAATCACGCTCTTGCCAAGCGGGCGCTCACCGACGCCAAGAACGGCGTCGAGGGCGCCGGGCGTGCTCTCGCTGGCTCGTCGATTCAAGAAGCGATCGACAAGGCCGCCGAACGGGCCGCGACGATCCGCAAGCGCATCGCCGCCAACGATCAGATCACGGAGCTCGATCAGTCGGTCACACGGCTGCGCCGTGACGTCACCGAGAGCATGGAGGCTCAGCTCATTCCGGTGCCCTGGCTCGTGGCCCTTGGCGGCCTCTTTATCGTCGGCACGGGCATGTTGCTTTCGGGCACGCTCCTGCCGAAGGAGATCACCGGATCCATTGCCTACGCGATGGCCGCGCTCGGTGCCGCCGGGGCCGGCGTGGCCTCGATCACCACCTGGTCGCTCGATCGCAACGCGACCGCCCGGCTCGACGCGTCACGACGGCAGTACGAGATGGCCAAGAAGCAACGAGACGACCTGGCTGCCCAGATCGCGTTTCTCGACAGTCGCCTTGGTAGCGACGCCGGGGCGAGCCTCGAGCGACGGTTGGCTGCCGCGCAGGCCGAGGTCGACCGACTCGAGGAACTTGCGAGCCGCGAAAGCTCGGTGCAGGTCTTGGCCGAACGGGTGGTGATCGCCGAACAGGAAGTGAAGCAGGCGATCGAAGATCGGGCCGCGGCCCGCGCGCGATGGCGGAAGGCGTTGGCCCACCGCGGCCTGCCCGACAATCTTTCCCCTCGCGAAGTCAAGCAGATCGCGTCGCATCGGCACACGCTCCTCACGCTCGACGACGATCGCCGACGGCTCTCGGAAGAAGCTCGACACAAACGGGAAGAGCTTGCGAGTGTCGGCCGGCGCATCGACGAGTTGCTCGTGGAATGCGAGCTCGTGCCGGAATCGACGCCGCTGGATCACCTTCGGCTCTTGAAGGAGCGTCTGGATGCCGACCGTGCCATTGTCCGCCGGCGGTCATCGCTCACGCGCCGGCTCGAAGCGGCCCGGCGTCGCCATCGCACGCTGTTGCGTCAGGTGAAGGTCGCGGCCCGGGCGGTGAATGAATTCTACGTTCGCTGGGGCGTGAAGACCGAAGAGGCGTTCCTGGCAAAGGTGGATCGGCGGGCTGAATATGAAGAAGCAAGGCGTGACGCCGAGGCGGCCGAGGTGGCTTGGCACGATGCCCGCCGTCGCACGCATGAACCGCCGGAGCTCGACCAGTGGCTTGCGGACGCCGCAGCGGTACCGCTTGCGGGAAGACTTGCCGAGGCGGCGGCCGTGACCGCACGTCACCGTGCGACGCTTACTGAGGCGAGGGACCGCAGGGCGTCCGCCGCGGCCCGTGTCGAGGCTGCGTCGAACGACCATGTGAATGAATCGCTGCAGGCGGAACTGGCGTCTCTCGACCTCAAGATCGCCGACCAGCAGAACCGTCGTCGCGTGCTCGAGCGGGCTTTCGGCCTGCTCGAGGAGACGCGCGCTGCCGTGGCCCGCGATCACCAACCGCCGGTGCTCCGCGAGGCCTCGCGCTGGCTCGCCCGCCTCACTGAGGGCCGCTACCACTCGATCACCACCGCGGTAGACGAGGCCAGGCTCGATATCCACGAGCGGGACGGAACGGTCTGGAAGCCCGAACGACTCAGCCGTGGCACGCGGGAGCAAGTCTTCTTGGCACTGCGTCTTGCCCTCGTGCGCGATCTCGGCCGGCATGATGTCACACTGCCGGTCGTTATGGACGACGCCCTGGTGAACTTTGACGACACGCGTGCTCGATCAGCGGCGCGCGTGCTGGTCGAATTTCTGGCCGAGCAGGGTTCCGATCGTCAGATGCTCGTGCTGACGTGCCATGCGCATGTCGCCGCAATTTTTCACGAGGCGGGTGCCCACGTTCGCTCGCTCAGTGATCCTGCCGCGACATGGGGCCACACGC
>CAZCHF010000041.1:0-33888 GCA_964498325.1 uncultured Candidatus Kuenenia sp.
CTCGAAACGGATGACGACGTGGACCTCTTCTACTGCGAATCGGAACTCCCCCGGTAACCGGCGTTTACACAGCGACTCTGCCGCTGCCGCCAAAAAGATCTATTGATATTGCTTCCCTTATGGCTATCTTTCCTGGCGTTTTTAATTATGATTTAAGGGCAGCATGCATATTCTTTTGCGGACTCGCTTTTGGAAGCACCGGGACGGTCGAACCATTCTGGAGGCATGGATGAACCGCAAGAGCCATTTGTTTGCAGCGACCATGACCCTTTGGTGCAGCCTGGCGCCCGCAGCATTCGGAGAGGCATCCGAGTCCCTCTTCTTCGGTGAGCCTGGCGGATGGATCGAGATGCCGGCCAAAGCGATCCCTGCCAACTCGACGCGGTTCACCGTCGAATGTCGCTTCAAGGTGTTTACGCCATCGAAGAAGCCGGTGCGGCTGCTCGCTCGCTGGAACGATCTGCCAGTGCAAAAAAGCAAGCCCGGAAAACCCGCGACGCCTCGGGCTGAAGATCCTGAGAGGTCCGGCTTCTATCTTGGTCTCGGGTCGTCTGGCGAAGTGGTCTTCGGCGCTCGCAACGCCATGGGTGATCAGGAGACCGTGAGTGGCTACGGCCTCAAGCGAAACACAGCCTGGCACCATGTCGCGGCCTCGTGGAACGAGGGCAGGGTGACGATCTTCATCGACGGCAAGGAAGCGAGGAAGACAACCTTCAGCAAAGTCACTGATCTGGGCACGATCAATGCGCCGCTGGTCATCGGCAAGAAGGTTGCTTCGGAACCAGCTCCCCGCGTCGCGAGATCTCCATTCTTCGAAGGCTTCATCAGCGACATCGCGGTATGGAGCATCGCACGCGACCAGAATGCTCTCGCCGCCACCATCGACAAGCCGCTCTCAGGCAAAGAGTCTGGGCTTGTCGCCTATTTTCCTTTGCACGACATGCTGCAGGGCCCGCTCATCATGGGCCTCCCAACAGGCGTGTCGGCCACCATTTCCGAAGACCTTGGCCGGCTCGGCTGGTGGGACATTCCGGCCTGGACGGAACCTGCTCCCGCCGTGCCAAAAGATGTGTCCTCAGCCAAATTCTTCACCCCTGTCGAATTGACGATGCCACCACAGCCAGCAACTGGCCAAACAGCCCGCATGCCCGCGATGCCGGCAAACGCCCCTCGCTTCATCGTCGCCAATGACAAGACAAATCAAGCTGGAGTCGTCTGGCAGGATCCGAAATCGAAGGAGGTCTACGTCACATGGGTCGGCAAAGACCTTTCGACGCTTTCGTGCTTCCCACTGCCACTTCAAGACGTGAAGTCGGACCTCACGGCGGTCGCCTGGGGGCCTGAGGGCACGCTCTACTACCTCCTGCTCGAGCCGAAGCCCACGCCCCGACCCGAGAACGAACCTGGCAAGGCTGCGCTCTACCGGGTTCAGGCTGACGGCAAGCTCCTGAATGAAGCCTCGGTCGATCTCAAGCCGGGCGCCTTCAATTGGTGGTTTGCCACCGGCCGTTGCCACATGGCCTACGCGAATGGTTCCTTGGCCCTCCATCTGCCACGGACCATGTGCAACGGCAATCCGAACGGCGAAGGGATTCATCATCAGGCCTCGATGAGCGCCATCTATTCTGAGGATCTTTCGTCGCTCACGATGCTCGGCAATCCCAGTAGCCATTCCTTCGGCAGCATCCTGGCGGCCACGTCCTCGCGGGATGCCCTGGGCCTGGAGTTGGGGGATTGCTTCCCGCGTGCCATGCAGCTCCATCGGATATCCGGCGGCACGCGGCAGTCGAAGATCATCCACAACTACAAGGCGAACCTGATCACCATCAACAAGGAAACCGAACCGATGGAGGTGTGCCACGATGCGAACACCTACACGGAGCTTGGCGGAGTGGTCGAAGGGGCCCAGTGCTACAGCGTCTTTTTCTCGACCGACGGGTCGCCGAAGTTCCCCGTGCTCGATTTCTCACTGGCCGGCAAGAAGGGTGTGCCGCGCAACCTCGCCATGATGCGGGTGTCGAAGGACTTTGATCAGATCCAGAGTTACTACGACGTGCAGGATGAGATGGTGGTGCCGGGGGCGATCCCCGCCGCTCCGGTCGAGACCGGAGAGTTCCGCAACTTCACCGGAGAGCTCTGCAAGCAGCGAAGCACCGGTCTCATCTGGCTGACCGACTATGCCGAGGGTGAGGCCGCCCATGCACCCCATGTCATCCGTCGCAACAATGGCACGATGCTTGTGCTCTGGGAGAAGACAAGCGCGGCTCCGCCAGGCGGTCAGGGCCCGAAGCCGAGCAAGTCGCTCTGGTCGATGACGATCCTCGAAAGTGGTCGAATTCTCGACACGCCTGCCCAACTTGCCTTCGGAGTCTCGATGGACCGTGAGGAGCCAATTGTGCGCGTCGGCAGCCGCGACTTCCTGCTTGTCAACGAAGGCGGCCGTCCCAAGATGCTCGGCATCCTGGATCCGTGATCGCGAGACTGTCCAGTCCTTCAGGCAGCCTGCCTCGGCCCGCGGCGACCATCACTCGGTGTTCAGCGCTTTCTTGATTTCGTGCATCCGTGCGGTTCCACCTTCACTGATCTCGATCAGGAAACGGATGATGTCAAGAAAGTCATCGCGGCGCTGGAGCTGATTGACCAATCCCGCCGGCATGACCGAGAGCGGGCTCTGCTGAATGAACTCGACGCTGTCCTTGTCGAGGGTGATCTCCTTGCCGCCGGCCGGTTCTCGCAGCACCAGCTTTGTGTCGGTCTCGCTGACCTTGAATCCCGTGATGGCCAGCCCCTCGTCGTTCTCCACGAGAAACTGCTCGAATCCCGGTCGAATCGATTTCGAAGGATCCAGCACCGACTCGACGAGAAACGCATCCGTCACCCCGTCACGTTTTGAGGCGAGGTCCGGCCCCAGCAGCTTGCCGTCAGCCGGGGCGTGACACTTCGCACACGAAACCGCCTGATCGAAAAAGAGCTTCGCCCCACGCACGGCATCCCCCGTGGCCCGCGCCTGCTGTGCCAGAACCGACGGTGACTCACTGGCGAGCACCTGGGCCAGAGGGAGCTGGGAGGCACTCGTCACAGGCGCTGCCTTCACTGTCAACTCGTGAATCGACCAGTACCTCCCCTGCGCGCTGCCGGTCTGCGTGATGCGAACATGACGCACCGGCTCATGAGCGTTCAATTCAATGTCGACCTCCGGCTTCATGCCGCGGCCTTCAGCGACCGTTTCGCTCCAATGCACACCATCGGACGAGACCTGCACGCTGTAGCGGCGCGGATAATCTTCGCCCGAGCCTCGGGCATCCAAATGGAGTGACATCACCAGCATCGGTTCCGGCAGTTCGATGGCAAACCACATTCCAGGTATCTGGAATGCGCCGGTGTCCCAGCGCGTGCCGCGATTGCCATCCACACTGTTGCGGACGGTGCTTGGGTTGTGACTGGCGGTCAGCTTCAAGATCTCGGGCGCGAGGGCCGGCGGGTCGAATCGCTGCAGTTCCGCCAGGGTCCAAGGCTCGATCCGGTCAGCGGTGACGTCGCGAATCCGCTTGACATCCGCTGCCTCCACGAGGCCCGCCGAGTTGCCAAAGTCATTGCGGATATAGGTGACCACATCGGCAATCCACCTGTCATCGTTGGCCTTCATGGGAAGCATGAGGCCACCGGCGAACGTCTTCCCATCCACCGGCCCCATGAGGCCGTTCAGGACGATGCGGACAAGCCGCTCCTTGTGCCCCTGCACTCGCGGGGAGCCGGCCAGCGGCGGGGCCAGCATCAACTCCTTGTGGTCGGGCGACGACAGCCCTTTCCCGTCGCCACCATGGCAGGTGATGCACAACGTGGCATAAATGTTCTTGCCGCGGACGACCGCCTCGGCCAGTTCCTTGTTCTGCCGCTGCATCTCCGCAAGCTTTTCCCGCTCGGCGATGATGGCCGCCATCTGCCTTTGCACCTGGCCGGCGATGCTCGTGACGGCAGTGTTCTTCTCATGCTTGGCGAGGACAGTCTTCACGATGGCGTCGGCCTTGGGATGCCCCGCGTGAAGGACGGAGAGCACCACCTGAATGGCAACATCGGCACTGGCATCACCTGCAAGCGTATGGATGGCCGAATCGAGCGTGCGATCGTTCACCATCAACGGCTCTGCGATCCGCACCGCTGCGGCGCGGACTCTGGCGTCACCGTCCGCCATTGCGTGCGTCAGAAGCTTTGCATCAACAGCATCGAGCCCTTCCAGCGCCCAAAGGGCGTGCAGGCGGCCAAGAGGCTCCGCCCCCGAGGTGGCCAGACTCTTCAGGGCCGGCACCACGCTCGTGTCACGGTGCAGAATGATCAGCTTCTGAGCTTCGCTTCGCCACCATCCGTTGGGATGGGAGAGATGGGCGACAAGCTCCGCCGGTGTTTCATCGAGCATGCGTGGAGCCGGGCCTCGCTTGGTGGTGTCGTGTTCGACCCGGTAGATGCGGCCACGTCCGATGTTTTTGTCGAGCTCGTACTCTTGCACGACCTCCCGCAGGTAGGAACCGGGCCGCACCCAGGCACCTTCCTGAATGATGCCGCGGTACATGTCCACGACATAGAGGCAGCCATCAGGACCGGTCGCGCTGTTGACGGGGCGGAAATTCGCATCGGTCGACGCGATGAATTCCTTCTTGTCATACGCGTTGGAAACGACGATCCGACCGTTGTCATTGGTCACTTTCGCGCGACGAATCAACCGCCCGACCGGCTCGCAGATAATCAGGTCCCCGTCGAGATCGGAAGGCATGCGGTCACCCCGAAAGATCGACTGGCCGCAACTTGCGGTGAACTGATTGAGTGTGTTGTCGGCGCGCAGCCTGCCACGGCCGCCTTGGGTATCGGGCACGTTGTCGATCGGAAACACTTCGTGGAATCCCGGGGCCTGCTCACCGGGTAGCGTGATGCGGCCATACACGATCGGCTGCTGAAAATCGGTTGCCGGGTTCTCTCCCCCTGCATTGGAAAAAAAGAGCCGGCCGACGTTGTCATGCGTCAGCCCCCACTGACCGGCTCCGTGAGGCAGCGGCTCATTGATCACGGTGCCGTTGGTGCAGCGATAGCGGTCGTGGGAGTAGGTGGTGTATAGCCAGTTGTCGATGTTCCAGATCAGCCCGCTGGGCTGATGCTCGAGGTTTCCGCCGCGAGGGCCGCCTTTGTGCCACATTTCAATGCGGTCCGCGACGCCGTCACCGTCGGTGTCTTGGTAGCTTTTGAGATCGAGCGTGTTGGTCTCTCGAATGATGACGCGGTCGAGCAAAGGCAGCACCATGCGAGGCAGGGAAAGGTTGTCGGCGAAAATCGTGTGCTTGTCGTAGATGCCATCGCCATCGGTGTCTTCGTGGCGTGAGACACGGCTGGTCGGGGCAAGCTGATCCTTGCCATCGATGTCCTGCATGTAGGTCCGCATCTCGACGACATACATGCGACCGTTGCCATCCCACGCGATCGCAGCCGGTTCGTGAATGATCGGCTCCGTCAGCACGGGGACGACACGATACCCGTCCTGCACCTGCATGGTCTTGATCGATTCCTCCACCGACAGCGGAGGTGCCTTGGAGCTTGCCGTCTCGGCGATAACCGGCAGGGCCATCCACACAAAGAATGCGAACGCAATGATTGTTCGATGGTGATGCATGGTCATGGCTCGATTCCGGTCAAAGGAGGGAACGGTCAACGGTACTTTCACACTGTATGGAACACTACAGGCCTGGGGCAAAGCCACGGCACATGGTGTTTTCAGCGCAGGCCCGGGGCTCGACGAACTGGAGGAGGTAGTCGCGGCCACCGGCTTTGCTGCCCACGCCGCTCATCCCAAAACCACCGAAGGGCTGGCGGCCGACGAGGGCACCGGTGATGCCGCGGTTGAGATAGAGATTGCCGACGCGGAACTCCCTGCGAGCTCGTTCGAGATGGCTCGGCTTCCGGGAGAACACTCCGCCGGTGAGCTTGTAGGCCGTCGCGTTGGCAACCTCGAGCGCTTCGTCAAAATCCTTGACGCGGATCACGCTCAAGACCGGCCCGAAAATCTCCTCGTTGGCCAGGCGATGCTCGGGGCGGATATCCGCAAAGATATGTGGCCCTACGTAGGGTTTTCCCACGGCTGCCTCGAGGCCAGCTGGTACATCGAGCGCGACAGCAAGAGAACCTTCGCTCCTGCCGATTTCGATATATGAACGAATCTTTGCGGCGGCTTCGGCGTCGATGACCGGGCCGACATCGGTTCCAGGGTCGAGCGGGTTGCCGATGACGAGGCTTCGCACGCTCTGCGTGAGCCGCTCCAGAAACTGGTCGTGGACCGAATCGACCACGATCACGCGGCTACAGGCGCTGCACTTCTGGCCGCTGAACCCGAGGGCAGACTGACGGACACCAAGCACCGCCGCGTCGAGGTCGGCGCTGGTGTCGATGATGACGGCGTTCTTACCCCCCATCTCGCAGACGACCCGCTTGACCGACTCTTGACGCTTCGGGTCGGTATGGCCGGCGGCTTCGATGATGCCGAGACCCACTCCCATGCTGCCGGTGAACGCGATCACGGCGACATAGGGATGCCGCACGAGCGCCGCCCCGACGGTCTCGCCGGGGCCAGGCAGAAACGCAAGGACATCCCTCGGCAGTCCGGCCTCGACCAAAATGTCATGGACGACCTTCGCGATGCCCGGGGTCTGTTCGGCCGGTTTCATGGCGACCGTGTTACCAGTGACGAGCGCGGCCACGGTCATGCCCGTGCAGATCGCCATCGGAAAATTCCAGGGCGCGATCACCGCGGCGACGCCGCGGGGCTGATACCACTGTTCGTCGAATTCACCGATGAATCGTCCGAGACGCTCCGGGCGAAAGAGCGGCACCGCCTGCCGGGCGTAGTACTCACAAAAATCGATCGACTCGCAGACATCGGCATCGGCCTCGCGCCACGGCTTGCCACTCTCGCGAATGACGATGCCACTCAATTCATCCCGCCGTGCTCGCATGATCGCCGCGGCCCGCACGAGCACGTTTGCCCTTGCCACAGGATCGGTGTCCCGCCACTTGGGAAACGCCGCACGAAGCCGTTCGACGGCGGCATGGGCCGTCGCCTCGGTCGCGTCATTGGCCACTGCGGGCACGACACTCCGTGCGATCGCCGCCGCAAAGGCCTCTCGCACTTGCTTCTCCGCAAAGTTGCGAAGCGGTTCGGTGAAGAACGGGCGGCCATCGCCGACGCCTTCGACCGCGACCGAGAGGGCATGCCGCTCAGGGCCGCTTGCGATCCGTGCGATGCCTGGATCGGTTTCGGCCGCGCCCGCGTGAGGGGCTGCGAGGAGCGTCTCGGGAGAGGCGTTCTCCAAGAACCCTGCCTTGAGCCAGCTCTCGTTCGATGTGTTCTCGAGGAGCCTTCGAACGAGGTAGGCCATCCCAGGGATCATTTCGCCGACCGGCACATACTCCCGCACGCGAAGACCCTGGTCGGTGGCGGCGACCTTGAGTTGGTCGGCCATGCCGTGGAGCATCTGGATTTCGATGGCAGACGGCGACAACCCGGCCTGTTCGAGCAGGGCGAGGGCGTAGGCGATGCTGCGGGCGTTGTGGGAGCCGAGGGCGAGTTTTGCACCTCCTTCGTTCGTGCTCCGCGGCATCGCGTCGATGAACCGCTTGGTCATCCGTTCGAAGCAGGCGTCGGTATCGACCTTGCGGCTCCAGACCGGAACAGGCCATCCTTCCTGCTCGGCGTGAATCGTCTCGTAATCCCAATACGCCCCTTTGACGAGCCGCACGGTCACACGGCGGCCCGTCCTTCGCGACCACGCGATGATCCGCTCGGCATCCTCGTCACCGGTTCGCAGGTAGGCCTGCATGGCGAGTCCTGCCTCGAAGTCGACCGCCTCGCAGCACCGCATGAAGAGCTCGAGCGTGAGATCTTTGAGGGCATGATGCTCCATGTCGAAGTTCACGAACACACCGCGGCGGCGGGCCGCCTCCAGAATCGGCAGCACGGCCGTCATGAGACCGCGGATCGAGCCTTCGATGTCGATCGGGTCGGTGTGAGCATGGAGCGAGCTGATCTTGATGCTGACGTTGCACCGCGGGATGGCCCCGAGGTGGTCTCGTTCGAGCCGCTCGTTTGGCTTCCAGGCCGCGACCGCGTCTGGCAGGTTCTCGACGAGGTCAAGATACTTTGCCTGGTAGGCCATCGCCTCGGCATTGCTGACACATGCCTCTCCGAGGAGGTCGACGGAAAACGCGAGTCCTTGCTCCCAGAGTTTGCCGAGTTTTGGCAGAGCGGTCTGGGCGTTGGCACCCGCGATGAATTTTTCAGCCATCGACGTGATCTGGCCGGCCATCGTCTTGGCCATGAGGCCCTTGGCGAGGCCACCGACTTTGAGGCCGAAGTCGAGTCCTGGTGGCAGTTTGACGCCTGGCTGCGACAGATAGTCGACGAGATGCTCGTGGACCTGTTCGGGGGTGCGAAGCATTGGAAACGCGTCGACGAACCGAAAGAGTTGGACCTTGAACGCCTCGTCTTTCATCGCCCAGTCCATGAGCTTGTCGGACCAGAACTGGGCCGCGAGCATGCCGACGCCACGCGTGCGAGCCGCATCGAGCAGGGCGCCGCCGATCATCCTGACGCGGTCTTCGATCCCCTGGTCGGCAGACCTCGTCAGCACGGAAGCATCGCGTTTAGGAAGGGCAGCCTTGGGGCGACGCGGAGAGAAGAAGGCCATGCGTGCACGAATCGGGCAAAGGCGGGGGACCTGAGCTTGTACCAGGGATACAACCCGAGCGCCGCCGCCCGAGTCACTCTCACTCTACTCACTTGCAGTGCGTTCCTTCTATGATGCAAAAGCCGTTTCACGACAATTTCCTGGAGACGCTCCCAGCCTGACTTTCGCTATCGCTTTGGCTAGGCCACGTCAGGTTCGCGGCAGATTCTCTTGGCCATGAACTCGTTGATTTCTCGATGCCAAGGAACCGTCAAAACCTTCCGGGCTGTCGAATTCACACACGGCCCAGCCTGGGCCCGCTCACGCTGGCGAAACCTCCAGCGGATAGCAGTAGATCCTTCCTGAAAATCATTAACCGAAGAGGCTGGGACCAAGTATCATCGAGTCCCTGGGGTTGTGTAACCATTGGCAGACACTCTTATGCAACGCACTTTTGTTTGTTCGTATGCCTTAATGGCCGCGGCATCGCTGCTTGTCGCCTGCGGCACGGCTTCGACCGCGTTGGCGACAGACTACACGTTTGGAGACTTTTCCAACGGCAACCTGACTTTAACCACGGGCGACACGCTCTCGATCGGATCTGGCTCTGGGAATTTCACATGGATCAGTTACGGCACTGAATCGATGACCGCCCGGACTGTTGACGCCTCGCTGGCGACTTCTGTGACCATGAATGTTGGGGAGCTCCGCGTGGGGGGCAGGTCAAACCCCACGAGCACGAGCACGAGCAGTATCGACGGCCGCCTTTTCCTTGGGGGAAGCAACACCATCACGGCATCCGCGCTCGTCAACATCGGTGGTGGTGGGCACATCTTCACCGGCATCATGACAGCCCCTGCTTCCAGTACCACGCTCATCCAAACCCCGGCCATGAATGTCGGCGTTGCGATGCGGACGTCCACGCCCATCCCGAGCGTCACGATTGGCAGCGGAGCATCGCTGACACTCGAAGGCTTGGGCGGTGGTCGTACCGCCCTGGTCGTCGGGCAGGAGGCCAATGCCTCATCAGGCATTAATTGGAGCTCGGTGGGGAATATGGACCTCTCGGCTGGTTCCGCATCGCTCAAACTCAGTAGCCTAGTGATTGGAAACACGCCGCTTACGGGAACGGAGACCGGCTCTGCAACTGGCACCGTGACCATGAGCACGAGTTCGCTCAACCATCTCGATGTGAGCGGATCGGGCAACGTGATCCGAATCGGCACGAGCGCGAAGACCGACACAAATGCCAACAACAGTACGAACGGAACGCTGACGATCGGCCATCTTGGCAGCAACAGCAGCATCACCTCGACTGACAACAACACGGCGATCTTGATCGGCCACACGACGGGCACGACGGTCCGTCCTGTGACCGGAACCCTTGCCCTCAACGGCGGGACGGTGACCATCACCACGACCGGTGCCGCCATTGCAGGAAGCAACATGACGAGTAACGTCACGCTCTCCGGCGGCGTGACGCTCCGAGCTGGGGCCGCCAGTTCCAATTGGATCCATAGCGTGACCAACGCCACGATTGGCAGCGGCGGGGCAAACTTCGACACCAACGGCCATGACCTTGGCATGGCACAGGTCTTCACGGGCGTCGGCGGCCTCACCAAAGCAGGTGACGGAACGCTGATCCTCTCAGGCAGTCAGAGCTACACCGGTGCAACCAATGTGAGTGGCGGCACGCTGGAGATCGGCCCAACGGGCCTCATCAACAGTTCCAGCGGGGTGACGATCTCCTCTGGCGGATCGTTGGCCTACAACGGATCAACCGCCCTTTCGACGGGTGTCACGTTCACCAGCGGCACGCTCGGTGGCACCAATTGGAGTGGTTCCCTGAGCGGGCTCACGATCGGGGCGAACCAAACCATCTCGCCGGGCAATAGCCCCGGCACGGCCAACACGGGCAGTCAGGCATGGGACACGTCGGGCACCTACGTCTGGGAGATCAATGACGCCGACAACACTGCCGGCTCTGACCCAGGCTGGGATCTCCTTGCCGGTACCGGCACGCTCGACATCACGGCGACGAGCGGTTCGCCCTTCACGATTCGGGTGACGTCACTCGACGAATTCAATGACCGCAATCCTGTCTTCAACTTTGACGGATCGCAGAATTACGAGTGGCTCATCGCAGACTTTGCCTCGATCACGGGGTTTGAGATCTCGAAGTTCGCGATCAACACGTCCGACTTCGACAACGCGTTTTCGGGGACGTTTGGCATTGCCCTCGGTGGCACTGGGCCCGTGCCGGGTGACAACTCACAGATCTACCTGACGTATGTGGCCGTGCCGGAGCCTGGCACGCTTGCCCTTTTGGCCGCTGCTGGGCTTGCGGCAGCCTTCCGACGCCGTCGCTGAGTTGCGGCACCATTCCTGTTGCAGGTGCGGCCGAGACGGAACTGACGAATGGTCTTTAGCTCCCACCTCTTCGTCTTCTACTTTCTGCCGCTCACGCTCCTGGGCTACTACCTGCTTCCCCTGCGCGGAAAGCACATCTTTCTGACACTCATGAGCTACGTCTTCTACGGGTGGGCAAACCCGTGGTTCGTGCTTCTGATGATGTTCCAGACCGTGGTCGACTGGGCCTGCGGCATCGCCCTGGCCGGCCTTTGGAAATTGCCCAAAAACGCGCCCGTGCCCCTGCTCGATCCCAAAGGCCCGCGGTCACTCCAGCAGAAGATCGCGCTTGCCGTCGCGCTCGTGTCGAACCTCGCTCTCCTCGGGTTTTTCAAGTACTTCAACTTCGGTCTCGAGAACTGGAACGCCTCCATGACCATGGCAGGCTGGGAGGGTGCCCGGTGGGACACGATGCTGCGGATCACGCTGCCGCTGGGCATCAGCTTCTACACGTTTCAATCGATGAGCTACGCGATCGACGTCTACCGCGGCGACGCCAAGGCGATCCGATCAATCCTCGACTACATGTGCTACGTGGCGATGTTTCCCCAGCTCGTCGCCGGGCCAATCGTCCGCTTCCAAGACATCGCCGACCAGTTCGAATGGCGAACCCACACGCTCGAAAAATTTGGACGTGGCGTGGCCTTCTTCTCCCTGGGATTGGGGAAAAAGATCCTGCTGGCCAATCCCTGCGGCAAGGTCGCCGACACGGTTTTTGATGCAGGGGCGGCGACGACGTTCGACGCCTGGTATGGCGTGACCGCCTACGCTTTCCAGATCTACTTTGATTTTAGCGCCTACTCCGACATGGCCATCGGCGCCGGCCTCATGCTCGGCTGGGTGTTTGCCAAGAATTTCGACTCTCCCTACGTCAGCCAGTCGATCACCGAATTCTGGCGACGGTGGCACCTCTCACTCTCCACCTGGCTGCGCGACAACCTCTACATCCCCCTCGGGGGCAACCGGCACGGCGAGGCACGAACCTATTTCAACCTCATCATCACCATGCTCCTCGGCGGCCTCTGGCACGGAGCCTCATGGAATTTTGTCATTTGGGGCAGCATCCACGGCGGCATGCTCGCCGCCGAACGCCTCCAAGGCAAAGACAGTTTTTATCGGCGCCTCCCGGGACAGGTGAAGACCACCATCACGTTTGTCATCGTGCTCTTTACGTGGGTGTTTTTCCGGGCCAAGGATCTCAACGCGTCCATGGACTACTGCCGCACGATGCTCGGCTTCGGGCCACTCCAAGAAAGCAGCGACCTCCTCGCCGGGCTCATCTACCAGCCTTACTACGTCCTCTGCTTCCTGGCCGCCGGCGTCGTCGTCTGGGGCTGCCCGCAAACATGGGACTTTACGCGTGAGATTCGCTGGCCGAAGGCGGCGTTTTGCCTCGCGGTCCTTGTGCTGGCGCTTGCCGTCATGGAGACCCAGGCCTTCAACCCGTTCATCTACTTCATCTTCTGACCATCGCCTGACATGCGTCACGATCAGCCACCGTCAAACGAGCATCGCAAACGCTCCCGCGAGGAGATCGCCAAGGAGGAGATCGGCCACACCGATGCGACTCGGGGCGTGAACTGGCTCCTCACGCTCGGGTTTCTCGCGGTGATCGTGGCGGTGCCACTGATTCAGACGGTGGTCGAGCTCAGAGCCATTCTCGGAAGCTCCCCCGAACCAAGCGAGGGCGCGATCGAGCTCACACGTGATGCGGAGCTCGCACGCGGAAGAAGCGTGCCACAGTCGTGGGATGTCGCATTTTTTCTGCTGCCATCACCAACCGAAGTCGTGACGCTTCTTCAGGCCGGTTCTGTCAGCGGCATGTTCGAAGCCGGGCGAACGATCAACAACCGCATCCTCCGCGACATCGAGCGGTACGAGCGCGACCTGAAAGATCGTGACGTCGTCATCCAGTGGCTCATCCCGCGCATGCAGACCGTCCTCACCGGTTGGCTGCGCGGCGGGAATGAAGACGCCTACTGCGGCCGGGACGGATGGCTCTTTTACCGCCGCGACATCGATTCACTGACCAGCCGAGGATTCCTCGAACCCGACGTGCTGGCGGCCCGGGCCGCGTCCGGCAGCGAGCTCAAGGAACCGCCGCAGCCCGACCCTGTCAAAGCGATCGTGGATTTTCGTGATCAACTCGCCGCGCGCGGGATCACGCTGGTGGTCATGCCCACCCCCGTCAAACCTTCGGTCTATCCGGAACAGTTTTCGGCACGGTACACCGGCCACTCCGCTGTGATTCACAATCCGTCGTATGAGGCGTTCATCAAACGGCTCGCGAGCGCGAACGTGCCTGTCTTTGATCCCGCCCCGCTGCTGATGAATGCCAAGCGGGCCACACCTGAGCTGCCGCTCTACCTCGCCACCGACACCCATTGGACGCCGCCTGCCATGGAGCTGACGGCCCAGGCACTCGCCGCGCGCACGCGTGAACTTGTGTCCTTGCCACCAGCCGCATCCTCTCGATTCACCACCGTCGAGCAATCGGTCACGAACTTGGGCGATGTCGCCATGATGCTCGACTTGCCCGCCGGCCAGAAGTTCTTTCCGTCTGAAACCGTCACCTTGCGGCAGGTGCTTGACAGGGGGCAGCCGTGGCGGGCAGACCCGAATGCCGAAGTGCTCTTCCTCGGTGACAGCTTTGCCAACATTTATTCACTCGAGGCCATGCGCTGGGGCGGAGCGGCGGGCCTTGCCGAGCACCTCAGCCTGGCCCTCGGACTACCGGTGGACGCCATCCTCCGCAACGATGCCGGGTCCCATGCGACCCGCGAGATGCTGGCCGCCGACCTCGCCCGAGGCCGCAACCGCCTGGCCGGGAAAAAGATCGTGATCTGGGAGTTTGCCTCGCGGGAGCTGGCCTTCGGCGACTGGAAGATGACCTCGCTCGAGCTCGGCGAGAAACGCGAGAGCGGCGACATCTACGCGCCTGCCCCCGGTGCGAGCGTCGAGATTCGCGGGGTGGTGCGAGGCGCGTCGGCGGCCCCACGGCCCGGATCGGTGCCGTACAAAGACCACATCCTCATGCTTCACCTGGCTGACATCGAGAGCACAGACGACTCGGCAGCACAAGGGAAAGAAGCCGTGGTCCTCACCTGGAGCATGCAAGACAACAGGGCGACGGTAGCGGCTCAGTATCGGCCAGGCGACGTCGTACACCTTCGTATGGTCCCATGGGATGATGTCGCGTCGCAGCATGAAGCGATCAATCGTAGCGAACTGGATGATGAGCGACTCCTGGCTGCCTCGTGGGGCTGGGCCGGTAACGGACCGGAGATCGCAATACAAGACCAAGCCGCCAAGCCCGCTGTGGAAACCAGGCCTGTCGACCAACCCTTGCTGCCGCCATCTGATGATCCTGTCGACCAAGCGGCCACATCGCCCGGCCCGGTGACGGCCGAAAGTTTTCGAGCACTCTGCGCGAAGCTCGCAGCGGATGGCGACAGCATGGCCGTGCCGGGCCACGATGGCTGGCTCTTTCTGCGTTCGGAATTGCGGCACATCGGTGCGGGGCGATTCTGGGGCGATGACGCCGCGAAAGTGTCGAAGGCCACATCGGCGGGCAAGGCCGACCCGCTGCCGGCGATCGTCGATTTCAACGAGCAACTGAAGGCCGCGGGCATCGAGCTGGTTCTCATGCCTGTGCCTTGCAAAGCCTTCATCTATCCGGAGAAGCTCGACCGCGACACCGCCGAGCGGCTCGACACGGACCACCAAGCGTTTTTCGCGCTGCTTCGTGAGAAGGGCGTGAAGGTTTTGGACTTGGCGGACGTGTTTTTGAAGACCAAGGCCACTCCTGACACGCCTCTTCTCTACTGCAAGACCGACACGCACTGGTCCCCCTACGCCTGCGAGGTGGCGGCGCGGGCCATCAAGGAGCTTCTCGGCACCCCAGATTGGCTCCGGGGAAAAACCGATGCTTTCACGACCACACCCGAGACTTTTGTCATCACGGGTGACTTGACCGATGGCCAAGGCTCCGAGGAATTGGCGGTACGGTTCGTCAAAGCGGCCGGGGCAGCTCTCGAAGACAAGACCAGCCCGATCGTGATTCTTGGAGACAGCCACAACCTCGTCTTCCACTCCGGCGCCGACATGCACGGCACGGGCGCTGGCCTCGCGGACCAGCTCGCCGCGGAGCTGGGCCTGGCCGTCGATGTGGTGGCCGTCCGTGGGTCGGGCGCGACACCTGCCCGCAAGAATCTCAGCAACCGCAGCAAAGCGAACGCTGAGTATCTCACGGGCAAGAAGGTGATCATCTGGTGCTTTACGGAACGTGAATTCACCGAGAGTGGCGGATGGTCGCTGGTGCCGATCCGGAAATGATCCGACAGGCCGGCTTCACGTGCCACGGTAGGCCGATGGCGATCGGCCTACCCACCGCTTGAAGGCACGGGAGAAGACGGCGGCATTCTCAAAACCGACCTGGCGCGCGATGGATTCGACGGTGTCGTCGGTGGACGAGAGGAGATGGCAGGCCCGCTCGATGCGCAGCGACGCCAGGTGATGGATCGGGCTCCGCCCAAGCTGCGAAAGACAGACGCGGCGAAACTGCTCCTTGCTGGCACCGTAGCGCTTGGCGAGGCAGTCGAGAGACCATTCGGCGGGAAGCTCACGGCGAACCTCGGCCCAAACGCTCCAAAGCCTGTCACTCACATGCCATGGCTGCGCGATCCGCCGAGCCTCGCCATGGACCAGCTCGATCCAATGATGGACCAGCTTGGGGTCGTTACCCGCGGAAACTTCGGCACGCACGCCGGAGATCGTCCGCCAGAGCGTGTGCGGATCACACCGCACACGGACGGGGGAAGACGCCGACACGACGGGCCGCACATGGACCGGTTCCTCATACCGAATCCACGCAAACCGCCAACGCACATCGGGCTCGGCATGAAAGGCATTGAGCACCCGGGGCGGCGCAAGACACGCCACCCCAGGACGACTTTGTCGCCATCGGCCATCGAGCAGGATCTTTCCGAGCCCACGATGGCACACCATGACGAAACTTCCTCCCGGGTTCAGACGAACTCGCCGAAACGGCTCCGCGGCATCGGTGAGCCCGAGGCTTTTGATGCGGTGGATGCCCAGTTCCGGGCAGTCATCACGCGTGAGCACCCAACGTCGGGTGTCGCCCCCGTCGATCGTGGCTTCCTCGAGGCTGAGATGAATCTCACTCATGCGATCGCAGAATCCCTCACCCTCCCACGTCGAGCTTCTGGCCGTCTTGAAGCAAGCGAGTCCGGAGCTGTTCGTAGGGCACAGCCTGGACGCTCGTGCCATCATCAATCGCCATGCACGCCGCGGTGCCCGCGCTCTGCCCGAGAACCATGAAGACCGGTTCCATGCGAATCGAGCCAAACGCGATGTGCGTGGCCGAGAGAGCCCAAGGCACGAGAAGATTCTCGCACTCCGATTCCTTCGGCACGATCGAACGATACGAGATCCCGTACGCCTTGCCGCCAAGGCCCGTCTGGATATCCCCCTCGTTCTTGACCATGCCTTCGTGGACGAACCGCTGAGTGTTGTGGGAATCGAGGGCGTAGGCCCCCATGCCCACCGGATCTTCGACCGGTAGCTTTCGCGTGCAGTGATCCTCGGTCATCACGAACCCCGACCGCATGCGCCGCGCCTCGCGCACATAGAGGTGGTAGGGCCAGTGGCCGTTGCCGACGAACTCGTCTTTCGCGAGCCCCCATTTCGCATGAGCCATGCGAATCGGCTCCGGCACGCGCGGGTGATGCTGCAGCGTCCAGACGAGCCCAAGTTGCCAGTCACGATGCTTGGCGGCCAGCACCTCCCGCTCGCGATGCCCGAGCGTGGCCCAGTTCCACTCGTCGCCATAATTCATGCCGATGAAGTCGGTTGAGATGCCGCCGGTGTTGTTGCTGTCGGTCTTGCGGTTGGGCACCGGCGACGTCTTGAAGAATCCCGCCTTCTGCCCCGCCTCGATCGCGCGAAACAGGAGTTCGTAGCGGGCTTCGTCGTAGCCTACGGGCTTCTCGACCGCAACGCGATTTTCGGGCACGTCGGTGAGCACCATGCGGTAACAATAAGCCTGAAGGCGATGATCGCCGTCGCCTGGTTGTCCCCCGGCATCGCGGCCAACCCCTGGCAGCAGTCCACTGGCTGGGTCACCTTTCACCACGTATGGATCGATGCCGTTTGGCAACTGGTTCTTCCGGGCCATGCCGGTATTGCCATTGCCACGCTCACCGAATTCCGCATTCGACTCACGCCCGACGACGAACGACACGCCGGCACCCGGCAGGAGATCGCCTTCGTACGACGCATCGATGAAAATCGTGCCCTTGATCTTGGAACCGTCCTCCAGGCGGATGGCAGTGATCCGCTTGTCGGATACGACGACCCCATCTCGCAGGTCGAGCCGCCCAACAACAATTTTCACGCCCGCTTCCTCGATCATCGCATCGAAGACCGCCTCGGCGACCTTGGGCTCGAAAACGGACGCCAGTTCGGTCTTTTCGTTGAGACCGGGCACGCCCTGCCCTTCGTTCTTGAACGCCTCGCGCCGCTCGTGCGTCCAGGCCTGCGGCGACTGGTAGTGCAGATAGATGCGGTGATAAAACTCGCGGGCCAGGCCACCGAGGATGGCATCGTTGCCGATGTCCGACCAGCCGAGGCCGCTCGACGACATGCCCCCCAAGTGGCCGTACGGGGAGACGAGGATCGCCGATCTTCCCATCCGGGCCGCCTGCACCGCCGCGGTGACCCCGCCAGACGTGTCGCCGTAGACGACCACGTCGGCCTCATAGGCTTCAGCGTTTCTCGCGGCCGTCCCCAGAATCGCGAGGAGCGCCAATCGAGCGAGCATGCGATTCACGACGGAGCCTTGCTGGAACATCACCGTACCTCACCACTGTTCAAAGGGCTGCTGCGGATCGGTATTCACCGCCGGATCAATCGCCCGGGTGTCCTTGCACAATGCCTGGAGCTTGGCCTGAAGCTCGGCAAGCTTTGACGACTCGGCGAGCGCGAGATTGCGGCGTTCACCCGGATCGTCGGCGAGGTTGTAAAGCTCCGGCGTCTTCTGCCACGCGAAGGTGATGAGCTTCCAATCGCCGTCGCGGATGGCTGACGAAGGGATACCACCCTGGTTGCCCCAATGGGGATAGTGCCAAAAGAGGGGCGGACGGTCGTGCTTCGCATCCGGATCCTCGAGCAGTTTGGCAAAGCTCACGCCATCGACATGCTGCTCCGGAAGCCGATCGAGCCCGCACGCGTCGAGAATCGTCGGGTAGAAGTCCGTCGAGATCACCGGCACGGCGCACGCCGCCCCCGCCTTCCCCTTCGCCGGCCACCGCACGAGAAGCGGCCCCCGGATGCCTCCCTCGTACATCCAGCCCTTGCCAGCCCGGTAGGGCAGGTTGCTCGTGGGCGAGCCCTCCGACGTCGACAGACCGCCGTTGTCGGAGAAAAAGATCACGAGCGTGTCATCGGCCACGCCGGCGGCGTCAAGCGCGTCGAGTACCTTGCCAACGGCCGCGTCCATGGCCTCGACCATGCCCGCGTACACGGCATGCTCCTGGATGACACGATTCTCACGGGGCGGCTCCGGTTCAAAACGTGGCTCGAGGCCGAGCCGCTTTTGTTTCGCCTCGTACTTCGCCACCAGCGCTTCCGGCGCCATCAGCGGCGTGTGCACGGAATAGAAGGGCAGATAGACAAAAAACCGTTCATGCTTGTGCTCCGCAATGAACGCCGACACCTCGGTCGCGAGCCGATCGGGAAGATGCTCACCCGGTGGGCCATCGGTGAGAAATGGATTGCCGTAGGGCGAGAAGTATTTCTTGCCGCCCACTGGCCCACCACCGCTCGTCCCTGCGATGTTCACGTCAAAGCCGTGGTCGGTGGGAAGCGAGCCCTCGCCACCAAGATGCCATTTGCCGGCATGCATCGTCGCGTAGCCCGCCGCCTTCAAGGCCTCGGCAAGCGTCGTGTGTTCGGGAGCGAGCCGCGAGAGATAGGGAGCGGGCAGTACCGGTCGGTTCGCCATGCGACCGAATCGTCCGTCGCGCGCCGCGTCATAAGGCTCCGGGATCGAATCAAAGCCGTTCGGCCCCCCGAAGTAATCGGTGTTCCGGGTCCGAGCCGGATATTGGCCGGTGAGGATCGACGACCGGGTCGGCGAGCAGACCGGGCATGCTGCGTAGCCGGCCGTGAACCGGACTGCCTGCTTGGCGAGCGCATCGAGGCGTGGCGTCTCGTAGAACGTGTCCGTGTTGTTGAACCCGACATCCATGACGCCGAGATCGTCGGCCAGGATGAACACCACGTTGGTTGCGAATACCCACTGCGGCCAGGCGGCAACGACGAAGGCCAGGGCAATGGTGAGGGCGGGAATCGGGCGGCGGTGCATGAGCGGGTTCAACGCGAGGTCACGATAAGGTAGTAGGCTCCGACCTCGTTGCCCTCGCCATCCATGAAGACACCGGCCAAGGTGTGGGAACCTTCCGAAAGCTCGCAGTCGAAGTCGACATGCGTGGCTTGATCAGGTACGGCCGCCGTGGCGATCGTCTTGCCATCCAAGCGAAGGGCAGCCGAGACGATCGGAATCGCGCGCCCCTCGTGGGCTCGAAACGCCTTGGCGGCTCCGGGAACGTTGCCTCCTGGCGGCAACCCTGCCGCGATGGGGTGATCGGCTTCTGCAGGCCAACGACGAAGGCTGACGGTGTATGGACCACGCTTCAGTGCCTTGATCGCCCAATGACCCCGGTGCTCCGTTTTTTTTCCGGCCTTCGCGGATTGGTATCCTTCGCCCGTGCGAATCTGCCGCTGATTCCACGGCGCGCGGGCCGAATGGAGCCAGTCGTGCGCCGTGAGGCTCACGACCGGATGGTCGGGGTGCCCGACGTGAAACTCCGCCGGGTCGGCGAAAGTCGGTTCGAGCTCGGCCCACCAGGCATCGTAGAACGCGGTCATCGCCCGCACACGATCCGGGTGCTTTGCGGCGACGTCATTCTTCTGTCCCGCGTCGCTCGCGATGTCGTAAAGTTCCTTGCCGTTGACCAGCCGCCAGGAACCTGACATGACCGCAGTCTGCTTCCATTTGACGGGAACATCGACGCGCTGCGAATCAGTCACGAGCATGCGATCGTGCGGCCAGCCAGACCTGTCGGCCGATGGATCGAGGAGGCGACGAAGAGAGATACCGTCGAACGCGACCGATTCCGGCTTGGCCACTCCGGTCACGTCGAGCAGCGTCGGCACGACATCCACCGCGTGGCAAAGCGTGTTGCTCACATGCCGCTTGTTCCATCCGCCGGCCGGCCAGTGGGCAATGAACGGCACCCGGTGACCACCGTCGTATTCACTCCCCTTCTGCCCCCGCATGCCCGCGTTGAAAACCTTCTCACCATCCGCCGTGCCGTTGTCCGTGGTGAAGATGAAGATCGTGTTGTCGGCGATCCCGAGTTCCCGCAGGAGCGCCCTGGTCGCACCGATGTTGTCGTCGATGTTCGTGATCATGCCGTAGAACGCAGCCGTGGCGGGGGGCAGGCCCGGATAGAGATCCATGTATTTCTTTGGGCAGTGCAACGGGCCGTGTGCGGCGTTCGTCGGGATATACGCGAAGAATGGCTGCTTCTTGGTCGCCTGCTCGCGCATGAACTTCCGAGCTTGATTGAAAAACACGTCGGTGCAAAAGCCCTTCGCCCGGACGATCTCGCCGTTGTGGACGTAGGAGCCGTCGAAATACGAGTTGTCCCAGACATCGGGGGTTTGCCCCACACCGCCGCCGCCGTGCCGATAGACCTCGGAGAACCCGCGATCTTCGGAGCGATACGGAAAATTGTCGCCGAGGTGCCACTTGCCGAATTGCCCCGTGGCATAGCCCGCATCGGCAAGCATCTTCGCGATCGTGACCTCGTTCTCACGCAGGAGCGAGCGGCCGTTGATCGTGTGCCAGGCACCGGTGCGATCGGTCCAATGGCCAGTGAGCAGCGACGCTCGCGTCGGCGAACAGGTCGGCGCGACATGGTAATCGCCGAGGCTCGACGACTCTGCAGCGAGCGCATCGAGATGGGGCGTCTTGATGACCGGATTGCCCGTGTGACCAAGATCGCCGTAACCCTGATCATCCGCCATTACGAGGACGATATTGGGCCGCTCACCTGCGACGGCGCTCGCGGTCACGAAAAGCCATCCTGTAAGGCAGGCAACGGCAGTGCGATTCACAGGCTCGTTTTCCTGGGCGACACGGGGGATCAAATGGTTTCGCCGCACCGACAGTGCAGCGAAAGTCTTGGCAGCCGAGGTAGCATACGTTCTCGAACCGGGCGGGTTGAGGACCCACGACCTTCCATGATGATTGATGTTCTCTTCGAGTCGTCGGGCGTGCTCGGAGTGAGCAAGCCGGCGGGCATCCCCACGCAGGCACCGCCCGGCGTCGCATCCGTCGAGTCGCTGGTACGGAATCAACGATTCGGTGAGGCGTTTGCGACGTCACTCTCGGCAGGTCAACGTCGACACCCTGGCGGCTTCCTTGCGGTGCCCCACCGACTCGACCGAGCCGTTTCGGGAGTGCTTCTCCTGGCGACCTCGCCGCGGGCTGCACGGCAGCTCTCGAGACAGTTTGAGCGGCGGCAAATCATGAAAAACTATCTCGCGTTGGTGTCCGTACCGCCGGCCGGCGGAGTGACAGGCCAAAGATTCGAGTGGCGAGACACGATCCGCAAGGTACCGAACGAGCCGCGAGCGGAGATCGTGCCCGAGGGAACTCCAGGTGGCCAAGCAGCGCAGACACACGGGAGCGTGCTCGCGGCGAACGACGCCCGACTTCTCCTTTCCCTGGAGCCTCACACGGGGCGGATGCATCAGCTTCGTGTTCAGGCGGCTTCTCGCGGCATGCCCGTCATCGGTGATCTGGTCTACGGAGGAGTGCCGATCGCGAACGTCGAAGGCGGGCGATCGTCACCGATCGCGCTGCATGCGTGGCGTATCCGCTACACGGATCCCGACAGCGGCGAGCCGGTCGAGGTGACATGCTCGCTTCCGCCGGGACCGCCCTGGGACGAATGGCTCGGATTCTTGAACGCGGCCCCCGACGTCACTTGCTGACCGGAAGGGCTCGGACGCGGACATCGCGAAACTCGGTCCACATCGGGGCCCCCGCGTGAAGTTGCAAGGCGATGACGCCTTCCCGGAGCACATGGGCATCGTCGTCGGTGAAGTCCAACACGAGCGTGCCGTTCATGAAGTGCTGCAATCGGTTGCCTTGGGCAACGATCCGCACGGTATTCCAGTCGTCGATCTTGAAGAGCTTCTTGTAGGCCTCTTGATCGATGAGCTGCCCGGTTACCTTTTTGCCGGCGCTGGTCCATTCGGCCTGCTCACCCACCAGGCAAATTCGACCCCGCTTTCCCCCTTCGTCATAAATGAATCCCGAAACGTCGGGAAACTTGGCCGAGTTTCGGAGCTCGTGCTGGTAACCGCGAACGACCCATCGGTTCTTGGGTTTCTCGGTGATGTGCTTCGACCGGTACTGGATGCCAGAGTTGTTCACCGAAGAGCACCGAAAGGTCGCCTCGAACTCGAAATCCCCGGCGACCAAATCCTTGGCGATCAGAAACGAGTTGCCATTGGCTTTCTTGTCTTTGGTCGTCTCACCGTGAATAACACCGTCGCGCACGCTCCAGAGCTCCGGGTCGCCATCCCAGCCCGAGAGATCCGTCCCGTTGAAGAGCGTCCGCCAACCCTCAGCAGCCGCCGGTTCGGCTGCCACGGCCTTTCCGGTGCCCATGACAGCGGCAATGACGAGGATACCGGCGACGACGTACAGATTGCGTTTCATGCGAAGGCTCCGGAGGAAGATTCGGGGTCAAGATTACGCTGGCTGGCATCGAGCCGCAATTGACCGAGAACCGCGAGTTGTGCTGACGCTCGGCCATTCGTCAAGATGACGTCACCTCGCCCCATGGCCACGCGTCTCCCCCGCATCGTTATCGACCTCGAGAAGCTCAGGCACATCAACTGTGGCCTGGGGCGCTTCTCGCTGTACCTTGCCAAGGAACTGCTCACGGTATCGCCAGGTCGGTTCGAGCCAGTCTTTTTTCTGCCCGCAGGGGCCGAGCAGCATTTTCCGAATGCGACGTTCGCTCGCATTCGTGTTGCTCGCTGGAAGAAGGAGATGTTTCAACGGCTCCTCCGCCCCTTCGCCAGGCCCTTCATGCCGCCCCCCCAGATCGACCTCTGGCACATGACCAACCAGATGTCGAAGTACCTGCCACTCAATCCGCGCATCCCTGTTGTTCTGACGATCCACGACCTCAACTTCCTTCATGAGGCTCCGAACGACGAACAGGTCGGGAAAATTTCCCGCAAGCTTGCCGACATCCAGATCAAGATCGACCGATCGGTGGCCGTGGTCACCGACTCTCAGTTTGTGGCCGACGATGTCGCCTCCCGATTGCGGCTCGACGGTCGTCCAATCCACGTGGTGCCGCTCGGCCTGCCGCCCAGCCCTGCGGCCGTGAAAGAACGCCCCGCCTGGGCGCCGGAAGGTCCGTTTCTTCTGACTGTCGGCAACTGCCTCGCCCACAAGAACTTTCATGTGCTTCTCGACCTCATCGAGCGGATTCCGGGGAAGCGGCTCGTGATCGCCGGCAAGAAGGCCACGCCGTACGGTGACTTTCTCGGCCGTGAAGTATCCCGTCGCAGGCTCGAGGGCCGCGTGGTCTTGCCTGGCGAAGTGAACGACAAGACGCGGCAGTGGCTCTACGAGAACTGCGAGGCCTTTTTCTTTCCTTCGCTGACGGAAGGCTTTGGATTTCCCGTCCTCGAAGCCATGCATGCCGGTCGGCCCGTGTTCATGGCTCGGACGACGTGCCTGCCGGAGATCGCGGGAGACCACGGGTTCTATCTCGACTCCTTCGAGCCATCGGCGATGGCAGCGACGTTCGCGGCGGGCATGGCGACGTTCACGGCCGACCCATGTTTCGCCCCCCGCGCGAAAGCTCATGCCGCGACCTACTCCTGGAGCGCGACGGCCCGGGGCTATGCCCGCATCTATGAATCACTCGTCGGCCCGCCGAGGGCAAGAGCCTGATCCTCATGAGTTCCTGCGTCTGAAACCTGGAAGAGGTCGTGGTCGGGCGAGCCTTGCATGGACCGTTTTGGGCCAATACGCCCGAGAAATGGCATTTGTCGCCGGTTGGTCCCTTGCTACCTTCTCGCCCAAGCCACCAGCGGCCCCCATTCGCCCCGAGTTCTCGCAGGAAGTTCCATGGCCAAACGTGCTCTCATCACTGGCGTGACAGGACAAGACGGTTCGTACCTCGCCGAGTTGTTGATCTCCAAAGGATACGAGGTTCACGGCCTCCGCCGTCGATCCAGCACGTTCGGAACCGAGCGGATCGAGCACCTGATCTTCGGCGAGTCACCGAGCCTCCACCTCCACTACGGTGACCTCTCCGATGGCAATGGGCTCGTGCGCCTGATCCGTGAGATCCGCCCCCATGAGGTCTACAACCTCGCCGCCCAAAGCCATGTCCGCGTGAGCTTCGACCAACCGGCATATACCGCCGACGTCACAGCCGTCGGCACGCTACGTCTCCTTGAAGCGATCCGCGACGTGCAGGACGACACGGGGGAGCAGATTCGCTTTTACCAGGCCTCGAGTTCGGAAATGTTCGGAAAGGTCGTGGAAACGCCACAGAAAGAAACGACGCCTTTCTATCCCCGCAGCCCCTACGGCGTGGCGAAGGTCTACGGCCACTGGATCACGGTCAACTACCGGGAGAGCTACGGCCTCCATGCCTCCTGTGGCATCCTCTTCAATCACGAAAGCCCCCGGCGCGGCGAGACCTTCGTGACCCGCAAGATCACCCGAGCCGCGACCCGCATCAAACTGGGCCTTCAAGACAAGCTCTACCTCGGCAACCTCGATGCCCAGCGTGACTGGGGCTTCGCCGGCGACTATGTCGAAGCGATGTGGCTCATGCTCCAGCAAGACGAAGCCGACGACTACGTCATCGCCATGAACGAGCTCTATTCGGTACGCGACTTCTGCGAGAAAACCTTCGGGCGCCTCGGCCTCGACTACCGCGACTTCGTGGCCATCGATCCCCGCTACTACCGGCCCGCCGAGGTCGACCTTCTGCTCGGTGACTCGACCAAGGCACGCACGAAGCTCGGCTGGCAGCCCCGCACGAGCTTCGAGCAACTCGTCGACATGATGGTCGAAGAGGACCTGGAGTTGGCACGGCGCGAAGCTGTCATCAAGGGCATGCCGACCGCGGGACGGCGAGCAGCATGAGCAAGGTCTCGCGGCAGTTGAGGAAATGGCTGGGGCTCTGGGCGAGCGATCGACCACGCACGCCGGCTATACGGCCCCACCGCATGCGGCGCGATCGCCCGGAGCTGCACCTTCGAGGACCGAAGCGCCGCGATGACTCGAGGCAACTGGTCTCCCAACTGTGCCGCTACCGAACCCTCGACTCCGACGTCTTCCGTCACTGGGCGTCGGCCCTCGACGAGCCGTGGCGCCCGCACCGCAAACTCTGGGAATTGGCCTTCATCTGCCAGGCTCTCGACGAACGCGACATGCTCCGCCCGGGGCGCCGTGGCCTCGGCTTCGCCGTCGGTGCCGAGAAGCTGCCGGCCTTCTTCGCTTCGCGAGGATGCGAGATCATGGCCACCGATTTGCCGTCCGACGATGAACGCCGCACTCCGTGGGCGGAAACCGGCCAGTGGGTCGGGGCCCTCGATGCCCTCAACCAGGACGGACTCTGTGACGCGGACGTGTTCCGGGAACGGGTGACCTACCGTCCGGTCGACATGAACCACATCCCGACCGACCTTCGAGACTTCGATTTCACCTGGTCGACGTGTTCGTTTGAACATTGCGGATCGTTGGATCTGGGCCTCGCGTTTCTCGAGCGACAGATGGATTGCCTCGTGCCCGGCGGTGTGGCGGTTCACACCACGGAATTCAATCTCTCGAGCAACGACCAGACGATGGCCGAGGGCAACTGCGTGATCTACCGGCTTCGAGACATGGAAGCAGTCTGCAGCCGCCTCGCCGCGGCCGGACACCACGTGGAGCCGCTCGATGTTCATCCCGGGAACCACGCTCTTGACGCGCACGTCGACCAGCCGCCCTACTCGGATTGGCAGACGGCCCCCCTGGCCAAGGTGAAGCACCTCCGGCTCAACCTGTGGGGCCATGCATCGACCTCGATCGCCATCATCATCCGCAAGGCGTCATGACGTGGCGCCCGCCTCCGAGCCCGAGTTCATTCCGTGCCTTCCCTCCGTTCGGCCCTGAAATCGATAGAACGCCAGTGGCTTCGCCCCGCGGGTCGCACGCTTCGCGGCGGGCTGCGTCGGTGGCTCGGTGAGACCGACCGCATCAACCATTTGGAAAGCCGCATCGAGAGCCTCGAAGCACTCGTGCGCGAATTGACCGGCCTTGCCTACCTTCGCCTCGACGACCCGCGTCCGGATGAAGGGGGCCATGCCGAGCCCACCGCATCGCCTCGGCCTCCACGGGAAGCGGCATGACCACGCCGGCCACGGTACTCGTCGATCTCCGGGTCACTCAGATCAATGGTGACCGCGGCATTCCGGCCTATTCGCAGAGCCTCACGCTGGAACTCGCCCGCAGATACCCGAAGCACCACTGGCTCCTCCTGCACGATTCGCAGCGGCCGCTTCCATCCCGAGCTCCTGAGTTGGCCGAGCATGCACGATGGTGCACGACCGCGGACCTCGATAGCCGCGACGTTCCTTCGATTGACGTCCTCTTCACCGCCTGTTTCTTTTTCGTGCCACAGAAGGGTCGAACCTTCGATGCGATCGCGCCTCCCGGCGTCTGGCGGCACCGTCCGCGACGCATGGGCATCGTGTACGACTTGATTCCCCTGCTGTTTCCAGACCGTTACCTCACGAATGAGCACGCGCGCCGGGTGTATCTCGAAGCGCTGGAGATCATGCGGCGCAGCGACCACCTCTTCGCCATCAGCCACGCCACGCGGCGCGACACGATCCTGCGGGCAGCCGTGGATCCACGTCGAGTTCACTGCATCTATGGCGACATCGATCAGGCGAAGCAGTCGCTCATGGCTCGTCCAGCCGCCGAGACGGCGGAAGTTCCGAGTCGCCACGGCCTGGCAGGCCCGTACTGCGCGTACGTCGGCGGTGATGACTGGCGAAAGAATCTCACCACGGCCGTCCTGGCATTCGCTCAGTTTTGGCGGACCCATCCGACGCACCGGCTGGCCATCGTCTGCAAACTTGCCGACGAGCGGATCGCGGCACTGCACCGGCTTGCGGCTGCCGAAGGCCTCCCTCCCGGCGCCGTGGTTTGCACCGGGTATGTCTCCGACGAGGATCTCGTCGGGCTCGTCCGGCATGCTGACCTGGTGGTGTTTCCGTCGCTCTACGAAGGCCTCGGATTGCCGGTCCTCGAAGCGTATGGCTGCGGCACGCCCGTGGTCGGCTCGAACACATCGAGCGTGGCCGAACTCGTCCTCCCAGAACTGGCCTGTAATCCGCGAGATCCTGCTGCGATTGCGGCGGCCATGGGCCGGCTGGTGGCAGAGCCGGTCCTCCGTCAAGCGTCGCTCGCCTTGGGTCGTCGACTCATGGCCGAGGAACTCGGTTGGGCTCGAGCAGCCGAGCGCGTCATCGAGCACATCGAGGAACGACCGCGCGTGACGATGGTGGGCGCGGCGAAACCTGGCGACAAGACAGCGCGCACCGTATCCCGCGTCGCTCTTGTCACCGCGATGGCAGCCCGTGAGCTCCGCACGCGAGCGCGGTCACTCCCGTCCCTCGCTGGTTCTGAGTGTCGCTTCACCATGTACGACGCGAGCCACCGCAATCCGCTGATACCGCCGTCATCGCTCGCCACACGCCCGCGTGTTTTGCCGATCGAGGTCGCACCGGCGGCGCTCCTGCGTGGCACCCACGACGTGACGATCTTCGTACTCGATGCCTCGCCCAACGACGCGGCGGTCATGGAGTCCATGGATCGCACTCGCCGCACATCGGCCCGTCGACTGCTCTGGCTCCGCGAGGCCGTCCTCGACACGTTCCTCCGTGATGACGATGCCAGTTCGCGACTTCGACGGCTCATCGAACGCAGTGAGATCGACGTCCTCATCGTCGACTCCGAGGCCTGCCGGATTCGCACAGTGAGTCTGCTCGGGAAGAACGCCGGCGGCCTGGTCGTTGAAGCGGCGGCGATCCCTCCAGCGGCGGCGATCCCTCCAGCGGCGGCGATCCCTCCAGCGGCGGCGATCCCTCCAGCGGCGGCGCTTACTTCAGCGGCGGCTGCCGAACGAAGCAACCCCGACTCACACGTCGCTACTGAGCCAAGTACAGCGGAAGCGTGCTCTCGCGGAGCAGCTTGAGCGCGGTCTCGCCGAAGAGCTTCCGCATCAAGAGGTTCTTCGCGCTGTTGCCGGCCACGATCAGGTCGGCGCCCCAGGCATTCGCGTAGGGCACGAGGGCGCTCGCGGGGTGGCCAGGCGCATGGTCCGTGTCGACCACCCGCCCGTGTGCGGCAAAGTACGCCGATGACTTCTCGAGTCGGCGAGAAGCCGCTTCATCGTCACTGCCGAAGTGGACGATTCGCACGGCGGCATCGGGAAAGAGACCCGACTGAACGAAGTGTTTGAAGGTCTTGGCACTCTCGATGGAGCCGGAGTACGCCACGAGTATCTTTCGAATCGGGCGAAATTCCTCGCCGACGGCCAGAATCGGGCGCACGCCCGACGAGACGAGCCGCTCGAGGGCGTCAACCGGTTCCGGAACGACGTCGTGTTCGAAGAGACACTTCAGGCCGAACACACACATGTCGTGATAGCGAACGAGGTCCTCTGCGACGTCGAACGGATCGCCGGTTTCCTCGTCAATGTGATGATCGACGCCGGCCGCCGCACAGCGCGACGCAAACTCCGCACCTGCGAGTGCAATGTCGGCCTTCGCCCGCTCATAGCGGACCTTCCGCAGTTCACTCGTTTGCTCCTCGACCCCGACCCCCATCGGCCGTGGGCCGGTCCATTCGATTCGCACCGGGTCAGTCACGGCGAGGCCGGTCAGCATCGCTCCGCGTGGTTTCGCGATGTCGATGGCGTGGTCGGTGACGCTCCTGGCCGTCCGGCTCGTCCCGAGGCCGACGAGGATGCGCTTGATGGACTCTGTCATGAGGAAATCACTCCGAGGCAAGCGACGTATGCTACGGCATCCGTTCCGGCGGGCAAAGCGGCCATTCCGCTTCAGCCAATTCGACGGTGCCAGTCGATGAGCGAATCAGCCTCGGCCCGGGCCACGCGGCGGCTCATCGGCTTGGCCAGGATCATGCCGGCCACGAATCCGGCGACGTGGGCCGAGTAGGCCACACCGCCTCCCGCGGCACTGCCGGCGTCAAAAAAGCCGCTCACGACCTGGAACAGAAACCAGATCCCGACGGCGACATAGCCCGGCACGTCGATGAGCATCCGTACCGCGATCACACTCACCCGGCGGTTGGGATGGAGCACAAGGTAGCCCCCGAGGACGCCCGAGATCGCTCCGCTCGCGCCGAGGCAGGGCGTGAGCGCTGCCTCGCCAACGGCATTGAGGGCCACGAAGGCGAGGGACGCCAAGACGCCGCACGCCAGGTAAAAGGCGAGGTAGGAACCGTGGCCCATGTCGTCTTCGACGTTGTCGCCAAAGATCCAGAGAAACCACATGTTGCCGAGCAAGTGCATGACGCTGCCGTGCATGAAGATGGCCGTCAAAAGCGTGAACCAAACCGGGATCGGCGTTTCCCGGAGCCCCGGGACCGGCACGGCGATGACCCCCTGGGGCGTGCGGATCTCCTGGACCGTGTCGGGCGTGACCACGTCTTTCCCTGAGATGATCTCTGCGGGCACCTGGACGTAGGCCATCGTGAAGTTTTCGTTCATTCCTTCAGGGTTGAAACCCTGCTGGAGAACGGCGAACACAAATACATTCGCGGCGATCAGGGCGATCGTGACCAGCGGGAAGGTCTGGCGGTCGGAATTGTCGTCACCGATCGGAAACACCATGGGGATCCTCCTTCGTCAATGCCGGTCGTGACGGGAAGGATAGCCGCCGCTACGGCCGGCGGCGAACCGACGCGACGCAGCCGAAAATAGAATTGCCAGGCCGTTGACTTTCGTAATCGAAAGGAGTACCAATTCAGGCGCTGGCGTGTCACGACGTGATTGTGGGGTCTGGGGAACGGTCAACGACAGCGTGAAGGGGGTGGGCCGTGGTTCGATTGCCCCTGTCGAGGAAACCGTGCTGCGACCGGCGGCGTCCCAGGGTTTCCAGAAGTTCTCTCGTGATAGAGCGGCTCGAGCCGCGGACGCTTCTGACGGTCGACTTCTCGTCGCCCCTGACGTTCGCCGAGCTCGAATGGCAAGGCTCCAAGGTCTCGGTTCGGGCCGACTCCTGGATCGTGCGTGATCCGGCGATGGCATCGGCGTCGAGTTGCCGCCAGGAAGCGCCTGGCAGACCACATCGCTTGGCGAGGGTTTTCATGCCCTCACCGCGCCGGGGGCCAGCGTGGCCGATGTGCTCGGATGGGCCGCAGGTTCCACCATCGTCGCCTATGTCGAGCCTGACTTTGCGATCACCATGTCGGCGCGGCCCAACGATCCCTCCTTCTCGCAACTCTGGGGGCTCTCCAATTCGGGCGGCTCCGGTGGTGTCATTGGTGCCGACATCCGTGCCACGGCGGCCTGGGATGTCACGACGGGTTCGCGCAACGTCGTCGTCGCGGTGATCGACACCGGCATCGACTACAACCATCCGGACCTTGCCGCCAACATGTGGCGGAACCCGGGGGAGATCGCAGGCAACGGACGGGACGATGACGGCAACGGCTTCGTCGACGACGTCTACGGCTGGAACTTTGCAGATCGCACGAGTAACCCGTTCGACGACGAGGGGCATGGCACGCATGTGGCAGGCACGATCGGTGCCGTCGGGAACAACGGCACGGGCGTGACGGGCGTGAGCTGGCGCGTGTCGCTCATGGCGCTGAAGTTCCTCGGCGCCGATGGGAGCGGATCGACATCCGACGCGGTCGCGGCCATCAACTATGCGACGCGGATGCGGCGTGATTTCGGCATCAACGTCGTCGCTACGAACAACAGTTGGGGCGGCGGCGGCTCGTCGACGGCTCTTCGTGATGCCATCGCGGCGGGAGGGCGAGCGGGGATTCTTTTTGTCGCCGCGGCTGGCAATGAGGGCGTCGACAACAATTCCGTCGCCAACTATCCGTCGAACTACCCCGATGAGTCGATCATCGCCGTCGCGGCGACTGATCGTGCCGACCGGCTCGCGAGTTTCTCGAATTATGGTGCGACGACAGTCGATGTCGCCGCGCCGGGCGTCGGAATCCTGTCGACCGTGCCGAACGGCCGGTATGCCAGCTACAGCGGCACGTCGATGGCCACGCCCCACGTTGCGGGAACGATCGCACTGATGGCGGCCGCCAATCCACAGGCCACGGCTGCACAACTCAAGTCGGCACTCCTGTCGACGGTTCGACCGGTTGCCGCCCTCGCAGGTCGCATGGTCACCGGTGGAGTCATCAACACGAGCGCCGCCGTGCGGGCCGTGGCATCGGTCACGCCCCCCCCGTCCGATCCTCCCCCTCCGCCTTTCGACCCGCCTCCCCCTGCTCCCGATCCCGAACCGGAACCACCGCCCCCTCCCCCGCCACCGCCTGCACCGGTCGTCGATGTTGGCGACACGATCTCGCAGGCATTCCGAGTCAATCAATCGTCTGGCGTGGTGCGGCGGGCGGGCATTGTTGGAGATGGTCGGTTCCAGGCCAAGGACGTCGATTTCTATCGGGTGCGGCTCGTCAAAGGGCAATCCATCACGATCGAAACCGTTGCCGAGCGGCTGCAAGCATCGTCCGCGCTCGATTCCTTCATTCGGGTCTTCAATGCCCGTGGCCAACAGCTCGCGGCCAACGACGATCACGGCTGGACACTCGACAGTCGCGTCGTGTTCCGTGCAAACGCGACGGCCTTTTACTTCATCGGTGTTTCCGGGTTCGGCAACTCGCGTTACAACGCCTCTCGCTTGGGAACGGCGCGGGCCGGATCCACAGGGCACTACGAGCTCTTGCTGCAATTCGCGCCGATGCCAGGTCGGAAGCAGCAACCTGCCACCCAGGCCTTCAAGCGATTCGGCGCACCCGACCCGATTCCGCCCCGCGCCGGCCAGTTGGCGAACCTGTTTGCGGCGCTGGCAAGCCACCTGTCGACCCACGCAGAGTCATTCTGGGCCGCCAAGACCCGTCGCTAACGCCCGAAGCGGTGGACCATGGTGTGGCGGTAGGTCTGGCCAGGGTCGAGGCGAACACTCGGCCAATCGGGGTGATGAATCGAATCCGGGAACTTCTGCGTCTCGAGACAAATCGCGGCGTTTGGACCGTACACCGCCCCTTCCTTGCCGGTCAGTGAACGGTCGAGGAAATTCGCCATGTAGACCTGGATGCTCGGCTGATCGGTGAGGATCTCGAGGGTCCGGCCACTTCTCGGATCCCGAAGCACGGCGGCGCGTCGCAGCTCACCGTCGGGTCGCCAGTCTCGGATCGCGTAGGCGTGGTCCACGCCGCGTGGTGTTCCGGGCGGCGCGTTTGGTGGCAGCGTCTCGATCGCGTGGAGGCACTGAGCCGGCGGCTTCCGCTCCGGGCGAAAATCGAAGCCCGTACCCTCAACCGGCGCGAACGCACCGGTCGGGATGCTCGTGGCATCGACCGGGAGATACCGGTCCGCTTGGACGACGAGCTCGTGATCCTTGATCGAGCCGGATGCCTGCCCGGCAAGGTTCCAGTAGGAATGATGAACGAGGTTCACGATTGTCGCTGCGTCGGTCGCGGCTGCCATCTCGACGATGAATTCTCCAGCGGGCGTGAGGGTGTACACGACCTTCGCCACGAGCCGCCCCGGATAGCCTTCATCACCGTCGGGTGACGCGAGCTCGAGTTCGAGCGCCGGGCCGCGCTCGGTCGCCTTGGGCGTGGCCTTCCAGAGCTTTTTGTCGAAGCCTGCGAGGCCGCCGTGGAGATGGTTGGGGCCGTTATTCGTCGCCAATCGGTATGTCTTTCCGGCAAGGTCGAACGTGCCGCGGGCTATTCGGTTGGCACACCGCCCACAAATCGCGCCGAAATAGGGATGTACCGCGACATAGCCATCGAGCGAGTCGAACCCCAAGACGACATCGACCGGCTTTCCTGTCGGATCGCCCTCGCTCGGAGGCACATGAAAACTCGTGACGATCGCGCCGAAGTCGGTGATCGTGGCCCGCCAGCCGCCCGGCACCTCGAGCGTGTAGAGCGTCGCCTCGCGTCCATCAGGAAGTTTGCCGAAGGGTCGGCTTGACGGCATGGATGAAGCGTCGACGACTCCCTGACTCTGCACCGGCTTCTCCTCCGCATTTACTACAGACGACACGATGACGACGATCGCGAGCCACATGGTCCCCTGATTCAACATGCCTCGTCTCCCTATTGAGGAAGACTGATCATACCGCGGACACGAAACAGCGAGGGGTGGACCGTGCCACAGGCGACGGCGTAGAAAACCGAGCGCAGCCAGGATGGCGAAGCGAAGATTTCTCCGAGCGCAGCGGAGGCCTGAAGGGCCGAAACAAGCGTCCGGCGACGTGGCATGGTCCACCCCGAGCCGCGCGACCAATAGCGGGTCACGCCGCCTGCTGGACCTTCGCAGAGGACCGCGTCTTGGCCGGTGGCGCCGACTCGGCCTCTTCTTGCTTC
>CAZCHF010000042.1:0-33607 GCA_964498325.1 uncultured Candidatus Kuenenia sp.
ACCTGGACCTCACCAAACAGGAGTCCACGGCGGCTCGACGGCTTCTCGAAACCGGCTTTCTGATCGCAGCCGTCGTTCTCGGTGCGGCCACGCTCATCGGCGCGGCATTGGCCCTCGGCATCACCCGCTCGCTCTCACGTGCGCTCCTCGGCATTTCCGACGCCCTGGAGACAAGCGCCACCCGAACGAGTGAAGCGGCTGGGCAGGTCGCCGGCGTGAATCGCACGGTCGCATCGGGTTGCGTCGAACAGGGGGCCGCGGTTGCCGAGACCAGTTCGGCCCTGGAGCAGATTTCGGTGATGATCCGTTGCACAGCGGACAATGCGACGAAAGCGAAGGAGTTTGCCGGCCAAGCGAGGACAGCCGCTGCCACCGGAGCAGACACCATGGCCGCCATGGATTCCGCCATGCGTTCGATCGAGACATCGAGCGGTGAGGTGGCCAAGATCGTCAAACAGATCGACGAGATCGCGTTTCAGACCAACATCCTCGCCCTGAATGCCGCCGTCGAAGCCGCACGTGCCGGAGAGGCCGGAGCCGGCTTCGCGGTCGTGGCCGAAGAGGTACGATCACTGGCCCAACGGAGCGCCGAGGCTGCCCGCGAAACCGCGCGGCGGATCGAAGCGGCGATTGCGAGCAGCCGGCACGGGGCGTCAAGTTGCCTTCGCGTCGGCCAATCCTTGCAAGAAATCGCTGAACGCATCACGGCTGCTGACAAACTGGTTGCGGAGATCGCCACGGCAGCGAAGGAACAGTCCGAAGGCATCCGTCAAATCGGCACCGCGATGACCCAACTCGACCAGGTGACTCGCGACAATGCGGCCCGAGCAGGCGAAGGGGCGTCGGCCGCCGGGGACCTGTCGGAACAAGCGGCCGCCGTCCGTGAGCATGTCGAATGCCTGCGAGCCCTCGTGGTGCCGGAAACGAGAACGGCGACCACGCCCCAACACGCGCCGGAGGCGTTTGCTCTACCGAAGCCAGCCGGGAACCATCCATTGCCGTCGGCCCCACGTATCCCGATGCCTGGAGATACCGGACCAAAGCCGGGAGTCCACCACGACGCCGAAGACCGGCACTTTGCCGACTTCTGAACTGTACGTGGACAAAGCCATCCATGGCCTTTGTCCACTTGGCCGACGACGGAAAAGCCAAGGTTTTCCATCGCCGGCAACCGCCGCCTCCTGCGGCGGGAGCGTTCAAATCTTTACGTGGACAAAGCCATCCATGGCCTTTGTCCACTTGCCGACCGCGGGCAAAGCCAAGGTTTGCCGTGGTCGCAGTCGCCGCGACTCGGGATGGCCTATCCTTGAGAGCCATGTTGTCGCCCGATCCACAGCCCGACGAGCGGTCCTACGCCTTCCTGGCCGACCTCGTCTACCGGCGCAGCCGCATTCGCCTCGGGGCAGACAAACTCGGCTTCGTCGCGGGCCGCCTTGCGGGTCGACTCCGGACCCTCGGCCTCAAGACTTACGAAGACTACTGCCGGCTTCTCGCCGCCGGGAATGCCGACGAAGCCGAGCGACTTGTCGACCTCATCTCGACGAATCACACCGCTTTCTTTCGTGAGCCGGCACACTTCGAGTTTCTGGCTCAGGATGTTTTGCCGATCGTCGGCAAACGAGCCGTGGCCGAGAGCCGACCGCTTGCGGTGTGGTGTGCGGCGGCAGCCTCAGGGGAAGAAGCCTATTCGCTGGCCATCGTGCTGGCTGAATATGGGCGAACCGTGCCTGCCCTGAAGTGGCGTGTCACAGCGTCGGATATCTCGCGGCGGATGCTCGAACGATGCCGCCTGGGCATGTATGAGGCCGACAAGGTGCGTCTTCCGGATGCATCATGGCTCCAGCGGTATTTTCGGCGCGGCTTCGGAGAGCGTGAGGGGTTCTACCGCGTAAAGCCCGAACTCCGGCATGGTGTCCACACGGTTGCGATCAACCTTTTCCAGGACCCTTATCCCCTGAAAACCCAGCAAGACCTCATTTTCTGCCGCAACGTGATGATCTATTTCGATGAAGCGTCTCGGCAGACGCTTATTGAACGGCTCTTTGACCAACTGATCCCAGGCGGGTATCTCTTCACGGGGCACGCCGAGAGCCTGCTCGGGCTTCGGCATCGCTTCCGACAGGTGAAGCCGGCCGTCTACGAGCGACCGGCGTGAGGGGCAGAATCACCATGGCGGATACCACACGAAAAATTCGCGTCCTCGTCGTCGACGACTCGGCCCTCGTCCGCCAGGCGATCAGCGATGCCCTCGGGAAAGACCCGGCCCTTGAGGTCGTGGGGACCGCCCCCGACCCCTACGTCGCCCGCGAAAAGATCGCTCGGCTCGACCCCGACGTGATCACGCTCGACCTCGAAATGCCGAGGATGGATGGGCTGACGTTCCTGCGGATCCTCATGAAGCATCACCCGCTTCCCGTAGTCGTGGTGAGCTCGCTGACCCAGGCTGGGTCGCAGGCGGCGCTCGAGGCCGTCGAGGCCGGCGCGGTCGATGTTCTCGCGAAACCCGACGGCACGATGTCACTCGGTGCCCTGGCCGAAAGGCTTGCCTGGCACGTCAAAGCGGCTGCCGAGGCCGGGAGCCGGTTGCGCCGCCAGTCCGCCACGGTCCCCGCGCCGGCGGTGGTGTCTCCCCCGCCCTTGAAATCAGCCGGAAGACCCCCGCATGAGCGCCAGATCATCGTGATCGGCGCGTCGACGGGGGGCGTCGAGGCCCTCCGCAGGCTCGTGACTCGGCTCCCTGCACAGCTTCCTCCGGTCGCGATCGTGCAGCACATCTCGGCATCCTTCTCACGGGCCGTTGCCGAGCGACTCGATTCGCTCGCTGCCCTCCGGGTTCGCGAAGCTGGAGACAACGAGCCACTGCGCCCCGGTGAGTGCGTCCTGGCCCCCGGCGACGTCCATCTGGCGGTCGAGTATCGCGGCGGCGCGTTTCGCACGCGGCTCGTGCGGTCGCCACCGCTCCATCACTGTCGCCCCGCCGTCGACGTCCTCTTCCGGTCCGCGGCCGAGGCCGCGGGGCCCCATGTGGTCGCCGCACTCCTCACAGGCATGGGAAGCGACGGCGCCCTCGGCATGAAGGCGATTCGAGAAGCCGGGGGCACGACGCTGGCGGAACACCAATGCAGTTGCGTGGTCTACGGAATGCCGCGGGCAGCCATCGAGATGGGGGTCGTAGACCGGATCGTCCCGCTCGACGACATGGCGGCGGCCATCGTCGAGGAATCAGCCCGCCGAAAGTAAGGGGCTGCCCCAAATCCGGCGGAGAAACCACCCGCTACCGCACGCGTTCGGCGATGCGGATGATCGCCCGGGCTGCCTCTTGGGCCCGTAGCTTGGCGTCGATCGCCTCATCGCCGGCGGCCGGCTTCGCCGAAATGTCGGCCAGGTCGGCGCGGGCCCGCGTGAGATCGAGTTTGGTGCCCGGCACGGCCCGCTGGGTGATGACCGTGACCGAATCATGCGACACCTCGACGAAGCCTCCTTCGACGAACGTGCGATGCAGCGATTCGGGGCCCTCCGCAGGGATGATTCGCACTTCACCGGCACCCAGGCGACCGATGAACGGTGCGTGGCCCTTGCAGACGCCGCGTTCGCCGTCTTCGAGCGGCACGACGACCGACTTTGCCGACGCATCGAGCACCGTGGTCTCGGGCGTCACGACGAGGCAACGGATGCCTGAAAAGCGTTTTGGGTCAGCCATGTGGGTTTGGACTTGCGGGTGTGCTTTCAAGCGGGTGACGATCAGACCTTGGCGGCCATCTTCTTGGCCTGCTCTTCGGCCTGCTCGATCGGGCCGACGTACATGAAGGCCTGTTCGGGGAGGTGATCCCACTTGCCGTCGGCGATCTCCTCGAACGAACGGATCGTGTCGGCGAGGCTCGTGATTTCACCGGGCTTGCCCGTGAACACTTCGGCCACGAGGAACGGCTGCGAAAGGAACCGCTCCATACGACGGGCCCGATGCACCACGAGTTTGTCTTCTTCGGAAAGCTCGTCGACACCGAGGATGGCGATGATGTCCTGCAGCTCGCGGTACCGCTGGAGGGTTCGTTGCACGCGGCGGGCGATCGCGTAGTGGCGCTCACCGACGTACTGCGGATCCAGAATTCGACTGGAAGAAGCGAGCGGATCCACGGCCGGGTAGATGCCCTTCTCCGAGATCGACCGCTCCAGATAGAGGAACGCGTCGAGGTTGCCGAACGCCGTCGCGGGCGCCGGGTCAGTCGGGTCGTCGGCCGGCACGTACACGGCCTGCACGCTCGTAATGGCCCCCTTGGCGGTCGAGGTGATCCGCTCCTGAAGCGCACCCATCTCGGTGGCCAGCGTCGGCTGGTAGCCCACCGCGCTCGGCATACGTCCGAGAAGGGCGCTCACCTCGCTGCCCGCCTGCGAGAAGCGGAAAATGTTGTCGACGAAGAGGAGCGTGTCAGCCCCGGTCGTATCCCGGAAGTATTCGGCCATCGTAAGGGCCGAGAGGGCGACGCGGAGACGGGCTCCTGGCGGCTCGTTCATCTGGCCGAAGACCATGCAGGTCTGCTCGATAACGCTGCGGCCAGTGTCACCGATCTTGGCCTCCTGCATTTCGAGCCAGAGGTCGGTTCCTTCACGAGTCCGCTCGCCGACGCCGGCAAACACCGAGTAGCCACCGTGGGCCGACGCGATACGGGCGATGAGCTCCGTGAGGATGACCGTCTTGCCGAGACCGGCACCGCCGAAGAGGCCGGCCTTGCCGCCGCGGACGAACGGCGTGAGCAAGTCGATCACCTTAATGCCCGTCTCGAAGAGCTCCGTCTTGGTCGACAGATCCGTGACCGGCGGCGGATCGCGGTGGATCGGCCAACGCTCCTCGGTCTCGACGGCCCCGCGGTTGTCGATCGGCTCGCCGAGCAGATTGAACACGCGGCCCAGCGTGGCCTTGCCGACCGGCACCGACACCGGAGCGCCAGTGTCGACCACTTCTTCGCCCCGGATGAGGCCGTCGGTCGAACCGAGGGCGACGCAGCGAACCTTTCCGCCGCCGAGATGCTGCTGCACTTCACCGACGAGATGGAGTGACACGCCCTTCTTCTCGCTGTCGATCCGGACCGCGTTGTAGATCGCTGGAATCGAATCTTCGGGAAACTCGACGTCGAACGTCGAACCGATGACCTGGGTGATGCGGCCTGTGGAAGTTGCTGTTGCCATGATTCTTTCGAGAGCTCCTGCTGGTTGTCTTGGTGAGTGTGTCTTGGGTGGGAATTGGTCGCGTTTCTGGCGACGCTATTTTTTGAGGGCCTCGACGCCGCCGAGAATCTCCATGATCTCGCCCGTGATCTGCGACTGTCGTGCCCGGTTGTATTGCCGTGAAAGATTCTTGATGAGGCCACCGGCGTTTTCCGTGGCCGCCTTCATGGCCACCATCCGGGCCACCTGCTCGCTGACGGCCGCGTCCAAGAAGCACTTGAAGAGCCGCGAGAGGAAACTCGCCGGAAGCAACTCGGCCAGGATGCTCTCGGCCGACGGATAAAAGTCGTACTCGTCGCTGGCGAGCTTTCCCACACTGCCCTCGGCCTTCGGCGGCGCGAGCGGCAGGAGCGTTTCGACCGTCGCCTCCTGTTTGGCAATGCCGTGAAAGCGTGTGTAGACGACGTCGAGCCGGTCGATCTCACCCGATGAATAGGCCTGGAGATACGCCTGGCCGATCGGGGCCACGGCAGCGAATTCGGGCTTGTCCTCGAAATTCGTGTACCGCTCGGCCATGTCGACGCCACGGAACTTCAAGGCGGCGATGCCACGCTTGCCGGAAACACTGACGGTCATTCCGACCTGCTCGCTCTTCCACTGGCCGAGGAGGGCGATCGCCTGACGAATGACGTTGGAGTTGTAGCCACCGCAGAGGCCGCGGTTCCCTGTCAGCACGAGCACCGCCGCTCGCTTCGTGGGGCGGATCTCGAGCAACGGATGGGCGACGTCCGCCCCGACCGCGGCAATGTTGCCGAGGATCTTGGCGAGCTGCTTCGTGTAGTCACGAGCAGCGATGGAGCGATCCATCGCCTTCTTGAACCGCGCCGTCGCAATGAGCTCCATCGTGCGGGTGATCTTGCGGATGTTCCGCACCGACTTCCGCCGTCGATCGAGTGCTCGTGCCTTTGCCATCGCCGATGAATCCTGCTGGTGTTTTCCTGATGAGCTTTAGCGACCGGCGCCGACCGGCTGACGAGCCTCGGAAGCACCCTTCGCCGCACGCTGTCGCTTGAACTCGGCAATCGCCGCCTCGAGCTGTCGCTCACTCTCCGCGTCAAGTTCCTTCGTGTCGGCGATCCTGGCCCGAAGCTCGGGAATCTGATCGCGCACGAACGTCAAGAAGCTCTTCTCCCAATCGGCGACCTCGTCGCGTTTGACGTCGTCGAGGTGGCCACGGGTTCCGGCGTAGATGCTCATGACCTGATCGACGACATCCATCGGCGCGAACTGCCCCTGCTTGAGGAGTTCCACCATCCGGTAGCCACGATCGAGCCGCTGCTGCGTGGCCGCATCAAGGTCGGTGCCGAGCTGGGCAAACGCCTCGAGCTCGCGGAAGCTCGCGAGGTCGAGTCGCAGACCGCCGGCCACTTTCTTCATGGCCTTGGTTTGGGCGGCACCACCCACGCGGGACACCGAGATGCCGACGTTCATGGCGGGCCGCTGGCCCGCGAAGAAGAGGTCGGGCTGGAGGTAGATCTGCCCGTCGGTGATCGAAATCACGTTCGTGGGGATATACGCCGATACCTCGCCTTCGAGCGTTTCGATGATGGGCAGGCTCGTAAGCGACCCACCCCCCTGCTCCGCCGAAAGCTTTGCAGACCGCTCGAGCAGACGGCTGTGGGCATAAAACACGTCGCCCGGGAACGCCTCACGTCCCGGCGGACGCCGCATGAGGAGCGAAAGCTGCCGGTAGGCCACCGCCTGTTTCGAAAGATCGTCGTACACGATCAGGGCGTGCTGGCCGTTGTACATGAAGTGCTCGGCCATCGCGGTACCCGAGTAAGGGGCGATGTACTGGAGCGGTGCAGCCGTGGAGGCACCGGCGACGATCACCGTCGTGTAGTCCATCGCGCCGTACTTGCGGAGCGTGTCGATCGCCACCGCAACCGACGAGTCCTTCTGGCCGACGGCGACATAGAAGCACTTCACGCCGCTGTTCTTCTGGTTGATGATCGCGTCGAGGCCGATCGCGGTCTTTCCAGTCTTGCGGTCGCCGATGATGAGCTCACGCTGGCCACGGCCGATCGGAGTCATGGCGTCGACGGCCTTGATGCCTGTCTGGAGCGGCTCGCGAACGGGCTGCCGTTCGGCGATGCCAGGGGCGAGCGTTTCGACCGGCCGCCGGAGTTCGGTCACCACCGGCCCCTTGCCGTCGAGCGGATTGCCGAGGGGGTCGAGCACGCGACCGATGACCGCGTCGCCCACCGGCACCGAGAGCAGCCGTCCCGTGCTCTTCACCTCATCCCCTTCGGTGACCTTGAGGTAGTCACCGAGAATGATCACGCCGACCGAGTTCTCTTCGAGGTTGAAGGCCAGGCCGGTGATTCCGCCGGGAAACTCGACCATCTCACCGGCCATGACGCCGGAGAGGCCCCAGACGCGGGCGATACCGTCGCCGACCTCGAGCACCCGCCCGACTTCGCGAACGTCGATGCCCGACTGGAACTGGGTGATCTCCTCACGCAGAAGTGAGGCGATCTCGTCCGTATTGAATTTCATGAATAGTTCTCCTGTGCAGATTGCCGGCCAGCTTGGAAAGTGCGCTGGCGATGGATTGGTCGTAGACGGTGTCGCCGATGCGGACGACGAGGCCGCCGATGATGTCGGGATCGACGACGAATGACGGGGACAGGGCCGAGCCGACCGCCCCCGAAACTTCTTCCACGATGCGGACGCGGTCGGCGTCGGCCAGTGGCAAGGCCGTCGTGAAGGTGGCCTGGCGCCGGCCGGCGTGTTCGTCGTCGAGCGTGCGAGCTGCCGCAGCGACTTGAGCGACGATGTCGAGCCGACCGTGGCGCGCCAGAACGCAGAGGGCATGGACGGTGGTCGGGCGAAGCCTTCCACCGACCACCCGGATGATGACCGATTCCTTCTGATCCGCGGTCACCTTCGGCGACGCGAACACGGCCGCGGCCTCGGGCACACCTGGGAGCACGTCACGAACGAACGACTCGAGTTCTTCGATCACCTCAGCGCGGCAGTTCGCGGCGTCGGCGGCCTCCAGGATCGCCTGAGCGTAGACCCGCGCGATCCGCTCGGCGGATGGGTCGAAAGGAGTAGAACGGGTGTCGGCGGCAGCCATGCGTAGTCGCTCGGTCGATCAGTTGACGCTGGGAGTGGAACGGATCGAAGCGACGGAATCACGGACGAGCCGCGACTGGTCGTCGGCCGAGAGCTTGTCGCGAAGGAACTTCCCGGCGACCTCAACGGCGAGCTCGCCGGCTCGCTCGGCGATCGTGGACAGGGCTTCGTCGCGAGCCAGGCCGATCTCGCGCTTCGCACGAGCTTGCTCGTCATCGGCTGCCTTGCGGGCCTCGGTGACGATCGCCTGCTTGGTGGCCTCGGCATCGCGCCTGGCTTCTTCGAGCATGCCTCGCACCTCATCCGCCGCCTCGGCGAGCCGACGTTCGTACGACGCGAGCATGCTTTTGGCTTCTTCATTGGCACGCTGGGTGGCGGCGATCATGTCGGCGATCCCGCGCTCTCGCTTCTCGAGCCCGTCCATGATCGGCTTCCACGCAAACTTCGTGAGCAGCAGCATGAGCAGCACGAAGACAGCGAGCGTCCAGAGGGCAAGGTCCGTCTGGAACCAGGCCGGGCTTTCGAACGCCGCCTTCGAGATCTCGTTGCCCTGGGCATCCTTCGGGAGGTTGTGGCCGATCTCAGGACCATGGTGGTCGTCCGAACCGACGGCCGGACCTGCCGATGCCGCAATCGCCACGAGGGCGACCCCTACCAAGCTGAGCACGAGCGAGCGAGAGCGAATCATAAAAACCCGAAGGAGAGCGAAAGTTTTTCTAGGGAACACATCCGCGCCGGACCATCTGCCGCTCCAAGCGGGACGGCCCCTTCACGGAAGCCGTCCCGCTTGCAGGCAGTTACGAAGTCAGATCACTTACCCGAGCAGATGAAGAGGGCGTAGAACGTGAAGCCTTCGATGAGGGCGGCCGCGATGATCATGGCCGTCTGAATCGTGCCGGCAACTTCAGGCTGACGGGCCATCCCCTCGTAGGCAGCCGCGGCGAGCTTGCTGATCCCGAACGCGGCACCGATCACGGTCAGGCCGACGCCGAACGACGACGTGAGGTTGATGAGCGAGTGGGGAGCAGCGGCAGCGTCAGCAGCAGACGCAACGTCGGCACAGAGAGCGGTGAGAGCGACGGTCGCGAAGGCAACGAGCGTGCGGACCGAAAAAAGCGAACGAATCATGCGAAGTGAAACTCCTGAGGCGTGAAGGAAAAACGGTTCAAACAAAAACAAAAGGTCGGTAAAGGCGGTGTGGTTGACGGGGCGGCAAGCCTAGTGCTGATGGACGGCCGCGCCAATGAACAGGGCCGAAAGAAACGTGAAAATGTAGGCCTGTAGGAACGCGACGAAGAGTTCGAGGACACTGAACAGCGTGCTCGACACGACGCTGATCCCAGTGACGGTGGCCCACATTCCCATCGAGTAACTGGCGGCGGCGGTGATCAGGCCCATGATCCCGAGCAGCACGAGGTGGCCCGCGACCATGTTCGCCAAAAGTCGAACGGCGAGAATGAGATGCTTGATGCAAAGCCCGAGCATCTCGATCGCGAAGATCATCGGCTTGAGCAGGATCGCCAACGGCAACGGAAGGTCCATGCTCGGCACCTGGTTCGTGAAGAACCCGACGACGCCGAACTTTGCCATACCGGCGATCACGACCGTGCCAAACGTCACGGCGGCCAGTGCGAGCGTCACGGAGAACGACGCGGTCGGCGAACCTGCCCAGGGCAGCATCCCGAAGAGATTGCAGCCGAGAACGAAGAAAAACAGCGTCAACAGCAGCGGGACGAATCGATCGCCTTCGTGCACCACCACCGCAGCCGCCGCGTGGCCATGCCCGGCGACATGGCCATGGTCGCCATGGTCGTCGTGTCCGTGGTGGTCATGCGAGTCGATCGCCGGGCGGGCGATGTTGTCGCGGATGTAGACGATGAACGCCTCGAAAAGGTTGGCGAGAGCCCCGCGTGGAGGCGCCCCCGACTGGAGTCGACCTGCCAGGCGTTTGAAGACAAAAAGCAGAATGACCGCGAGGACCACCTCGAGGATCATGTACTTCGAGATGCAGAATCCCGACTTTTTCTCGTAGAGGCTATCGAGCTCGCCGAAGGGCTGCGGGATGAGGATCTTTCCGTCCATCGCCGCGTTGAACTCGGCCACGGTCGGCATCGTGGCGCCGTCGCCTTCGAAGGGGCGACGGAGAAACGTCGGCACGTCATCGATCGATTTCCACCCTTGCCGCCACAAGGGCTTGGGCACCTCGAAATAGTAGGCGTCTTTGAGGTGGTAGATCGGGTTGTGGTCGGACATCGGGCTGCGACTGCGAAAACCGGAGAGCTTCTTGTTTCTTTGTCGGAGAGTGTGGGCAACCTTGACGATTACGTCAATTGACCCGTGCCGGCACCGCCGTTCGGACGGCCTCGCGGGGCTGCGAGAACCATGAGGAGAATGTCAGTCGCCAGCAGTGGCAGGTAAAAGGCCACCAGCCATCCGGCCGCCCCTGCATCCCGAAGGCCACTCTCCTGGACGGTCACCCACCCGAGGGCCGCGAGCATGGGGGCGAGCCTCACAAAGGTGCTGCCAAGCCCGCCAGCCATCGCGGTCGCTGGCCCACGGCCACGACTCCACCGCCCCACGATCCAACCAGAAACTGAGGCAAACCCGGCGATCGTCGCGGCAAACAGGATCGCCTGCTGTTGATCTTGATCACCGCCGACGGATGCCCAGGCGATCCCGACGGCCACGGCGAGCGTAGTTGCCAGCACCGCCACCCCGGCGAGCGTCATGAGCGGTTGACGTGTTGCCTGAGGCGTCATGCAGAGTTTCCTCCGCGCGCCATGCGCACCAGCCACGTCAGCCCGGCGACAAACCCGATCACAAGCCCTGCAGGCCCGATAAATGACGTGCCGAACCGAGCATCAGCCCACCCGCCGGCAACCGCGGGGAGAAACATCGTCACTCCCACGGCTATGATCCGGCCCACCCATGAAAAGGCCTGGCCGATAGCATTTGTGCCGGAAGTTGGATCGTGCGAGCCCACCGGCGCGTGAGGTCCAAGGTCCGGCGCAAGCCCACCGGCGCGTGAGGTCCAAAACTGGGGAACTAGGATTCGAACCTAGACTAACTGGTCCAGAGCCAGTCGTGCTACCGTTACACCATTCCCCAACGGTGTCGCTAGACTCACTGAGCGTACCCGGACCGGCCGTCGACGGCAATTCAAGCTTGCGCGGGCGAGATAGCCAGACAGAGAAATTCGTTCAGTGGCTGCAATCACGTTCCAAACGGGGAGTCGCGCCGGTGAGCAGATGACCCTGCCCGCGGGTCGATTCGTCATCGGTCGGCATCCCGACTGCGAGATCGTTCTGGATGTGGCCTCCGTGAGTCGGCAGCACGCCGCGATCGCCGTTTCATCCGACGGGGTGATCATCGAGGACCTTCGCAGCCGAAATGGCACGATCGTCAACGATGTTCGGATCACGTCCCCACGAAGGCTTGAAAACGGCGACATCGTGTCGATCTGTGGCCAGCGTCTCCTCTTCGATGCCAATGCCACCATTCGTCGTTCGCTCACGCCTGACGCCGGCTCGACGAGTTTTGATGACGAACCCGAACTCGAGAACGAATCGGCTGCGGTGATCGTCTCGCAAGTCGCCATGCCACAGGCCGCGGCCGAGACTGACTGCGGCCTCCACACGGAAGCCAAGCTCCGGGCCATGCTCGGGCTCAACCGTGCGGTGGGAGGCTCGGTGTCGCTCGATGAAGTTCTGCCTCGTCTCCTCGATGGTCTGCTGGAAGTTTTTCCGCAGGCAGACCGTGGGTTTGTCCTCCTCGCCCAACCACCGGCGGGAAAACTGAAGCTCCGGGCCCGCCGAACCAAAAGCCCCGACGATGGCCCGGTCCGGCTCAGCCGTACCCTCATCGAACGGGTCGTCGAATCACGGCAGGCGATCCTCTCGGCCGATGCCGCCACCGACAGCCGCTTCCATGCCAACATGAGCGTCATGGCGGGCTGCATCCGCTCCGTCATGGCCGTTCCCGTGACGGACCACGACGACAAGCTGCTGGGTGTCCTCCAGGTCGACTCCCGCGACCTTCGTGGTGGTTTCAGTGACGCCGATCTCGACGTGCTCGCGGGCATCGCGAGTCACGCGTCGCAGGTGATCGAGCAGGCCATCACCTACGAGGAGCGGGTCGAGCGGGAGCAGCTTGCCCGCGACCTCGAACTCGCCCACCGCGTCCAGCAGGGCCTGTTGCCGACCTGCCCACCGGACGTGCCGGGCTACGACATTTTTGACTTCTACGAGCCGGCAAGGCTCGTTGGGGGAGACTTCTTCAGCTATGTGCCGCTGCCGGGCGGAAGGCTTGCCTTCGTGCTCGCTGACGTGTCGGGCAAAGGTGTCGCGGCGGCGCTGCTCATGGCGGCCCTCTCAGCCGACATCCGTTACTGCCTCGCCAGTGAACCCGACCTCGGAAAGGCCGTGGCCCTCGTCAACGAAAGCTTTCTGCGCGGTGGTTGGGATGATCGCTTCGCCACGCTCGTCGTAGCCGTCCTTGATCCGATTCGTCACGCCGTCGAGATCTGCAATGCCGGGCATCTGCCGGTCTTTCTTCGAGACTCTGGGGGCGTGCGGCATGTCGCAGGCGATCTCGGTGGCCTACCGCTCGGCATGGATGCAGGCCACGTCTTCCGAACCTGCACCGTCGAGCTTCCTCCCGAAGGAGCTTTCGTGGTGTGCACCGACGGGGTGACGGAGGCGATGGACCACGCGGCCACCTGCTACGGGCTTGAACAACTCGAGTCGGTGATGGCGAAGCCGGCAACATCGGCCGGCGAGATTGGTCGGCGAATCCTTGCCGATGTCGAGCGACATGTCGCGGGGGCAGCGGTTGCAGACGACATCTGCCTCGTCTGCGTGCGCCGGCAGGCTCCTTGAGAGGCCGCATAGCCTTCCCAGAATCCGGGGCCCGTCCTGCACATGGCCTCGGTTTAGCCGATGGATGACCTAGCCGATACCACCTTCGGCGGGACGGCAGGCGCCGCCTCGCGAAACAGAACACGGAAGGGGGACTGCAATGGGCTTTTTCCACTGGGTGCGTGAAGGTGTTCGTGAGGCCGTCGTGCTCGGATTCGTGGACGCCGTCGAAGACATCGGAACCCGCAGCCGTGAGGAAGACTTTGGTGCCACGCTCGCCCAGTCGCTCCGCGATCGCTTGGCGGTGAAGAGCGAGCCGACCGTCATCGAGTCGACCGAAGGCAAGGGGCGCAGACGACTGGGGCGATCGCTCGAAGCGATGCAGAAGGCAGCCTGAGCAGGCTCACACCTGCTTCGGGCGGGGAATGCGACCGGGCCCACCACCACGGCGGCCTCGCCCGCGCGGGCTTCCCCGCCCACGCCCCTCGCGGAGAGCGGCCATCTCGTCGCGGATCCGCGCGGCCCGCTCGAAGTCGAGGGCCGCGGCGGCCTCCATCATGTCGGCCTCGAGTTGCTCGAGCAGTTCTTCCTGCCGCTGCCGGTCGGCGTCTCCCTTCCCGACGGCCTCGAACGCAATGGCCCGTGAAGCCGCCTCCGATTCGATCCCAGCCCGAATCTCTTTGCGGATCGTCTCGGGCGTGATGCCGTGTTCACGGTTGTAGTCTTCCTGGAGTGCCCGCCTTCGACGCGTTTCGTCGACCGCCTGCCGCATCGACTCGGTGATCGTGTCGGCATAGAGGATCACGCGGGCGTCCACGTTTCGAGCCGACCGGCCGATCGTCTGCATGAGCGACGTTTCGCTTCGCAGAAAACCCTCCTTGTCGGCGTCGAGAATGGCAACGAGGGACACTTCGGGAAGGTCGAGCCCTTCTCGCAGCAGGTTCACGCCGACAAGCACATCGAACTTGCCTTCACGCAGGTCACGAAGCAGCTCGACGCGTTCAAACGCGTCGAGCTCACTGTGCAGCCAACGGCAACGCACCGATCGCTCTTGAAAGTAGGTCGTGAGATCTTCGGCGAGCTTTTTGGTGAGCGTGGTGACGAGCACGCGTTGGCCGGCCGCCACGACCTTGTCGATCTCACCGGAGAGGTGCACGACTTGCTGCTTCGCCGGCACGATCTCGATGACCGGATCGAGGAGGCCCGTCGGTCGAATGACCTGCTCGACCACTTCCCCGCCGGTCCGCTCCAACTCCCACGGGCCGGGGGTGGCCGAAACAAAGACCGTCTGCGACAGCCTCTTTTCCCATTCGTCGAACATGAGCGGCCGGTTGTCGAGGGCGCTGGGCAATCGAAACCCGTGATCGACGAGCGTCAGCTTGCGACTGCGATCGCCGGCATACATGCCCCGCACCTGCGGCACGGTCACATGCGACTCGTCGACGAAGAACAAGAAGTCGTCGGGAAAGTAGTCGAAGAGCGTGGTCGGCGTGCTGCCAGGGGCCCGGCCCGACAGGGGACGCGAATAGTTTTCGATCCCGGGGCAGAAACCGGCTTCGAGCAGCATCTCGATGTCGAATCGCGTACGGGCAGCGAGGCGCTGGGCCTCCAGGAGCTTGCCCTGACTCTTCAGTTCTTCGAGCCGCGCCTCGAGCTCCGCGCGGATCGTGCCCACGGCCGCCCGCACCCGATCCTCCGGCATCACGAAATGCCGTGCGGGGTAGAAATACATTTCATCCTTGCGGCCCGCCACCTCGCCGCTCGTGGGATGAATGATCGCGATCGATTCGATCGAATCCCCCCAGAACTCGACCCGCACGGCGAGTTCGTCGTACGGAGGCCAGATGTCGATCGAGTCGCCACGGACGCGGAACTTGCCTCGCTCCAGCGCCATGTCGCCCCGTTCGTAATGAATCGAAACGAGCTTTTCGAGGAGCCCGTCACGGGTGACCGGCATGTCCGTGGCCAGCCGAATCACCATCGCCCGGTAGTCGTCTGGGGAACCGAGGCCGTAGATGCACGACACGCTCGCGACCACGACCACATCCTTGCGGCTCACGAGAGCACTCGTGGCGGCGAGCCGCAGTCGGTCGATCTCCTTGTTGATCGCGGCGTCCTTCTCGATGTAGATGTCGCGCTGCGGAATGTAGGCCTCGGGCTGGTAGTAGTCGTAGTAGCTGACGAAATAGTGCACGGCGTTGTGCGGGAAGAAATCCCGGAACTCGGCGTAGAGCTGGGCCGCGAGCGTCTTGTTGTGGGAAAGCACGAGCGTCGGCCGCCCCACCCGAGCGATGACATTGGCCATCGTGAACGTCTTGCCTGAGCCGGTGACGCCCATCAGCACCTGCGACGGCCGGCCTTCGGCAATGCCGCGCACGAGGGCATCGATGGCGGCGGGCTGGTCACCCGCCGGCTGGTAGGGAGCCACGAGTTCGAACACCCCGGGATCGAGGGCGGCGGGTATCACGGCGCCTCCTTTCGCGTCCGGATTGGCCGCAGATGCGGGCGCATCGCCTCGAGGGTCATGGGCCCGATGCCGGGGACGGCGAGCAGGTCGTCGTGGCTCGCGAACGGGCCGTTGGCCTTGCGATGTTCGACGATTTTCTGCGCGGTGATGGCCCCGAGCCCGGGCAGTTGTGACAGTTCGGTCGCGCCGGCAGCGTTGATGTTGACGGTGAAGATGCCGGTCGCGTGAGGCGGGCGATCATGATGAACGAGACCGCCCCCCAGGCCTCCCGAAACGATGAACCAGCCAGCGATACTGACGAGCCCCACCGCCACGGCCGCCGCGATGAGCGGCTGGCTGCGACGAGGCAGGAGCAAGGTGGGCTCGTCCGGGGCGTTCATCGCGAGGACTGGCGGGGAGGATGCGGCACGGCGTTATCTTGCATAGGATACGGCCCATTGCTGCCGACGTCGCCCTCCGCCGCCCCCTGCGATTCATGAACGAGCCCCACACCGACGATCGCGGTTCGACGTCCGGCCCCGGATTTCGGCAGCTCTCTTGGGACGATCACCTCACCCGGCACGTCACCTCCCGAGCCCAGGGATGGCTCCTCGAAGACCTCGGGCACGAATGCGACTGGACGAGCGTGTCTCTCGTGCCGGCCGAAGCCCGAAGCAGCTTGCCGGTCGTCGCGAGAAAACCCGGGGTGATCGCCGGCTTGCCGGCGGCGGCGGTCGTTGCCCATGCAGTCGATGCCGAACTGGTGTTCACACCACTGGTCGACGACGGCGCCATGGTGGCAGCTGGCCAACCCGTCGCCACCCTCGCAGGACTCACGCGGAGTGTGCTGACGGCCGAACGGGTGATCCTGAATCTCATGGGCAGGCTTTCTGGTGTCGCCACCGCGACCCGCCGGCTCGTCGACGCGGTCGCCGGGACCGGTTGCCGCGTATACGACACCCGCAAGACCGTGCCTGGATGGAGGTTGCTCGACAAGTACGCCACGCGGGTCGGCGGCGGCTGGAATCATCGCCTCGGCCTCTACGACGCGATCCTCATCAAAGACAATCACCTCGCGGCCCTGAAGGCCGAAGGCATTGCTCTACCCGAGGCCGTCAGACGGGCCCGTGCGTTTCTCAGGAAGGCGTTTCCGCCCGACCGTGCCGCCGCGATGGTCGTGGAAATCGAACTCGACTCGATCGATCAACTCAGGGACGTGCTCGACGCCAAGCCCGACGTTGTCCTCCTCGACAACATGCAGCCCGATGAGCTCGCTGCCTGCGTGGCCACGCGAAATGCCACGGCATCGAACGTGATCCTCGAAGCCTCGGGCGGCATTCGTCCGGAGACGATTGCAGAGGTCGCCCGGACCGGGGTCGATCGCGTGAGCACCGGCTGGCCTACCCACGACGCCCCTTGGTTGGACGTCGCGCTGGATTGGTCTTAGCAGCGCTCACACGCCCAAGAGGCGGTTGCGTTTGGTGCGACGCTCGGCGCGAAGGCGGGCGCGACGCTTGGTCTCGCTCGGCTTCTCAAAAAACTCGCGCTTCCGCATCTCTTTCTTGATGCCGCTTCGCTCGACGAGCTTCCGGAAGCGACGAACCGCCTCCTGAATGCTCTCCCGTTCCCGTACCGTCAGCTTGACCATGCAATCTCCGTCGTGATCGATGCCCGAATGAACTTGAACGTTGTCATACCGGAGCGGCCGCCTGTTCAGGGCAAGCCGCTCTCGGCGCAGCCCCTAAAGGTATCGGATGGAGCCTCCCGAGTCCACAGAACCCGCCCGAAACACGGAGTGCCCGCCCGGCTCAGGCTTTGGCCCGGGCCTGTTTTCGGCGTTCATGCTCGGCCAGAAGGATCTTCCGAAGGCGGATGACGGCAGGCGTCACCTCCACGAGCTCGTCTTCTTCGATGTATTCCAGGGCCTCTTCGAGCGACATGCGGCGGGGGGGCTTGAGCAGGATATTGCGGTCACTGCCACTGGCCCGCATGTTCGTGAGCTTCTTCTCTTTCGTGGGATTGACCGTCATGTCTTCGCTGCGGGCATTTTCCCCCACGATCATGCCTTCATAGACCTCGTCGCCGGGTTCGATGAAGAGGTCGGCCCGTTCCTGGAGGCCGTCGAGGCCGAAGGCCACCGCCTTGCCGGGCACCATCGACACGAGCACACCGTTGGCCCGCCCTCCCACGTCCCCTTCCATTTCCCGCCACGCTTCGAAGCGGTGGTGCATGATCGCCGTACCCTGCGTCGCATTGAGCACGCGGGTTCGCAGGCCGATGAGGCCGCGGGCCGGGATCGAGAAGACGGCGTGGGCGAATTCACCACGGTTCCCCATGTGGGCCAGTTGGCCACGGCGTCCTCCCACCAGCTCCATGACCGGACCGAACTTGTCGTGCGGCACCTCGACCACGAGCGTCTCGAAGGGCTCGAGCGTCTTGCCCCCTTCCTTGTGAAGAATCACGCGCGGCTTGCCCACCGAAATCTCAAAGCCTTCACGCCGCATCGTCTCGATGAGCACCGAGAGGTGCAGGAGGCCGCGGCCCGACACAGCGAACTGCTCCGTGCCTTCGATCGGCTCGACGCGAAGGGCGACATTCCGTTCGAGCTCTTTGGCGAGCCGGTCGCGAAGGTGGCGAGTCGTCAAAAACTTGCCCGAGCGACCTGCAAGCGGCGAGGTGTTGATCCCGAATACCATCGAGAGAGTCGGTTCGTCGACGGCGAGTCGCGGCAGGGGCCGGGCGTCATTCGGATCGCAGATCGTGTCTCCGATTTCGACATCTTCGATGCCGCTGACGGCTGCGATATCGCCCGCGGTCGCCTCCTCGACATCAACGCGACCGAGTTTGTCGAAGACCTGAACAGTCACGGCCTTCGCCGGAACGAGTGAGCCATCGGCGGTCGAGCGCACGATCGGTGCCGCTTTCCGAAGCACCCCGGATTCAATGCGACCGATGGCGATCCGACCGACATAGTCGGACCAGTCGAGCGTCGTCACGAGCATCCGCAGCGGAGCCGCCTCGTCGACGGCCGGCCCTGGAATTTTTTGGAGGATGAGGTCGAGGAGAGGCTCCATCGTGCCTTCACGCACCGAAGCGTCGTGGCTCGCGAAGCCTTCGCGGCTCGACGCGTAGACAAATGGAAAGTCGGCCAGATCGTCGTCGGCGCCGAGTTCCAGAAAGAGCCCGAGGATTTCGTCGAGCACTTCGAGAGGCCGGGCGTCGGGGCGGTCGATCTTGTTGACGACAACGACCGGCCGCAACCCGCACTCGAGGGCCTTCGAGAGCACGAACCGCGTTTGCGGCATCGGTCCTTCGGCGGCATCGACGAGCATGAGCACGCCGTCGGCCATGCGCAGGACCCGTTCGACCTCGCCACCGAAGTCGGCGTGGCCCGGGGTATCGATCAGGTTGATCTTCGTACCCTTCCACTCGACGGCGATGTTCTTGGCCAGGATCGTGATGCCGCGTTCCCGCTCGAGGTCATTCGAGTCGAGAATTCGCTCGCCGGAGAGTTGGCTTTCGCGATACTGGCCACTTTGCCGAAGGAGGCAGTCGACGAGCGTGGTCTTGCCATGGTCGACGTGGGCGATGATCGCCACGTTGCGAATGTCGGCTCGGCGAGCCACGGTGGATGCGGGTGGAGAGACGGAGGGCGCTGAAGCCATAAGTATGGAAGGCCGTCGCGGCAGGCGGACGGCGAAAAAGGCGGGGGAGAACGATACCGAAAATGGAGACGATGGGAGTCGAACCCACAACCCCCGCCTTGCAAAGGCGGTGCTCTCCCAATTGAGCTACGTCCCCGACACAAAACACGACCACAACATGGCCGCTGAAATAGAAGCCACCTCCGCGGCTGGGACCGCGGACGAAAAGTTAAGGATGCGCGCGCCAAGATTCGAACTTGGGACCTCTACCTTATCAGGGTAGCGCTCTAACCAACTGAGCTACGCGCGCGAACGCCCGAATGAACGACGCGACCTCGTAGTGTAGGCAGAGGCGACGACCGCTTCAAAGGGGCGTGAGGGGCGTCGCATGAAAACCGGGCCTCCGCCCTGCTGGGCCCGAATGACCGGCGCTGGCGCCATGGGCCGAAATGGATAGGTTGGAGCCCCTTCAATCCATCACAGATGCCTCGCACTTTTCGGAGTCTTCCGACCATGCCCACCCGTTCGTCCCGCATGCCAGTCTTCGTCCGCACCACGCTGACCGTGCCGTGTGGATGTGTCGCAATGCTCCTGGTGACGTCGTGGGTCTTTGCCGCGCCAACCGTCGAAGAGGCACTCAAGCTGGAGCCTCGCCAGAAAGACGTCGACTGCGATCGGCCAAGTTCTGCCGAAATCCAGGGGGCCACGATCAAGCAGGAAAAACTCGACGGGGTCGACGCCCTCGTCGTCCGCAGGCCCGACGGCCGCGTCCTCCGCGCCTTTGCTGACACCGACGGCAACCGCGTCGTCGATCGCTGGAGCTTCTTCAAGGACGGTGTCGAGGTCTTTCGTGAAATGGCCACGAACCCCAAAGACACGAAGGCCAACGAGGCTCGATGGCTCAATGCCGGCGGAACGCGCTGGGGAATTGACAAAGATGGCGACGGCGTGATCGATACTTGGAAGGTGCTTTCGGCCGAGGAAGCGACAGCCGAGATCATCCACGCCCTCAGAGACCGCGACCCAGCCACGTTTGCACGATTGCTCCCGACCCGCGAAGACCTCGCCGCCGCGGGCTTTGCCGGTGAAAGGCTTTCCGAGTTGGCCAAGCGGACCGCTGCGGCCCGTGAAGAGTTCGCGAAACTGGCCAAGTCACAACAGCAGGTCGGCCCCAAGGCCGCGTGGACGAGCATGCTCGTACCTCATGCGCCGGGTGTTCTTCCGGCGGGTTCATCCGGCGTCGATCGCGACGTGACGGCCTATGACAACGTCGTCGTTTTGGTGGACAACGGTGGGCCCGATGTGCAACTTGTCGTCGGCTCCCTCGTACGATGTGGCACCGCGTGGCGGCCGATCGACTCGCCCCAGTTTGCCGGAGACGACGGCCGTCTCGCAGACATGCCCGCTTTCTTCTCGCCGATGCTGGGAGCGGCGGCCGTCGGCCCCGGCGCCGCGACGTCCGATGAGAAGATTCGGCCGCTCCTGACCAAACTCGCTGAGATTGAAACGGCGATGGCGACCGCCGATGCCGCAGGACGTCGCAAGCTGGCTGAACAAAACATGGCACTCCTCGAGCAAGTGGTGGCGGCAACGACGGGTGCCGACCGCGACTTCTGGAAGCGACAACTCGTGGAAACCGTTGCCGCCTACGTGCAGGAAGGCCTCCTTCCCGATGGCCTGGCCACCCTCGAGCGGCTGGCCGACGAAGCGGGCGACGACAAGGAGCTCGCGGCCTTCGTGGCGTTTCGCGTGATCCAGGCTCGATACGCTGCAGGCATGGAGGACCCGGGGGCCAATTTCGAGAAACTCCAGGAGACGTGGTTCTCCGACCTGGCCACTTTTGTGGAGAGCTACCCAACGGCTTCAGAGGCCTCGGAAGCGATGCTCCAACTCGCGTTCCGCGACGAGTTCAGCGGCCGTGACGAGGAGGCGATCACGAGGTACCAGGCGATCGCCACGGCGTTCCCTGACACCCCGAATGCCCGCAAGGCTGCCGGTGCCGTCCGACGACTTCAGAGCGTCGGTAAGCCGCTCGACCTCCGTGGTCGCTCGATCGATGGCAAGGACATTTCCATCGCCGGGCTTCGCGGCGGCCCCGTGCTGGTTCACTTCTGGTCGACCGACTGCGAGCCCTGCAAAGTCGACCTCGCACAGATTCGTGAGCTTCAGTCGAAGTACGGCGCCAAGAAATTCTCGTGCGTTGGAGTAGCACTCGACACCAATCGTGACCGGCTGGTCACGTTTCTTCGTGAGCGTCCCCTTCCGTGGCCCCAAGTCCACGAAGACGGCGGCCTCGACGGCCGGCTCGCGGAGTCGCTCGGCATCATGGTGCTGCCGACGATGATTCTCCTCGACGCCGACGGGAACGTGGTCGACCGGAATGTGTCGATCACGGAACTCGAGCGGAAGGTCACGAGCCTCCTCGAGGCCAAGTAACCGGATTCGGCAAGGCAATTTGGGGAAAGGGCGACTGGCCCGTTTGGCTTTGCGGCAGATGCGCGCAGTCGCTATGTAATCGACCGACCGTGTGCCCACAGTCGGAGTCTCTTCGCCCATGCTGCCATTTGCCGTTGTCGTGAGCCCTACCCTTTGCGCCCTGGGGGCGATTCAAGTTTTGGGCGTGGTGGCCGCCGGCCTCGCCCGGCTCACTGAGGGCACCCGCCATGAGATCGGTGGCCAGTGGCTCTGCCTCTTGGCCCTCGGGATCATGGGCTGTGTCTGTGGAGTCGCGATTCAGTGCGGCCCGGATGCGGCGGCGGCCTGCGCGGGCACGCTCGCGCTCATGACGCTCATTGCCGTGGCCGATTTCTCGGCCGACGGCTGAACCAAAGCTTGCCCAGACTGCCAGATCGCGCTCGGCTGCCAACATTTCCGGAAGAACCGGAAAAAAACTTCCCGTCGGCATGACCGACAGCCGATGACAAGACGGGATCGGCGCTACCTCCTGCAAGGAAAGAGGCACGCCGGCTCCCCAACGCCCCGCCGGGGCGAGGCCGCGAGCAGGGCTCGGGGCGAATCACGCGATCGATTTCAAGGAGTGACGCATGTCCATTTCGAGAACCGCCTTCGTGCTGGCCGTCGTGGCCTCGGCCTGCCTGGCGAAGCCGGCATGGGCCGAGGATCTCGCGACGACCGTCGCCAACCAGCTTCGTGATTCCGGAGCCCTGAGCGGCTACCGTGTGAATGTGAAGAGCAAGTCGGGAACGGTGTGGCTGGAAGGCCGCGTCACCGATCAGCAGCAACTCGCGGCGGCCGTGGGCATCGCCGAGGCGACCCCTGGCGTCGAGCGAGTGGTCAACCGCCTCTCGATCGATCCGTCTGCATCGCAACAATCATCGTCCAGCTTCGGCCTCCCGTCGAGCACGTGGGGCGTGGCAGGCATCCAGGCGCCCGCAACGTCGAATGAGCCTGCGACGACCGCGGCGCCTCCGACAGCCTCGCCATCAACAAACCCGTTTGCCGCCGTTTCCGGGCTTTTCTTCGCGGGAGGCAGCAAGGCTGCTGAAGCCCCAAGTCAGGTCCAGTTGACGCAGGCCACCCAGCCTGTTGGCCGCATGAGCCCTGCCGCTGCCGGCCAGGCGCGTCCCATGAGCCAGCCGCCTTATCCATCCGGCCAGCGCATGGCCATGCGAACGACTGGCGGCCAGATGATGCTCCCTGCACCGGGCGGCTATGACGGCCCGGTTGTCGATGGCCAGATGGTGCCCGGCTCGATGCAGTATTCCGAAGGCATGCCGGTCCAAGGTGGGTACGCCGGCGGCCCGATGCCGATGCATGGAACGGGTGCCGGGATGCCGCCAGTGCCTATGCGGGCTGACGGACCGAACATGCCCAACTACGCCTGGCCGAGCTATGCGGCTTACCCCAACTACGCTGGCCTCCAGTATCCCACGCAATACTCGCCGACCGCCTGGCCTTACATCGGCCCCTTCTATCCCTACCCGCAGGTGCCACTCGGCTGGCGCCGGGTTTCGCTCGAGTGGGATGACGGCTGGTGGTACATCGACTTCGACGATCGCCACACGCACAGCCACCACCGCTAGGCGACGTGCGGGATAACCTGAACGCCACAACCAGCCGCCCTTCCGGATCTTCCGGGAGGGCGGCTGTGTTATTGAAGGTGCCGCGGGCAGGACGGTCTCTTTTGCCTGATCTGCATGCGCAGAAAAATCTGCAAGTTCCTCCACCGTGCCGGTCGATACAACCGGCAGATTCGTTTTCTACGTCTTCGAGGAGTGGAGTCATGACATCCCGCACGCGGTTCCTGGCAACGGCGCTTATCTTGGCCGTAGCCACCTCCTCGCAGAGCGGTTGCTTCTGGCTGGCATCCCAGGGCCCCAACCTTGGCCCTCTCGCCATTCCGATTCCGGTTCCGACCTACGTCCAGAAGGCGAAGGAAGACCAGTTCTGGAACTACGAGCGCTACGAGCGAGCTCCGGTCCTCGGACCGATCCTTCCGGGTGGTCCCTGTGAGGCGCTCGACGAGCCGAGTGACGACGAAGTGATGCGGGCGCTTGAGAAGTCCCGTCAGGTTCAGGGCAACTGGCCCTACCTCTACGAAGTGCAACGAAACAACGTCCGCATCACGAAGACGAAGATCGCCGACTACATCGACCCGCCGCGGCACCTCCCGCTCGTCGGTCCGGTGCAAGTGCACCACGCCCACTACAAGTGCACCGTCTACTTCCAAGAGGTGAAGCGTGTCGGCTGGCCGGTTCCGCACACGCTCGTCGACGAAGACGTTCAGGAAGTCGTCTACATCGACCACGACCACATGCACATGGTGGGCGACGTCGACACGGGTGCCGACGCCAACTTCTGAGAAGTTTTCGCGGCCATCCATGGCCCGCGAAAACTTTGCTCGGCGAGGGCAGCCAAGGTGCCCTCGCCTCGCCGCGGCCCTCCGGCCGCCGCTCGCACCTCCGGGCTCGCGTTTTTTGAAAGTGGCCGTGCCGGTCGTGCGGGTCGTGACGGGTGGGGCCAACGTTGTCAAAGGGTGCGAGCCTGAATGCCGCACGTGCCGATGAAATTCTTGGCGGACGCGAGGGAACGCGCCGCCGTCGCGACATCGGAATTGTCATGCTTCGGAGGAGAGGGAGCTCCTGGGTGATGCCACATGGCACCGTGCCATGCGTGGCCATGCTGCATCGATGCCTGGTCGCAGGTGCGATCGTGGCAACCACGGCCATTCCCTCGGCCGTTGCGGTCGCCCAAACGCCGCGGGCCTGGGCCGGGAGCGTGGACGCGCCGCGAGAGCCCGTCCGTGTCGCTGCGGTGCCCCCCGCCGCAGACGCTCCCACCGAAGATTCGGGTGACATCATCCCGACGGGCAACCTGCTGGCGACCATTCGGCAAGGCGGCGTGTTGATGATCCCGCTGCTTGGCTGCTCGTTCGCCCTGGTCGTTTTCGGAATCGAGAGATCGGTGAACCTCCGCACGAATGCGGTGGTGCCGGGCATCTTCGTCGAGCGATTCCTGTCCCAGTTGCGAGAGCGAGCCCTCGACCGTCACAAGGCTCTCGAAGCGTGCGACGCCAATGGAAGCCCGGCGGCTCGCGTGTTCGCCGCGACGGTGCGTCGCTGGGGCAGGCCGGCCGTCGAGATCGAACAGGCAGCGATCGATGCGGGAGAGCGGGAACTCAACCACCTGCGTCGCTACCGCCGGGTGTTCAACGGGGTGGCCACCATCAGTCCGTTGCTGGGCCTGCTGGGCACCGTGTTCGGCTTGATTCGATCGTTCAATAGCGTGGCCGCGGCTGGCGCGATGGGCCGCCCCGATCTTTTGGCCGGCGGCTTCGGCGAGGCACTCGTCACCACGGCGATGGGGCTGCTGGTGGCCATCCCGGCGATGGTGCTCCACGCGTACTTCACGAGTCGGGCCGATCGCCTCGCCATGCGTCTCGATGAAGTCTGCCAACAAGTGATCGACGAGATCTCACTCGAATCCTTGGGTGAACCACGACGCCGGGCTGCGGGGTGACCCATGCCGTTGCTGCGGCCTTCCGACGACGACGAACCGACGCCCAACCTCGCGCCGATGATCGACGTGATCCTCGTGCTCACGATCTTCTTCATGTGCGCCACGAAGTTCTCGGGCGACGAACGGCAGTTCCAACTCGACTTGCCCGAGGTGGGAGACGCGGCCGTGGTCGATGCCACCCGCCCAGAGATCGTGGAGGTTGAAGCAGACGGTCCGGTTCGCCTCGGCCCGGACGAGGTCACCGTCGACGAACTGACGGCGCGATTGACGGCGGCTCGGACCGCGCGGCCCGACATCGCCGTGATGATTCGTGGCGAGCGAGCCGTGCCCCATGGGCGCATGGCCGAGATCTACCAGGCCTGCCGCGGTGCCGGGGTCCGGCACGTGGCGATCTCCGTACGGACACGGCCTGACACCACGCTACGGTGAGCCGCCATGCACTTGGCCTGGATCATCGTCGCCGTGTTCGCCGTGGTTGCCGTCGGAGGTGCGGTCGTCATCGTCCGCACGGGTTGGCTCCAATCCCGCACGATGGAGAAGTGCATCGGACTCTCGGTAATGCTCCATCTCGTTCTGGCCGTCGTGGCGACCTTCATCGGCGGGCAGCTCCCGGCTTCATGGGGCACGCTGGATGAGGGGCGGATGACGATGGTCATGATGCTCGATGACGAGGCAGCGGTCGACGACTCCATGGTCGACTCGGAGAACCTGGCTGACGAGCCGCCGAACGAGCCTTCGCAGAACCAGGCAGAACTGGAGGAGGTCGCTCCGTCGGACGTCACTCCGCCACTCGTTCCTTTGGCGGCAGCGGAGTCGCCGGCTCCGCCGCCCGACGTGGTGCCGCTCCTCGATGCCGTCGACACCGAGGCCCGCGAGGAACGTCTCGGCGCCGACCCGAGTCCATCATCGGAAACTCCGGACGACGGCGCGGCACCCGCTCCCGGAATCCCGCCCTTGTATGCCGACCGCACTGGCGCGCGTCGCACCGCTGCTGCGATGGCTCGAGGAGGCTCGCAGGAGACGGAACAGGCGGTGCAGGCAGCGCTGGCATGGCTCGCCCGCAATCAGTCGAGCGACGGACTGTGGAATGCCGCTCGTCATGGGGCGGGGTCCGGGAATCGAACCGGAGGCCAACATCCATCTGGAATCGGTGCCAAGAGTGACCACGGTGTGACGGGCCTCGCGCTCCTCGCCTTCCTCGGCGCGGGCAACACCCATCGCGAGGGCCCGTACGCGGGCTCAGTCGCGCGCGGCATCGCCACCCTCACGGCGGCCCAGCGCGCTGACGGCTCGCTGGCCGGCAACGCCGAGTTCTTCGCCGCGCTCTACTGCCACGGCATGGCGACGATTGCCGTCGCGGAGTGCCTGGCCATGAGTGGCGACAAGGCGCTCGAGCCGGCCCTTGAACGGGCCATCCGCCACACCGTCGCCATGCAGCATCCACAAACTGGGGGCTGGCGGTATGCCCCAGGAGATCGTGGCGACACGAGCCAACTCGGCTGGCAGGTCATGGCGCTCTTCTCGGCGCGGAACGCCGGCCTTCGCGGATGCGAGCCCGCCGAGGCGCGTGCTCTTTCGTTTCTCACCAGTGTGTCCTCTGGTACGGCCGGTGGCCTCGCCTCCTATCGCCCGGGCGAGCGACCGAGTTTTGCGATGACCTCGGAAGCGCTCTTTTGCCGCCTGCTGCACGGCCTGCCGTCGGAGCATCCCGCAGCCGGCGAAGCCTTGGCCTTGCTCGCTCGCTCGGCGCCGGGTGCGTCGCCATACGACATTTACTCTTGGTACTACGCCACCCTCGCGTCGTTCCATGCCGGGGGCCCCCAATGGGACATCTGGAATGCTCGGCTTCAGACGGTCCTGCTTCCTCTCCAGCATCGTTCAGGCGGCCCTCTCGATGGGAGTTGGGAGCCGGACCGGGTGTGGGGCAGGCATGGCGGTCGGGTCTACGCCACGGCGATGGCGGCCCTGACCCTCGAAGTCTATTACCGACATCAACCTGCCCACGGCAGAAGCTCACGATTGGCTTTGGCCCCGCAATAGCCGCGGCGTTTGAATGCCGTGCACCATGGGGATAAACTTCATGTGCTGCAGCGTGGCTTTCGCAGCCCGCCCCTTCGGAGGAGTCTCTGTGACGCCCTTGTTCGCTTTTTTAGGTTTGGGTACGACCGAACTCATCATCGTGGGGGTGGTGGTCTTGTTGTTGTTTGGGTCGCGGCTTCCCAAGGTGATGCGGTCGCTCGGCGAAGGCATCGTCGAGTTCAAGCGAGGCGTGCAGGGCATTGAAGATACGAGCGGCGGTGGTCCCCGGGATTCCGGCCCGTCGGACGCCCGTTAGCCGTCAGTTTTTCCTGCCAGGACGGCTGCGTGCCGTGGCATCATGTTTGGTCTCGGCGCCCTCGAACTCGTTTTGATCTCCGCGCTTGCGGTCATGATCTACGGGAAGCGGCTGCCTGAGGTGGGCCGTACGGTGGGCAAGACGCTTGGTGGACTGCGCCGCCAGTGGCAGGATCTTTCGCGTGAGTTCGAGATGGCCGCCAACCTCGAGGCCCATCCGGCCCCGCGTCGAATCAACCCCGCTCGCCGATTCGACGAGGAAGGTGGTCCGACCGTAGCCTCGCCGAAGTTGACCCCGCCGCCTGGTGAAGGGTCGTGACGAGCCGCGGGTGGCGCGGTACGATCTCGCTTCCGAGATGCCGATACCGGTACCACTCGGCGTCGGGCAGCTAGCTCAGTTGGTTAGAGCGCCACGTTCACACCGTGGAGGTCACAGGTTCGAGTCCTGTGCTGCCCAGTAGACAATCGTACACTACGCGAGGCAATGCGATGCCTTGCGACGTAAGTACAGCTTCGATCTCATCTTCCAACTGATCGATGCTTTTGGTCTGCGAGACGGCGACAGCGTCTTGCGAGGGCTCTACAGAGGTCGCGCGCGTCGCGTGGCGCGTCGCATGTTCACCCCCACCGCTGACCACGGCATCAAAGTGATGATCGCGGACTTGCAGGTAGTGCGTGGCGGCAATGGCCGTCGAATGCCCCAGCCAGGACGCGACGGTGTGTGAGGGAAAGACCTCTACCCAGTCGGTCGCGCGGCTCGATCGAAGATTCTGAAATAGGCGAGGCCACGGCTTCAGCCCGGCACGCGCGATGATCCGCTTGAAGTGCGTACGTAGGTTCTTCGAGGGGGATCGCAGGGACGGCACCACCCATTTTTCGCCATCGGCCGCGGCCTCGTGGGCCTGATCGAGAATCTCGCGCAGTTCCGGGCAGATCGGCACGACGCGGACCTCGTGGCCTTCGTGGCCAGCGGTTTTCGACGGCCGGACAACCAATCGGCCGGAATCCCACAGCACGTCGTCCCACGTCATCGAGGCGATTTCCGACGGCACTCGCAAGCCAGCGTACCGACCGAGGCCGACCACGAGCTTCCAATCGAGGCTCGGGCACTTTTCCAGAATCTTCGCGGTGTCTGCCAGTGTCACGTAGAACGCCCGGCTGGGGTTGGCTTGGCTTCCGGCCTTCAAATGCTCAAACGGGCTTTTCTGGAGCCATCCCCACCGCGCCGCACGGCCGAAAATCGTCTTGGCCACCATCACGCGTTTGGCGACCGTGGCCGGAGCCAGACGATTGCTCTTCGACTCCCGCTTCCTCGTCACATTCTTCTCGTCCGTGGCGATGTGGGAACGCCATGTGTCGGCACGTTCCGCGGTTACGTCCTCCAGGCTCGTAGATGCCCCTAGAAAGCCAAGCAAGCTGTCGGTTGTCTGCTTGTACGCTGCCCTTGTCGAGGGCTTTACGTGGCCAGCACGTGCCAGGAACGTTTCGATCAATCCGCCAACTGTCTGCTTTGGAGCCACTGTTCTCGTGGCAACCAGACCTACCTTGGCGAGCTTCTCGTGGAAGGAATCCGCGAGGTCGTCCACCCATGCGGCCAGCGACTTCGACAGGTCATCCCCCGCTTTGCGGCACGCCTCAATCGACGTGATGCGGTCGCGGATGGTTTTTGCCTTCGCGGTCTCCATCCTGCCCAGGTAGATCGCAGGCCGCTGCCCATCGGGCAGGTTCAGGATGATCCGATGCGCCCCGGCTCGTGGGCCTTTCTTGAACGTCGTCAGACTCGCCATGATCGTCCTCCGTTTCCTCTCTCCACGCGCTGCCGCCGACCTCCAGGAAGGCGGCCAGCCATGCTTAATGAAAAATGTACGTCTGAGCCGTACGGATAGAACGGCTTTTCCGTACGGTTCCTATTGTACACCAGTACGTTTCATTCGTACGGTGGTTTCTGGTCATTTTCTTGCCTCCCACTTGAGGAGCTTGGCAAGGCATTCACTTGGCTGGGGATGAAGTCCGTAGCTACTCGGCTTTGTGTTGTCGGTGGATTTCCAGATCGTCCATATCAGGCCAATAGCCTCCAGGGTCGCGAACGCCTTCGAGGCGGTGCCTTTGTCGATGTTGGCGGCCGTGGCCATCGTCCGGGCCGTCGTCTCGCATACCCACTTGCTCGATCTTCGGAGCATGACGTGCCACACCTCGCGTTCAGCGAGCGTTAACCGGGGGCCAATCACGTCCACAAACTGCGTGTAGGCTCGCCACCAATCGCCCTTCCGCGGCTCAATCGCCGATGCGACAGAATGCCCCTGGGACTTGGGCCGTGATCGCTTTGCGGTCCGTTTCTTCGCCATGTGACCCGCTCCTGCTCCGCGAGCATCGTCCCGTGCCTCTCGGTCGGTAGCAAGCCCCGCAACCTTTTGCTTAACCGCGCGGGCCTGGCGGTCTCTCAGGACCATCTCGTTAAAGTCTGTCACGGCAGTTTCTCCGATGCCGATGGAGGGCTATTGACGAATTCGTCGTGCCGCCGGACATCCGGGGCGAAGAAAGTCTGGGTTGCGCCGTCGAATCGCAGCGACAGATTTTGCTTTCGCCGCCCCTTGAGCTTCTTGCAATGCCAGACTACACCGATCGTGCCGTCGGTGCTTTCAACTCGCTCCCCGCCGTCATAGTCGCCGTAGAACAGGTTGTAGCAACCGTAGTCGATAGCGGCGGAGTGTCTTCCAATCTGTCCTGCTCTCGAATCTGCACTAACCGCCTTGCTCACTTCGCAGGCGATGAGCACCGCGCACTTATGACGTATGGCCATGCGTTTGAGCTTGTCCATGAGAGTGTCAAGTTCATGCACGCGATCTTTCCCCCGATCGGGGCCGTATAGTAACTGGAAGTAGTCAATCACAACCAACCGCGCACCCGTGGACTCGACACCCGCCTCGATTCGCTCAATCGTCAGTTCTGCCTCTGGATTGAGAAGGTGAAGGCGACCATCTGCCACGTCCACAAATGCCTTAGCAGACTCGCGGGCCTTTGGCTTGCGGTGCTCACATTCATCACGAGTAACCAGCCCAAGCCCGAGCGGACCGGATGCCACGCATGCAATCCGATCACATAGCTCGTCGGGTGCCCCTTCACCGAAGGCCCACAACGCCTTGAGCTCTCGATCGTGGAGAAGGGCTCCGACCGCGAGCTGCACACAGATCGCTGTTTTTCCAAGGTCTGGCTGCGCAGCGATTCCCGTGACGAGTCCTATCGGCAAGCCTCCGGTCACGTGGTCGAACCAGCCAAAACCGGTCTCGACCATCGGCATCTTTTCTTGCCGCGCCCACGAGTCCATCGCAGCACCAATTGGGATCAGATCGTGCGATGTCAGCCCCGAATCTGGCAGCGATACGGGCTTTGCATTAACGGCGATCGATCTCAGACGGCTGCGGAATTCTTTGGGGCTGAAATCATGCTGCTCGACCCAATCATCAGCATCACCCCCGGCCGGAATTTCCGGCCAGATTTCGGCAAGCCGAACGATCACCACACGCTTGGCACCGGCCTCAAGGACGAGCCTCGCGACTACCGCCGCGTAGCCCTCTCCTACCTCATCATGGTCTGGAACGATCACTACGCTCTTGCCTCTGAGACATGACCAGTCAGTTAGGTGCGGGCTGTTAGCTCCGTGGATGGATGTGGTCGCGGTCAGACCAATTAAGCGGAGAGCATCGGCGGCCTTTTCGCCCTCACAGACGCAGACGCACTTGGCCAAGAGCACCTCGGGCAACCGATACAAAGGCCGCGGCACCGACATCGCTCCGATTATCCACTTGCCATCGCTCTGGCGCGAAACCGGCCGATAGGTCTTCCCCCCGTCAGGAAAGTTCCAGCGGCAGATGATTCCAATGCGATCACCCTCAGAGTTGTGATATGGCCACATTGCATCCGGAGAGCCATTTTCGCGAGCGAGATCTGAAATTGCAGCTTTCAGCGTCGCAAATGTTTTCAAGGGCTTCGCTGGCCTCCGTCGCTTCGCCGGAGCATGGCAATCGCCGCCCTCTGCGAAGAGATCACGATTCGTGAGCCCGAGCGATGCGAGTATCGAATCGGCACTGCATTTCGCGTGACAAAAAACTAGCGCCCGACCATCATTGCCAGGCCCGACCGACAGAGAAGGAGACTCGTCATCATGGGCGGGGCATGTGCACGACCATCCATCACCTGATCGACGTGGCTCGTGACCACGTTCATGAAGGCGCGATAAAACCAGCTCTACAGGATCACGCACGAGACACCTTCATCCTTCCAACTTGTTCCGCCCTTGCCATTTCATCAACCGTCGGCCGGAAGCCGGGCCGCAGTGGCGACTGGGCCTGGCAAGTCGCCATACGTTTCGAGCGACCATATTTTGCTGTGTCTGTGAGTGCCCGATTGCGGCGAGGCCCCCTTGGCGGTCGGCTGGTACTCGACGCACCCGGCAGCGCAAGGACATAAACGCAAGCCACGATCATGCGGATGGAGTTCAAGAGGCACCGCCTTCCGCCTGCCTATCGAGAAACTCGATCAGCAAGTGACGCGGATACCGGATGGACTTCCCGAAACAGACATGCTTCGGGCCTTTTCCAGCCTTCCGCAGCCCGAACAACGTCCTCGCGCCAATCCCCAAAAACCTTGCGGCTTCTGGCTCCGACAGGACGCCGGGCTCGATCTCAGCCTTGGGCTTACGCTTGGTCTGGTCAGCCTTGTACACATCCATCATCGACTCCTTTCGTTTGGAGACGGCTGGCATCGATCTCGATAGCCGGAGGGCTGCTGCATGCCAGCCGTCACTGGTTTGGCGGGGCCTCGGCGATGCGGAGAGGATGCACCCGGCATTTCGCGAGCTAGCCAGCCGATACCTGCCGTCGTCTCCCCGCGATTTCGAACGGCACTGCGGTGTCCAGCACTACCCTTGTCCGTCCCCACTGAATGGATAGACGCACGACGAATCGCCCGCGGAAACGCGGAGGGCGGGTGTCTAGAGAGTCGTGAACGTTGCAGCAGTCGCATGGTGCTTCCTTGTCGCTGGGGCTCGCATGGGTCCGCGCCATTACACACAAATTTACAAATACACCAACACCCTCATGCCGCACCTTTTTTCCAAGGCTATGTCAACGCCGTTGATCGCGTAGCCACGTAGAAAAGATGCTCCTTGTAGACGCCTAAGTCGCGAGCGAGCACCCGCCACTGTCCATGCGTAACGCGCGCCGTAGATTTTCTGAAGCGCCGTAGATTTTCTGAAGCGCCGTAGATTTTCTGTGCCTGTGTTTTCGAGGAGTTCCGGAATCGGGGATCTGGTTGAGAATTGGCCCCAACGCCCCTCCGATATGATTTAGAAATCGGAGATACTCTCGACCATCACTTCACACCGCAAGAACACGATTATGAAAAAGATGGACGGCCAGATATCGTTTTCATGCGACAAGACAGCAAACTCGGAGGAAGCGATGCCTCGTCGGGGAAAACTGCCAGCGGGCTACGAAAACATGACGCCAGAAGAGCGGGCGAAGCTTTCGCCAGCCGACTTCATCCTCCCCGAATCGGAGAAGGCTGGGTTCATCGAGCGGATGCGAGAGAGCTACGAAAGAAGGGGAATCGAACCGACACCGGAACGACTGGAAGAGGATTGGGAATTCGTTCGGGACTTTTGAAGCTCAGCAGGGACGATGCGGCTGATTCGCACCGATTTCAGAAGATTGAAACGATGACTCCTGAAGAAAGGGAGATTGGCGATATGAGCGAAGAAAATCAGAGTAAGCCACTTTTTACGCTAGTTCGGGCGGATCCCAGCAATTTTAGAGAGATGTCGATTGCACTTTCCACGAAACTTCGGGGCCGGGATCCGACGCCGGAGGAGCTGGAAGCACTCGACGCAAGAATTGCCGAGATGCAAAAGAAAATCACGATCGACGAGTGACCGTGCCAGGATTGGATTTTCGGGACCGGGTGACACAAGATTTTAGAAACACGGTGCCTTTGGCCTGCTTTGGAAATCCTGATCCAGTCGGTATGAAGGTCAACTACCCCTTGAG
>CAZCHF010000043.1:0-33053 GCA_964498325.1 uncultured Candidatus Kuenenia sp.
GGCCGCTATACTCGCCGCTGAACTTTCACTCCGGTAAGGAACCAAATCCCACGATGCTGAACTTTCCCAAGCGAATCCTGTTTGTCGGTTTTGGCTTTGTCGCCCGCTGCACGCTCCCGATCTTGCTGAAACATGTCAAGGTGTCGCCGGGAAACGTCACCATCCTGGAGTTCGAGCCCGACCAATCAGCGATTCGGCCATGGGTCGAGCAAGGGGTGAATTTCGTCCACGCCAAAGTCACGCCGGACAACCTCGGGGAGATCCTGGGACAGCATGTGGCCGCCGGCGATCTGCTCATCGATCTCGCTTGGAACATCGACTGTTGCGAGATCGTCCAGTGGTGCCATGACCACGGCGTGTTGTATCTCAATACGTCGGTAGAACTCTGGGATCCGTACGCCAACGCCCAGGGCGCGCCGCCGACGCAGATGACGCTCTACTGGAGGCACATGAACCTTCGGCGCATGATCGCCGGCTGGTCCGAGCCGGGGCCCACCGCCGTGCTCGAGCACGGGGCCAACCCCGGCCTCATCAGCCACTTCACGAAACATGCCCTGCTCGACATCGCGAAGACGTGCCTCGACGAGAAGAAGTTTTCCGGGGCGGCGGCCGAGCGTATTGCCGAGCATGCCAAGGCGCAGGCGTTCAATCACCTGGCCCATGAGCTCGGCGTGAAGGTGATCCACTGCAGCGAGCGCGACACGCAGGTCTCGAACAAGCCCAAACAGGTCGACGAGTTCGTGAACACCTGGAGCGTCGAGGGCTTTCGGGAAGAGGGCACGACCACGGCCGAGATGGGCTGGGGCACGCACGAAAAAACGCTCCCTGAGTATGCCTACGAACATCCCGACGGCCCCAAGAGCCAGATCTGCCTGGCCCGCATGGGGATCAACACCCATGTCGTGTCATGGGTGCCGAACTACACGATCGTGGGCATGGTGGTACGGCACGGCGAGGCCTTCACCATCACCGAGAAGCTCACGGTGCAGGATGCGGCAGGCAAGGCGATCTATCGCCCCACGGTGCACTACGCCTACTGCCCGTGCGACGCCGCGATCGCGAGCCTTTGGGAACTGCGGGGCAACGACTACCGGCTACAGTCAAAACACCGGATCATGACCGACGAGATCACCAGTGGCTCCGACATTCTGGGGGCCCTCGTGATGGGGCATCCGCTGAATTCTTGGTGGTGTGGCACGGCTCTGTCGATCGAGGAGTCTCGCAAGCTCCTGCCGCATCAGAATGCGACCACCATGCAGGTGGCGATTTCCGTGGTGGCGGCGTGCATGTGGATGATCGAGAATCCGGCCCAGGGGGTGAAGCTCCCGGACGACCTCCCTCATGAGTACGTCCTTGGCATCGCCAAGCCCTACCTCGGACAATTCATCTCGGTGCAAAGCGACTGGACACCGCTCAAGTATTACGCCAATGCTTTCAACGGGTTCAACCGCCCCGCGATCGATCCGAAGGATCCCTGGCAGTTCAAAAACTTCTTGCTCACGGATGGAGACTAGCGTTTCGTACATGAACCAAAAACAACTGCTCGACCTGGCCAAAAAGCACGGCACGCCCCTCTTCATCGTCGACCACGCGGAGCTGCGAAAGAACTACGCTCTCTTCAAGAAGCATTTTCCGCGGGTGCAGGCCTACTACGCCGTGAAGGTGAACAGCGACCCAGCCATCGTGCAAACCTTCTACGAGCTCGGCGGCAGTTTCGACGTCGCGAGCATGCAGGAGTTTCACACGGTCTATCAGCTCATCAAGAAGCTGCCGGCAAAGCAGCGGCAAGACTTCATCTGGGACAAGGTGATCTACGCCAACCCCATCAAACCGATCGAGACCCTGCACGAGCTCGACCAGTACCGGCCGCTCGTCACCTACGACAACGTGGAGGAAGTGAAGAAGATCGCGACCCACGCGCCGCATGCCGGCTTGTGCCTCCGGCTTCAGGTTCCCAACACCGGTTCGATGGTGGAGCTCTCGAGCAAGTTCGGCTGCCCGCCCGGTGAGGCGGTAGATCTCATCCAGTGCGGCCACGACCACGGCCTCGTGGTGGAAGGGCTGTCATTCCATGTCGGCAGCCAGTGCACGAATCCCGAGAACTACGTGCAAGCACTCCACTTGGCGGCGGGCATCTTCAACGAGGCGAAGCTCCGCGGTTTCGCGCTCAAGCTCATCGACATCGGCGGCGGCTTTCCGGCGGCCTACGACCCGACCGTGCCAAAGTTCGCGACGCTTGCGAAGAAGATCAACCACGAGATCGAACGGCTCTTCCCGAAAGACATCGAGATCCTCGCGGAGCCTGGGAGGTTCCTCGTGGCCTCCGCCGGCACGGCGGTTTCGAAGATCATCGGCAAGGCCACCCGCAACGGGAAGCGGTCGTATTACGTGGACGACGGCGTGTACCACACCTTCTCGGGCGTGATCTTCGACCACTGCACCTACCACCTCAAGAGTTTCAAGAAGGGCACGCCGCAGATCTGCGCCGTCTTCGGGCCGACGTGCGACGCCCTCGATACCATCAGCCTCGCCGAGCAGCTCCCCGAGCTCGAGATCGGCGACTATCTCTATGCGGAGAATATCGGGGCCTACTCAGCCGCCAGTTCGACGCACTTCAACGGGTTTCCACCCGCCACGGTCGTGCATGTCAATCGGTAAGGGGCCTTGTCATGCGATCGCTCGTCGGCGTGTTCCTGATGCTCGCCTGCGCGGCGGCTGCGACGGCTGCTGAGCGGCCGAACATCCTCTGGATCTCGGCGGAAGACATCTCGGCCGTGACCATCGGCTGTTACGGCGGCCCGGCGAAGACGCCGCGGATCGACGCCCTCGCCGAGGGTGGCCTGCGGTTCGATGCCGCGTTCTCAGCAGCCCCGGTCTGTGCGCCATCGAGAAGCGCCATCATCACCGGCATGATGCCGACGACCCTCGGGAGCCTCCCGATGCGTTGCGCGGCCACGCCGCCTTCTTTCGTCGTCGGATTTCCGACGTTCCTCCGCGAGGCGGGTTATTACTGCACCAACAACTCGAAGACCGACTACAACTTCGACCGCTCATTCAAGCCCGGCTGGAACGAGTCGAGTAGCACGGCTCATTGGCGCAACCGGGCCAAGCAATCGCAGCCCTTCTTCGCCGTCTTCAACCTCACCGTGACGCACGAAAGTGGGCTCTTCGGTGATCAGGTCAAGAAGCGATTGAAGCCGCTCGCACCGGCCGACCGGACCGACCCCGCCACCGTCGACGTGTTTCCGTTTTATCCCGACACGCCGGTCATTCGCGAGGCGCTCGCCCACCGGCTCGACTTGGCCGCGGTGCTCGACCGCCAGGTCGGACGCATTCTCGACGAGCTCGAGGCCGACGGCCTTGCCGACTCGACGATCGTCGTCTTCTGGGGCGACCACGGGGAGGGAATTCCGCGTGGAAAGCGGTCGCTCACCGACTACGGTCTGCGCGTGCCGCTCGTCGTGCACGTGCCGGAGAAGTTCCGCGACGCGATCCGACTCCCTGGCAGCAACGCGCCGGTAGGCGTGACCAGCAACCTCGTGAACCTCATGGATCTCGGCCCCACGGTGCTCGACATCGCCGGCGTGGAGATTCCCAATTGGATGGAGGGCAAAAGCTTTCTTGGAAAGCATGCCACCGTGCAAGGCAGCGTCATCGGTGTCGCTGATCGCATGGACGCGGCGCCGGGCTTCGGTCGAAGCGTTCGCGACGCGCGCTTCCGCTATGTACGCAACTTCCTGCCGTGGATCGACGGCGATGACCTCCCGGACTACGCCACCGGTGTGCCGATCACGGGAGAACTTCGCAAGGCCAGGGTAGCGGGTACGCTCCCCACGGCTGCCACCTGGTTTGCCCGCACGAGCCGCCCTGCTGAAGAACTGTATGACATCACAACGGATCCTCATGAACTGGAGAATCTCGCCGACAGCGAGGCCCACGCGGCAGACCTGGCAAGGCTGCGAAGCGGGCTCCGGGAGTGGATGGTGCGAACACGCGACACCGGCATCCTCCCTGAGCCGATCCTCCGCCGCGAGGCACGTGAGGCAGGCAGCGAGTGGGCGGTCTTTCACCCAGGCAAGGATCAAGATGCAGAAGAGGCCGTTCGCTACCACACCATTTTTTGGGTGGCGTGGGAAGTGGCCGCCCAGCCAGCCGATACGCCGTGGAAAGAATTGCTCGACTCACCTGAACCTGCCGTCCGTTTTTGGACGGTTCACGCCATGGCATGGCAAGCCGTGTGCGACGGGCCAACCAAGGTGCCGCTCGTCATCGCTGCACTCGAAACCGTCTTGGCCGACAACGACCCCGTCGTGCAGATCGCCGCAGCTTGGTGGCTTTTGAAACTCGGTGGCGGCGACGCCAAGCCCGCCCTCGACGTGCTTGCCCGTGACATGAAATCGTCTGATCCGAATGTCCGCCAACAGGCTCTTGTCGCGATCGATTCCGTCGGTGAGGCGAGCCGTCCGCTATGGCGAGCAGCCGCGGCCGTGGAGGTTGGCAAGGCGCACAAGGCCGACGAGTATTCCCGACGCATGATCGAGCGGATACGGGCTCGGCTCGAGTCGTCGCCTTCCCCCTGAGCATCGCCGAGCGGCCCCATGCCCCACCTGCCGGCCTTCCTCGACGACCTCGTCGCCGTCGGCAAAACGGTCGCGAAGTGGGCCGTGCTCGTCGTGCCGCTCGGCATCGCGGTCGGCTCGTGCGTGGCGGGCTTTCTGTGGTCGCTCGATCGCGTCACGGCGATCCGCTTTGAATACCCGTGGCTCCTGTGGCTCTTGCCGGTGGCAGGCGGCTTGATCGGCTGGCTCTTCGCGACGGTCGGCGGCCCCGCCGACAAAGGCAACAACCTCATCATCGACGAGATTCACGAACCAGGTGGCGGCGTGCCCCTGCGGATGGCCCCGCTCATTCTGCTGACGACGGTGATCACCCATCTCTTCGGTGGCTCGGCAGGTCGCGAAGGCACGGCGGTGCAGATGGGGGGTGGCATCGCCGGTGGCGTGGCCAAGCGGCTTCCCTGGCTCGGTCGCGACGACGTTCGCACCCTGTTGATGTGCGGCATGGCGGCTGGCTTCGGGGGCGTGTTTGGAACGCCCGTCGCGGGAATGGTTTTTGCGCTCGAGGTGCTCGCGGTCGGACGGATGCGCTACGAGGCGATTCTTCCTTGCCTGGTGGCATCGCTTGCTGCCGCCTGGACCTGTTCCGCGTGGGGCATTTCGCACACGCATTACGAAGTCGCCTCGCTCATTCCGTCAGGCATGACGTCGGTGCTCGCGCCGCTCGACATCGGTCTCCTTGCATGGGCAGCCATCGGAGGCCTCGCCTTCGGGCTGACGAGCCGGCTCTTCGCCGCGGCGATTCATGGCGTGCAGCATGCGTTCCGGCAGTTCGTGCCATCACCCGTGTTGCGGCCAGTGATCGGGGGCGCGATGGTCATCGCCCTGGTGCACGCGTTCGGCACTCACGACTATCTCGGTCTCGGTGTCACGAGCCCGGACCCAAACGCCGTCACGATTCTCTCGGCCTTCGAGCCGGGCGGCGCCCATGTGTGGAGTTGGGCTGCCAAGATCCTGTTCACCGCTGTCACGATCGGCTCAGGGTTCAAAGGGGGCGAAGTCACACCACTCTTCTTTGTGGGCGCCACGCTCGGCGGTGTGCTCGGGGCGCTGGGTGGCCTACCCGTCGACTTCATGGCGTCGCTCGGGTTCGTGGCCGTGTTTGCGGGGGCCGCCAATACGCCCCTGGCCTGCATCGTGATGGCCGTGGAGCTCTTTGGCGGCGAGTGCATCGTGTACCACGCGATTGCCTGCATCGTCGCCTACCTCACGAGCGGCCATGCGGGCATCTACCACGCCCAGCGGATTGAAACCCCCAAACGCCGGCACACGGGCTAGGCGTCAAACGGGCCCAGGCGACCGGGTCGCTGTTTCACACCTACCGGTTCTCAAAGCGGTAGGCGCCGTCGCGGGAGAGCCGCCCCTCGAAGACATGGCCACCGGCCTCGACCCGCAGGGTTCCGCTGCCCCACGCTTGCCGCACGATCGGCGAAGCATAGACGTCGTTCGTTCGCTCTGGTGCGGTCGCTTCGACTGGCGATGCTGCCTTTCCTGGGGCGGCACTCACGACGAGGTTGAACCCGCTTGCGCCGTCACCGATCGGCGCGGCCGTGAGGAACCGGGCATCCGGATACCGTTTGCGGACACTGTCCTCGACCTCCAAGTGCTCCGCCTCGATGGCGAGATTGATCGGCTCCATCGCGATCGTGGCCTTCTGGAGCTTGATCGTCCACGCCGACGGGTGGAGCGTGACTGTTGCGTCGGCCGGCACTTGGAGAAAGAACGTTCCGGCCGCACCGGCCTCGCGTCGCCAACTCACACGGTTCTCGACATGGGCGATTCGATCATGCCGGCTGGTCTTGCCGTGGCCCCACGGCTCCGACGTGTTGATCACGACATGATCGACGCCTCGCGTGTCGTGTTCGACCATGATCTTGAACGGGCTGACGTCCATGGCGTCGTTGATCAATCGGGCGTCGAGTGAGCCGATTTGGAACGTCGGCCCGAAAAACGTGGTCTCGTGGTAGGCAGGCTCGTCGAACGTGGCCTTGGCCGTTTCTGTCGGCACGTCGCCATGTTGCCGCGGCGGTGAAAGTCCCGCTGGAATCCACAGCGCGTAAGGCGGCTTCGAGGCATGGAGGGTGAGCGGCCGGTCGAACTTGCGATGGGCGAGCGCGACGACCGCCGGCGGCGGGCGGTAACCGCTCGAGGCGAAGATCGGCACGTCGTAGGAGGGGTCGGGGTCGGCGGCATCACCTGCCGGATGGTTCCCGAAAAAGAGCCAGCACTCGTGCGTGGCGCTGCCTCCAAAAACCTTGTTGGCCCCGCCGTAGTCTCGGCACACGGGGCCGCCCCAGCCACCTCGCCAATACTTGATCGCCGCGGCCGTGAAGATCCAATCGAGCCCTGCCTTCGCAAGCAGGCGCACCTCTGGATCGGCCGCGAATTCGTAGAGATTCAGCAGCGGGCCGGCCCCGTGCATGAGGTAGTTCTCACTGTCCCACTCACGCTGGCCCACGTGGAACAGCATGCGCACAAAGGCGACGAGCCGCTCCCGGGCCACGCGACGCGTGGCTTCATTCCCGGCAGCCTCGGCGAAGAGATAGATGCTCGTGTCGCGCATGAGCCGGAGGTTGTCGGTGTCGCGCACGTCGACCCACGAGCCGAACTTCTGCGGTCCCCAGCCATCCTTGATGGATCGGTCGCCGGAGCCAAACTGCAGATGCGGCCGACGCAGCGGGTCTTCTTCGGTCCACGCCGAGATGCCTCGCTCGAACCTCGTGACGTAATCGGCAGCGAGGAGATCTCGTAGCAGAAAGAACTTCCGTGGCTGATGCTTGAGCGTGAAACACCAATACAGGTCGATGCCATGCGTATGGCGATGGATGTCTTCGGGGTCGGATTCCTGGAACTTGGTGAGTCCCTTGGTCTGGTCACCCATCAACACGGCGGCCAAGGCCGCGGCATACATTCGCTTTTCGTTCTCGCCCCAGGCGTTGCCACTGACGCCATTCGCGGCAAGGAGGCCCAACGAGTGCCGCGCCCGCCTGAGAAATCCGGCCTCGTCGTCGTAGGGGTTTCGAAACCGGGGCTCGATCGCGTCGGGCTTGATCCGAAGCGCCTCAAACTGGTCGGCTGCAGCGGGGAAGACCGCGAGTAATCCGAAAACGACCGCTGCAGCCAGATCGCGGCTTCGACGGTACGGTCTCATGGAATCACTCCGGGGTGACGTATAGTGGACAGGTCCGCCCGTCATGGTCGCAAGGGACTCTCCGTGCTTTCGCAAACCGTCGAGTATGCCCTGCGGGCCGTCGTGCATTTGGCTGACCAGACACCGGCGGCCCGCACGACCGAGCAGATTGCTGAGGTCACCCAGGTGCCGCAGGCGTATCTCTCGAAGGTGCTGCAAGCCCTCAACCGCGCCGGGATCGTGCGGTCCCAGCGCGGCGTGGGGGGGGGCGTGTCGCTCGTGAAATCCCCGAAGCAGCTCACGATTCTCGAAGTCGTCAATGCGGTCGACCCGATCGAGCGCATCACCACCTGCCCGCTGGGGCTGGCGGCGCACGGTAAGCACCTCTGCCCGCTGCATCGTCGCATGGACGACGCTTTGGCCATGATGGAAGCGGCCTTTCGGAAGACGACTCTCGCCGAGGTCTTGGCCGAGCCGACGAAGAGCAAGCCGCTCTGTGAGTTTCCCTCCGGCCGGCGTCGGTAAGCGCTGGCGATCAACGCCCCGTACGCGGCTCCGGCAGACTCATTGCCACGAGACAGCCCGTTGCGATCACCGCCGCGCCGGCGACGAACACGACGCCGAAACCGAGGGCGTCGACGGCGTATCCCACGAGCGGCGAGAATATGAAGGGAATCGCAAGCGCCCCGCCAATGACGCTCACATACCGTGGATGATCGGCAGGCGTCGGCGCCAGTTCGAGCGCGTAGCCTGTGAAGATCCGAAACGCGAGCGGATTGAAACCGAGCGGAACGTAGACGAGCCAGAACCACGCCCCCGCCACCGCCGCGGGCAACATCGACACGAGGACGACGACCAGCGGCGTGAGAGACGACAGGCCGACAAGCCAGATGAGCACGATGCGCGTACCGCGACGGTCCGCCATGGGCCCGGCGACCAAGCTCGCAAGTGCCGTGGTGACATTCTGTGCAACCACCCAGCCCAGCAAGCTCCCGCGCGTCGTGCCGAGGCTGTCCCGCGCGAAGGCTTGGTAGTGGGGAAAGAGCATCAGCACGGCCGAGAAACAGACAACGACGCCCGCAAAGCGCCGGAGGGCCGGATCGGCGGCGAGCGTCTGCTTCCATTCGATCACGCCTCCTTCGAGACGCCGCCACAAGCCTTGCCCGGGCGCACGCGCCGGGGCGGTTTCGACCGGCTCGTCGAGCGAAAGCGGCACGATAGACGCGAGGGCAAAGAAAAACGCGGTCGCGCCGAAAATCTTCGGAAACCCGCCCGGCTCGGCGATCCAAGGCCCGAGGATGAAAATCGCCCCGGTGATGGCGAGGACGCTGCCAACCGTCGCGCTCACGAGCATGGCGCGGCCTCGGTTGCCGGGCGTGATGAGCTTCCCCTGGAGCGTCGCAAGCACGAGGTTGTTCACGCCGTTGAAAATTCCGAACGCAGTGTAGGCCACGAGAAACACACCGGCGAGCACGTCGGGCCGTGTGGTCGCCAGTGGCCCCCAGGCCAGTGACAAAATCCCGAAGCAGGTCGCCATGAGAAGCATGGTCAGGCAGAGCGCCGGCCGTTTGCGCCGCAGCCTGGCCACGGTCCCTGCGACGACGAGCGGCGGCAGACTGTGGCCACCGCGATTGAGCACGGGAAGGAAGCCGCGGAGCGTGCCGGAGTCGACGAGGGCGTCGAGCACCGCCGGCATGATGACGGTCTCGGTCTTCAGGATCCAACCCATCCGGGCGAGGATCTGATAGACCTCGATCCGCAGGATGTTGTGCGACTCGCGGGCGGCCGCGGCAGGATCGTCAGGAATTGTCTTCAATGCGCGCCGGCTCCAATCTCGGAGCCAGCATATGCATGACGAGCAGGGCCACGAAATACGCAACTGCCGCGATGGTGAACATCGTCACGTAGCTGCCCTGGTTTTGCTTGAGCCAGCCCGCGCCGAGGTTCATGAAGAAGCCCCCCATCGCGCCTGCGAATCCGCCGATTCCAACGACCGAGCCCACGGCCTTCCGCGGAAACATGTCGGACGCGAGCGTGAAGAGGTTGGCCGAGAACCCTTGATGGGCTGCCGCCGCGATACCGACGAGCCAGACCGCGATCCATTGGGCCGAGATTCCGAGAACCGTGGCAGAGGGATCAATACGCGGTGCGAGGGCCACCGGCAGAATGCATGCTGCACACGCGAGCATCGCGCTCTTACGGGCGGCGTTCGGTGACCACCCTGCTCCCAGCAGCCGGGAGCTGAGCCATCCGCCGGCCACCGATCCGACGTCGGCTAAGAGATAGACGGTGATCATCGGCAGACCGATGTTCTTGAGGTCCACGCCGAAGCGGTCCGCCATGAAGAGCGGAAACCAGAAGAGATAGAACCACCAGATCGAGTCGGTCAGAAATTTTCCGGTGGCAAACGCCCACGTCTGACGGAACCGGAGCAACGTGAGCCAAGAAACCTTCGCAGTCGGGTCGGGCGGATCGCTCTCGATGAGGGCCCGCTCGGCGGACGACAGTCTTGGATGTTCCGCTGGGCGTCGGTAGAGCGGAATCCAGAAGACGACCCACACAAGGCCCACGAGGCCGGTCAGGATAAACGCCCAGCGCCATCCCATGGAGAGCGCGATGATCGGCACGAGGGCAGGGGCCAGAATCGCCCCCACGTTCGAGCCCGCGTTGAAGATGCCCGTGGCGTAAGCGCGTTCCTTTTTCGGAAACCACTCCGCCACGGTCTTGATCGCCGCTGGAAAATTGCCGGACTCACCGACCCCGAGGGCGAACCGTGCCACCGCAAACGAAGCGGCACTGTTGGCAAGTGCATGGGCGGCGGCTGCGAGGGACCAGACCACGAGATAGATCGTGTAGCCCGCGCGAGTCCCCACCTTGTCGATGAACCAACCGGCTGCCAGATATCCGATTGCGTAGGCGAGGGTGAAGGCGCTGTTGATCACGCCGTATTCCTGATCCGACCAGCCGATCTCGTCACGAAGCGTCGGTGCGAGAACGCCGAGCACCGCGCGATCGACGTAATTGATCGTCGTCGCGAGGAAGAGCAAACCGCAGATGAGCCACCGGTAGCTGCGGTACCACGGCGGTCCGGCGTGATCACTTCTCTCCGAGGTGAATGCAACTCCGGTCATGGCGAAGGGCCTTCACATACTGGGCGTGGAGCGTCGCGCTGCGATGTTCGAAATCACTGTGTGCCGCCGCAGCCTATGCTTAGAACTTCGAAAGATCGACCGGCTGGCCATCACCTGAGGCGATCAGGTGTTGCCATGTGCGGTATTGGTTCACATTGCACGCGTCGCGCGGCCCGCAGGTGACACTCCCACTCTCGATATAGTCGCCGATGTAGTGGACACTGCCGTCGGCGAACCCGACGACGATCCCTCCGACGTGGCTGCTCCGAGGGAAGGATTGCCAATTCGGTGAGCTGTCCAGAAACATGCACTCGCGCTTCGCGCGATCTTCACCAATTGCAATGTTCACGACCGTCTCGCCTTCGTTTTGGTCATCTGCGAGCGGCACGCATATGTTGGGCCCAGGAATCGCCGGTTGGACATTGTTGCCATAGGAACAGACCGAGCTTGCACCGCACTGCCCCATCGCCCAGGTGCCGCGAATGTCAACCGGCGCTAGACCAGAGCGGAGTTCGAGGACGAGCATGGTGTTGCTCGTGCCGTCACGAATCTGGGCGAACGTGAGCGACTCATTCGCGCCCATGACCCCCCGCTGCGTTGGCCGCCACAGATCCCTCGTGGAGCCGTTTTGAAGGGTATCGCTTGGATTGAGCATGCCGATGTTTGCACCGTAGTTGCCGCGGGCCCAGCCGCCGCCCGCCCGGCTGCAGGCCTCACTCGCGTTCGGCTCCGACGGACAACTCATCACGCTTACCCTGGTGCTTCGCGGCCCGAGATTGTCAGTGGCGTTGACCGGCTGCGACGGGTCGAACGCGTCAAAAAGGTTCTGCTGCTCGAGGTACGGCAGTACGAGAATGGTCCACCCAGGCCACACGTTGCCAGTGTGGGCCACGGGACTGCTCCCCCCCTGTGTCGTGATCGCCGGAGGAAAAGCTCCCATCGACGTGTGATACGCCTGCAAGGCGATCCCCAGTTGCTTCATGTTGTTCTGACATTGGATTCGCCGCGCCGCCTCGCGAGCCGACTGCACTCCCGGTATCAAGAGTGCAACCAGCAGGGCGATGATCGCGATGACGACCAAGAGCTCGACCAACGTAAAGCCGCGAGCCGCTTCGTTTCTGGACGTGTTCATGGGATTCCCCTCTATTTCTTCTTCAAGCGAATCGTGGCCGTCCCGTCTGACGTGCGGTAGGTCAGCGGCGTGATTGAAACGTCGGTGTACTCAGCGCGGAGATGGTCTGCCGGCTCACCGTCAGCGCCGTATGCCTGCAACGTCACCTTGTGGTCCCCTGCCGCGACACCGTCGGCATACTTGTGGCTGGTGACCTCCTTGATGGCACCCGTGGCGAGGTCGACGTCGCCAACGCCAGGTCGCGGATACGTTTTCGGATCCTTCGGCGGAGTCTGCGGATGAAACGTCACCTCCAATCGATGGGCTTGGATCAGCGACTCGTCGTCGTACTTCACCGTCCCCGTGACCTTCCGGTAGCTGAAAGGTTCTTGGTTGCCGCAGCCCGCGGCAACGAGCCCGACAATCCCCAATAAACCCGCACGCCAAAATGGCGCGACGACGCTCCCGCCGCCACTGGATCGCATGGCACTCCCTCCCCTGTCCTTCACCTCGAGCTGAGCCGGCGCTCAGCTCGTGCCCGTGTCAAACCGCGGTCACTACAAACTTCTTCCGCCCGGAAACTCGTAGGTACCGATTCGCTACGTCGGCGTGGTCGCCGACAAACGTCTCTTGTGTGCTGTCAAACGTGAGCTGCGGCCCGAGCCGCATGGAGTCGGCTGTCTGCCGGCCTTCGTGAACGGCCACCAAGCTCCGCAGGTCGTTCCAGATGCCAGCCGCGCGGTCGTCCTTCACCTCGACGCCCGCGTCCTCATGCTCCTGGCCACGCAGATCGCTTCCCACGCGATAGGCGTAGTTCGCCAGGTTGCACCAGGCTGTGGAATGATGGCCCACATGAGCCGGCGCCATGAGCGACCCCGGCGAAGCATTCCGAATGGCATCCACAAAATTCTGCTGATGATCGACCATGCCGGTGGTGCCCTTGATCTCTTTGATCAAGGTGCCGTCGGTATCAAAAAACTTGGCCTTACCACGCTCGCCCTCCATGCGTCCCGCTTCGCCATAGGCGATGTAGCCACTCGTGGGGCCAGGGCAGTGAGGGGGCTTTTTGTTGGCAGCGTCGGCCGCGATGTTCGCGACGCCGATCACGACGGGGATCGATCCCGTGTCGAGCATGGCGAAGTGAATGTTGGGCGTGTTGCCGGCATCGTGCCAGGCGAACCTCCCGCCGCCAGCCACCACGCTCTTCGGGAAGGGGATCGCGTCTCGAAAAACGTTGTTTCGCACATCGTCGACGATGTGGACACCCCAGTTGCCCATCTCGCCGGCGCCGGTGTTCCAATCCCAGTGCCAGTCGTAGTGAAACTTGTCACGATAGATCGGCAGATCCTGAGCAGGCCCGAGCCAGAGGTCGTAGTCGACGGTCTTTGGTGGCACGAGCGGCGTTGCCCGCTTGCCGATGCTGGGCCGCAGGCCAAAGCGGTTCACGCGAACCCACTGAATGTCGCCGATGAGTTTTTCGTCGTGGAGCAGATGCTTGATCTCGGCCTGCATCGGAGCCGACCGCTGCTGTGTTCCGACCTGGCAGATCTTTCCGTACTTCTGAGCAGCCTTGACCACCTGCTGCCCTTCCCAGAGGGCGTTGCACAGTGGCTTTTCCACATACACGTGCTTGCCGGCCTGCATGGCCCAGATCGCCGCAAGGCAGTGCCACTGATTGCCGGTAGAAATGACCACCGCGTCGATGTCGGGCGAGTCGAGCATTCTTCGTAGGTCGACATACTGCTTGGCCTGCGGATACGCCTTGGCTTGCGCGTCGATGAGCGCCGTATCGACATCGCAGATGGCGGCAATGTTCACGCCCGCCACCTGCTTGAAGGCATCGAGGAGCGTCACCCCGCGCCATCCCAGGCCGATCATGCCCAGATTCACGTGTTCACCAGGACCAGGGGCGGCCCACGCATGCGGAGTGCTGATCGCTGTCATCCCGCCAGCGAGGAAACTTGTCTTGAGAAATCTGCGGCGAGAAGCCTTCGTCATCATGCGAGTCCTTGGATTGGGTTTGTCTCGTCCCCGAGCACGAGCCGTGGCTCGACCAGCGTCATCACGTTGAGCGGGGCATTGCGATCGTTGATGTGCCAAACCAACTGTTCGACGGCTCGGCGTCCGATCTCGTCGGCCCGCACGTCGATCGTCGTCGGCCGCGGATCGAGTGCGTCGAGCGCCGGGATGTTGTCACAGGAAACGATCTCGATGTCCCGTCCTGGCTTGATCCCTCGACGCCGAAGCGTCCGGTACACCTGAATGGTCAAAAGGTCACGGGGAACAAAGAGGCCCGTCGGCATCGGCCCAGGCGGTGCCACGAGTTGGTCGACCAGGGTGTCGAATGATGTTTTGCCGTCTCCCGATGGGGGTGGACGGTCCTCGATGTTTGACCCCGTGGCAAGTGTCTTGAAGAAAACACTTGCCTCGCGAGCGGCTTCCTCGAAGGCTTCGGTCCGCGCCGAAAAGCCAAAATGCCCCGGATCACAATCGACAACAGCGATCCGCGTGTGCCCGCGGCCTACCAGATAGCGGCATGCCATCTCGCCGATTTTGTGGTTGTCTGGCGAAACCCGATCGCCCCAGTAGCCCCGCTGCCGCCGCTGGCTCAAGAGCCACACGCAGGCCGAGTAGCGAGAGAGTTTCTGGCGGACATCGAGGGATGGAGGCGGACCATACATAAGGAGGCCATCGACGCCGCCCGCGAGCACACTCTGCGGCAGGCTTCCGGCCGAGGTGACTTGGCCAAACATCACGCTGAAGCCACGGGCCGCGGCCTCTTGTTCGATGCCATGCAGTGCCAGCGCCGCGATGGGCGAACTGGCCAGGGTCGGCGTTTCAGTGACGAACAAGACGCCGATATTGCCCGTGCGAACGCCCGATGCCTTGGGCTTGGGCCCGCGACGCTTGGCTGGCGGGACGTAGCGAAGCTCCTGCATCGCGTCGCGCACCCGCTGGACGCTGGCGGCGGACACATCGGACCGGCCGTTGATCACCCGCGACACCGTCGCGTGCGACACCCCTGCCAGCTTGGCTACTTCAACCATGGACATGGGCAGAAGACTAGCAGCGAAACCGTCCGCGAGCAAGCATTTATTTTCCAGAGAATGTACGCACATTTATCCGAAACGCCGTTCGGCGCGTCCCGAAAGCCAGCCATCCGCACCGCATCTTTGTGGATTTGTGCATACTTTCATGGATTCTATAGGCACCACAGAGGCTCCTGGCTGTTTCGTAAGCCGTGTCGAACATGCCGTACATTTCTCTTGACACGCTTTTTTCTCATGATATCCTGCGTCCAATCGCGGACAGGGTCTCGAAGGGGCGGATTTATCCCAAGGGCTCGCGGCGAGAGTGGTGGGGCAGTTCCGTTCCAGCTCAACACGGCGGCATTACGGGGAGACACGAGGCATGAACAAGCTCATCGAATCGGCATTCCAAATGGGCCAGCGGTTCCTGCACTCGATGTTGCAGCCACTTCCCATCCATAAAGCCAGGTTCATTAAAGCGGGTGCTATTGCACTGGCGACCGCCTTCCTCGCCACTCATGGCTCGCTCGTATCAGCAGCAACGGTCTTCGACAATGGCAACGCCACGAACTTGGTCAGTGACCCAGACAACTGGGACAACGGCCTGCCGGTCGGCCAGCAGGGTACGATCAATATCAATGCCACCGCGAACTCAACCTTGGAGCTGGTTGGGTATGACGTCATCCAAACAGGCGGAGTTTTCTCGCACACGGGCATCAACGCCGTGACGCTGAACGGCACAACCACATGGGAGATCAATGGCGCCAGTGCATCCACCAACACAAGCTTCCGTGGGTTCAACGTCCGAGGTGGTTCGTCGTTCACGGTCGAGGCCGGGACGGTGAACACGACCGCTGGACGCGATTGGGCGATCATTGACGCCGGATCATCCATCACCATTAATGGCGGGACGGTTAATTTTGGCAGAAGCGTTCTTGTGCAGGGAACTGCCGGGGCTCTTTTCACGATGAATGGCGGCTCTGCAACTGGCACTGACATTATCGGTGGGCCGAATTTCGCAGATAATTCAAAGACGCTCAATTTCAATGGCGGTACGACGACCTTCGGAACGCTTGATGTCAGAGGAGACAATACTTTTTTCAATCTTGGTGGAAGTTCTGCCGGGTCCTTGACCGCCACCGCCCTGACTGGCGGCACCTTCGGGGCAAACTCATCGTTTAACTGGCTGCCTGGGACGCAAATGACCATGAGGTTGAGCACCGTTGATGAGTGGGCCGCCACCTACTGGGGTTCGAATCGGCTACTTTTCAACGGGCAATCCTCTGCGGCTCTGGGTGGACGGTCGTGGGCTGATGCTAGTAACCCATCGATTGGCTTGGGGGGCGGTTCGTACTGGAGCTACAACAGTTCGACCGAGACGCTGTCCGTTATCGCCGTTCCCGAGCCTGCGTCGCTTGCGGCCGTGGGGATCGTCAGCCTGTATGTGCTGGCCCGCGTCCGTCGGCGTCGCCAGAAGGCTTAGCTGATCGCGGCGCTACGGTTCACCGCACACTCGCTTTCGTACTTCGAAACACCGGCGCATGGGGGTCATGGGGCCGGGAGGGAACTCTTCCTAGGAGGTGAAACGTATGGGAACGTTTTGGTGTTCACGTGTCGCGACTGTTGGCAGCGTCGCGGCGCTTCTGATTTTTGCTACCGGGCTTCATGCGGCCGCGAAGCCGCCGGGGGATACGGTCGTCTATCACATGGAGGGAAAAAACCGGGTGCATGTCGCTGACTGCCGGCGGCTGCCGAAGGATCCAGCCGAGCGGGCCAAGTACAAAACCATGACGCTTGCGGAGGCCGAGAAGAAGGGCCTGCCACTCTGCTCAAAATGCCCGGGTAGCGATACGCCCGGCCGTGACAAGGACAAAGACAACGAAAAGGACGGCGGGAAACTCAAGTCGTGGGTGAATCCACCACGCGACGAGGCCCAGCGGGAAACGTTCAAGCCCAGTGATTGCGCCCCGCTTGTCGCCCTCGGCTCCGACGGCAAGCTTGACTACAAGCCCTACACCGACAAGGGTGACCGCGTGCTTGACTGGTCTCAGTGTGGCTACCGGCGAAGCGAGACCCCGATTCCAAACGTGCCTATCGTCGAGACGTTGGTGCCGCTTGCGGGCGATGCCAAGCCGGTCGGCACGATGAAATATCCGATTGGGCAAGACAGCAGGTCGCGGATTCAAGCGGCGCTCGACAAGGTCGCCGCCAAGGACCCAACGGCCGACGGCAATCGTGGGGCGGTGCTTCTGAAGGCGGGAACGTACTACCTCGAAGGACCGCTCCGCGTGCCAAGCGGCGTCGTGTTGCGAGGTGAGGGCGACGGTCCCGACGGCACGGTGCTCATTGTCGATGGCGGCAACAGTACCGAAACGGCGATCGACGTCGGCGCGCCTGGTGCCAAGATGGAAGAGGTTGGCACGGCCGTTCGGATCGCCGATGCATATCTGCCGTCGGGCAGCACGCACGTGACCGTGGAGGATGCCGGTCAGTTCAAGGTGGGCGACTTTGTCGCCATCAAGAAAACCGTCAACCAGAAATGGATCGATGACCTCGGGATGGGAGAGCGGCTCCAGCACATCCGAGGTGGCGAGGAAGGGGAGAAGAAAAAGCCGTGGAAGCCCGAGAGCTACCAGTTCCGGGTCTGCCGACAGATTGTCGGCATGAACGGTAGCCAGCTCATCCTCGATGTCATGCTGCCGCAGTCCTTTGCCGCTGAACACGGCGGTGGCGAAGTCGCCAAGGTGAATCTCGATGGCCTGGCACGCGAGGCTGGCGTTGAATCAATCCGCCTGGTCTCCAACTACGACACGTCGGTGACGGAAAACAACAAAGACACAAATTTCAGGAACTACCGTGACGGCATCGTCGTGTCCGGAGCGAGCGATTCCTGGGTTCGGAACTGCACGGTGTTGCATGTCAGCCTCGCGGCCGTGAGAGTCGATGACGACACGCGGCATGTGACCGTGCGCGACACCAAGAGCCTCGAGCCGGTCGGGCCAGTGCGAGGCGGCAGCCGCTACGCCTTTTCCATCGGCGGGGGCACGCTCCACCTCTTTTTCAACTGCTATTCCGAAGATGGCCGCCATGATTTCGCGGGGGGCTCGCGAAACCAGGGGCCGTTTGCGTTCGTGGAATGCACGGCCGTGCGTGGCGAGCAGTCGGAGCCGCACCATCGCTGGGGCACCGGATTTCTCTACGACCGCGTGACGACAAAGGACGGCACGCTTGCCGCCATCAACCGTGGCGACTCAGGCAGCGGCCACGGCTGGGCCGCCGCGAACTCGATGTTCTGGAATTGTGATGCCAAGAGCATCACGGTCTTCGATCCGGAGACCGTCGGGGAATGTAATTTTGCGGTTGGTTTCGCCGGCGATCCACTGGATGAGTACGACGCGAGTGGCTTGGTCTATGCGAACACGCGGTCCGGCTACTGGGGCACCCCCCAGGAGGGAAAGCATTTTGGCTATGCCCTGATGGGCAACGGCCACATCGAAAGCCCAGAGGGCCCGGCCAAGCCTGAGAGCCTCTTTCGGCAACAACTGATCGACCGCATCGGCAAGGAAAAGGCTGCCAACGTTCTTGGAGAATCGTTGCCCATCCAGGAGGCGCGCCGATGAAGCGAGCAAGACTTCTGCCCGTCTTCGGGGTGCTCTGGTGTCTCCTCGCACCCGCTGGCGTCGCAGACGAACCGCGTGTGCTGCTCGAGGATCCCATGACGGGAGACTGGAGGGACAACTGGTTCCTCGACGGCAAGGAGGCGACACTTCGCAACGGTGACGATGGCCTCTACTTTGCGGCGGGGACCATTGCCAAGTGGCACGATGCTGAAAAGTACCACGCCCATCATGCGGTGCTGTGGACGAAGAAAGAGTTTTCGGGCGACATCCGCATCAGCTTCGAGATGACGCGGAAAGACGAAGGCGGCGGGGCGACGCTCCTTTACATCCAGGCACGAGGCGTCGGAAGGCCTCCGTACGCAAAGGACATTCGCGAATGGAGCAACCTTCGGGAAGTGCCTCAGATGTCCAAGTACTACACCTACATGGACCTGCTCAGCATCAGCATCCGCGAAGACCTTCGTCTCCGTCGCTATCCCTGGAAAGACAAGGATGGCAACTCGTATCCCGAGAATGGACTTGTCGAGCCGAAGTTGGACTACCGCGAAATGGCTCCAGGTGATTCGTACTTTGTCGTGGTGGAAAAACGAAATCCCCGACTCACGCTGCATATGTATGGGCCCGACCGCAAAAAGCCCGAGGTCGAACACACGTGGGACATGACGAAGGCCTCGGAAGGCCGCGATCCCCAATGGATTCAAGAGGGCCGCATCGGGATTCGTCACATGGCCACGCGGCAGCTCGTCTACAAGAACTTCAAGGTCGAGCAGTTGGGTAACTGAGGAGACGACCCATGATCGATAGGAGGCGCGGTTTCAGCTATGTAGGGGTTTGTCAACCGACGTCGCTTTACTTTTTCATGATGCACCTCCTGACGAGCCGGCGGTCTCGCGGAGCGCAGGCCCTGCCACAGCCGGAGCGAAGCGAGTCCGCCGGCGGACCATGGCGTGGAATCGTCGAACTGGTTTTGACCTCGAGGCGCCCTCTGTGTCGCCCTCTGGGGGGCCATTCAGCTATTCGGGATCGCGAGGACATGCCCCGGTCCCATGAGATCGCGTACGGGAGGATCGGTGCCCATTCACACTCACGGGATCTGGCCGTTGAGGTCATGTCCCATAAAACCAGGCGAGCTACCGAGCCCCGTGTCTCACCCCGAGGTCCCGTCATCACTCAATCGTCAGGCCGCGACTGGCTCGCGGCTCTTGTACGGTTCGTCCTTTCGTTGAAGGGTCCACATCAGGACCAGAAGTTTTCGGGCGATGGCCACGGCAGCGGCCTTCTTGCCGGCGGTCTTGGCGATCCGCAGCCACGTCTTCTTGAAGGCGGCATCGCAGCGGATGGCTGTCCAGGCAGCCTGCTGCAAGACCCAGCGAAGGTCGGGCGAGCCGGTCTTCGAGATATGCCCAAGCCGATTGGAGTTGCCCGAGGCGTACACCGTCGGAGCCAGGCCTGCGTAGCGGCCGATCGCCTTGGAGTCTGCGAAGCGACTGAAGTCGCCGATCTCAGCGATCACGGTTGCCGAGGTCACGAGCCCCACTCCGGGAACCGACTCGAGGATGCCACGCAGCCCAGCGAACTCGGCCGCACGCATGAGCTCGCTGATGCGTCGCTCACTCTGGGCACGGTCTTGCTCGATCTCCACCAGACGCCGCTGATGCTGCCAGAGCATCGTGAGATCGTCAGTGCAGAATCGCTCGACACTTGCCAGCAGGTAACGCTGGAGAGCTGCCGCATCGAGGCGAACAGGCCCTGCGAAGTTCAGCCGGTTGAGAGTCGACTTCACATGGTGCAGCACCTTGGCGTGCTGCCGCGTGAGGCCGTTGCGGTGCCGTGTCCAGTTGCGGAGCAACTGGACCTGTTCCGGCGGAGCCCAGGCCAGCGGAAGCCTGCCGTCAGCCAGAAGCAACGCCACGTTCATCCTCCCGGTCTGTCTTGATACGCCTGCCGGCAAGCGCCCTGGCACCACGGGCATCGCAGAGAACGAGCTGGTCGACCAGCGGCTCGAGCTCCGTCCAGAGCCAACGGTAAAAGCCGACCGTCTCGATTGCCACCACGCTCGGTCGCGGAAGCGACGAGAAGAACGTGCGGATCTGCTCCCGGCATTTGCAAGCGATCTTTTTGTACGTGACCTCACGGTCCGTACGACGGACAACGCACGCCGTGAGAGTATCCTTGTGAAGGTCGATGCCAACGAAACACGCCGCGTCACTTCGAGCAATCATCGTGAACTCCATGGAAGGGGGAAACGGCTTCAGCAACCACAACGAGGACATGATCAATCATGCCCTCGCCCCCTACATGGTTTCACGCTCGTCGAACTTTTGGTCGTGATAGCGATCATCGCCGCCCTCGTGGCCCTGCTTGTGCCCGCCGTGCAGGCGGCCCGCGAGTCGGCTCGTCGGATGCAGTGCTCCAACAACATCAGGCAGATCGCCATGGCGTGTCATCTTCACGTCGATACCCATCAGGTCTTTCCGTCGTATGCGGGCGAAGGCACAGCACTCAGTTATCTGGGCCAGGTGCTTCCCTATATCGAGCAGGCAAACGCCTTCAACCTCATCAATCAGACATTTTCCTGGAGTCATGCGAACAACCAGAACGCACGAGAAACGCCGATTCCGATGTTCCAGTGCCCGACCACCGGCAGCAGCCTTCCGCTTCAAGATTCCGCGACGGGGACCCAAACAGCGATACCGTCTTCTCCTCTTCGGGCCCACTACGCTGGGATTGTGGGAGGTGGGGTGGCTGATGGTGAGGACGCCAACGTGGATCCCGACTACCGGACCGGCATTCTGCAGCTTTGGAACAGGCGAGTCGGTTTTGCCTCGATTCGTGACGGCTCGACGAACACGATGTTGATCGGCGAGCAGTCGTGGGATTCTGGCCCGAGCCGAGCGTGGATCGTTGGCACCACCAATACGAACTACAACAACAAGGGAATCTACAACGGCGAACTGGTGCGGTACCCCATGCGACTTGCTCACCGAGAGGACGGGTCGCCTTTCGAAAACAGCGAGACGAGTCTAGGCAGTCGGCACATAGGAGGAACCAATATCGCTCTCGGTGACGGATCAGTCAGGTTCCTTGGTGAAGACATCGCTTTGGATTTGTTGATTTCTCTGGCGACCCGCAACGGACGTGAGCTTCTCACGCTCGAGTAGATCTGGATGGCACGCGTGAAAAACTCCTTCGGCCTCTTTGCCGTTCTCGTAATGTGCGGCTGCATCGGTGGTTGCCAAGGCAAACCCATGGGGCGAGTCGAAGGGGTCGTGACGCTCGATGGCAAACCACTGGATGGGGCCCTCGTCTACTCCGTTCCCGATCGTGGCCTTGGAGCGAAGGCCACGACGGACGCAAACGGCAGATTCTCACTTCGCGAGACCGGGGCACGGAGCGACGGCCTTTCCGTCGGCCTCCACAGAATCGCCGTGTCGAAGGTTGATGAGGCGGCGATCATGGCCGAAGACGCGACCCCCAAACAATTGCTTCCCGCCAATTACGCCAATCATCTCACCTCGGGCTTGAGCGTGGAGGTCGTATCAGGCGAAACGAAGCCCTTCGATATCGAGATTCGCTCCCGCTGATGCCTATCGGGATCACTGCCAGAAGGAAGGCAAACCGGGCTTCGTGTCGCGAAGGATCTCGCGGATGACCTGGCGGTCGTCCGGTGACAGGTGGGCGAATTTTTCGGAGCGATCTTCGCCTGAAAGAATCGTCCAGAGCCGCTGCCAGACGTAGTCCCGCATCTCGCTCGGCAAGGCATCGAAGCTTTCTGAATAGATCAGGTAGCTGCATGGATACCGGAACATGCGCGTCTTCATGTCGAACTCACGAAGCGAACGGCCCTGGTCATCACGAGGTCCCTGCTTCGAAAACCATTCGGCGTAACCCGACGTACCAGTCACGGCCGCGGTGAGCGGGGCCTCGTCGACACAGAGAAGTGCCTCGACGAGATCGTCGCCGGCCGAAGCGATGCGACGGGTCGTGCTGTCGAGCCGCTTGCCCTCAGGCTCGCCGAGCGCTTTGTTGAGCATGACCTCGTAGTCGAGGGCCTGCCGCGTGGCGAAATTCGCCTGCGTGATCCGATTGTGCACGAGCGTCTGATGCTCGAGCACCATGAGGGCCACGATGTCGCTGTGGGGCGAGAGATATCCCACGGTGTTCACGAAGCTCTTGAGGTCGGTGATGTTCTGACCGGCGGCGTTGTCGATCGAATGGGGATCGGTGTCGAGCTTCACGACGAGGTTGCCCACGTGCTTCTGGGTGCCGTGCTGCCCGGTCACATACCAGCCGCCCCATCGCTTTTCGAACGGCGTCGTGTGGTCGACCATCGTGCTGCCGGCCGAAAGGATCGGCTCGCCCGACGCGTCGGCAAACACCGACCGCACGATGTGCCCTGGCACGCCGCCGGTGCGGGAAGACCCGTGGCAGAGAAGGCAGTTGTCGGTCTGCCGCAGGAAGGTCGGACGCTCCGCCGGCTTCTGATCGAGCGTGTAGAAGACCGTGCCGAGTTTCGGGTCGGCCACGGAGATTTCGAGCACGTCACCCGATTGGCAGAAGCCGACATACACGTCGTCATTGAAATAGACGGCCCGGGGTCGCTTCGGCGAGATCCGCTGCCGCTGAAGGCTCGTCTTTGAAAACACGAGCGTCTGCGACTCGACCGGCACCTCGAGCGCGGAAAGCAATGCCGCGAGATACCCGCGATCCTCGTCGAACGCGAGTTGCACGGCCCCGCCGTCGATCCGCCGAGCCAACTGCGACACCCGGTTCTCGGGCGTCGCCTTGCTGTACTCGATCGGCGGCCGCTCGAAATCGTCAACCGCCGGCGCAGCAGCCGTCACCAAGAGCACCACCATCGCCATCGCGATGCGACAGGGAACACGTGGTCTCATGGTCCGCATCTCTGCCAGTCCCGCACGGACGCCAAAATCGGAGCTTGTCGTCCACTTTATCGACGCGACAGGCGCGGGTCAACCACGGAAAATCCCTCTGACCTGGCGGCTTTCTGCCGCGATTCCGTCGACCACACGGCCGACGATCGCCCTACGGCTTGGTCGCGTCAGTCGTGAGATCGAAGTTGATCTCGTTCACGCCGGGCTCGACCTTGGCGGTGAGCGTGGTCGCGGAATGGTACTTCGCGGCGAGCTTTTCTGCGGCACCGGCCGCCTCGGTCGTGATCTCAACACGATGCTCGCCGACGGCCGCTCCCATGATGTCGCGGATGTAGACCAACTCATACCGACCTTCGGCATCGGTCATGCTCATCGAGGCGCGAACGGGCACGACTGGCAGAAAGCGAACCGCTGCGTTTGCCAACGGCTTGCCGTCGAGCGTGACGACACCTTTCACCGTTCCGAGCGGAGGCCGATCTCCCTGGGAACATCCGACGACCGCCATGCAGATCAGCACGATCATAGCGCCAAAGAATCGACGCGAACCGATGCCGGAGACAGTCGTGCGGCGAGGCGACCTATGCAAAAGCATGGCATGGCTCCCTGGGGAATTCAGCATCTGAAAGTGACGCCGATCGACGCATTCGAGCGGCGAGTAGGGGTAAGGACGAGACCACCTGTTGGCGCCTAGTTGGGCAGTGCCTTGATCTCACCCGACTTCATGCACCCGAGATTCCGGAGGAGGATGGAATCTACGTTTTCGCTGATGAAGTGGGTGGAACCGTCGGCCATGCCGAAGGTAGCCCCTCCAACGTGGTCGCTGCCAGGGTTCTCGAAGAAAAAGTTGTTCATGCCGCCGGTTTGACGGCAGGGAGGGGTATTGCAGTCCAACTCTTGATCATTCGTGGTGAATACGGTGGCCATCCCCCCCACGGCCCACCCATCTTGGCTCGCGCGATCAGGAATCGGATTCTTGACCGTGAGGCGTTGCAGTTCGCCCACAAGGATGACGTTGCTGGTGCCATCGACCATACTCGCAACGGTAACGCTTTGGTTGGGACGAAAAGCGCCTAACCGGAGCGTTCGATGCCAGTTGTCTGGCTGCGTTCCGGCCGACCACGGATGTGGAACCGTGTTCCTAAAGAGATTTCCACCTCCTGCACAGCCTCCGTAGTCGGTGCCGCCACCAGTCCACGTGGAACTGATCATGCGGTTGCTGTCTCCGGTCTGGAGACCTGCACGTCGGCTGGGGCAATAAAATCCCGCGATGTTCAGTTGCGCGATCGCGGCATTGCCCAACACATTCGTATCGAAATTCCATTGGTTGAAGATTCCCGTCTGCTCTATCTGGGGCAGGACCGCAAGCATCCAGCTTGTTCCCTTCAGTCCGGCCCCACTTGCCGCTCGGGCATCGTCCCAAGGATCGAAGCCCAAATTGTTGGCCACGTCTTGTGAAACGCTCCCTGCCGGAAAATTTCCATTCGATTGATGGTAGGTCTGGAGCGCCAACCCAAGTTGCTTGAGGTTGTTCGCACATTGGATCCGACGGGCGGCCTCGCGGGCTGACTGCACCGCCGGCATGAGCAAGGCGATGAGCAGGGCGATGATGGCGATGACGACAAGAAGCTCCACGAGCGTGAAGCCGTGTCGGGAGATTGCCCGACGGAGAAGGGCGCGATCCATACGCATGGCATTCATGGCGGTAGGGGTGGGATAGAGGCCGCCTCTGACGCCCTTCATTCTACTGATCGCTCATGAGGGGAAGATGAGCGAACGAGAATTGCGACGCGGCCACCAGCTCCCAGCCAAAAAGCCGGCTATTTCGCAGTGTTCCTGGGCATGCGGCCGAGCAATTCGCTTTCGGCGGCTGCGGCAGAGCCGTCCTCACCAAGGATGAACGTGACCGGTTCCGGCAGTGAAACCGTGCCCGGCGGAAACTCCATCTGAAACGTATCGAAGCCCACGTGGGCGAGCACCCCGCCGTAGCCCTGGTCGCCAAGCGTCCACCAGAGCCCGTCGTTTTTCGTGCTCACAGCGAAGCGCCCGTAGAGCGGGCTTGTGTACTCGCCGGCATAGGACGCAAGCGGCCGAGTCGGCGACCCTCCCGGCTTCTTGGTTTCGGCCGGCTCCACCGCAAACATCGCGTCGAGCTTTGTCTGCGTCTGCGCGATCTTCTCCTGGAGATCGCTCGGGCCGCCTCCGGTGAAGTGTTCGAGCACATGGGCGCGGATGGCCTCGGGGGCAAGCGTCAAGTTGAGGTTGGCAAACACCGCCACACCGACACCCAACTCAGGGATCATCGAAACCACCGTGCGTGTGCCGCCGAGCGCGCCCCCCTTCTCGATCACCTCGTAGCCGCGGTAGTGGTAGCTGTCCCAGCCGAGGGCGAAGGCGAGGCCTGCATTGGAACTGATCGGCGGTGCGCTCGTGAAGCCAGGCGTGTCGACCATCGCGGGGCGATGCATCTCACGGATCGCCTCGGCTGAGAAGATCTCCATGTCGCCGAGTTTGCCCTGAGCAAGGTGCACACGGAGGAACGGCACCATGTCGCTGATCGAAGCGGCCAGGCCGCCGGCCGGAGCGAGCGTTTCCTGCGGAACCCAGGGCATCACGGCATACGACTCCCCCTTCGAGAAGTGACTCCCAGCGACGTTCTGGTCATCAGGATCGACCCGGTAGGTGAAGGTCGCTCGCTTCATGCCGAGGGGCTCGAAGAGCCGCTTCTGCATGAGCGATTCCCAGTCGCTGCCTCCGACCTTGGCGGCGAGCATCCCGGCAGCGAAATAGCCGAGGTTTGAGTAGTTGCCATGCTCGCGGAAGCTGCATGCCGGCTCGACAAGCCGCAAGCGGCGAATCACCTCGGCGCGATCGTAGCCCGTGCGATCAAAAAGGTCGCCCACGAAGGCCGGTAGCCCCGTGCGGTGGGCGAGGAGATCACGCGGAGTGGCCATCCGCGTGGTATAGCGATCCTTGAAGACGAGCTCCGGAAAATCCTCGATGAGAGGCCGATCCCAATCGAGCTTTTTCTCATCGACGTAGGTCGCGACCAGAGCCGACGTGAAGGCTTTGGTCACGGACGCAAGGGCAAAGAGCGTGTCGGCGTCCACGGGCTCAGCCGCATCAAACCGCCGTTTGCCGTAACCCGACACGACGATGGCTTTGTCGTGATGCACCAGCGCCACAGCAAGGCCTGGCACGCGGTACCGCTCACGCACGCTCTCGACGAACGTGTCAAAGGCCGCGGAGTCGAACGGGGGGAATGCTGCGGGCTCTTCAGCACGAGCGACGATCGCGGACAGTGCGACAATGGCCGCGAGCCAAAGCCTGGTCATGCGATTCACCATACGCTAGCCCTCTAATACGTTGACCGCGAGCACAAAGTCGTAATTTCTGGGCCCGCGGGACGCATTGTATCGGGGCGTTGCAGGCTCCTGGTGGCCCGTGTCATGGAGCCGGCGTAGAAGGCCAGCGCAGCCCGGAGGGCGAAGCGCAGACTTCTCCGAGTGAGCGGAGGGCATGGATGCCCGAAGCGAACGTCCGGCGAGGTGACACGGGCCACCAGGAGCCACGCTGGACGTGACGCAGGAGACCCGGTCACGGAGTGACCGGGCTACGGTGGAATACGAGCGGAGAGGGCGGGATTCGAACCCGCGGTCCAGCTTTTGACCGGACACGTCTTTAGCAAAGACGCGCATTCGACCACTCTGCCACCTCTCCGTGGCGCCTCGGGAAGGCATCGAGCCTTTCCGAAACGGGCAAGATCCGCGTGGACGCTCCGGTCTTGCAGCGAGCTATTCTTGTCGGTGCCAACCCTTCCCGCAAGCAGAAAGCTTTTCATGGCTGCCGAGTACTGCTCCCCGCGCCAACTCGCTCGAACGATCGTCGCCTTCGGCCTCGTCACCGCCGCGGCGATCGGCTACTCCTGGCCTACGGCAAATGCCAGCGAGATGCTCGCCAGGGCGAAGGCCAACCTCACGGCCAACGCGATGGCCCGCCACGTTCGCGTGCTGGCCGATGACTCGTTCGAGGGGCGCGAGGCGGGCAAGCGAGGGGGCCGAGCCGCAGCCGCTTACATCGTGGAGCAGATCGAAGACCTCGGCTTCGAGCCGGCCGGTGACAACGGCACCTACTTCCAGTCGTTCGGCTCGAACATGCGAAACATCTTGGCAATGCTTCCGGGCAGCGATCCGACCGTGGCGAATGAATACGTGATCGTCGGTGCCCACTACGACCATGTGGGCTACGGCAACGCCCGCAATAGCTACGGGCCTTACGGGCGGGTCCACAACGGCGCCGACGACAACGCCTCCGGCGTAGCCGCCGTCATCGAGCTCATGCGATCACTCCAAAAGCTGCCGGAGACACCACGGCGATCGATTCTGATCGGCTTCTGGGACGGCGAAGAGAAGGGCTTGCTCGGGTCGGCCCATTTTGTTCGGGTGCGCCCAAAGAGCCTCACCGACAAGAATGCTGTCTTCTGCATCAACCTCGACATGGTGGGACGACTCCGCGACCGTCGCGTGGAGATCTTCGGGGCGCGAACGAGCCCGGGGCTACGATCGCTCCTCGTGGCGACGAACAACGGGCTCGGAGGCGAGCCGCTGTCATTCACCTTCACGTGGGACATCACCGAAGACTCGGACCACTATTCCTTCATCAGCGGCCGCATCCCGACCGTCATGCTCCATACCGGCCTCCACGACCAGTACCACCGGCCGAGCGATGACATCGAACTCGTGAACCACGAAGGCATTCGTGACGTGGCTGGACTCACGCTCGCGCTGGCGGTCACCGTGGCCAATGCCGAAACGAAACCGACTTTTCGCCCTGAAGCACGAGCAGAATCCAATGCGACGCGGCGGCGTTTCGAATCGGCGGTGCAGGCAGCCGGCTTGCCCCGCGGGCGCTGGGGCATCGTGTCACGGGAGGATCCGTGCGAGCCTGCAGGCCCGATCGTCGTGAACGTGGCCGCCGATTCACCAGCATCGAAGGCCGGGCTCCAGCGCGGCGATCGACTGGTGGCCATCGATGCCGAGCCGATCAGCGACCATGACGGAGCGGTCGCGAAACTTCGGAGCGTGGAACAAAAATGCACGCTCACGATCGACCGCGACGGTATCACAAAGACGGTGACGCTCGAGGCGTCAAGCGACGAAGGACACGTGACGGAATCGAAGTGACGCCGAATCAGTCGTCGTCTTCGTCTTCCCAGTCGTCGTCTTCATCCTCGTCGTCGTCTTCATCGTCCCACTCTTCTTCGTCGTCGGACTCCTCGTCGTCCTCTTCCTCTTCTTCGTCCTCGTCGTCCGACTCTTCATCCTCGTCGTCGTCGACTTCTTCCCACTCCTCGTCGTCAGCGTCTTCTTCGTCTTCGTCGTCCGACTCTTCGTCCTCGTCGTCGAACTCTTCGTCTTCTTCATCGTCGTCGTCGAGGTCGTCATCTTCTTCATCGTCGTCGAAATCGTCGTCGTCATCATCGACGGCCATGACGTCGAACCGACCATCGGGCGCGGCCCAGGCGGTGGTGGCGACTCCCTCGAACAGGTCTTCGGCAGCGAAGAGCTCAGGCAGCTCGCTCCAGGAAAACACCTCAGCGGTCGCAAGACTCTCCTCAGCTCGGCCACGCTCGGCAATCGTCACAGCAAGAACCTCCAGGGAAAGTGAACTCGAATGCGATCCTGAACTCTCGAACGAAGAAGTGATTCTCTACCCGATCCGACACCCTACGTCCAATCATCCGACCTGAAAAATGCCTCGGCGACGCAAGCCGACTCTCGATCCGTCACGCCGCGGGATCGAAAGTGTGGCGCGTCAACCGAGACAGTGCAAGCGGTCGCGTTCCAAAAATCAGACCTCGGCTGGCGGCGGGTCGGAAGCCGGGGTCGGCGAAAGATTTTCGGCGGGGGGCAGATCCTCCAGCCTCGAGAGCCCGAAGGCCGCCAGGAATCGCCGTGTGGTCACATAGACGTTCGGCCTGCCGAGCTCCTCGGCTTTGCCCCCGATCGCCACGAGGTCGCGTTCCAGGAGCTGGCGGAGCATTTCTTCGCTGCCGACCCCACGGATGGCCTCGATCTCCGCGCGGGTGACCGGTTGCCGGTAGGCGACAATCGCCAGGGTCTCCAGGCTTGCCGGAGACAGTTTGCCGGCGGACGGATGGTCGTGGAGCCGGCGGATCCAAGGCCCGAAGGCAGCCCGCGTCAGCAACTGATATCCCCCGGCGATCGGCTCGACACGAATTGCCGACCCGCTCGTCTCCTGAAGCTTGCGGAGCTCTCGCAGCAGTGTTCGCGCCCGCGTGCCGTCCTGGAGGCGAGCGAGTTTCGCCAGACGGCGGATCGTCACGGGCTCCCTCGCGAGAAACAGGGCCGCCTCGAGACGGGCGAGTTCCTCCGATCGGACGTGTTCACTCGCCGGGCGAGCGGGCTTGTGCACGGGAATGATCGCCGGCACGACCAGGGGCGTCGGTGAATCGGCCAACAACCTCCTGGGCTTCGCTGCCACCGCGGCCGGGTGAGCATGGCCCGAAAGCGCTCCCAGGCACGCCGCAAGCGTTCGAGGCCGGGTCTGCCACGGGAGCATGGGTCCCCCCCTTGCGGTCACAGGCGAGGTGTTGCGGCTCGGCTGGCCACGCGTTCCTGCCATGCGCGAATGGTGTCGAGCAACGAGGCATAGGCCTCGTCAGGGCTCGGGCCCGCTGCTTGGAAGACGCGATGCAACTGACCTGCTGGATCGACAGCCACCCGGCATGAAGCCACGTGGGTTCCGGCAAGACCATCGAACGGTCGGCAGTCGATTGCCGTGGCCCCGAGCGCGACGAGGGCGTCGGTAGACGGGGACGCGGCGGCGACAGCCGCCTGGGGCGCAGAGGTCGGGACGGCTTCTGGCGCTGGCGCGGTCGGTGTCTCACTCGGCGTGTCGACCGTCGCGGTGCTGCCCACGCTGCGAATCTTGGCGGGCTCGCGTTTGGTCAGGGAGGCGACCCAGTCCTCGACCGGCTCCCAGACGCGGTTCCGCAGCGCCTCCCGAACCCCCGCTGGAAGGTGGTGGGAAAACATGGCAAGGGCCGGCACGATCGTCATGCAGGCAAAGATGACGCAGGTACGAACCTTCATCGGTGCTCGGCATATCCGGGGGACGTCGAAAGGACCGCGAGCAGGCTACAGAGCCACCGCCGTCCTCACAATTCCAGAACCAACGACGCGCGGACCTGGCAAGTTCGGCAAAGTCGGCAAAGGTCATTCGGCTTGCTCGAGGATCACGACCGGCCGCCGGTCGTTGGGCTCACCGAGCGTCGCTGGGTCCAAATGTGGCACCCCTGGGGCGAACGTCACCCCTGCCGTCCGCCGCCCTTCGACCACCAACTCGCGGACGAGCTCTGCGGCGAGCAAGCGTTCGAGCTGACTCCGTACCGCCGCAGGGCTTGTGCGTCCTGGCTCAACGGCGGTCACGATCGCGATGTGAACCCCCGAGGGCGTCGCAAACGGCTCCGAAAGGCCTCCTTTGGGAAGCTTGTACACCACACTTGCGAACGATTCGACCATCGGTCCGTCCCGGCGGATCCAGCCGAGGTCCCCCCCATCGCGGCGGCTTGGCCCCACCGACCACCTGGCCGCCGCCTCGGCCAGCGACAGCTTCCCCTGGACGATCTCTTGGCGAATCTCCTCGGCCTGCTTCAGGAGTTTCTCCATCGCTGCCTCGCCGCCCCCCCCATCGGGCCGAAGGACGACATGGCTCACCCGAAGCCGCGTGCCATCGAGCTCCCGTTGGTGCTGCTCGAACACGCGATTCAGGGAATCGTTGGTGACCCGGGGCCGCACGTAGGCCTGGACGGCCAGTTCAAAGGCCGCCTGCTCACGGAGTGCGGCGAGCGACTGGCCAGACTCAGCGAGGACCGCGGCGAAGTCTTTCCCTTGAGCGGCGACCTGCTGCCGCAGCCGATCGATCATCGATTCGACGGCGCCAGGCTCAACCGCAATCCCCAGTCGCGCGAGCTCCGACCGCACCGCCTGCTGGTCGACCAACTGCTCGAGCACCGTCGCGAGCGCCCGTTGCCGTTGAGCTTCGTCGGCGATGCCTTCGAGGCCCATGCGGCGCGCCTGTGAGCCGACCTCTTCCCTGAGAATCGCTCGGTCGCCCACGCGGGCCAGCACGTCGCCGGGTTCCTCAGCCCAGGTCGCGTGCCCCGCCAGGAACACCGCACAGACCATGATGAGAACAAGGTGTTTCATGCTCCCACCATAGCAGACACCGGGTGTAGACTTTTGTGCCCTGGCGCGCCACCCGCCACCCGTCGCACCAGTCTTCCCCTCCCGCCTGATCCTTCGCTGATCGAACGCATGGCAAAAATCGCGATCAGCCTTTGTGGTGAAGGGCGTGGCCACGCCACCAGGATCAGCACGCTGGTGGACCGGCTCGGCCCGACACACGAGATCGTGGTCTACACCAGCGCCGACGCGTTGGCGTTTTTGCGGAGCCATTTCGGCACACGGCTCCCGCATGTGCGGCTCGAAGAGATCCCGGGCGTCGTCTTCGAATACTCCGCGGGCAAGCTCGACATCATGCGATCGATCGCCGCAGGGCTCGACTACCAGGCCCGCCAACTCGGGCCTCTCGTCGACCGCATGCTCCGCGACCTCGAGCAGTTCGCCGCCGACCTTGCCATCACCGATTTCGAGCCCGCCCTGCCTCGAGCCGCCGGTCGCCTCGGCATCCCGCTGATCAGTGTCGACCACCAGCATTTTCTGTTGGCCTACGATTTGGACGCGCTCCCCTGGTCGCTCCAGTGGAATGCCTGGTTCATGAGCCATGCGGTGTGGATGTATGTGAGCGAAGCGGCAGACACGGTCGTCTCCGCGTTCTTCCGGCCACCGTTGCGGAGGGGCTGGGAGCACGTCGTGCAGGTGGGCCCGCTCTTGCGCAAGGAGATTCTCGCGGCTCGGCCCCGCGATGACGGCTTCGTCTTGAGCTATCTCCGCAAGCACACGCCCTTCTCGGCGATCGAGTCGCTGGCCGACTGCGGGATGCCGGTGCGGGTTTACGGTCTCGGCCCACGGGAGCCCGTTGGTACCTGTTCGTTTCACGCGATCGACGACCAGCGGTTCGTCGAAGACTTGGCCGCCTGCCACTGCCTGATCTCGGCGGCGGGCAACCAGCTCATCGGCGAGGCTCTCCACCTCGGCAAACCCATGCTCGTGCTGCCCGAGCGGGCCCATTCGGAGCAGCTCATGAACAGCCATTTTTTGGCGTCGATGGGCTGCGGTGAATTCACGTATCTCGAAGACGTGACGCGCGACCGCGTAAAGACCTTCCTGGACAACCTCGAGAATTTTGCCCCCGCGCTCGCCGCCGTCCGCGGTCGCATGGACGGCACGGACGACGTGTTGCGCGTGATCGAGCACCGGCTCACGCAAAGACGAACGGGCAGCTAAAGGGCACGGCGCACGGACAACGGAGGCTCGGGGCGACCCGTGCAACGGGGGCCGGCGTAGAAAGCCGAGCGAAGCCTGGAGGGCGAAGCGAGG
>CAZCHF010000044.1:0-32213 GCA_964498325.1 uncultured Candidatus Kuenenia sp.
TGTCTTCTTGCACGATCGGTGCGTCGAGAATCGGCTTCATGCCACTGACGAGCACAGCTGGATGCACGGCGGCGTTCTTGCGGGCAAGCGACGCCAAGCTCGGCACGGTCGTGTGAAAGGCAAGCACGCCGTCGCACACCACGCCGCGCGGCGAATGCCCCGTGATAGGCATGGTCACATGCAAATGCCAGTCGGCCTCGTGGGCATACCGTGTCAGTCCGGCTGACATGCCAGGCCACCACCAGGCCGACAGGACCAACACGCGCCGCCGTTGCTTCTTCTTTCCCGCCATACCCGCCGCCTTTCGCAAAACGGCATACCATGCCGTTTCGACGCCGCTTCAGGATACCTTCGAAGCCAGGCCTGGGGTTACCGCCGCGATAACCCAGTCCAAATTGACGTTCCGGCCGGTGGGAATCGCGTGGCGTGCCGACGATTCTCAGCCCGCCACCGCCTGCTCGAACCGGGCGGCCGGCACCGGGAATTGCTCGGCAAGGTCGGCGACCTCGCCGCGAATCATCTCGAGGCCAGCCTGATCGTCGTGGCTCTTGAGCGCTCGGAGGATCCAACCGGCAATCCTCTGCATCTCGTCCGTACCCATGCCGCGGGTCGTCAGCGCCGGCGTGCCGAGACGAATACCAGACGGATCCATCGGCTTGCGTTCGTCGTAGGGGATCATGTTCTTGTTGCAGGTGATCCCGCAGCGGTCGAGCGTCTCTTCCGCGATCTTGCCGCCGATGCCGAGTGGCGTCACGTCCACCAGCATGAGGTGATTGTCGGTGCCGCCGCTCACGAGCTTGACTCCACCTGAAGCGAGCGCCGCTGCGAGCGTCTTGGCGTTCTCGATGACACGCTGACCATACACCTTGAAGTCGGGTCGCAGCGCCTCGGCGAACGCCACCGCCTTGCCTGCGATCACGTGCATGAGCGGACCACCCTGGAGCCCCGGGAACACTGAGCGATCGAGATCCTTTGCATGGGTCTCGCGGCACATCGCGATACCGCCTCGAGGTCCCCGGAGCGTCTTGTGGGTTGTGCTCGTCACGAAATCGGCGACCGGCACCGGGTTGTCATGCAGCCCTGCCGCGACAAGCCCGGCGTAGTGGGCCATGTCGACCATGAGCTTGGCCCCCACCTCACGAGCGATCTCCGCGAACGTGCCGTGCGGGATCTCACGCGGGTAGGCGCTCGCCCCGGCCACGATGAGCTTCGGCTTGTATTCGCGGGCAAGCTTCGCCACCTGATCGAAGTCGAGTCGCTGGTCGTCGCGACGGACACCGTAGTGGACGAAGTTGTAGAAGATCCCCGAGGCATTGAGTTTCATGCCGTGCGTGAGGTGCCCGCCGTGGGCGAGGTCGAAGGCGAGCACGGTGTCGCCGGTCTTGAGCGCCGTGAGATAGACCGCGGCATTGGCTTGGCTGCCTGAGTGCGGCTGCACGTTGACGTGCTCCGCACCAAAGAGACTCTTCAGTCGGTCACGGGCCAGGTCCTCGACCTTGTCGACGCACTCGCAGCCGCCGTAGTACCGCCGGCCCGGGTAGCCTTCGGCGTATTTGTTCGTCAAGACGCTGCCGACCGCCTGCATGACGGCGGGGCTCGTGAAGTTCTCGCTCGCGATCATCTCGAGGCCTTCCTGCTGCCGAACCTGCTCGGCGGCGATGGCGGACCAGACCTCGGGATCATCCTGTTCGAGAAAATTCACGGTGCGGCTCCTTGCAGGTGTGCTCATGGGGAAAAGGCCGTCGAGGACTTTCCCAACATCTCACCATCATATGCGGAAATGAGGTGTTTCGTAGCGGCACGGTTTGCCCGCAGAGTCAACGCAATTCGCAGGGTCATGTGGCCCGGTCGCGAAAGATTCAATGATTTTTCCGCGGTTGCCGAAACGTCTCGACAGGCCGGTTTTTCCTGGCCTTTGGATCGGGGGGACTCTATCGATGCGTTGGCTCTCGCTCTGCTTCTTGCTGTTGGTCACGGTGTCGGATGCCGAGGCCGGCCGTACCGATGTGCCCTGGTGGCTGCCCGGGTGTTACGAGGAATGGGAGGCGTATACGACGTTCGACTCCGTCTTCATGCAGCGCGACAATCTCGCGAACCCCAACCAGACGCTCATCGCGGACGGAACCACAGGCGCCTCCCTCATCAATGCCCGCGACATGCAGTTTGCCGTGGCGCCGGGTGTGCGGGTCTTCTACGGTCAGCACGGACGCTGCGGCGTCGGCTGGGAAGCCGGCTACCTCGGCGTGTACGGCATGTACGCGGATGGACACACCAACGGCGACGCCAATCTTCAAGTGCCTCCGCCTCTGTCGAGCCTGGTCGATAGCCTTCGTGGCGCCTCGATCGGCAAAACGACCTACAGTTCGTTCCTCAATTCCGCGGAACTCAATTTCCTGGTGACCGACTCGTGGGTTCATCTCCCGCGCGAGACGGCGTACGAGTTCGAGCGGATCCCGGCGTCGGCGACGGTCGATTGGATCGTCGGTGCCCGCTGGGCCGGGCTCGAGGATGCAGCGTCGATTCAGCTCGTCGATCCAACCGACCCGACGGACATCATCACCGGCAACTACGACGTGCGTTCCAGTTCGAATCTCATCGGAGGGCAGATCGGCACCCGCGGACGGATCGAGTGGCAAGGCTGGGCGATCGAAGGCTGGCTCAAGGCGGGGCTCACCGGGACGATTCTTTCGCAGTCACAGGATCCAATCGTCGACAGCGTCAACGGCTTCGTCGAGCGGGATGCCCGCGGGTCCACAACCGGCACCGTCGGCGGCATCTTTGATCTTGGCACGTCGCTCATCTACCGGATCAACGACGTCTGGGGCCTGCGGGTCGGCTACAGCATGCTCTGGCTCACCGGCGTGGCCCTCGCACCGGATCAGTTCGACTTCTCGACCAACATCGACGCCGGCACGGCGGTCGATGGGAACGCCACGCTCTGGCTCGGCGGTGGCACGCTCGGCCTCGAGGCCAACTGGTAGCGGCCAGACCAAACATCACTCCATCAGCAACGGCTCGGGCATGAACGTCACGATCGGAATCGCGAACGCGGCGATGCCAAGCACCGTGCGATACATATCGAGCCTCTTGCCCTCGCCTCGAATCGGGGGATGGTCGACACCCAAAAACGTGACGAGCACAATCAGGGCCACCCAGTTGTCCTGACCCGAGATGATCACGGCGACGATCGATGCGATGAGGGCTGCCCGTGCGAGCCAGTTCCCGGCGCGACCGAAGACCGCGTAGCAAATGTGGCCTCCGTCGAGTTGGCTCACCGGGATCATGTTGAGTCCCGTCACGAGCAGACCGACCCAGCCGGCCATGAAGAACGCATTCGGCACGATCGTTTTCCCCGCCGTGAGGTCAGGGCGAAGGATTGACTGGAGCCACGCGGCCAAAGGCGCCAGCGCAAACGGATTGGACTCGCCTACCGTGCCGTAGACCAGCCCGAGCGCGAGAAGCGGCACCGCAATGACAAGCCCGGCCAGCGGCCCGGCGATCGCGATGTCAAACAACTGCTTGCGATCGGCCCGCGAACCCTCCATCCCGATGACGGCGCCGAGGGTGCCGGTGAGAAGAATCGGCATCGGAATAAAGAACGGAAGCGTGGCTGGGATTCCATGGAGCTTGGCAGCGATGAAATGCCCCGCCTCGTGGGCACCCAGGACAGCGAGTACCGCAGCCATATAGAGGAGACCTCGCTGCCAATCGGACACCACGGCCGAAGCGATCCCGGCGTCGTCCAGGCCGAGCATGAGTGGCTGCCAGCCGACGGCCCCCGCGGCAAAGGTCGTGAGACATGTCAGGAGAAACAACAGCACCTGAAGCCGCGCCCGTGGTCGGCGGGGGCGCCGCAAAAGCGTTTCGAGATCGGGTTCGGGAGGTTGGAATTGTTCGGTCATCGTGCGGCTTGGTCGCAGGATACTGGCTTGGGAACGGTTCTGCTAAACTCTCGACCTCGTCGAACAACCCCGTCGCCCAAGAGAGCTCATTCATGTCTTCTCGCGCCCGCTGTGCGGCCCGCTGCGGCCTGGCCTTGCTTGTGAGTGTGATTGTCCAGGTTGCGCCTGTTCGCGCCGCTGACAACCCCGTCGTGGGCGCCCTTGCCATCGACTCCTACGCCGACATCAAGAAGCAAGTCGCCTGGGTCGGAGAGCAGGTCGGATTCCCGCAGATCTCCGCCATGATGGAGACGGGGATCATGACGCTGACCCAGTTCAAGGGGCTCGCCGGCCTCGACCCTGCCCGCCCGATCGGCGTCGTCGTGACCGCCGGCGGAGAAATGCCGGTCGTGCATGGCTACATTCCCGTCAAAAACCTCGATCAACTTCTCGAGGTGTTCGCAGGGATGATCGGGCCTGCCCAGAAGGATGGCGACAAGCGCATTCTGATGCCTCCGGGAGCGCCGCCACTTGAGATCGTGGAAAAGGACGGCTGGGCCGTGGTGACCATGCAGGGCAGCCCTGCCGGAGCCGCCGATCCCGAGGCCATCCTTACGAAGCTGACCGCGGAACTTTCGGTAGGCGCACAGCTCTTTCCTTCAGCCATGCCCGAGGCGATGCGGGCGCAGGTGAAGGCCATGATCGAGCAGGCGGCGGAAGCTGCCGCCGCTCAAGGACAGCCGATCGACGCCGCCGCGCTGGGCGCCGCGTTCGAGAGCCTCGGAGAGACCGAGTCGATGACTTTCGGCGTGGCGGTCGAGCCCGCGAAGGAAAGGCTCTTCTTCGAGAACCGAACGGTGATGGTTGCCGGTTCCGACGCCGCTGCCGTGTGGGCGACCGCCGGCAAGGTGGACCGTGTCATTGGTCTGCCGGCTGGCGCGGACGGCAAGGCCGCAACCGTGCTGGCCTATCACGCCCAAGCCGTGCCGGAAGCGACTCGGGTCGCCGTTGAGGCCACGCTCGCTCAGGCCCTCCCAGCGGGTACAGGCGACCCTGTGAACGACACGATGTTTGGCCTCCTGCAAGACATCGTCGGAGCCATGCTTGATGCCGGCGGCGTGAATATCGGTCTCGCGATGGACACGAGCTTTACCGAGCCCGAGGTGCTTCTACCGGCCGTGACGGTATCTGCCAAGATCAAGGATGGCCCTGCCCTCGAGGGTCAGATCAAGAAGCGACTTGGCGCCGACGGCGGGCTACCGCCAGGCGCCACCGTGAAGTTTGACACCGGCAAGCAAGCTGGGGCCAACCTCCACGAGATCACGATCGATCTTGCCGGTATCCCTGCCGCAAGAAAGATTGGTGAGAAACTCGTGGTCACGCTTGCCGTCGGAGCGGATCGCGTCTGCATCCTCCTCGGTGGCGATGTGGCCAAGCGACTCGATGTGGCCCTCGAGAGCGCCGGCAAGGGCGATGCCGACAAGAAGCCCCTCACCGGCGTCGATCTTTCGGTGGCTGGCCTCATGGCCTACTCGGCGGCGACGATGCAGGCAACCGGCGCCAACGAAGAAGCCGCTGCAGTCCTTGGCCAGGTTGCCAAAGATGCGGCGGCGAAGCCGAGCGCCCAGGTGCAGGTCATGGTGCGGCCCATTCAACAGGGTATGGCCATGCGGCTCACGATTGATGCGGGGGCCCTGCAAGCAATCGCAGCGGCAGTGACGGCACAAATGTCGCTCAAACCCCAGGGGCCCATCGGCGGCCCTGGGGCTGAGTTCGACGGATTTTGAGCCTCGCTGCCATGGAACACGAACGACGTCTCATTCGCCGTGAGATTGCCGGCGCGCGGATCGCCGACATGGCTCGCGATCACGGCACGCCGCTCTATGTGTACGACGCGAGCGTGATTCGCGAGCGCTGCCGCGACCTCGCGGCTTGGGACACGATCCGGTTCGCACAGAAGGCTTGCTCCAACATCGCAGTTCTCGACCTTGTGCGCCGCGAAGGGGTGCTCGTCGATGCGGTGAGTGCCGGCGAAATTCATCGGGCGCTCAAGGCTGGGTATTCGGCCCATGCATCATCGTCCACGGGTTCTTCGAGCGACCTTCCTCCAGCACATCCGATCGTCTACACGGCCGACATCTTCGACCGTGAGAGTCTCGACGCTGTGACTCGTCTTGGAATCCATGTGAACTGTGGCTCGGCCGACATGCTCGAGCAGCTCGCGGCACGGATGCCTGGAGCTTCGGTGACGCTCCGTGTGAATCCGGGGTTTGGTCATGGCCATAGCCAGAAGACCAACACCGGCGGCGAGGGTTCCAAGCACGGAATCTGGCATGAAGACATTCCGGAGATCCTCCAGCGATCCGATCGTGCGGGCCTGGTGGTGTCGGGCCTGCACATGCACATCGGCAGCGGCGCCGACCTCGCGCACCTTGCCGAGGTCGCCGGCGCCCTCGAGCGTGTGGCGATCGAGGTTGGCCGGTCCCTCACGACCGTGAGCGCCGGCGGCGGCCTGCCCGTACCCTACAAGCCCGGGGAACAGCGGGCCGACCTGAGCGGCTACTACACACTCTGGGACGCGACCCGCAAGCGTCTCGAGGATCGTTTCGGCCACCGTATCCGTCTCGAGATCGAACCGGGTCGGTATCTCACGGCCGAGGCTGGCTACGTCGTCACCGAGATCCGGGCCGTGAAGCGGCAAGGCAACCGAAAGTATCTGCTCGTCGATGCCGGGTTCAACACGCTCGCCCGGCCGGTGCTCTACGGTTCGTACCATCCCATGAGCATCTGCCCTGCCGACCGTGCGGATCCCGAGGCATGTGAAGAGGTCGCCGTCGGCGGCCCGCTGTGCGAGTCCGGCGACATTTTCACGCAGGTCGACGGCGGCTTTGTCACGACTCGTTCACTGCCTGTGGCCGGGGTCGGCGACCTTCTCGTCATCGAAATCGCGGGAGCCTACGGCTTCGTGATGGCGAGCAACTACAACTCGAAGCCGCTGCCGGCCGAGGTGCTCGTCGACGGGGGCGTGGCCAAGCTCGTCCGCTGTCGACAGACCGTCGAAGACCTCGTCCGTGGCGAAACCGTCGGGTAATTCCGTCTGGCGACCGGCCGGGTGATTCGGCATTCTCTGGTCGCCTCCAGAGCCTCCGGCCGATGATCCTTTCCCAGTCGCACTCCTTCGCGTTTATCCATGTGCCGAAGACGGCCGGGTCGAGCGTCTTTCTCGCGCTTCGGCACTATGCCACCCACCCGGAGCTCCACTGGTCGAATCGGTGGCTCCGACGCGTCGGCATCAAGGTGAATCACTTTGCACCCTGGCCGTACACGAGATTTCGACCTCACGACCCGGTGGCGATTCTCGAGTCGCGGCTTCCAAAGGAAGTCTTTGCGGGGCTCTTCAAGTTTGGTTTCGTTCGAAACCCGTGGGACCTGCTCGTGTCCTACTGGACCTTCATCCGACAATCGCCCGGTCACAAGCGGCACCGTCGCGTCATGGCGCTGCCGTCATTCGCCCACTACGTGGAGTATGAAATCCGACGCGGCTCGTTCTCGCAGGTCGGCATGCTCTGCGGACAGGACGGCAGACTGCTCGTCGACTTCGTCGGTCGCTTCGAGTCGCTCGACACCGATTTTGCGTTCATCTGCCGCAGAATCGGGATCGAAGCGAGCCTGCCGAAGGTCAACGTGGCCAATCGAGGTGACTACCGCGAGTTCTACACGCCCGCCCTGGTCGACCGAGTCGGTGAGGCCTACGCGGCCGACATCGAGCGTTTCGGCTACACGTTCGAGGCAGGTGTTTCGTCGGGCAGCGAATCCCGCCGAATGGCCGCCTGACGTCACCGGTTTTGCCCCGGCGGCGAAGCCAGCTACCATACCCTTGCGTTCGTCTCTCCTCCCCCTCCGCCCTTCAAGACGGTCATGGCAAAACAAGGCCCTCGTAAGAAGCTCCCGAAGGAACTGGCGGTCATCAACGCCGACAACTGCACCGGCTGCGAGAGCTGCCTGGAAGTCTGCCCGGTCGACTGCATCATCAAGATCCAGCAGTACGACCAGTTTCACAATCTCCAAAGCTGGTGTGAGATCGACATCGAGCGGTGCGTGGGCTGCGAGGTGTGCGTTCACATCCCGGGCAAGAAGTCGAACCCGTATGACCTGAAGGTCTGTCCGTGGGATGCCATCGAAATGGTGCCCACCGAAGAGGTCGCCCAGGTCGTCGCCCAGATCGGCGGCCCGCCAGAGTATGTCGAAGCCAACTGGGATCGCCTTGTCGACACGGCCCAGCGCCTCGCTGAGCTCAAAGTGTCGGCCGGTTAGGCCACGCCGGCGCTTGCGACCACAACGGAACGCCTGTACACTTCGTGACGCCTCCCGTTGTCACGAGCCGTGTATGCCAGACCTTGATGCCTCTGCTGACCGCGCCGACGATGCCTTTCTCGATCACCTCAGGCTCGCCTGCGCTCCCAAGATTGGATGCATCCGGCGGAAACGCCTCTTGGAGCGATTCGGTTCGCCACGGGCCGTCTTTGCTGCTTCGCGAGACGACCTTGCCAGCGTGGAGGGCGTAAGCTTCGCGCTCGCCGGCACGATCGCAGATCTCGCACAGTCGCCGGTTGGGAAGGAAACGATCGACCTGTGTCGTCGGCGAGGCGTGGACATGCTGGTCGAAGGAACGACAGGCTACCCGCGGCTCCTCAGTCAGATCGACGACCCACCGGGCGTGCTTTTCGTGCGTGGAGGGTTCGAGCCGTGCGATGCCGTGGCCGTCGCCATCGTCGGGGCTCGCCATGCCTCGGCCTACGGTCGGCGGGTGGCACACCAGTTGGCCGGGGGGCTCGCGCGCGCCGGATGCACGATCGTCAGTGGCCTGGCCCGGGGGATCGATGCGGCCGCGCATCGGGGCGCGCTCGATGCCGGCGGGCGAACGATCGCCGTACTCGGTTCCGGCGTGCTCGAAATCTATCCGCCGGAGCATGCGGAACTTGCCCTGGAAGTGATGCGCCATGGTGCGGTCGTGAGCGAAACGCCGCCGCTCATGGAGCCCCAAACCGGCGCGTTTCCGGCCAGAAATCGCATCATCTCGGGGCTCTGCCTCGGCACGGTCGTGGTCGAAGCGGCCGATCGGTCGGGATCCCTCATCACGGCGAGACTGGCCGGAGAACAGGGGCGCGAGGTGTTTGCCGTGCCAGGGCCGATCGACAGCCGAACATCGCGGGGATGCCATCGGCTCATTCGCGACGGGGCCAAACTTGTGGAGAGTGTCGATGACGTACTCGAGGAGTTGGGTCCGCTCTTCGAGACGGCGATCGATGCGAGCGGCCGCGAGATTCATTCGCCGGCGGAACTCAAACTGGATCATGTCGAGCGGCAGGTCCTCGCCGTTCTCGACGCCCGGAAGGCCGAAGGGGGCCACGCGGTCGCCGTCGATATCGATGACGTCGTGGCCGATTCGGGGCTTGCCGCTTCGAGGGTCCTGGCCGCGATCGGAGTCCTGGAAATGCGACGGCTCGCCCGTCGCATGCCGGGCAACCGTATCGCACGGGTGTGAGTGATCCCGCGGCCATCTGAGTCGCATCTCCTTCTCGCCGGTGACGCGCTCGCGTAGACTTTGCCTCATGGATACCGCACTCTTCAATCGTTCCGAAGCCATCAGGGCCCGACTGCTCCAGCTGCGGGACTCTCTTTGACTGGGCTGGTCGCAAGCAATCCGCCAACCGACTCGAAGCCTTGATGAGTGGCGCCGATTTCTGGAGCAACGCCGCCCAGGCCCAGTCGACGGTGGCGGAGCTGCGAGGTATCAACTCGATCCTCAAGCCGCTCGACGAAGCGATTGCTGCCGGGAACGATCTTGAAGCGCTCGAAGAGCTGGCCCGCGAGGATGCCTCGCTCGAGGCCGAACTCGCTACCGAAGCAGACCGCGTCGAGAAACTCGTCGACGCCCTCGAATTGGCGTCGCTCCTTTCAGGCCCACATGACACGAGCGATGCGCTCGTGTCGATCAACGCACGTGATGGCGGCACGGACGCCAACGACTGGGCCGAAATGCTCCTGCGGATGTATACCGCCTGGGCATCGAAGCATGACTGCGAGGTCGAGCTTCTCGATCGGCAAGATGACGACGTCGCGGGCATTCAGAGCGCCACGATCGCCATCCGCGGCCCCTGGGCCTACGGCTACCTCAAAGGTGAAACCGGCATTCACCGGCTCGTGCGGATCAGCCCGTTCAACTCGGAAGGCAAACGCCAAACAAGTTTTGCGGCGGTCGACGTGTCGCCCGAGATTTCCGACGACGACACCGAAGTCGAGCTTCGTGACGAAGACATCCGCGAAGACGTGTTCCGTGCCAGCGGCGCCGGCGGCCAGCACGTCAACAAAACCTCGAGCGCCATCCGCCTCACGCACTTTCCCACCGGGATCGTCGTGCAGTGCCAAAACGAACGGAGCCAACACAAGAACCGGGCCACGGCGATCAAGATGCTGCGTGCTCGGATCGCCCGGCTTCAGGAAGAGCAACGGGAGGCCGAGCAACTCGCCCGCTACAAAGAGCGGCCCAAGACCGGCTTCGGTTCCCAGATCCGGAATTACTTCTTGCACCCCGACCAACGGGTGAAAGATCAGCGGACTGGATACTACGTCGGCAGCTTCCAGAGCGTCCTCGACGGCAACCTCGACGGCTTCTTCGACGCGTACTTGCGGTGGAAGGCTTCGGGCTCCGCTCCGGCAGCAACCGACGACGCCTGACGGCCGCCACGGGGTCGGCTGGACTGACTTGGCCTTCCGGGCTAGATTTCAGGCTTCGCGAACGAACACATCCCCGGAAAACTCATGGCGGAAAAAGAAGAGGCACTGGAAGTCGAGGGCGTCGTCACGCAGGCGCTCGCCAACACACGGTTTCGTGTGCAGATCTCGGGCGGTCATATCGTGAATGCCCACGTGGCTGGCCGGATGCGAAAGAACTTCATCCGCATCGTGCCGGGTGACAAGGTGAAGGTCGAACTCTCCCCTTACGACCTCACCAAAGGCCGGATCACGTTCCGCGAGCGATAGGCCCTTACGACTCTTCCGCTGGTGGGTCGCCAGGCGATGGCTCCGGTGCAGGCTGCTCGCTGCTCCGTAAAAACTGCGCCAGGTCCCCAAACGTTCGTAGCGGCTCCCGCCCTTCCTTCATGGCCTTCGTCAGCGGCTTGGCCTCCTTGGCGGGCTTGGCCTCATAGACCCGCGGCTGCGGCTCGCGTGGCTTGCCAGCGGGCTGCTTTCCTCGCCGCCTGGGTGGCCGGGGAGGCGGCGGCCGATCACCTGCCCGGGGCGGCGGCGATGCCGCTCGAGGGCGATCATCTGTGGGCTGCTGCCTGCCCCCACGATCGGGACGTCGTCCCCGCCCCTCTTTTCGCTGCTCGGCGATCTGCTGCTGCCGCTGCCGTTCTTCGGGGGTGAGCATCGTGAGGGCGACGCGGCGGCGGGCCTTGTCGAGTTCGAGCACCCATACCCGCACGACCTCGCCCACACTCACGACATCATGCGGATCGCGGACGTATCGCGGCGAGAGCTGGCTGATGTGAACCAAGCCACTGTCATGCATGCCGATGTCGACGAACGCGCCAAAATCGACCACGTTGAGCACCGCGCCGTGCAACTCCATGCCCGTTTCGAGATCTTCGAGCTTGAGGACGCCCTTTTTGAAGAACGGCTCGGGAAGGTCCTCACGCGGGTCACGGCCTGGTCGAGCGAGCTGTTCGAGGATGTCGGCCAGCAGCAGTCGGCCCACGCCCAATTCCGTCGCAAGGCCGTCAAGGTCAAGGGCCGCCAAGCGTTCGGCAAACGCCTCGGCCTGCTGCCGCGAGACGAGATCCGCCGGACTCGCGCCGAGCCGTTCGAGCACGCGCGTGGCCACGTCATAGCTCTCAGGATGAATCCAGGTCGCGTCGAGCGGATTGTCGCCGTCGGTGATTTTCAGAAAGCCCGCCGCTTGGACATACGTCGCTTCACCAAAGCCAGGCACGTCCAAGAACTGATTGCGCGAGGTGAACCGTCCGTGCGTCGTTCGCCATTCGTGAAGATTGCGGGCAGTGGCCTGGCTGAGGCCCGACACGTGCCGCAGAAGTGCGGGGCTGGCCGTGTTCACGTCGACGCCCACGTAATTCACGCAACTCTGCACGACCGACTCGAGCGACTCGCGGAGATGCTTTGCCTTGACATCATGCTGGTAGAGCCCGACCCCGATGTTCGCCGGCTCGATCTTGACGAGCTCGGAGAGCGGGTCCTGAAGCCGACGACCGATCGAGATGGCACTGCGGATCGCGGCCTCGTGTCCTGGCAGCTCCTCGCGGCCGTAGGGGCTCGTCGAATACACACTCGCGCCCGCTTCGTTCACGATCACATACCCGATGCCTCGGGATGCGAGCTCTCCGGCGACCAACTCGGCGACGATTGCCTCCGTCTCGCGAGCCGCGGCGCCGTTTCCGATGGCGATGACCGTGGCCTCGTGGGTGGTCACGAGCTCGACGATCTTCCGTGAGGCAGCCTCGCGCTTCTCCTGTTGGCCAACCACATGGAGCACCGCATGCTCCAGCGGCATCCCCCCTTCGTCGATCACCACGGCCTTGCAGCCACTCTTGAAGCCCGGGTCGAGCGCCAGCACGCGGCGGCCTTGCACGGGTGGCTGGAGCAGAAGGTTGCGGAGATTACGGGCGAACACCTCCACCGCGTGTCCTTCACACGCGTCGGTCATCTCGCGCCGAATCTCCCGCTCGAGACTGGGCAGGACGAGGCGTGTGAGCGCGTCGCGAACGCAGCCGCGGAGAAACTCACCGTGCGGGTGCCCTTCGGGAACGAGCATCGACTCGGCCACCGATTGCAACTCCTCGGGAGGGGCCTCGATTCGGACTTTCAGCAATCGAGCCCGCTCCCCGCGGTTGATCGCGAGAAGTCGGTGAGCAGGCACTCGATCGAGCCGCTCACCGTAATCAAAATAGTCGCGGTAGTGTTTCTCGTCCTTCGAGAGTGGCTTGCCCTCGGTTTCGACGCGCTGACTTCGCATCCTTCCGATGCGTTCGAGAATGCCTCGGAGGCGCTGCCGAAGATCGCCGCGGGAAGCAAAGTCGTCGGCGATGATGTGACCGACCCCGAGCAAGACCTCGGCAGCGGTCGGCACCTCGGCATCGGTCGACACAAAGTCCGCTGCCCGCGCATCGAGGTTGGCGGCAGCCGGATCGGCCTGAAGGATCTCACGAGCGAGCGGCTCGAGTCGCCGTTGCCGAGCGACCTCGGCCAGGGAAAGACGCCTGGGTTTGTACGGGAGATAAAGATCCTCGAGTTGCTTTGTCGTCTCGGCCGCAACGATGGCCGCCTCGAGTTCGGGAGTGAGGCGATCTTGCCCCTGGATCGTTCGGAGCACGGTCTGCTTCCGATCAAGGAGCTGACGGGCCCGCGCGACGCCGTCGCGAACACGGCGAATCGCCTCCTCGTCGAGCCCGCCGGTCTGGTCGCGACGGAAGCGGGCGATGAACGGAATCGTGTTGCCGGCATCGAGCAGCTCGACCACGGCATGGACGCCTGGAGCAGGCAGACCGAGCCGACGGGCGAGGACTCCCAGATCGATGACAGGGGTGACCGCCGTGGATGCCATCCGACATGCAGACCCCGGCAGCGGGATCCGCGATCTCTCCTCCGCGGTTTTCCTGTCGCGCTACGGGCGCAGCACGAGCCTGGAAACCCTGGACTCTGCCGAAGAATCTAGGGTGGCCACGGGAACGCTGTCAAACGGGCAGGATGGCAAAGTTCCGGACCCTGCGTCGCCTGAGCTGGCCTGCCCTTGACGTTGGCAGGCTTCCAGACCTATCTCCCCACTCCCCACGACGGCTTCGGATCGCTCAGACTGGAGCAACGGTCGCGGCCGTGACGATTGAACCATGCAGACGGGCGATGCCGGCAAGGTCGGCTTTTCGGCCCGCAGATCGACAGCACACGTCAGGGAGATATTTCGACACCATGAGCAGCGTCACGCCGACTGCGATCCCCGTCTCCGCACCCGCTTCCCAGCTGCTCCCGAACGTCCCGCTCCTCGCGCTCGACCGTCAGCACGCAGTTCTTCGAGGGGAAATCAGAGCTGCGATCGATCGCGTCTGTGATTCGGGACGGTTCGTTCTCGGACCGGACGTGTCGGCGCTCGAGGAGGAGCTCGCCGCTGCCTTGGGCGTCCCGCATGCCATCAGTTGTGCTTCGGGCAGTGATGCCCTCCTCCTGGCGCTCATGGCCCTCGGCATCGGCATGGGAGACGAGGTCATCCTGCCGAGCTACACATTCTTCGCCACGGCGAGCGCCGTCACCCGCCTCGGGGCCGTACCCATCTTCGCCGACATCGATCCGACGACGTATCTCGTTGATCCGGAAGACGTGAAACGAAAGGTGAGCCGCCGTTGCCGCGCCATCGTCCCGGTCCACCTCTTCGGGCGCACGGCCGACATGGACGCTCTTGGGCCGATCGCCGAAGCGGCCGGGGTACCGATCGTAGAGGATGCCGCCCAGTCGATCTTGTCGACATGGAAGGGACGCTGCTCCGGCGCTCTCGGTGACATCGGCTGCTTCAGCTTCTATCCCACGAAGAACCTGGGCGGCGCCGGCGACGGCGGATTCGTCACGACCACCCGCGACGACCTCGCCAAGACGCTCAAGCTCCTGCGTGTCCATGGCATGGAGCCTCGCTACTACCACGACCTCATCGGCATCAACAGCCGCCTCGATTCGATCCAGGCCGCCGTGCTTCGGGTCAAGCTTCCGCATCTCGATGCGTGGACGACGAGTCGCCAAGAAAACGCCGCCCGCTACTCCGAGCTGTTTGCGGCCCACGGCCTTGCCGACCATGTGACCGTGCCGAGTGACGAGCCCCGAGGCCGCCACGTGTGGAACCAGTACGTGATTCGCATCGCCGATGGCCAGCGTGACGCCCTTCGCAAACACCTCTCCGCCTGCGGCGTCGGAACGGAGATCTATTACCCGGTGCCGCTCCACCTCCAGGCATGCTTCTCGCATCTCGGATGGCGCAAGGGAGACCTGCCGCGCACCGAACAAGCCGCCGAAGAAACCCTGGCTCTGCCGATCTTTCCGGAGCTTCGCGCCGACGAGCAGTACACCGTCGTCGCCAGGATCGCCGAGTTTTTCGGGGCGAAGCCGAAGCCGACCGAGCCTGCCGCTGCGGTCGCTTCGAAGCCTGCCAAACAGCACGCTCCCCATGTCGTTCGGCGGGCCGTCGGCCGCGCCGACGAAGTCATTTCGTAACGGCTGGCCACCGCACGATGCGGCGGATCATCCAGGGGACGAAGGCCACGGATGGCTTCGTCCCCGTACCGTCAGCGATCGCCGTCGAAGCGGCGGCTGGGACGGCAGACGATGTACACGCTCAGGCCGACCAACAGGCCCACGATGGCGTAGGCGAAAATGTATTTCGTCATGGATGCGGCCGGTTTGGCTGGGCGTTAGGATTGGGGCGACTTTTCCGCCACCAATCGTACTCTGCTCGGAATCCTACCACGCATGGCCCGTACGTCGAAACGCTCCCCGAAGACCGCCGCGGCGACGCCGGCGGGAAAACTCCCGCCCGTCGATCTCAAGACCCGCAAACTGATCATGGGCTTGGCCGACGAAGTCGTCGCCGCAGCCGAGAAGCGACGTGATCCCTGGCTCGACATCCCCGCCCGCAGCCTCTCGAACGTCCGCTTCAACAAGGCGCGGAAGATCATCGAGATGGGGGGCCAGAAAAACCGCCGCCAGCTTTTCAATCTCTCGCAGGCCAAGAGCTACATGCAGACCCTGCTCGTGGCCACGGGCTGCAAGCAACTCGTCGAGCAGCAAAAGACCACGAGCATCCGAGGTCTCTATTACCTCCTCAAGCACACGATCGAAGGCACGCGCGAAGAGACGTTCGCCACACAGGAAGAGTGCGACCCGATCATCGAAGACTTGGAAGTCACACTCGAGAGCCTCCGCGAAGAACTCCATGTGTACGCGAGCAATCGCGGCGGCATGGTAGGCCCCATCACCCTCATCGATTCCGGTGATGAGATCGACTGCGCCCGCATGGGCTCCGGTGGCTACTCGATCCCGTCGATCGTCGAGGCGGACATCATCAAGTTCAAGTCGTGCGACGCGAAGTTCATTCTCCATGTCGAGAAAGACACCGTCTGGCGGCGGTTCAACGAAGACAAGTTCTGGAAGAAGCACAACTGCCTGCTGACCCACGGCGGTGGCCAGCCGCCTCGTGGCGTGCGCCGAATGCTCCACCGCCTTCATCACGAGCTGAAGCTGCCGATCTACTGCCTGCTCGACAACGATCCGTGGGGATACTACATCTACTCCGTGCTCAAGCAGGGTTCGATCAACCTCGCCTACGAGTCGAAGCGCATGGCGATCCCGGAAGCCCGATTCCTCGGCCTCCGCAGCCGCGACTACGAGCGGTGCAAGCTTTCGCCGAGCGTCCAGATCGCCCTGGCCGACACCGACATCAAGCGGGCCAAGCAGATTGCCGCCTACCCATGGTTCGCCGGCAAGAAGGCCTGGCAGAAGGAAATTGCCACGATGCTCTCCAACGGCTTCAAGCTCGAAGTCGAAGCCCTCATCTCGAAAGACATCAGCTACGTGACGGACACATACACGCCCGAACGTCTTGAAGAGGCAGACTGGTTGGATTGATTTCAAGGCCGGCGGCCTTGGCGCCCACGCGCAGGCCACTTGAAGCACACCACATTGGTTCGCCGGCGGTGACATGCTCGTCACCTTCGCGACTTTGCTCCTGCAGGCCCGTAGACGGTGGGACGCGTTTAGGCTGCGCAAAGATGCTCGGTTCCTGCGCGTGCCCCCGACCGGCTCCTCAGCATCTCGAGCGTTAGGTGCAGCAGGAGCGATGTCCGCGCGAACGACAACGTTCTCTGACCTCCTGTCTTCCCTGCTCTCCCTCACAGACGCCATCCGCGAGGGGTTGGCCGTGCCATGTCGCCGGCGTAGAAAACCGAGCGTAGCCTGGAGGGCGAAGCGAAGGGTTTCTCCGAGTGAAGCGACGGGCACGAGGCCCGTCGCGAACGTCCGGGCGATGTGGCATGGCCAACCCCGAGCAGCCGTTACGCGTGATCTCGGAGCAGTGCCGGGGGGGCCTCTACTTCTTCGAGCTCGGGGGGAAGCTGGAGGTGCCGCATCGTTTCGTCGGTGCGGCGCATGCCCTCGGCGACTTCGTCGACGCGGCGGGCGATGTCGCTGACGTCGCGGCGGGCGACGGCACCCTCGGCCAGCGCGGCAATCTTGGTTTCGAGGCGTTCGATCTCGGCGGCCACGACGTCGAGCTTGTTGCGGGCCTCGTCGATGTTGGCCAGCCGTTCACGAGTGGTGCGAAGGTTGTCTTCGAGCGCCGTTCGCAACGCCGCGTTGCCATCGTTCGCGGGGAGACCCGCGAGCCGTTTTTCCAGGTCCTTGATCTGCCGCTTCAGAGAGTCGTCGTCCGTGTGATCCAGAAACTCCGAGAGCTTGGCGGCGTTCCAGATCATCCGCAAGTGACCCCACAAGAGTTTTTCGAGTGATTCAAGCGTGCCACTGTCGGGGCCTGATGCCTCGGGGCCACGCATGCTGCCCGCGAGCTCCGTCAGCTTCAGGCAGTGGCCACGAAGCTGATCGAACCGCCCGAGGAGTTGCGGTGGGAGCTGGCGGCGAATTCTGTCGTAGGCCGCGCGGGTGTCGGCGGTCTCAGCGGAGCGGCGTACGCTGGCGGCCTGGGCGTCGACCGCGGCTTGGAATCGCTCGTTCGTCGAAAGTGTGGCGAGGTACAGGAGCTCACCTGCTGCCACCAACGGAAGGACGACGTCAGGGCGACCGCTGATAAATGCTGCCGCGGCGCCGGCTCCGACAAAGAGCAGGTTCCAGTGGTAGGTGAAGGCGGCTTTGAGATAGCGACCGATGCGTTCAGTCATCGTGCGAACGGTGTGGGAGCGGTTTTGCTTCGGCCTCGATGCGTTCGATCCGGGCGTGAAGCTGGCCCACGGCGTCGTTGAACCAGGGTTCCGACTGGGCTTCGCGGGCTGGAGCAGAGGGCGAAGGCAACGTGATCTCCTCGGCAATGCGGCCCGGCGTCGTCGCCATGAGGTACACACGGTCGCCGAGATACACGGCCTCTTCGACGGAGTGCGTCACGAAGAGCACCGTCGCCTCGGCTTCGCGCCAGAGTTTGACGAGGAGGTCTTGCATGTCGAGCCGTGTGGCGGGGTCGAGGGCACCAAAGGGCTCGTCCATGAGTATGACCCGTGGCCGCAGAATGAGCGTTCGAGCGATGGCCACGCGCTGTCGCATGCCACCCGACAGCTCATGCGGGTACTTTTTCGCATCGCGCGACGGATTGAGCCCGACCTTCGCGATCCAGTCAAGTCCTTCGGCCTCACGCTTGCGACGCGGCACCCCACGACATTCGAGGCCGAAAACGACGTTGTCGAGGACGGTGCGGTTGTCGAAACTCGTGTAGTCCTGAAAGACCATGCCGCGGTCGGCACCGGGCCCCACGACGTCGTGGCCGAGAACTCGCACCGATCCGGACGTGGGCGGGAACTGCGGCTCGAGCCCAGCCACCATGCGCAGCACGGTGCTCTTGCCACAGCCACTCGGCCCGAGGAACGAGCAGAATTCGCCGTGGTCGTCACGATCGGGGATCGTGAATGTCACATCCTGGATCGCCACCACCTCGCGAGGCGTTCCCTGATGAAAGATCTTGGAGACACCGTGCAGTTCGACGGCGGCGGGGCGGCCATGCGCTGACACGCTCTCGGGGTTGGCCTGTTCCGTGGTCATGGCCGGAACTCCGCGCTACCCGTCGCTGGATGGAGGACCCGATTGATCAGTCGAGGCAGCCGCCCCTTGCCGCCATACCGATACGGAAACAGGTCGCACTGAAGCCACCAGAGGGCGCGATCGATGGCATAGGCGAGCATCGGGATGACGATCAGCACGATGAGGATCGGCTCGCGATCGCCACGGCGCTGCGACATGTTGATGAGGTCGCCGAGGCCGCCGGAATCACTCCCGAACTTCACGAGCTCCGCCAGCATGACGTAGCCGAAGGCGAGGCCGAAAAGCAGCCGGAGCGAGTTGAAGATCACGGGAGCCGCCAGTGGCACGAGCACCTTCAGGATGATTTGCAGCCGTGAGGCACCGAGCGTGAGCGCCGTGTCTACGTACCGCTGTGGCACTTCGAGGACCGCGGCGGTCGCGTCACTGATCACGAAAGCGACGCTCGCGATGAAGAGAAACATCACTTTCTGAAATTCACCGATCCCGAAGAGCGAGAAGGTCAGCGGGATCAGCGCGGCGACCGGGATGTTCCGTCCAAAAATGGTCACGGGATAGAGAAACGCCCGCACCGCAGGAAAGCAGGCTGCCGCGACGCCCAGCGGCACGCCGACCAGGGCGGCCAGTCCGAACCCGAGCATGACCCGCACGAGCGTGACGCGGGTATTGGAGAGGAGCTTGCGCTCCGTGAGCACACGCGGCACAGCCTCGAAAACGGAGCCAGGGCTCGGCAGCGTCACGGGGCTCAACAGCGGCACGTACTCCCGCTCGAGCGGTTGCTCCGCCACATCGGTCACAGGGACCGGAAAGAGCGGCGCCGTCGCCAGCCACCAGGCACCGAGGATCGCGGCGATCGCCGCCAAGCCCCAGAGGAAGGTCGCCTCGGTCGAGAGATTTCCTCGGAGCGGCGTTCGCCGCCGTGGAGGAGACGCGGGCGCGGGCCGAGTCACGGCGGTCGCTTCAGCCGTCAGGTCTGCCACGGGCGGTCACTCCTTCTCGGCGGAGTAGACCTTGATCTCCACACGACGGTTGAGAACGTGTTCGTCGGGCTGGTCGGGATCAGACGGCCGGTCCCAGCCAAGACCGTCCACGGCGAACCGATTCGGATCAAACTTGAACTTTGCGATCAGTTCGTCCTTCACGGCGCCGGCCCGCAGCTGGGAAAGCTCTTTGACCAGGCTCGCCGGTACCTTGCCCTTCATGGAGCCGTCGGTATGCCCCTCGATGACGATCCGGGCATTGCCGAACTGCTGGGCGAGCGTGGCCACCTCTTCGAGGACCATGTCGGCTCGGGGGTCATAGGGTTCCTCCACCTCGCGGCCGTCGACCTTGCGGATGATCTTCTTCCGAAAGTCGGCACTGTTGGGATAGAAGTGGATGACGACCGTGTTCGTGAGAATCTCCTCGTTCTCGGCACGGATCGCGGAGAGCGATTTTGGCGCCAGCGGCTTCGCATACTCGTCTTTGGTCTCGGAGTACTTCGGCTCCTTGCCGAGCTTCTGGATGACGGAGAAGTCCATCACCTGATCGAATGGCACCGATGGGTGCGTGATCGCCCCCACGCTTCGATAGAGGCGGTAAGCCTGCTTCCAAAGCCGCTCGAAGTTCGACGGATTGTTTCGGTTGACGAAGAACTGGTAGTTCTCGGCCCAATTCGTCGAATGGGCATCGGCCAACATGCCGAGCGTGTCACTCGCCGGGATGTTGTAGCCATCGGCCATCAACTCGGCGACCTTGGCTTTCGCCCCCTCGGTCTTCAACTCCTCCATCGCATCGAAAATGCCACGGACGATCGCCTCGACCTTTTCGCCATGATCCTTGGCAAAGTCAGCGCGAGCAAACCAGACGTCGGCAATGAGACGATTGGCTGTCTGGGTGGTGACAAGCATGCGGTTGCCCTTCGCCTTCTCCAGGTTGTAGATATCGGGCGCCCACGACACGCAACCGGCGAGGTCTTTCCTGGCGTTGAATGCCGCGGCCGCCTGAAACGCGTCATCGGTGTAGATCATTTCCACATCGGCCGGCTGAAGCCCACCGTTGACCAGCATGTTGAGGGCAAAGAACTGGCTCGGCGAGTTCTGAGCGAGCACGAGCTTCTTACCGGCGAGATCAGTAACGGTTTTGATGTTCTCACGAACCACGATGCCGTCGCCACCGTTGGAAAAGTCAACCTGCTGGTAGATGCGAGGCATGGCCCGTGAATCCTTGGGCTTGCCCTTGGAGTCGACGAGCCCCTCCAAGAAGAGCGGCACCATGTCGAGCGTGGCCCAGCCGATGTGCACCTCACCGGCTGCCCAGGCATCCCGCATGGTGACGGGGTTGTCGATCAGCACGAGCTCGACCTTGAAGGGCTTCCCATCGGGGGTCTTCCAGACCTTGCCTGGCTTGAAGCCCTCGTTGGCATAGATGATGGGTGCCCAGCCGGCCCACACGTTCAGAGCGAAACGAACGGTGTCTTCCTCGAGGGGCTTGTAGCCGGCGATGCCGGTGACCGGAGGCAGCCGCTCGGCCGGCTTGAACGCGTACTCCTGAACCGTGGTGGGCGCCATCTCGTCGGGTGCCTCGGTGAGCAGTTCTTCTGAACCTGCCCCTACCGGCTGGTTTGGCTCACGAGCAACCTGCTGGCCACCGCCACCCCCGCCGGGCTGGTCAAACACGCCCCACTTCCATGCCGCGTAGCCCACGAGGGCAGCGGCTACGAGCCACACCACCACCCAAAACGATGCCTTCGGTTGCCCTGCCATGAAATCGCCTCCGCGCAAGAAAATTGAGATCTGTGGTGAGTGAATGCAGCCTGTCGTGGGACGGGATCGTCTCAGCCTCGAAAGGCGGTCTTCGGACGACTCTTGCCGGCAAGATGCATTGCCTGCATGAGCCCATAGGCCGTGACTTCGCAGAGCAAGTGGGTCACCTTCGCATGAGCATCGTCCGACAGCAAGGGTTCCAGTTCCTTCATGTGCGCGACGATCAGCTTCTCCTGCTCGTTCAGCTCGGCCGACGTCACCTTCCCGTCCGCAACGGCGTCGCAGAAGGAATCCAGCTTCCGTGCATACTCCGCAAGCAATGGTGCTTCGGTTTTGTCATCGAACCAGGGGGTCTTGGCTGCCATTGGCAATCCTCGAGGGGTGCGTGGGAAAGAATATGGTAAACGCTCGGTCGTCCTACTGCGGTGCGGCTTCGAGAAATCTCAGGAACTGATCACCTCGCGAATCGCCGCGGCGCGTTCTTGAAGCCTGGATCGCCCCCCCGGCTGCTCGACCAGAGCACGCCAGTGGGCCGGCAAGAATCGCTTTTCCGTGCATTCGAGGACGGCCACGATCTCCTGAAGTTCCTTCTCGAGCCCCTGGGCGGACGGGAGAAAATCGTCGAGAGCAGTTCGTAGGTCCTCGGCCGAAATCGCTTCCGGCGGCGCCTCGCCTCGCTCCGCAGCCCGCTCGAGGCCCTTGCGTCGAGCCGCCAGGACCACGCTCTCGATGTCGGCCCCGGAGAGCCCGAGTTCGAGGTCGACCGGTCCCGGGAGGCCGGGGGCAAGTTTGACCTTTGCCTTCCGGGCCATGACCGCGAACATCGCGTCGATCTCTGCCTGGTCGTGGGGATAGAACAGCGGAATGTGCACTTCGGCTCGCCCCTGCCGCTTGAGGTCGATCGGAAGCCTGTCGGGGCGACTCGTCAGCAGCATCCAGACGATCTTGCCTCGGTAGCGGGTGTCTCCCATCTGGCGGGCGATCATCGAAAACACGCGGCCGCTCGTGCCCGAATCTCCCGTACTCTCGCGGTTCCCGAGGGCGGCATCCGCCTCGTCGACGACGATCACCACCGGACCGAGGCTTCGCAGCACGCCCAGGGCGTGCTCGAGGTTGCCTTCGGTCTCGCCAACGTACTTGCTCCGAAAATTCTTGAGCACGGCACAAGGAATCCCCACCGTCCCGGCATAGCACTCGGCGATAAAACTCTTGCCGGTTCCGACGGGGCCGCAAATGAGGTAGCCCATCGGGGCGCTCTCCAACTGCCCCTGGCGGATGAGCTTGGCGTCGGATTCGAGTCGATGCTTGGCTTCGGCATGGCCGGCCACGGCATCGAGCGTGAGCTTCGGCTCCAAGAACTCGACCAGGCCGTTGCAACTCCGCTCGATGAGGTCTTTTTTCCGTGCCGCAAACTCGACACCGTCGGGAGCCGAACCGTCGCGGGCGGCCAGTTTGATGACACCACGGAGGCTTTCGAGCGTGAGGCCCCCCGAGATCGCGGCCATGCGGCGCACGGCTGCGTCTTGAGCGGAGGGAATTCCTGCCGCCCCCGCGGTGGCGAGGGCAAACCGCTCGCGCTCGGCGAGGTCGGGCATCGGCACTTCGATCGCCGTCACCGAACTGCTCGTGACAAGCCTCGGATGGACCTCCGTGAGGGTGTCCGCGATGAGCACGATCGCAACGTTCACGCGCCGCAGCAACGGGTTGCCCGCCCAGCTCAGGATCCGCACCAGTCGTGAGGCGGCTGATCGCGAGCCGACGTCACCGCTCGGCACGAGGTACGACGCGTAGTCGAGCACGACCGCAATCCGCTTCCGCTGATCTGGCGGATCGATGAGATTGCGCTCGAGAATGGCGTCGATGGCTGCGACGGCCGCGTCGGGTTCGCGAGGCCACCCGGCGGCGTTGCCCAGCCGTTCCGAGAGCCATTGGGCCATCGTGCGGAGCCTCGCCGGATCACTGCCAGCAAGCGGTCGCAGCCCCTTGCCAACGTCATATGAAAGCACGATGTCCCACCGTCCGAAGAGCTCGCGCGTGAGAAAATCGGGCACCGTGCCCCACGCGTCCATCGGATCGGGTGGGTTGCTTGCCGGTGCAGCCACCGGCACCAGGTCACGGACGTTTCCGTGAAGCACGAACACGCAGCTCGTGCCAGAGAGGTACGTGTCGCCGAGTCGCTCCGCCCAGCGAGGGCACCACGCTGGCAGGGCCGCAGCGCCGCGCGATGGTCCCGCTGCCAGACCGAGATCGGCAGGCTTCGTCTCTTGAATCGCATGATCGGCCGTCGACGCGCGCGTCGACGGCTGGGGCTGGGGTGCCTGCGTCGTCACGGAAACACGTGCTCCCTGGAAGGGTCGCTGTCAGTCGGCTGTCTGCTTCACCGTATGCGAGCCGAGCTCTTTGTCGTCGGCCTTCACGCCGGCCGTCTCCGGTGTCACGAGGCCGAGTTCGACCTCGAACTCACGAAGGGCATCGGCGGCCATCGATTCCTCGACCGCTTGCTCCCGTTTGATCTCCTCGAGCCCTTGCCCCGAAAGATCGGCGGCCACGCGCACCTTCGCCCGATTGAGGCCGATCTTGTCTTGGATCACGTCCTCGATCTGGCCGAAGTCGGTCGTAAGATCGAAGTTGAAGCTCTGGGCGAGCTTGGCAAGCTCGGCCTCGGCTCGCGAGAGCTTGAGCTCGGCGTCGTACTTTTGAATCTTCGTCTTGAGGTCGGCGAGCTTCTTGGAGGCATGCTTGATCTTCGTGACGTTGTTGTCATACGCCGTTTCGTGAAGCTTGAGTTGGGCCTCGTTCTCGGCCAGCTCCTTCTTGGCCTTCTGGAGTTCGAGCGCGAACTTGGCTGCCGTGTCCCGTTCTCCTGCCTTGAGGTAGGCCTTCACACGGGCTTCGAGCGAGGCGACATGCTGACGGTCGCTGTTCACCTGCCGGGTGACCCGTTCCACGAGAGCCCGATACTGTTCGAGCCCCTCACGGCCTTCCTTCATCTGCTCGACGGCCTTGTCGTATTCGTATTGGAGTTGGGCGATCGGGTCGGCGGTCCAAAAGAAATTGGCGATCTTGTTCATCTGTGCGGCGAACGCCTTCCAGATCTTTCCGAAGAACATGGTCGTGGACTCCGCGGGCAAGGGCACAGGAAACGAGGGCAGCGCCGTGCGGCCCGGCCCGTCGTGATACCCCCCGTGCGATGCCGCGTCAAACGCACGGCACGCCCGGCGACACGGCCATCCTTGCACGCCTTCGCCTAGATCTGAAGGTGAGCCGGGCTTACCGCTCGATCTCGAGCGCTGGGAGTTCGGCCGCGAGAGCCTCGACGGCCTCGTCGCTCACGGCCGTAAAGGCAAGCGAAACCCGTCGCAAGCGCGGCAGTTCTCGAAGCGTCGCCATGGACGCATCGCTCACCCGTGTTCCAGAGAGCGTGAGGGCTTCGAGTCTTTCAAGCGACTTGAGCTCCTTCATACCGCCATCACTGACGGCGGTGTTCTGCAGATTGAGGGTCACCAGCCCCGTGAGCTTGCCGACCGAGGTCATCGCAGCATCCGTCACCCGCGTGTCCCAGAGGTCGAGCGCAGCGAGCTTGGACAACCCGACAAGGCGGGACACTCCCTCGTCCCCCACGCTCGTCTCTGCAAGGTCGAGCAGGACGAGTTCGGAAAGCTTGGCCAGGTGCTTCAGACCGGCGTCGCCCACGAGTGTTCCGCGCAGTTCGAGCCGCTTGAGCTTGCCAAGCCGGGCAAGATGAGCCAGCCCGTCATCCCCGACGAATGTCCGCATCACGTTGATCTCGTCGATCGCTGTTTTTTCGGCAAAGGGCGCGAGGCCGGCATCCGTAATCTGGCCATCCTCTACGGCAAAGCCCTTGAGTTTGGGGAGCGACGCCACGTGGGCCAGGCCGATGTCGGTCACACTCGGGCAACGGAGTTTCACTCGTTCGAGAGTGGTGAGTTTGGCAACGTGCTCGAGACCCGCGTCGCTGATGAGCGAGCAGCCACGAAGGTCCAAGACGCGGAGGCCTGCAAGAGGCTCCAAGGAAGCGAGACCGGCGTCCGTAAAGTTGTTGTAGAGAAGGATGAGCTGCTCGAGTCCCTTGATCTTCGCGATCGACTCGAGGGCCGCATCCGTCATGTTGGACGATCGCCGCAGGTTGAGCACCCGAAGGTTTTCGAGGCGCGCCAGTGACGCAGCACCGTCGTCGGTCACGTCGGTATTCTCGAGGACGAGCTTCTGGAGGCTCGCCATGCGGCCGATCGACTCCATGCCGGCATCGGTGATTTCCGCACCCCAGACTTCGAGCGAGACGAGTTTGGGGAGCGATGCGAACGCCGCAAGATCCGCGTCGGTTGTCGGACGGTCGGCAAGGGCGATGGTCGTGACGTGACCGTCGGCGTCGTACGTCGCGGCCCCTCCGAGACGGTCGACGACGGCAACCGCCTTCGCTTCCTCCGGCCGCGGCGAGTCGCTCGCCCGCCCGGTGACGACAAGGAAACCGACGAGAACTGCCGAACCGAGCATGCGGCCCATCATCCGACCTTCCACCCGTCACGGCACGTCGGACGCACCACATGCTCGACCTCGGGGGCATTCGTGGCCACGAGCTTCACCGGATCCCATTCGATTTTCTTGCCCTGGGTCTCCGGCTCCGCGGCCGCCCAGACAGCGAGATTGCCAAGCAGGATCGTCTCGGTGAGGGGGCCCGCATAGTCAGGGAAGTTGCTGCGCGCGGCAGGTCCACCGCGAATCGCACGGATCCATTCCTGGAAGTGGCCCGGAGACTGGTCAAAGGCGACGTCTGCAGGTTTGCTGCCGCTCTTGAGTTGGAACCCCTTCTCCGCATAGTCCCCGGGGGCGTAGAGCGAATCCTTGTCGCCGACCACGAGCACGCCGCTCTTCGCGACATTAAAGGGCTTCTCCTCGACCGAGCCGTCCGCCTTTTTCTTTTTCTCTCCGGCATAGCCGGCGAACAGTGCCTGGTCCGGGAGCTTGCCTCCGTCGTACCACTTCACCTGCACGGCGGCACGATCCCCCAAGGCCGGGAAAGCAAAATCAATGGTGGACCACTTCGGGTACGTCTCTTTGTTGTGGCCACTCGTGAGGGCCTGCACGCTTGACGGATCCCGCAAGTTGAGGGCCATGAACGGCATGTTGAACGTGTGGCAAGCCATGTCGCCCAGGGCGCCAGTGCCGAAATCCCAGAACCCACGCCAGGCAAACGGATGATAGCCCGGGCCATACGGCCGCACGGGGGACGGTCCGATCCAACAATCCCAGTCGAGATTCGGCGGCACTGGTGCTTCGGCGGGGCGGCCACCTCCCTGCGCCCATACAGGGCGGTTCGTCCAGACATGCACTTCGCGGACGGTGCCCAGTGCCCCAGACTGAATGAATGCCGCAGCCTTTCGCAGGGGATCACCTGCCGTGCCTTGATTGCCCATTTGCGTCGCCACGCCCTTCGACCGGGCCAACTCACTCAGGAACCGTGCATCGGCAATCGACCTGGTCAGTGGCTTTTGGCAGAAGCAGTGCTTGCCGAGGCCGAGTGCCATGGCGGCAGCGGTGATATGGGTGTGATCGGGCGTGCTGACGGTGACCGCGTCAATCTCACCTCCCATCTCATCGAGCATCTTGCGGAAGTCGGTATAGAGCTTTGCACCTGGAAACGACTTCTCACCACGCTTGAGCTGGTTGGAATCGACATCGGCCACGGCCACGACCTTGCCACTACGCCCCGCATCAGCCGAGTCACTCTGCCCCTTGCCACCGATCCCGATGCAGGCAAATCGAATCTCTTCATTCGCACTCGTGGGGGGCGCCGCATCCTCGGCTCGGGCCATCGGAGCCACGAAGTAGCCGGCCGCCACCGTCGACGAGGCAGCAAGGAACGACCGGCGGCTGGCGGCAAGGGATCGGCGGGACCGTGGCATGCAAGTGACTCCTAGAAACGTGGACAACAGGTCCGGTCACGGAAGAGACAAGAGGGGTGACTGACGGGACTCGAACCCGCGACCCTCGGTACCACAAACCGATGCTCTAACCAACTGAGCTACAGTCACCATGCCGAACGGCGGCGATACTATACCAAACGCCCTCGGCCCGCTCGACCACCCGAAAAAGGCCGCCGCTGCGACCGTGACCGCAGCTTTATTCTCGTCGTCGGGAGTCAATCAGAATCGTGACTGGCCCGTCGTTCACGAGGGTCACCTTCATGTCGGCAGCGAAAACTCCGCGTGCCGGCCGACGCCCGGCCTCCCGTTCAAGGTCGACGAGGAAGGACTCATACAGCGGCACCGCCTCGTCGGGTCTTGCGGACCGCGTGAACCCCGGACGATTCCCCTTGGCGGTCGCCGCGTGGAGCGTGAACTGACTGACCGCGAGGATCTCGCCATCGATCTCCCGAACACTCCGGTTCATTCTGCCAGCGTCATCGGCAAAGATTCGAAGGCTGACGACCTTGCCGGCCAGCCACTGCGAGTCAGCCGGTGTGTCACCCTCTTCGACACCGACAAAGACCAGCAGTCCGACGCCGATCCGCGCCACCTCGCGGCTGTCGATCGCCACGGCAGCCTCACGTACTCGCTGGATGACAACTCGCATGGATGCCGAGTGTAGCCGCTCAAAAAACGCCTACCCGCACAATCGCAATTTCCCTACGATCCCCGCGGCCCCACGCACACGCTTCCGGCTTTCCTCGAAGACGCTCTTGCCATGCCTCCCGCCACGATCCCAGTCGTGACCACCAAGCCACTGCCACCGGGCAGGCGGGTGATCAATGACCTCGCCCTCATTGGCCGTTCGATCCCGCTGTTCCCCGTCGATCGCGAGATGCGGCTCGCTGCTGTGGCCGACGCCCGAGCAGCCGCCCCGCACCGGGTCGGCTGGACCGCCTGCTTCATGAAGGCCTATGCGATCGTGGCGGCTGAGATGCCGCTGTTGCGGACATGGTTCATCGACGGCCTCGCCTCGCGGCTCGCCACTGCCAGCCACAGCGTAGCCTCACTCGCCATCAACCGCGCGGAGCCCGACGGAGATCGTCTGTTCGTCGCTCGGCTCCTCGCCCCCAATGTGCGTCCGCTGCCAGGCATCCAAAGCTTCATCGATCGCCATGCGACGGCACCGATCCCAGAGGTCTTTTTCAAACAGCTGGATCTCGAGCGGATGCCGGCTTGGCTGCGCCAGAGGATCCTTCGCTGGAACATGAACTCGTCGTCGCCGAAGCGGGCGACCCGGATCGGCACCTTCAGCATGTCGTCACTCGCCGGCTCGGGGGTGGGCAACCATTTCCATCCCACGATCTGCACGACGAGCCTCTGCCAAGGCCCGCTCGATGAAGCCGGCCGCTGCCGCGTGACAATCATCGCCGATCATCGGGTTCTGGACGGCATCACTGTCGCCAAGGCCCTGAATCGGCTCGAAGAGGTGCTCGTCCGCGACATCGCGGCCGAGCTCAGGTCTCTTCGGGAGGGCTCGGACGCGCCTCCCGCAGCCGCCGCCTGATCTCGGCGAGCCGCTCACCGAGGTCGCGTTCCATGCCCCGTTCGGTCGGCTCGTAGTAGTTCTTCTCGACACCGAGATAATCCTGCGCCGCTATGCCATCGGGATGGTCGTGGGCATAGGCGTAGCCCTGACCGTGCCCGAGCCGCTTGGCCCCTGCGTAGTGCTTGTCTTGGAGATGGCGAGGGACGGGGATCACGGCCTGCTCACGGACATCGCGACGGGCCGCGGCGATCGCGGTCGTGCAGGCGTTGCTCTTGGGCGCGAGTGCCAAATAGATGACGGCCTGGGCGAGCGTGAGCTGACACTCAGGAAGCCCCACGAACTCGGTCGCCTGCATCGCGGCAACGGCGATCGTGAGGCTCCGCGGATCGGCGTTGCCGATGTCTTCGCTCGCGAGGATGACCAACCGCCGCGTGAGGAACCGCACGTCCTCGCCTCCCTCGAGCATCCGGGCGAGCCAGTAGAGGCCGGCGTCGGCATCGCTGCCGCGGATGCTCTTGATGAGGGCACTGGCGCAGTCGTAGTGCGTGTCACCCGAGTCATAGGCCACGACCTTGCGCTGGACGCTCTCGCGAGCGAGCTCGAGCGTGAAGTGGAGCGGACGGTGCGGACTCGAAAGGACCCCCACTTCGAGCGCCCCGAGGGCCCGACGGGCATCCCCGTCGGACGTTTCGACGAGGAAGGCCCGGGCCTCGGGCGCAAGCGTGATCGCCTCCCGCCCAAAACCATGCTCACGATCTGCGATCGCTCGATCGAGGATCGTGCCGATGTTCTCCGGCGAAAGCGTCGCCAGTTCGAAGATTCGGCTGCGGCTGACCAGCGCGCTCGTGAGGGCGAAGAACGGATTCTGCGTCGTGGCTCCGATCAAGGCGATGACGCCGTTTTCGACATCAGGCAGCAGCACGTCCTGCTGGGCCTTGTTGAACCGGTGGATCTCGTCGATGAAGAGACAGGTTTTTTCACCGTCGTCCTCGAGCCGTCGGCGGGCCGCCTCGAGAACCTCACGAACTTCCTTGACACCCGACGCGGTCGCCGAGAGTTCCAGAAACCGTCGCCGGGTTTCCGTCGCGATGATCTCGGCGAGCGTCGTCTTGCCCACCCCTGGAGGCCCGTAGAGGATTACTGAACCAAGTCTGTCGGCCTCGATGAGCCGACGCAGGAGTTTGCCGGGGCCGACGATCGTCTCCTGCCCCACGTAGTCGGCCAGCCGGCGCGGACGCATGCGGGCCGCGAGGGGCGCCGCTCTGGCGACGTTGACGGCCCGCGATGCGGCAAACAGATCTGGCATGGCGTCACTTCGGCGGCTCGAGACCGCCGGGTGGAATCGTTTCGGAACGGACGACCTTCCCATCGACGTCATGAATCGCGAGCGTCACGGCTGGAAGGCCACCGTCGTCAGCCGTGCCCCATTCGATGTCGATCGTGCCGAAATTCGCCCCGTGGAAGCGCTCGCCGAGCCGATGGCGATTGGGCTCATCTGATTTGTCTTCGCGATCACCCCTGATGGGCTGATTCAAACTGCTGGCGGTGAGGTCATAGAGCGGGTACGGAAGCGCGTCGTCGCCGGCGGGAATCCGACTGATCTCGGCCGAGTGGCGATCCCCGCTGACGATGATCACCCCGGCTGCCTCCGCGTCACGAATCGTCGTCAAAAGCCTTGTTCGCTCCGCCGGAAACTGCCCCCAGTGCTCCCAGCCATGCTCGCTGCTGGCCACCTGGATGCTCGAGAGGATGATCCGAATCTCCGCGGGCCTTTTGAGCATGGCGGCAAGCCAGTCCCATTGCTGACTGCCCAGGACGGTGGCATTCGGATCGTCGGTCGGCACATACGGTCCGAGCCCCTTGGTGCGTTCCTCTTTTGGAATGGACTTGATCGGCGTGCGATGAAAACGCGTGTCGAGGCAGATGAACTGCACCCGTCGCCCAACCGGGCCTACCACCATCGCCCGGTAGATACCCTGCCGTTTCCGGACAACGGATTCTTCGGGAATCTTGAAGAAGTCAAGAAAAACCTGCTGCGACTCGCGCCGCTTGGGATACTCATGACCGGCGTCATTGGCGCCGTAGTCGTGATCGTCCCAGACGGCGACGATCGGAATCGTGTTACGGATCATGCCGAAGCCCCGATCGGCCGCCAGCAGATCGTACTTCTGCCGCAGCACGGTCATGTCTTCGGTGTCACCGTAGATGTTGTCACCGAGCATCAACAACACGTCGGGCTTGACGGTGCTCACCGCCGACCAGATCGGCATCGGCCGGTCCTGCTTGGCGCAGGAACCGAGCGCTATCCGCGACACGACAAGTTCGTTTGGCGGTTCGCCACCCCATGACGGCGTCGCCCCCAAAAGGGCCACCACCGCAGTGATGGCGACCGCGGACATGACATCGCTTCTCATCGGCAGATCTCCTCGCCCATCAGCCCGTCCAGACGAACTCGAGGGACGCATCGATGTCGGGATGAAGGCTCTTATGAACGGGGCACGCGTGGGCGGTTTGTTCGAGCACGCTTCGAGCCTCGTGGTCAGCCGGGAGCGGAATCGTGATGCGCGTCTTCAGCGAAGCGATCCGCCGCGGCGGCGAGGCCGTCATCACCTTCTCGGTTTCAGCCGTCATGCCGTCGAGCGTGATGCCGCGGCGATCGGCCACGATGGCCATCGTCGTCATGATGCAGGTGCCGAGCGCTGTCGCTACCAGATCGGTGGGTGAAAAGCTTTCTCCCTTGCCGTGATTGTCGACCGGCGCATCGGTCACGAGCACGGTGCCCGATGGGCCATGCACGGCCCGGCAACGGAGATTGCCTTCATAAGTGGACGAGATATTGACCATGGTTCCTTCGAACAGTGCTGGGGATCGGGAATGCCCTGAGTGTAGCCTGGCTCCGGTCACGGAGTGACCGGGCGACGCCGGCGAGCCTACGATAGCGCAGCCTCTGAGGACTATGACTCGATGGGATTTCGCTCGCTCCGCGACTGTGTCGAAACGCTCCGCCGCGAAGGGGCATGCCTGGTCATCGATCATCCGGTTCACCCGGACCTTGAGATCGCCGAAATCCAGCGGCGGCTGTTTCGGGCGGGGGGGCCGGCCGTGCTCTTCACGCGCCCCGAGGGAAGTTCATTCCCGGTGCTCATCAACCTCTATGGCACCAAGCAGCGCATCACCCGAATCTTCGCCGACTCGCTCGATCGAGTACGGCGCCTCGTGGAATTGAAGATCGACCCGACCGCAGTCCTCCGGAAGCCTTCGCGGTACTGGCGAAGCCCTTATGACGCGCTGTCGATGCTGC
>CAZCHF010000045.1:0-30037 GCA_964498325.1 uncultured Candidatus Kuenenia sp.
ATCCAATCGCGAGCCTGGATGTTTCCTTGCTTCAGGATCGGGTTCTTGCGCCAATTCTCGGCATCGGAGACCCGCGGACTGACACCCGAATCGAGTTCGTGGGGGGCATCCGCGGCACGAACGAGCTGGAACGTCGGGCAGGCTCGGGCGGCGTGGCCTTTTCCATGCACCCGACGAGTCCGGATGAGTTGCTCGCCGTCGCCGACGCGGGAGAGATCATGCCACCGAAGAGCACCTGGTTCGAACCGAAGCTCCGCAGCGGCCTTTTTGTTCACGAGTTCGAGCGGATCGTCGGCGCCACGGCGTGACAACGCGATCCTTCACGCCCCGGAAAGGGTCAGGGCGTTTTCAATGACGCCGATATGGGAATAGGCCTGCGGGTGATTTCCGAGCGTGCGTTTGAGCACCGGGTCGTACTGCTCGGGCAAGAGCCCCTCAGGTCCGGCAAGGTCGATCATCGTGGCGAAGAGCGACTCCGCCTCCGCCCGCCGGCCCGCCTTCCAGAAGGCCTCGACAAGCCAACTCGTGCACAAAAAGAAGCCCCCTTCACGGCCGGGCAAGCCGTCGTCGGCGATGTAGCGATACACGGTGGGGCCCGCCCGCAACTGGGCGTCGATCGCATCGATCGTGGCCTGAAACTTCGGATCGGTGCAGTCGACGAGTCCCGTCAGCCCGATCGTGAGGGCCGCGGCGTCGAGGTCGTCCCCTTCGTAGGCGGCTGTGTAGGCACCGACGCGATCGTTCCACGCGTTGGTCAGGATGTCGTCGGCGATGCGTTGCCGCAACTCTTCCCACGCCGGCCGACGCCGATCGAGAAAGCGCTCGGAGACCTTGATGCCACGGTCCACGGCGAGCCAGCACATCACCTTCGAATGCACATGATGGCGACGCGGCTTCCTGATTTCCCAGATGCCGTGGTCAGGCTCGTGCCACCGAGCCTCCACCGCATGCACCATCGCTTCGACGAGTTTCCAGTGCTCGCTCGACACCGGCGCCTCGGCGAGGAGCAGTTGCCAGACGAGCTCCGCGATCGGTCCGAAGACGTCGAGTTGCACCTGGCCACGGGCTGCGTTGCCGACGCGCACGGGTCGTGAACCGGCATAGCCCGCGAGGTCTCCAATCTCCGCCTCGGCGCCCACCTCGTGCCCCGTCACGGTGTAGAGCGGCATGAGCCGCTCCGGGGAGTTGCTGCGATCCAGCACGGCAAGCGTCCAGTCGAGATAGCTCATCGCCTCGCCGAACGAGCCAAGCTTCACGAGTGCCGCAGCCGACATGGCCGCGTCCCGCAGCCAGCAGTAGCGGTAGTCCCAATTGCGGATGCCGCCGATCTCTTCGGGGAGGCTCGTCGTGGCCGCGGCGGCGATGCCTCCGGTGGGGGCGTAGCAAAGCCCCTTGAGGACGATCGCACTTCGTCGCACGAGCGATTCCGCACGCCTCGGTAGCACGAGCCGATCGGTCCAGGTTGACCAGTAGGCTTTCGTGAGCCGATAGCGCTCCTGGGGCACCATCGACTGCTGGCCGCGCAGCGATCCGGTGCCGTAGCGCAGCTCCATCCGCAACGGTTCTCCCGCAAGGGTGACGCGCCCGACGGCCGTCTGGTGCGGTCCTTCGTCGCGAATCTCCCATGCCAAACCGGGGGCCCGCAGCACGATCGGATCGATCGTGTCGTCGATTTCCAGGCCGTCGTCACGAACGGTCAGCCGCGTGGGACATCGCCCGAAATCGAGTCGCGGGGCGAACGTGATCACCACCTCGCCCCGTCCCTCGATCTGTCGGATGAGGTCGGTCCGGCCGGCTCGCTGGGTGGGGCGCCCGGCTGAGCAATCGAGGAAGTCGGTCACGACGACCGATCGCCAGAGGGTTCGGAGAATGAGGGAATCGCCGTCATATTCCTGGCGGGGCATCGGCTCGTCGCCGGCAGGTGCGATCGTGAAATGCCCTGCCGAGTCGCCTCCGACGAGTGATGCAAAGAGCGCCGGGCCGTCCATCCGCGGGGCGCACATCCAGACCACGCGTGCCCCGGGGGCGACGAGGGCGAGCACTCGTCCATCGGAAAGGAGGGCATGGCGTTCGATGGGCACGGCCGCGGCGCCTGCCAGCCAGGCCTCGCGAAGGCATGCCAGCCGCGCGAGCCGCCGGGCCACTTCGGTCGGGTCCGAGATGCGGAAGGTGGCTGTCGATTCGCCGGTCCCCACCTTCACCGAAAGGTCCGGCCCATGCATCCGCGTGAAGGCGTCTTCGTCGGTGACGTCGTCGCCAAAGTAGACGACCGCTCCCGCTCCCACCCGGCGCCTGAGCAAGTCGATCGCATCCCCCTTGCTTGTCTTCACCACCGCCAGTTCGAGCACCTTCTTGCCGGTTTTGACCTGCACTTCCGCCCATGTGGCGGCGCCCCGGAGGAGCTCTTGCACGGCCTCGTCCGCCACTCCGTCGGCCACGTTGCGGTAATGAAACGCCACAGAAGCGGGTTTCGTCTCGATTCGGAAAGCCGGATCTCGCGCGGCGATGCGATGCATCTCGTCGAGGACCTGCTGCCGGAGCTCGATCTGCTGGTGGGTGAGCGACCGCACGAAGTCCTGGTCGAATTCGCTGCCGTGGGAACCGACGAGCATCACCTGACCGTCGAGTGACGAGAGCGTTGCGAGGTCGGCGAGGGAGCGGCCCGAGATCACCGCGGCGTGGGTCGAGCCGAGTGTCGAGAGGGCCCGCAGGGCCACGATCGATTCCCGCACCGGCACGGCCGCGGCGGGATCATCCACGATGTCGGCCAGCGTGCCGTCGTAGTCGGTGGCGACGAGCAGCACCGGCACGCGGGCCACGGCCTCGAGCGCCCGATCGAGGTCATCACCGGGGACGGCATCACGACAAGGGTCCTGGTCCGTCATCGTGGCCCTCCCGGCGGGCAAGGCGCCGCGAGCCCTGCTGACACGGAAGCACCGGTGAGCGCCGCAGTAAAGTCGTCGGCCCAGTCATAAACGGTTCGCCGCCGCACCCGCTGCCGCAGGCTTCGCATGCGCCGCACCTGCTCCCCCTGAGGCATCGCGATCGCCCGCTCGATCGTGGATGCCATGCCGTCGATGTCGTGAGGGTTCACGAAGAGCGCTCGCTCGAGCTCGTGGGCCGCCCCGCAAAACTCGGAGAGCACAAGCACGCCGGTATCGGCACGCCGGGTAGCGCAGTACTCCTTGGCCACGAGGTTCATGCCGTCGCGCAGCGGCGTGACGAGCATCACGTCGGCGGCGAGGTAGTACGACACGAGCTCTTCGAGCGGCAGGTTGCGGCGGAGGTAATGAACCGGAACCTTGCCCACCTCGCTGAACTCGCCATTGATGTGCCCCACGAGCGTTTCGATGCGATCACGGATCTCGACGTACTCGTCGACCTGTTCACGCGACGGCACGCTCACCTGCACGAAGACGAGGTCGTCGACGGTCCGTCGGCCAGTGCGCAAAAGCTCGTGCACGGCCCGCAGCCGCTGATCGATCCCCTTCGTGTAGTCGAGCCGATCGACCCCGAGCATGAGAACCCGGTTCTCACCCAGCTCCGCGCGGATCTCCCTGGCACGCTGGATGATCGCAGGATCGGCGGCGAGCCGGTCGATCTTCTCAAAGTCGATCGAAATCGGAAACTCACGTGCTTCAACCGAGCGCGTTCCGACATCGATGACCTGATTGGCCCCCCGGTGCGCGGTGAACCGATTGACGAGTCGAATGAAGTTTTGGGCGCCCGGTCGTGTTTGAAAGCCGATGACATCGGCGCCAAGCAGGCCCTCCAGGATGCGCTGCCGCCAGGGAAGCTGGGCAAAAAGCTCGACCGGCGGAAACGGGATGTGAAGGAAGAATCCGATGCGGAGGTCGGGACGAAGCTGCCGGAGCATGCCGGGCACGAGTTGGAGATGGTAATCCTGGACGAGCACACTCGCGCCTGGAGCCGCTTCGCGGGCAGCCACCTCGGCAAAGCGCTCGTTGACGGCCACGTAGGGCCGCCACCAATGCCGGTGAAAATGAGGCTGCTGACAGGCGTCGTGGTAGAGGGGCCAAAGCGTGCTGTTGGCGAAGCCTTCGTAATAGTCGCGAACCTCGTCGCCGGAGAGTGGCACCGGCACGTTGGCGATCCCGTCGTGGTGAAAGGAGGCGAGATCGGTGCACCCACTCCCGGCCCAGCCCACCCATACGCCGTGGCGTTTCTGGAGGAGCGGCATGAGGGCCGACACGAGCCCGCCGGGACTGGTCTCCCAACCACCTTCCGTACGATGGACCGGGAGACGATTGGCGACAACCACCAAATCGCCGTGTTTTTGATCAAAGCCACGGGCAATAGACATTACGCAATCGTAAGCCTTGCCGGCGCCGTCGGCAACCGCGGCGGCATGATCACCTGGCCAGAGCCTGTCGGGCGCGCTCCAAGGTCAACCGGGCCGCTTCACCACCACCGGTGGCCACCGCCTTCTCCGCCGCATCCAACGCCCCCCTGGGATCATGGAGTTCGAGAAGCAACAGCGCGAGATTCCGCCAAGCCGCCGTCAGGCCGGGCTCGATCTCCACAGCCTTCCGCCAGGCGCGTTCGGCATCGTTCAGTCGGCCCGCCCGCTGGAAAGCGTTGCCGAGAAAAAACCAGCCGAGCACGAACTTGGGATTGACCTCGATCGTTCGCTCGTAGAGTTCGATCGCCTCCGCATGGCGACCGCGGTCGAGGAGGAGCGTTCCGAGGTTGGCCAGGGCGATGATGTTGTGCGACTCGATGGCCAGCGCCTTGCGGGCCTGCTCCGCGGCCTCGACGGGCTCCCCCTTCGTCATGAGCACCGATCCCAGATTGGCATGGGCATACGCGTTGTCGCGGGTCACGGAGAGCGTGTAGCGCCAGAGGGTTTCACTGTCGCGCCAGACCGAGGTCTGCAGATAACAACCAGCCGCAAGCCCGAAGAGGCCGACCGCGGTGGCCCCCCACACGGCCTCGCGGGGCACGCGGAGCCGTTCAAGCAGCATCGTCAGGCCCTGCACGACCGCCACGACCAACCAGATCTGCGACACGTACGTGTACCGATCGGCGATCAACTGGATGCCGCTCGGGATGAAGCCGATCACCGGCGCCAGCGTGACCAAAAACCAAACCCAGCCGGTGGTGAGGGACGGCCACGACCTGCGGCCGAGCCACGCGATCACCGTGATGCCACCGACGAAAACCGCCGACGCCACGACCTGCCAGGTCGTCGGCCCGACCGATGAATAGGGGTAGTGGGGGGCGAGGCCGACGGGCCAGAAGAGTTGCATGACATACGTGGCATAGGCCACGACGCTCGATGACGCGCGCACGAGAAACGGAAGCGTGCTGATCGGCCGCACCACATCCCCGATGGAGAGCACCGTGGCGATGGCCGATGCTGCCGACAGCCCGAGCATGGGAAGCTTTTCGAGGACGAGCGGGCGAAGCTGCTGACGACACGCATCGGCGTCTCCGAGATCGAACTCCCAGCGTCGCAGCGGCCACCAGTCGACGATCAGCAAGGCCACGGGCAGGGTGACGAGCATGCTTTTGCTCAAGAGGCCTGCCGTGAAACTGACGAGGAGCAGGGCGTATCGGGCACGTGATTCGGGGCTCGCGACGTACCAGGCGTAGGCCAGGAGCGTCGTCGCCAGAAACAGGCCACTGAGCACGTCCTTGCGCTCGGTGATCCAGGCCACGCTTTCCGCCCGCAGCGGGTGGATCGCGAAGATGGCCGCGGCCACGAAGCTCATGCCCACTCTCCCGGTGAGTTTCGTGACGGCGAGAAAGAGGACGACCGAGGCTGCAGCATGCAGGACGACGTTGTGCAGGTGGTAGCCCCCAGACCATGCGCCGAAGAGCTCCGCGTCGAGCATGAACGAGAGCGTGGTGAGGGGATGCCAGTTGCCGACATGCCCTTGCGTCCAGGCCCGCACGAACCCCTGCCAGGTGAGCCCTTGGCGCACGACCGCGTCGAGGTATTGATCGTCATCGAAGTTGAGTTCTTCGAACACCCGAGTTTGCGCGAAGACCGCGATCACGAGGCAGACGATGACGAGGCTGCCGGCAGCCAACGCATGACGCTGGACGAGTTTCCACGGCGGCTCGGCCTGCGGGGGGGCGACCGAGCGTGGAGAACGGCGACGTTTGGGGTGAGGCATCGGGGGGCGACTTCCGTTGCGCGAGTTCCCAGTCGGCCAGAAAGGCCGTTATGAGTGAAGTTCAGGCTCAGGGCTCGATGGCGGGGTTTGACTTGGTGCGTCGCTTGGCCCCCGCGCCGAGATAGGGAAAACTTTCGAGCTCGTGGCCACGCCCGAACATGCGAGGATCGTCTGACGCCCTGAGGGCTTCATCGAGCCGGGCGGCCAGCGCCGCTTTGACATCGGCAACGGCAGGATCGTCAGCGATGTTCACGACCTGGCCCGGATCCTTGGCAAGGTCGTAGAGTTCTTCGGCGGGCCGCTTGGCAAAGGCGAGGTCGTAGAACCGCTTGATGGCGGGGTCGTCGCGACCATCCACGAGATAGTGTTTGGTCGGACCGTCATCGCAGTCGGAAAACGCAGGGCCGCGGGTCGAGCCTCGGGGGGATCCCACCGGCCAGCGATCCGGCTCGAAATTCTTGACGTAGAGATAGTCGTCAGTGCGGATCGCCCGCTGGGGATACCCGACGGTGCTCGGTGCCTCCTGCGCTGGGGTGTGCCGCTCGCGGCCAACGAGCACGTGATCGCGCGCAGGATCGATCCGTCCTGAACCATCGGCTCGGAGCAGAGGCATGAGCGATCGGCCGGTCATCACCGCCGGGACGGGCTCGCCGGCGGCCTCAACGAAGGTCGGCGCGAGGTCGGCGAGCGACACGAAGTCGGTCACACGGCGGCCAGGCTTTACCACGGCGGGCCAGCGAATCGCCAATGGCACATGGGTGCCGGAGTCATAGAGATTGCATTTGTGGCGAGGGAACGGCATCCCGTGGTCGCCGGTGATGACGACGATCGTGTTGGCGGTTTCGCCGGCCTCGTCGAGGGCCGCGAGGGCGTCGGCCACATCCCGATCAAACCGCTCCACCTCGAAGAGGTAGTCGGCCAGGTCGCTGCGAACGATCGCGCAGTCGGGCAGGTCGGCAGGCACCCGCACCTTCGAAAGATCGATTCCCGACGCGCGTCCGCTGCCAGCTTCATACGGCCGATGCGGGTCTGGCGACCCCAGCCAAAAGCAAAATGGTCTCCCCGCTGGACGCGCTTCCAGAAACCCGCGGAACCCATTCTTGACTTGTTCTCCCGCGGGATCTTTCGTGCGTCCGAGTGCCTTGACGTCCCCTGGCCCCCATGCCTTTCGCGCATGCCCGACAGCGTAGCCAGCGTCTTCGAGGAGCAGCGGGTAGACGGGGTGCTCCGGTGGGAGCGAGCTCCAAAGATTCGCCCCGGCCCCGAGCCGCCAGTGGTATTGCCCGGTCAGGATCGACCCCCGCGACGGCGTGCAGGAGGGGGATGTGACAAAGGCGTTTTCAAACAGAATGCCTTCGCGGGCCACGCGATCGAAGGCTGGTGTCTTCACACTCCTGTCACCGTAGGCTCCGGCATCGGGCCAGCCCCAGTCGTCGGCGATGACGAAGAGAATGTTTGGCCGCGTGCCTGCTCCCCGCAGCTCGCCACCTGGTTCCGCAGCAGGCGCGACAGACGCGAACGTGGCCGTCGCGACCATCATCAAGACGTGTAGCGAAGTCCTCATCGTCATGCCTCCTGAGTCAGGATCCTGTGCGGGAGCGCAGGATACCGAACGGCTACCTCGGCTGCTTACCCGGCGCCGTCCGTTGCCGCCAGGCTTCGGCGAGAAGGACACCGGCGGCGACGGCGACGTTGAGGCTCTCCACGGCGCCGGTGCCCGGAATGCAGACGCGGGCTGTGGCCACGCGTTCGATGGCTGGCGACACGCCCTTCCCCTCGCTCCCGAGGACCAGCACGCATTTCGTGCCGAGCGCCGTCTTCGGTGGTGGCTCACCCCGATGGCTCGACGCGGCGACGATCGAGAAGCCGCTCGATGCGAGTCGGCGGAGGACTGCCGGTGCGTCGGCGAGGTCGCACACCGGCACGCGCTCGGCCGCGCCTTCAGCGACGCGAACGGCCGCGGGCGACAGCGGCGGAAGCTCACCGTCGCGCCCCGCCACGGCCATGGCGCCGAAGTGCGCCGCCGTTCTCAAGATCGACCCCAGGTTGTGTGGATTCTCGACGCCATCGAGATACAGGATCGGCCCCGGATTGGCCTTGGCGTCATCTGCCTGGTCAATCGCCCGGGCGAGATCATCGAGGTCCCACCGCCGGATGGCCTTGGCGAGGATCGCCACGCCTTCGTGATGCGTCGAGCCGCTGATACGTTTGAGATTCTCGTCCTCGACGATCTGGAATCCTCGCCGGTGTTCGACACACCACCGCAGGAGCGCCGCGAGCTTCGGCTTGCGGCTCGCCTCAAGGTAGACCCGCACGATGTCGTCTGGTCGCTTGGCAAAGAGTGCCTCGCAGGCCCGGAGGCCGTGATAGGTTTCCTCGTTCATCGCCCGGTGCCGGGGCCGTGCGGCGAGCCCTGGCCGACTTACCGGCCGCTGTCGTTTTTTCTTTGCCATGCGTTCCATGATAGCCTTCGCGGCCCTCGCACGAGCCTGGTCGCAGGGGGCCTTACGAGACGGCACGCACCAAAACGCCCCCTGCTTCAAGGGCGGCGCGCACCGCTTTGGCGGTCGTGACCGGATCGGCACCGTCGCCGTGGAGACAGAAAGTGTCGGCGTGGATCGCGATGAGCGTACCGTCGACTGCCTCGACGATTCCCTCGCGTGCAAGCCGAATGGCCCGCGAGGCAGCTTCGTGGGGCTTGTCAATGACAGCGCGAACGTTCGTTCGTGGTAGCAGCGTGCCATCGGCGGCATAAGCACGATCCACAAACGCTTCGACGACCACTCGCAGCCCGTGGCCCTGGGCGACGTTCACAAGAAGGCTGCCCGGAGGCGCAAGAAGCGTCATGGCGGGCCAGCGTTTGGCGATTGCTTCCGACACGGCATCGGCGAGGGGGCGATCACGAGCGACCTGGTGGTAGAGCCCGCCATGAAGCTTGACGTGCCTTGGCGTCTCGGCGGCAAGTCGCTCGAGTCTGGAAACCTGCTCCACGACGAGCAAACCTGCGGCCTCCGGAGTGATGGCAAGCTCACGTCGCCCAAAATGCTCGCGATCAACATGGCCTGGGTGGGCCCCGATGGCGACGCCGTGTTGTCGGGCAAGCGCGACGGTCGCCATCATCGTGGTTTCATCTCCCGCGTGGCCACCACAGGCGATGTTGGCCGACGTGATGAACGGCATCAGGAGCGCATCACATGGACAGCCCTCGCCGACATCGGCGTTGAAATCTATCGATTTTGGTTTCGGCGCATTCATCGGATCGACTCGCGTACCGCATCGATGATCGCCTCACGCTCGCGGAGGGCCGCGTCGGCTTCATCGGTCGTCACCGGTTTGAATTGGACGTCGTCGCCCGGGCGGAGTTGAGCTGCCTTCGGCAGGTCGGCCTCGATCACCCGCCCGAAGACAGGGTAGCCGCCGGTCGTTTGGGCGTCGGCCAGAAGCACAATGGGTCGGCCGTCGGGCGGCAACTGTACGGTGCCGGGAAACACAGGCACGCTCGTCATGCTGGCTGCTTCGCCGGCCACCAGATATGCCTCGCCATCGAGGCGAACGCCCATGCGATCGGAGCGACTGCTCACGCGATACCTCCGTGACCAAGCGACACCGCCAAAGTCCGACGCATGATCGTCGAGAATGATCCGAAGCACACACGGTCGCTCGGGGTTCGTGAGGCGACGCACCAGAGAAACTGATCCGTACCTCAAGAGTCTCCGCTCAGGGTGGCCCATGCCGAGGACATCCCCTTTCGCAAGCGGCCGGCCCGCGAATCCACCCAAGCCGACGGTCACCAGCGTACTTCGGCTGCCGAGGACCGGCTCCACGTCGATTCCGCCCGCGATGGCGAGGTAGCCTCGGCATCCTCGTGGTGCGTGGCCGAGTGCCAACACCGTGCCTGCAGTCACCCGCGTGGCCAGCCCCCGAGGGAGCCCCGGAAACTCAGCCCCGACAAGGGCGACCAAGACGTCGCGTTCGAAGCGCAGCGTTGGCCCGACGAGCGTACATTCAAGTCCTGCGGCATCTTCAGCGTTGCCGACGAGCAAGTTCGCCACACGCATCGAAACGCTGTCGGCCGCGCCCGACAGCGGCACGCCGCTATCGCGGTGGCCAGGCCGTCCGAGATCTTGGACGGTGGTCAGGAGGCCCGGCTCGAGAACCGTGATCGCGGGCCGCGTCACATGGGGGAGCACACGCGCGCCGTCGACGATCTCGGCGGGTGGCAGATCCGTCGCCACGAAACGCACCCGGTCGCCGACTTTGAAAAGCGCCGGTCGTGGCCGACGCACGTCGAAGAGCACTGCACTTGTGCGGCCGATCAGATTCCAACCGCCCGGGCTTGCAAACGGATACACCCCGGTCCGGCTTCCGCCAATTCCGACCGATCCCGCCGGCACGCGCCGCCGCGGCGTCTCCAGCCGCGGGGTCACGAGCCCGGCAGGCAAACCGGTGAGGTAGCCAAACCCGGGCAAGAATCCGATCGACTCGACGACGTAATCGGGCTCGGTGTGCATTGCCACGAGCCGCTCGTGGCTGATCTCGTGCATCGCGCAGACGCGCTCGACATCCGGTCCGTCATACGCCACGAACACTTCGTGCATCCGGTCGATTCCGTGGAACAACCCTTCGCTGTGCGGTTTTGTCGAAGGAATCGTACCAGGGTGCAGTTACCTCAAACGCGGACTACATGCAGCGAGTCTGTGCCGCGTTCGATTTTGGCGTTTTGCCCGAGCCCACCGACTGGGATCAGTTGTCGCAGTGAAAAGGGTACTTTCGACCCATGCCCCCTCCAGATTCGCCTGCGTCCCAGGTCCTTCGAGCGCGGTACAGCTGGGATCACCGCGACGGCGACCCGCGGGTCGAATCCTTTCCGTTGAATTTCAACTCAAGTGCGTCGTGACTGCCTGCTGTTCGCCGCAGGACGCGATCAACGAGGGGAATTCACCACTCGTAAAACCTCTCGCACCACGGGGTGGCTGCCCGCGACCAGCGTCACGTGGCCTACGCTGAAGGTTGTGAGTCAGCCTGGCTCATCCACGCCGAAAACCCACAACCTCCGCTCTGATGTCTCTGCGACCAATGGTTCGAGACTGTGGTCAAGTCATTGCCGCCATTCAAGTTCTGTGGCGATACTCCGAGACGCCTCGGTAATGCCGCGAACAATGGGACTTCGAGTATCAGTCAAGATCGTCCGCCGTCCCCCAGCCCATCACCCTGTATTTCACATTCAATGTTCCTTCGGCATTATTCATGAAGCCGACCATGGCGAAAACCCATGGGTCAATGTTGAATGCAACCACGTGAACCGAGCCATCAACCATCACCATAGGACAGCCTGAATGCGGACTTCCAAATCCGCCGACGGGGGCATTGGCAGCAGCACTAAAACATGGTTCGCCAGGGGTGTCCTGCTGGGGGGGCACAGTCTGCACTCCGTTATCGGTCTCCAAGTTCCCAACGACAGTCGCCGAGTATACATCCGCTTCATTCCCCACCGACCATCCCCGGTTGTTGCAGTCAACATTGACCGTCGACTCAGGCCTGTACTGCTCGGGGCTCAAGGACCGCTCGCCGGCCAGAAAAACGTTCGGAAGACCGTCGGCGATCGACTGAAGCTTATAGCCGCCGCCGCTGAGGTATCCGTTCCCCAACACTCCGGCAGTACCCTTACTCCCTGCATAATCTGAACGTGCTAAAACCGTGGGACCGGGATTAATAGCGTTTCCAGAACTCCCCTGGTTGTAACGAAACGCATTTGTATTTGGCGGCGGCGCAAATAATGCAGATCCGCGACTCGCGCACGTATACAAAGACACCGCAGTACCAGCCCGAGCACGTATCGCCGAATCCAGGTTTGTTCCGGTCATACCCGTCCCGAGGTCGTACAGCGACTGCTGCTCTACAAATGGAAGAATGCAGTAGAGCCAGCCTCCTAGGTTCGCCGCACTGCTATTCGGATCTCCCAGCCTTTGTGACACCCCAGGATTTGGGAGAAAACCACGAGCGTTGGCAAAATTGAGGCACCCTTGACCAATCTGCCGAAGGTTCCCCCTGCAATGCACAAGTCGCGCTGACTCACGCACGGACTGAACGGCAGGAAGTAGAAGTCCTATCAAGATCGCGATAATCGCGATCACAACCAATAGCTCCACGAGCGTGAAGCCGCAACGACCGCGAAATTGATGAGTCAGCTTCATACGGCTAACCTGCGTGGGCTCAGTAATCCTCGGGCATGAGCTTGTATGGTTTCGGTGCAGGCTGTAACTGCAGAAATGCGTCGACGCGCGCGGAATTGACGGGGGTAAAGGTGCCAGTCGTACTGTTGCCATTCCAGACGCTACGATGGGTCACCATATTCGCATAAACGTACGGCGCCAGGTCTTCCTTGAGAAACCTCGTACTGCCGTCCACAAAAGCGACATTTGCGCCGCCAGCATGAGCCGCATTGCCTCCGCGCCCTATTGAACTTGGAAAGTTAACGCCAGCGTTGCTGGTATCGTTTACGACGCGGGTAGTGCTACTCACCGCGCCGCTCGGCGAGAAACCAAAGAGCAAGTTTCCCCCCGCGTCGGGGTGCGCCAAGTACCCACCATTGTCCCCCCCCATGGAGGTGAAGTATTTCGAATACGCGACGCCAGCTGGCACGCCCCTACTGGCAGCGGAAACCAAGAAGGGATACCATCGCTCCCGTTCGCCTTCGGAGATCAGCAGCGTAGTTGCGATGCCGTCGCCCGCAACAACGTCGGCCATGCTCACGACGATTCCATTGGCATTATCACCAATAGCACCGTCATTTCGATTAAACGAGCCACTCGCAATAGACGCACCCGCACCATTGGCTTGGTAGAACATGTTCTTGCCGGTGTGACTGTCGGCCATAGCATAAAAATCCGCTCGCGACGGACAAACGGTCAAATCTTGGGCGATCCCCTGCTGCGACGTCTTCGAGTCGCTTGTATTGGAGAACCAGACCTTGCCATCAACGACATCGTCAAAAAGCGGGCTAAATTCGACGTGAGGCAGAATCATGACAAACCAACTTGGGGTGCTAACCGGGAAATCCTGAAAGTCTCCGCCGCTAAGAACCGTGCCATTGTTCCTTAGCGGGTTTTGGGGGACATAACCGGAAGGACTTTTAATGGCGAGATTGTTCCTGATGCCGGGCAAACAGCCATTTCGGGAGTCGTATGAACTCATCCCCAACGCAAGTTTCGCCTGATTGGCAGCGCACCGATTGCGGTCGGCCGCCTCGATCGACCGGGTGATCGCCGGAAGTGTCAGGGCCACAACCAAAATCAGGATCGAAATCACCACGAGCAATTCGACCAGAGAAAAGCCTGCTCGCGAAAGACGGGACACACTCCGCCCGCTTTCGTGGAGTCGCCGAGGATGGCGGCCTGCCGACCAGCTGGAACGAAGGTCGGTGCCACCCAGGGCAGCCTCGACAGGGCCGGTCGTGCCAGGAAACGAGGCGTGACAACGCCCATTTGCCCAGCGCCCCGTTCGCGTCGATCGCCCTGGCTCCAAACGCACCATGGTCATCTCCCCTCCCTCGAGAAACACGATTAACAGCTCCCGCTTCAACTCCTTAGCCTAGTGTACGCGGGCCGCGGATTTTGGCAACGAGACAGCAAAGAGTGGAACAATAATCGGCCGTTTTTCGCGAAAATTCGCGAGGAGATGGTCAGTCCTGCAACAGCCGGCCCGGCTCGAGCCATTTCCCCGAGCCTGCGGCCCGCCTTCGTCCACATCGTGGACGAAGGCTTTTCGAGCCAGGACGGCCTCCACAGAAAGGTCACGTCTCGGTGGCATAGCCCGCGCGGGGCTCGCGGGAGAGAAAAGACTGGGCTTCAGTGTCGCCCACGACCTTTTCGGCTTGCGGATCCCACGTGATCGTGCGGCCGAGCCGCGCGGCGATACCGCCGAGATGGCACGTGGTCAGGGCGCGGTGGTGGCTTTCAACGTCGGCGATCGGCTCACGGCGCGCTTTTACGGACGCGAAGAAGTCGGCGACGTGATCGAGCGGTTCGCGCTCTTTCCAGGCCTCGAGAATGGCATCGGGGGGAAGCGGATTGGTGGCAAGTTCCTCAGCCGGCTTGCCCTTGAGCTTCCCGCGGTTCACAAAGATCCGGCCTTCTGAGCCCTCGAAGAGAATGCCGTTGTCGGTGTCGTGGCGGATCGTGAATTCCAAACCGTCGTCGTAGGTCGCCTTGATCAGAAACTTTGACGCGGTGCAGTAGCGGTCATCTTCCGTCGGATACCCGTCTTTGAACGGCACTGGGTGCTCGACCATCACAGGGTTGACCGACACCGGGCCCGTGCCAGTCTTGCCCGCAGCCCATGTCGCGATATCGACATGATGGGCCCCCCAGTCAGTCAGCTTGCCGCCGGAGTAGTCGTACCACCAGCGAAACTCGTAGTGACCGCGGGCCCACGCACCCGGGATGTTTTTGGCGCCGACCTTATAGCGGTGGACCGCCAGCGGTGCCGGGCCAAGCCAACGATCCCAATCAAAACCTTTCGGTGGCTCGACCGCCGGCAGCGGCGGGCTCGTCGGCCCCTCCCCCACCGCGCACTGCACCCGCAGGAGTTTGCCGAGTCGACCGGAGCGAACGAGGGCAACGGCCTGGATAAACTTCGCGTCGCTCCGCTGCTGGGTGCCCACCTGCACGATGCGGCCCGTCTTCTTCGCCACCTCGCAGAGTTTCTTGCCCTCGTCGATCGTGAGCGTGAGAGGCTTCTCGCAGTAGACGTCCTTGCCGGCCAGCATCGCCTCGATCGTGATTTTGGCGTGCCAGTGGTCGGGCGTGCTCACATGGATGCAGTCGATCGCCGGATCGTCGATCACCTTGCGGTAGTCACCGGTCGTTGCCGGGGCCACCCCCTGCCAACCCTTGACGATCTCGCGAGCACGCTCGAGCCGAACTGCGTCTACATCGCACACGGTCACGATGTCGCCGAACTTCGGAAACTCCTTGCCGACGCCGTAGTCGCCATCCGGCACCATCACTCGCTTGTCCCAACGGGCACCGCAGCCGACGACGCCAACCCGCGGCCGCTCGTTAGGCTCGAGAAAGCCCGCCGCCCGCACTGCCGAGCCCCGCAGGGCGACCACCCCATACGCACCTGCCGATGCCTGCAAAACCCGCCGCCGCGACACCGCCCGCCTGTCTTTCATGACCAGGGACTCCGCAATAAAACGAAACTCGCCAGCATTTTAGCACTGCGACGGTATGGCATACTTGGCGTCGTTGCCCCCCCCTCACGCCCAGGAATTCCCGTCGTGCTGTATCGATGTGCTCGCTTGCTTCCCTACGCCATCGCGGCGGCCTTGCCCCTCTGCCCGGCCTCGGCCCCCGCGTCGGAATCCTTCTACAAGGATCAGGGGCTCTTCTCTACACGGCCCGACGAAACGAAGTCGGTCAACACCGTCGACCGTTTTGGAGCCATCGGCATCGGCATCGAACTCCACCAACCGGCCTTCGTGATGAAGGTCAAGAACGTCGAAGAGGGCTCGCCGGCGGCGGTGGCAGGTGGGCTCGCCGAGGGGCAGGTGATCGAGAGCATCAACGGCCAAACGCTCGCGGAGATCGATCCGCGCATCCAGCTTGGATCCATCCTTGCCGAGGCCGAGGCAACAGACGGCAAGGTGCGCCTGCTCGTGCGTGAAGACAAGCCTGGCGCAACCGCCAAGGAAATCGTGGTCACGATCCCAGTCCTCGGCCGCTACTCGAAGACGTGGCCGCTCGATTGTCCGAAGTCTGACAAGATCGTGCGTGGCTTCGCCGACTACCTGGCGAAACCGAAGTCCAACCCGGGTTTCGGCCACATCGGGATGCTGTTTCTATTGTCCACCGGTGAGGAGAAAGACCTCGCCCCCGTCCGCGCGTGGGTGCATTCCCTCGCTGGCAAAAAGCCCTCGCAGTACGCGTGGCATCTGGGCTACGGCGGCATTCCGCTCTGCGAGTATTTCCTGCGCACCGGCGACGACGCGGCGCTTCCGGTGATCGAGGCCTGGGTTGCAGCCGCCAAAAAGGGGGAATATCTCGACGCCTGGGCCGGACGCGGTGGGGTGACCGCAGTTGGCTACGGCAACGGCCACCTCAATGCGGGTGGCACCGCCGTGGTGACGTTCCTTCTGCTCGCGAAGGAATGCGGCGTGAACGTCGATGAGAGCCTCCTCCATCGAACGCTCGTGCATTTCTTCAGGTTCGCAGGTCGCGGCGTGAATCCCTATGGCGACGATCGCCCTGAAACCTCATTCGTCGACAACGGCAAGAACGGCAACCTCGCCTTTGCGATGGCAGCCGCCGCTTCGCTCACGCCCGAAGGCGAACAATCGATCTATGCCCGAGCGCGAGACGTGGCCGCGATGTCGAGCTTCTACACGACGACGTTCATGCTCCACGGCCACACCGGCGGTGGCATCGGCGAGATCTGGCGGAGCGCCGCCATGGGGCTTCTGCACGACAAGAAGCCGAAGCAATACCGCGAGTTCATGGACGGTCGGCAGTGGCATTACGATCTTTCGAGACGGTTTGACGGCTCGTTCGGTATCCTCGGCGGCGCCGGGTACGACAAAGAAGAATGGGGAGCCGGCTACGCGCTCACCTACACCATTCCCCGCAAGTCGCTCCGGATCACCGGGGCCGCGTCGCCGTATGCCAAGCCCTACGCCCTGCCCGCCCGCCCCTGGGGCACGGCTGCGGACGATGCGTTTGAATCACTGGAACCGGCGGCAATGCCGAACGGATCGCGGCAAGACGTGTCCGGCGAGACGCTGGCGGAGGACTCAGCGAAGCCGCTGATCATGCGTTTGAACGCCGGCCCGGTCAGTGACGACGAAGTCCGACGGCTCGTCCATCACCCCGAATATCTCATTCGCAACATGGCGGCCAACCACGCGGCGGGGCTCACGTTCGACTACATGTTCCCGAAGCCCGGGCCAGCCGTGCGCGTCGATCTGCTTACGGAGTTTCGTCGTTCGGCTGACCCGCGCGTTCGCAACGCAGGGTTTCGTGGATCGCTCAAGGCGTTTGATGCGTCGGCCCCGTGGGCCAAAGAAGCATTTGACGACGCCATCGGGCGGCTGGCCGACCCCGACGAGTCGTGGTTCGTGAAGGATGCAGCCCTCGCGCTCGTGGCCCTCGGCACCGCTGACATGATCGCGCCGCACGTGGATCTCATCGTTCCCTATCTGAGCCACCAGGAGCAGTGGCTCCAAAACGGAGCACTCACGGCGCTCGTGCCCGTCGTGGCCGACGAGCGGTGCTACGCCAAAGTTTTGCCCCCGGTCGGCGATCTCCTTCGCACCTGCGAGCGCTGGAGCACGACCTCTGGCCCCGCTCGAAAGATCCGTGAACAGCTTGCCGACGCTCCTCCAAACGTGCGCGAACTCGCCGCCAAGACGATCGAGGGGGCGTATTCGGGATACGCCGGGGTCAAAATCTGGGCCGGCGGTCAGAACATTACGAGCGTCTATGACTCGCACCTCGAACTCCTTGCCGAAACGCTGGCTGGTGTACCGGGCGGCTACGACATCCTCTACGACGTCGCCAAGAAGCGTTATCCGGATTCGCCGCTGCCCTATGCCCACCTGTTCCTTTCGGCCGATCCGGAGAAGCTCAGCCCGCGGCTTCGCGAGGCACTCCGGCCGATCATTCTGAATGAGCTCGTCTACGAGTTCATCGGGAGAAACCGGGCCGCGATCGTGGCGCAGGCCGCCGCCACGAAACAGTCCTCCTTTACCGTGGGGCCGATCGACGATCTCGTGAAGCTCTATCAGCAGGCGGGCGTTCACGATTACGACTGGCACGAGTTCGGGCCGAACCTGAAGGACGCCACCTGGGAGTATTTTCAGTTCGACCCGCCGGAAAAGCAGGCCTACGACCTTTCTCCGTGGCGGTATCGCCCCGTGACGCTGCCGAAGGGAATGGAGGCGTGGTATGAGCCGGGCTTTGATGCGGCCAAGGCAGGCTGGAAGACAGGGCAGGCGCCGTTTGGCCAATATGCCGGCACCCTCGTCACCAGCCCAGAAGTGAAGCCCATACCAGGCTTCGAGACCGATCCCGACAAGAACCGCTTCGGACCACTGTCTGGCAAGCCGTGCCCCATGCCGGGCTGCGAGCAACACTCCGTTCCCATGCGCACCTTCTGGGACAAGGAAGTGCTCATGGTCCGTGGCACCTTCGATTTTCCCGAGCCGAAGCCAGGGCATCTCTACCGGATCCGCATCGGCACCGGCCAGCATGTGGGGAGCGGCGACGGTTACCGCATCTACGTCAATGGCCGGCTGATCGTCGAGTCGAAGGAGGGCGTTGGCCGCCGGGCCGGCAACAAGCCGCGTGGGGCCTTCATCACCACGGACTTGCTTCCTGAACTTGGGAACGGCCCCGTGACGATCGCCGCCACGACCTTCCTGCGCTATGGCGAGCGCGCCGTCGTCACCATGCCACCGGTGCCGCAGGGCATCTTCAACCTCTGGGTCGAGGAGATGAAGCTTCCGCCGCTCGACACCGACACCTTCCGCAGGGCGGCCATTTTCACCCCCATGCGCTGCGCCGAGTGGCAGGCGTCCCTTCGCCCGCGCGAGGCGACCATCGCCAGTGACGAAGGCGAAGTGGCAACGGTGGCGTGGTATCGATTTGACGGCGGCTTTGCACCGAACCCGGCGATCATTGGTGAATGGCGGGCGATTGCCCTGGTTCCCACGATCGAAGCATTTGATCCAAAGGCAAAACCCGGTGATATCAAGAAGGCTCCATTTCAGAAGCTGGTGCTCGAGGACGGAGGGACCACCGAGAACCCGAACCTCGTGTGGTCGGGGGATCGCCTCATCCAGATGGAGCGCAGCGAGGCTCTCCGGATGAAGGCCATGAGCATCGACGGCGTCGACTACCTTTTCGTCGAAGCCGGCGGCTTCGGCGAGAAGAACCCTCCGGCCTGGACCTCTCCGTGGGTCGTCCTCCAGAGGCCTTGAGGAATCGTGATGCGTCTTGCCGTCTTGATCGTTGCGCTCCACGTTGCCATGTGGTCGCATTCAATCGCGATCGCCGTCGATGGCGGGGCAGATGCGCGTGCGCACCGTCCCAACATCCTCTTTATCGCGATCGATGACCTGAATGACTGGGTCGGCCCGCTCGGTGGCCATCCGCTCGCGAAGACGCCGAACCTCGACGCCCTTGCTGCCCGGGGCACGACGTTCACGAATGCCCATTGCCAGGCGCCCCTGTGCAATCCGTCACGGGCAAGCCTGCTGACGGGGCTTCGGCCATCCACGACCGGGATCTACGGCCTCGCGCCGTCGTTTCGCGATCTGCCCGAACTCGCCGACCGTGTCACGCTGCCCCAGTATTTCGCCCAGCACGGGTATCGAACTGCCGGCGACGGCAAGATCTTCCATCATGGCACGCGCTCAGGCGACAAAAAGCACGCTCCCGACTTCCAAGAGAACGGCAACCACGGCGGTGTTGGATCGAAGCCGCCGTCGCGACTGGTGACCGACCCGCCCCTCGCACACCCGCTCGTGGACTGGGGTGGGTGGCCGCCCGACAACGACGACTCGAAGAAGGGCGACTACGTGGTGGCGTCATGGGGCATCAAGCAGATTCGAAACGCTCCTCGCGACAAGCCCTTCTTTCTGGCACTCGGTTTCTACCTTCCGCATGTGCCGTGCTACGCAACGCAGCAATGGTTTGATCTCTATCCAGACGACGACACCGTTCTTCCCCCCGTCCTCGAAACCGATCGCGACGACACGCCGAGATTCTCTTGGTACCTTCACTGGCAGTTGCCGGAGCCGCGCATCGGACCGGTCCGCCAAGCCGGTCAATGGCGAAACCTCGTGCGGAGCTACTTGGCGTCGACGAGTTTTGTCGACGCTCAAGTGGGGCGCCTCGTGGCCGCCCTCGACGAGTCGGGCCAGCGCGACGACACGATCGTGGTTGTGTGGGGCGACCATGGCTGGCATCTCGGCGAGAAGGGGATCGCCGGCAAGAACTCGCTCTGGGACCGGAGCACCCGAGTGCCATTGATCTTCGCGGGCCCCGGTGTGACACCGGACCAGCGGTGCGGACGGCCGGTCGAGCTCCTCGACCTCTACCCGACGCTTGTCGAACTTGCCGGGCTGCCGCCACGGGACGACCAAGAGGGGAAGAGCCTCGTGCCGCTCCTGCGCGACGCATCGGCCCCGCGGACCCGACCCGCGATCACGACCCACAACCAGGGGAACCACGCCGTCCGCAGTGAACGCTGGCGGTACATCCGTTACGCCGATGGCAGCGAAGAGCTCTATGACCTCGAAAATGATCCGCGTGAATGGCACAATCTCGCCGGCCGTCCGGAGCATGCGGGCGTGATTGCGGAGCACGTCAAGTGGCTCCCGACCGTTGACGTTCCACCGGCACCAGGCAGCGCCCACCGCGTCGTCACGTATGATCCTGCGACCGACATCTGCACCGTCGAAGGCATCCCGATCAAGCGGACCGACCCGTTGCCGATATCGACCGACACTGACATAACCAAGCCTGATTCCCCAGCACCAAAACCCTCCGGGAGCCCCTGATGAATCCGTTTCGCGGCTGCATGCCTGCCCTCATGACCCCCTGCGATGCCGCGGGCAAACCTGATTTCGACGCGCTGGTCGCAACTGGTCGCGACCTCATGGCCGCGGGCATGTCGGCGGTGATCTACTGCGGGTCGATGGGCGACTGGCCGCTGCTGACCGACGCCCAGCGGCAGGAGGGCGTCGCCAAGCTCGTGGCCGCCGGGATCCCGGTTGTCGTCGGCACCGGGGCCCAGAATTCACGGCTCGCCGCCGAGCACGCCGCGCATGCGCGGAAGGTCGGTGCGACCGGGCTCATGGTGATTCCTCGCGTGCTCTCCCGCGGCACTTCGCCTGCCGCCCAACGACACCACTTCGCCGGCATCCTCAGGGCCGGTGCCGGCCTTCCCGCGGTCATCTACAACAGCCCCTACTACGGTTTTGAAACGAAGGCGGATCTGTTCTTCGATCTCCGGGAAGAGTTTCCGTCACTCATCGGGTTCAAGGAGTTCGGCGGGGCCGAGTCGCTCACGTACGCGGCCGAACACATCACGAGCGGCCACTCCGACCTGTCGCTCATGGTGGGCGTCGACACGCAGGTGTTTCACGGGATCGTGCGGTGCGGCGCGATCGGTGCCATCACCGGCGTCGGCAATGCCCTGCCCACACAAGTGCTCCGCCTCGTCGATCTCTGCCTGAAGGCGGCCGCCGGCGACAGTACGGCGCGCACGCTGGCGGCTGAACTCAACGACGCGATGGCGGTGCTCTCGAAGTACGACGAGGGGCCCGACCTCGTCCTCTACTACAAGCACCTCATGGTGCTCGAAGGCCACGACGCCTACACGAAGCAGATCAACTCGAGCGACGCCCTTTCCCCCAGCCAAAAGGCTTTCCTCGAAAGCCAGTGGAAGCAGTTCCGCACCTGGTGGGACGCCTGGCCCGGCCGCGGGTGATGGCACCCATTCAGTGAAGGGCGGCCCAGGCGAACACGCCTGTGAGAGTCACGAATACGAGCGTGAGAAGGTGGTAGCCCGCGCGAAGCCACCAGGTCGTGAGGAACGGCTTGGCAGAGAGCACGGTCTGGAGCGACAGGCGAATGCCCCAGAAGACTGCGATGTACCCACAGACAGACCGAGCAAGGCCGCTTCCCGAAGCAAGCTCGGTGGCGTTTGCCACACAGATCGCCCCGAGGCTGATGATCGAAAGTACGACGTAGCCTCCGTACACCCAAAAGAGCTGTCGCACGAGCGGGGGCAGCGGCTTCAAGACCGTTGTCCACTGCAGTCGTACCGGCACGAGCGCTGAGGCGATGAGGACGCTGAACTGGCCGATGCCGGCCCAAAAAATGGCGGTTGCAAGGTCGATCGTCATGCGAGTGCTCCGATAGCCGCGAGAAATGGAACCATCACCCGCTCGCGAAACGGCGTGTGGAAAAGCAGCGGGCTCGGCCCCACGACGATCGCCAGGCAATACATCCGCCCCGTGAGTCCGTCGGCGAGATGGAGCCACTGGGTGCGCTGCACCAGCAACGCGCCCCCCTGGATCATGAAGTACGCCGTCGGCATCCCCCAGCCGCCGCCGCTGGGGCCGGAGATGACGACATCATGCACGAGCCCGCTCGCTGCGAAGCCCGCAACGAGAGCAAGAGGCGCGCCGAGCAACCTTCGCAATGACCGAAACAAAAACTGATGGGTGAGATCGCGGAACGCGGTGTTCCAGCGGCGGCCCCAGAAGTCCGCAAGGTTCTTTGAGCGAAGCGGCTGGTGCATCAACGGCATGGCGGCAACGCCGCGGGATCGCCAGAAACAGGAGAGAAGCGCGAACACTCCGAAATGGAGCACCAGGATGACGCCCAGCATGCCTCCCCTAGCCTGAAGCGTCGTGGCCTCGCTCGGCAGCATCGGCACGAGGCCCCAGAGAACGACCGCTCCCGTGCAAATCGTGACGATTGCCGTCGCCCACTCCGCGAACGACGGGCGGCACACGCGATTCCGATCGCCCGCCAAATACGCGTCGCAATCCATCCCAGGCCAGGCGACAAGGTAGGCCACTTGCTTCCACACAGGGGCATCGACCGTGCGAGCACCCCACGTCAGCAACTTGCAACCTGCGTAGATCGCAATCGCGAGCCCCCACATCGTCGCCCATGCGGGAATGCCTGAAGCCGGAACACTATCTCGCGGATACATGGTGATCCATGAACTTTCCATTCATGAATCCGCAGATCACGCTGAACGCTAACTTTCTGTGGGAAAAGCCATCCATGGCCTGTTTCACTTGCCTGACCACAGGCAAAGTCGAGGTGCCGGTAGCAGTGAACCGCCTGTCGGATGTACGCTCTGCCCTGTCATGAATCACTCCGACGCTCCCTCTGCCGCCGCCGCACCTCACGAACCGGAATTCGCCAACGATCGCGAAGCTGCCCGCTGGTGGATGGAGAATGTCTACGCCGGCGACGACGCCGTGCAGCTCACGCCGCGGGCCGTCATCTTCGGGATGCTCATCGGCGGCCTGATGTCGGTTTCGAATCTCTATGTCGGCCTCAAGACCGGCTGGGGGCTCGGTGTCACGGTGACCTCCTGCATCATCGCGTACGCCGTATTCTCGACCCTCGAACGGATCGTGCCCGCCTGGCGAAACCGGCACTTCACGATTCTCGAGAACTACACCATGTCGAGCGCGGCAAGCGCCGCCGGCTACATGTCGAGCGCGGGGCTCGTGTCGGCGATGCCGGCCCTCCTGATGACCACGGGACGAAAGCTCACGCCGGTCGAACTGGGCCTCTGGATCGGGATGGTCTCGCTGCTCGGCGTGTTCATGGCGATCCCACTGAAGCGCCAGCTCATCAACATTGACCGCCTGCCGTTTCCATCCGGGATCGCCACGGCTGAAACGCTCAAGAGCCTCCATTCGGCAGGTGCGGCGGCCGTCGCCAAAGCGCGCTCACTTTTTGTCGCGGCATTTGTCGGCGGCGGCGTGGCCCTGTGGCGAGATCTCCTCCCGAACTTCCAGCAACTCGCTTCCTTCGCATTCCCAAGCCACGTGGCCCTGCTCCCGACGGCAGCGGCCCGCGACCTGCTGACGCGATTTACGATCGGCATCGAAGGGTCGCTCATCATGGTCGCAGCCGGCGCGATCATGGGATTGCGTGTGGCCACCTCGATGGTCGTTGGTGCAGTGATCTATTACGGCATGATCGGTCCGATTCTCGTCGAGCGAGGCATCGCGGAGCCGGGCTACAAGGGCATCGTCTCCTGGGTGCTTTGGCCGGCCACGTCGATGATGGTGACCTCGGGGTTGCTCTCCTTCGGCCTTCGATGGCGCACTGTCATGCGAGCCTTCAGCGGTCTCGGCAAGCTCGCGGGCGGCGCGGTCGCGGCGGATGACAATGATCCGCTCGCCCGTATCGAGGCCCCGGCGAGCTGGTTTCTCTTCGGCACGCTCGTCACCGGCGCGGCCTGTGTCTGGATTGGCCACTGGCTCTTCGGCATCAGCTGGTGGATGGGCGTCATCGCGGTGCTCGTGACGTTTTTGCTCTCGATCGTGGCGGCCCGGGCCACGGGCGAAACGGATGTCACCCCGATCGGCGCGATGGGCAAGATCACGCAGCTCATCTACGGCGTGCTCGCACCGTCGAATATCACCACCAATCTCATGACCGCTTCCGTGACGGCCGGCGCCGCCTCGCACGCCGCCGACCTCCTGACCGACCTGAAGAGCGGCTACATGCTCGGTGGCAATCCCCGAAAGCAGACCATCTCCCAGCTTTTCGGCGTCGTTGCCGGAACGATCATTTCCGTCCCGGCCTACATGTTCGTCGTCCAACGAAATCCCGATGTGCTGGGCTCGGAGGCCCTTCCAGCCCCGGCGGCAAAAGTCTGGGCGGGTGTGGCTGAACTGCTCGCGAAGGGCCTCGAGGCGCTGCCGGCCGGCGCCGTGTGGGCGATCGTGATCGGAGCCGTGGTCGGCATCGTGCTGACGCTGCTCGAGGAATTTTCATCACCGAAGGTTCGCGCGTGGCTTCCTTCAACAACGGGCCTCGGAATTGCCGGCGTGATCCCGGCGTTCAACTCGATCTCGATGTTCCTCGGTGCGTTCCTGGCGTGGGCTTTCGCACGAGCAAGGCCCAAGGCTGCCGGCGATTACACCGTTTCCGTGGCGAGCGGACTGATCGCCGGAGAATCGCTCGTCGGCGTCGGGATCATCCTCGTCCTCGAGATCCTCAAGGCGTCTGGCGTCTTGTAGTGTCCTCGCCAAAGCCGATGGCGCGCCGGATCTTGTACGGCCGCCCGGCGTCGTTCACATGGACGATGAGTTCGGCCAGCAGTCCCGTGGCCAGGATCTGGACGCCGATCACGATGAGCAGCACGCCGAGCGTGAGGAGTGGCCGGTGGCCGATGCTCGCTCCCCCGACCCAAAGCGCCGTGAGGTAGCCGCACACCGCGAGCCCAGACAGAAACGAAAGCCCGCCGAGCCAGCCGAAGAAGTGGAGTGGCTTGCGGTCGTACTTGAGCAGGAACGTGACCGTGAAGAGGTCCATGAGTCCGCGAAAGAACCGGCCCACGCCGAACTTCGAATGGCCGAAGCGCCGCGGATGGTGCTCCACCGGGATCTCACCGACGCGGTATCGATTCCAGGCCGCGAGTGCCGGAATGAAACGGTGCAGTTCACCATAGACGCGGACATCGCGGAGCACTTCAGCCCGGTAGCACTTGAAGCCACAGTTGATGTCGTGAAGGGGCACGCCCGTCAGCCGACGCACCATCCAGTTGAACACGCGCGATGGCCATACCTTGTGCCATGGGTCATGCCGGGTCTTCTTGTAGCCGCTCACCACATCGAGACCGCCGTCGAGGGCTTCGAGAAACCGCGGGATCTCCTTCGGGTCATCCTGCAGATCGGCGTCGAGCGTGAAGACAACGTCGCCCGATGCGTGCTCGAAGCCGGCGGCGAGGGCGGCGCTCTTCCCGAAATTGCCTCGCAGCTCGATCAACTTGACCTCATTCGGCCAGGCCGCGGCCAGTTCCGCGACACGCGCCGCGCCGCCGTCGCTCGAGCCGTCATCGACAAAAATCACCTCGAAGGGCCGCCCCGAGGGGCGCACCACTGCGGCGATCTGCTCGAAGAGATCCCGCAGCGTGGGTTCCTCGTCCATGAATGGAATGACGAACGAGAGCATGGCGGGGAGCTGGCGAGGTGGGAGAAGGCTCGGATGGCCCGACAGAACAGAGCTAAACTATAACCTCACGATTGAATTCCCGCCTGGCACGCTTCGATGACTCCCCCTGCCACGACCGACGCTGGTGCCCCGCTTCGTCGCGGCGTCTACCTGCTGCTGATCGCGATCGCGGCGGGCAATGTCACGGGCCGCCTCTTCGCCCTCAACTCGGTCGATACCGTCCGCCTCGAACAGCATCTCAATGACGCCGCGGCCAAACGCCGCCCTGACGACCCGTCTCCACCACGCCGCAATCTCCAGCGACCGTTTCTGAGCGCCAACGACCGCAGTCGCTGGTGTACGGTGCGGGCGCTCGTCGAGCACGGCACCTACGCGATCGACAAGGTCATCGTGGAGCCCAATTGGGACACGATCGACATGGTGAAGCACGACGGTCGTGGGAACCCGGCCCCGGGACCTGACGAGGGGCATTGCTATTCGAGCAAGCCACCGCTTCTCGCCACGCTCATGGCGGGCGAGTATTGGCTGCTTCATTCCGCCACGGGAAAAACGCTCGGCAGCCATCCGCATGAACTTGGCCGCATCCTGCTTTTCACCTGGAACGTGATCCCGTTCGTCGTCTACCTCATGATCCTCGCTGGGATCGTGGAACGGTATGGGCGCACCGATTTCGGGCGCATCGTTGTCGTGGCCGCGGGAGCGCTCGGTACGCTCCTCACGACCTACGCCGTCGCGTTTACGAACCACTGGCCCGCGGCCTGCGCGGCGATGGTGTCGCTCGTCGCCACGCTGCGGATCGTGGTGGATGGCGACCGGCGCGCGCGGTGGTTCATGCTCGCCGGCCTGGCGGCCGCCTTCACGGCCGCATGCGAGTTGCCGGCGCTGTCATGGTGTTGTTGCGTCCTGGCACTCATCGCCTGGAAGGCGCCGCGAATGTTCCTCATGGCGGCGCTGCCGGGCGTTGTCGTGGTGGCCCTCGCTGCCGTGGGGACGAACTACGCAGCCCACGGCACGCTCACCCCCGCCTACGCTCAGCGGCATGTCACTGGTGGCTGGTACGACTACCAGTTTCGACGTGGCGACCGGATCATCGACAGTTACTGGCGACCCACCACGGCCAAGAGCGCGATCGACCAGGGCGAGCCCTCGGTCTCGACCTATGCGTTTCATGTGCTGATCGGCCACCACGGCATTTTCTCGCTCACGCCCATCTGGCTCCTGAGCCTCGTGGGCATCACCATGTCGCTCTGCCGTCCGAAGTCGGCGACGCTGAACACGGTGGCTCTCGCGGCAGCGATCCTTGCCTGCACCGTCGTCTGCCTTGCTTTTTACGTCACGCGGCCCCTCGAAGACCGCAACTACGGCGGCATGGCCACCGGGTTCCGCTGGGCCTTGTGGTTTGCGCCCCTCTGGCTCTATGCGATGCTTCCCGCAGCCGATGCCTTGGCGAGCACCCGATTCAGACGACTCATCGCCGCGTTTTTGTTGGGCTTCAGCGTCGTCTCGGCCAGCTACCCGACGTGGAACCCGTGGACGCAACCCTGGCTCCAGGTGTTCCACGATTACACTCGACCAACCACCGGAGGGTGATTCATGCTTGTCAGCATCTTTAACGACGTGATCGGCCCGGTCATGCGCGGCCCGTCGAGTTCTCACTGTGCTGCGGCTTTGCGCATCGCCCGGATCGCCCGTGATCTTGTCGGAGGCACGCCGGAGACCGTCCTCGTCGAGTTCGATCGGGCCGGCTCGCTGCCCACGACCCACGAATCCCAAGGCTCCGACATGGGCCTTTTTGGTGGCCTTCTCGGCTACGAGGCCCACGATCCTCGCCTGCCCGATGCAGGGCGGCTTCTCGAGGAGGCCGGCACGTCTGTCACGTTCGAAACCGTCGACGTCGGCGATCCCCACCCGAACACGTATCGGCTGACGGTCACCCGCGACGGCCAGACCCACTCGCTGCACGCGATCTCGACGGGTGGCGGCATCATCGAAGTGATCGAACTCGACGGCGTGCCTTTTTCGGCGTTTGGGGATTACCACGAAACACTGTTCGTGTGCGACGGCCCGGCGGCACGGCAGACGGCCCGCGACCTTGCGGCCATGATCAAGTCACTGGCCCCGGAATTCATTCCCGATGCGGTCACCGTCCGGGACGGTAGCGACCGGGCGATCGTGCAGGTCGAAACGTTCGATCCGCTTCCTGCCGGCATCGCCAGCCGGTTGCGCGACGCATTCCCGGCGGTGGACATCCTCTCGTTCGCACCGGTCCTTCCGGTTCGGTCCCGACGGGATACGAGCGTTCCTTTCTCTTCAGCCAAGGCACTCTTGGAAGCCGAAGGTGGCCGCCGCGAACCGCTTTGGAAGCATGCCCTCGCGTATGAGATGGCCCGTAGTGGACTCACCGAAGGCGAGGTCATCGCGAAGACGATCGAGATCATCCGAATCCTGAAGCAATCGATCGCCGAGGGAATCGCCGGCACGAGCTATGACGACCGCGTGCTCCCCGCCCAGACGCCAGGTTTTGCTGCAGCCATGAAGGCCGGTCGCCTCGTCGGTGGCACGACGATCAACCGAATCGTGCTGGCAACCTCGGCGCTCATGGAAGTGAAAAGCTCGATGGGAGTGATCGTGGCGGCTCCGACGGCCGGCGCCTGCGCCGCGTTTCCCGCGGCCGTCATCACGCTGGCCGAAGAATTGCACCTCGACGACGAGGCGATCGCCAGGGCGTTCTTGGCTGCGGGGCTCATCGGCGTCTTCATCTGCACTCCTTGGTCGTTTGCGGCTGAAGTGGGTGGCTGCCAGGCCGAGGGCGGCTCGGCGGCCGCGATGGCCGCCGCCGGGATCGTGACGCTCACGGATGGAACGCTGGCGCAGGCGCTCGCTGCCGCCTCGATGGCGATGCAGAGCATGCTCGGCCTGATCTGCGATCCGGTGGCCAACCGTGTCGAGGTTCCCTGCCTGGGCAAGAACGTCATGGCGGCCGTCAACGCACTCGCCTGTGCCAACATGGCCCTCGCCGGTTTTGATCAGGTCATTCCATTCGACGAGGTCGTCGCCTCCGCCAAGTGGGTCGCCGAACGAATGCCCCGTGAGGTTCGCTGCACGGCCCTCGGCGGCCTTTCCATCACCCCGACATCGCTCGCCATCGAGGCCCGCCTCGCCACGTTGAAAACCGGGTGCGGCACGTGCGGCTGCCACTGATACCCAATCCCCAAGAAAAAGCACCCATGAAGCTTGTTCGTTTTGGCCCGCGCGGACATGAAAAGCCCGGGATCGCCACGGCCGACGGTTCGATCAAAGACGTTTCGTCCCACGTCCGTGACTACGACCACGACTTTTTCGAAGGGGGTGGGCTCGCGGAACTGCGTTTCCGAGCGGACAAGTTCCATTCCCTCCCCGATGCACCGGCAGGCAGCCGCCTCGGCGCCCCGGTCGCGAGACCACGAAACGTGTTTGCGATCGGCCTCAACTACTCGGACCACGCCAAGGAAACCGGCGCCGCGATCCCTTCCGAGCCGATCCTCTTCATGAAGGCCACCGGCGCCGTCTGTGGACCGAACGACCCGATCTTGATTCCGCGCGGGAGCACGAAAACCGACTGGGAAGTCGAACTCGGCCTCGTCGTCTCGAAGTCGGCCCGCTACCTCGCTTCTCCCGCGGCCGCCCGCGATCACATCGCCGGCTATTGCATCGCCAACGACGTCTCCGAGCGATCCTTTCAGTTGGAGCATGGCGGCCAGTGGAGCAAAGGCAAATCGAGCGACAATTTTCTGCCGCTCGGTCCCTGGCTCGTGACGTCAGATGAGCTTTCCGATCCGCAGAACCTCGCGATGACGCTCGAAGTCAACGGGGAACGGCGGCAGACGGGGTCCACATCGACGATGATTTTTGACGTCTTCTTCCTCGTTCATTACCTCTCGCAGTTCCTCACGCTCGAAGCAGGCGATGTGGTGATCACCGGAACGCCACCGGGCGTCGGCATGGCGATGAAGCCCCCGAAGTTTCTCACCGCCGGCGACATGGTGACGGTCGCGATCGACAACCTCGGCACACAGCAATGCGTTTGCGAACAGTCCTGACGAGCACAATTTGACGTCAAGCGTGGCTCGGGGTGGCCCGCGCCACGTCGCCGGACGCTTGCTTCGGCCCTCCAGGCCTCCGCTGCGCTCGGAGAAA
>CAZCHF010000046.1:0-29752 GCA_964498325.1 uncultured Candidatus Kuenenia sp.
CTCAAGGGGTAGTTGACCTTCATACCGACTGGATCAGGATTTCCAAAGCAGGCCACAGCGACGGGCACGATGCCCGTCGCAAACGTCCCGCGACATGACACGGGCAGCCCCGAGCCACGCAGGACGCGACTTCGAATACCCAGCGTCAAGCGCGGAGCGTGGCACCGCACTTGGTGCCACACGCGGCCACGATCGACGACACGGCTGCGGCGGCTTCGTCGCCTGTGAGCGTGCCGGTGCGGCTTCGCAGAGAAAGCGAGACGACAAAACTCTTACGGCCGGCGCCGAGGCGGTCGGCGTCACGCCATACTTCTCCGACCGAGACGCGTTCGAGCAGGTCACCGGCGGCACCGCGGATGGCGGCCTCGACATTCGCCCACGGCACCGATTCGTCGAGCACGAGATTGATGTCGCGGGCCACGGCAGGGAAGTCGCCGTGGCGAATGAGCGATCGATCACGGGCGATGAACGTCTCGAGCAGATCGAGCCGCAGTTCGGCTGCCACCACGGGGCCAGGCAGCGACAACCGGTCGAGCATGGCCGGAGCAACTTCGCCGACCAGGCCAATGCGGCACGCCGCTTGGTCGGGGAGTGAAAAGAGGATCTCGGCGGTGCGGCCCGGGGCCAGCAGGGCGAGGTCGTTTACCGGTGCGTAGGCCACATCGATTTCTGAGAGACCGAAACGAGCCAGGAGCGCGGCCACGAGTCCCTTGGCGCGAAAGAACCCTCCCCCCATGACAAACGACAGGAAGAGCGGCTCGTCCACAGGGCCGACGGACGAGTCTGTCGAGGTTCGCTGCGACAGATATCCGCGGGCAACTTCGAAGAGGTCCGCGTCGGTGTTGCCGACGGCGACGTTTCCGGCGCGGGCTTCGAGCAAACTCGGCAGCAGGCTTTGGCGGAGACGGTCGGCCCCCCGCACAAGCGGTGGCGAAATCGTCAGTGGTGTTGCGGTGGTCCAGCCACCGGCGAGCGAGGCAAGCGAGTCATCGACGACGCTTCGGGTCATCGCCTCGCAGAAGCCGTGGCCAATGAGCACCTCACCCACGGCGCGCACGGCCCGCTCGCGCACGGAGATCTCGGCAGGCTTCGCCGCGATCGTCACGTCTTCGGGCACTTGGGTGTAGCCCTCGATGCGAGCGATCTCTTCGACGAGGTCGATCTCGCGGGTGCAGTCGCGCCGCCACGTGGGGGCGATCCACCGCGTGGCCGCATCGTCGGCCGGCTGGAAACCCAGGGCCTTAAGTATTTCCTGTTGGCGCGAGGCCGGCACGTCGCAGCCAAGCACTTCACTCACCCGCTCAGCGTCGAGGGCAATCGTGGCAGGGCTTGCGAGGAGCGTCCCGGCGGTGACGGCTCCTTGTTCGAGCACGCCACCGGCCAGTTCGAGGATGAGCGATGCGGCCCGTCGGCTTGCCCAGTCGACCATTGCCGGATCGGGCCCGCGTTCGAAACGGTAGCTCGACGCACTCGCAAGGGCGAGGCTGCGGGCCGCAGCCCGCACCGGCAGTGGCATGAACTGTGCCGACTCGACGAGCACGTCGACCGTGCTCTCGGAGATCTCGGACTCCGCCCCCCCCATCACGCCTGCCAGAGCCACCGGCCGCTCGGCATCGGCAATGACACACATCCGCTCGTCGAGCGTGTAGGTCTTGTGGTTGATGGCGACGAAGGGTTCTTTGTCATGCGCCCGCCGGACGACGATCGTGCCGCCGACCACCTTCGCGAAGTCAAACGCGTGGAGAGGCTGGCCGCATTCGAGCATGACGTAGTTCGTCACGTCGACGACGTTGTTCACGCTCGCCACGCCCACGGTCGCCAGCCGCTCGACGAGCCACGACGGGCTCGGTCCGATCCGCACGCCGCGGATCACGCGGGCCGAATAGAACGGGCACATCTCGGGGGCCTCGATCGACACCCGCACGCTGGCCGAGGCAGGGCCGCCCGCTTCGAGCGGTCGTGGGTCGGGCACGGCCAGCGGCTTGTGATACAGCGCCGCCACCTCGCGAGCCACGCCGACATGCCCGAGGCAATCAGACCGGTTGCTCGTGACTTCGATCTCGATCGCGGTGTCGTCACCGACCTGCGTGGTCGATTCGTGGTTGAGCCCCGAGAGCGCGAGGCGTTCGGCAAGGGCGTCGGCGCTCGCGTGAACCTGAACGTAATCAGCGAGCCATGAGGTTGAAATGATCATCGTTGTTGATGCGCCAAAGATTGCCTGACGAATGGGAGACCACGGAGCGAAGCGACGGGACCACGCATGTTGGTCACAACATTAAAACTGACGCAGGAACCGCACGTCGTTGCGATAAAAGTCGCGGATGTCGTCCACGCCGTAGCGGCGGGCGGCGATCCGCTCGACACCGAGGCCGAACGCGAATCCGCTCACCACGTCGGGGTCATATCCCACCGCCTTGAACACGGCGGGGTCGACCATGCCGGCGCCTCCCATTTCGATCCAGCGGCCGCCCCATTCCATGTCGACTTCGACACTTGGTTCCGTGAACGGGAAGAACGACGGGCGAAACCGGACGTGGACATCGCCTCCGAGAAAACTCGACGCGAACAGCCGCAGCACGCTCTTCAAGTGGGCCATCGTGATGCCGGGTTCGACGAGCAAGCCTTCCACTTGGTGAAACATCGGGTAGTGCGTCGCGTCGGCGGTGTCGGGGCGGTAGACGCGCCCGAGCGACACGATTCGCAGTGGAGGCTCGCGGTTTTCCATCACGCGGATCTGCACGGTGCTCGTCTGCGATCGCAGGAGCAATGGATCCGCGGCCCGGGCCGTGGCGAGGTAAAAATTATCGAGTGGGTCGCGGGCAGGATGTTCTGACGGGATTGCCAGGGCCTCGAAATTGTGCCACTGGTCTTCGACCTCGGGACCGTCGACGCTCTCGAAGCCGAGCCGCCCCATGATCTCTTGGACGCGGCGAATGGTCTGCGTGATCGGATGGAGGTGACCGAGTCGTACGGGCTCGCCGGGGAGCGTGACGTCGACTGGTTCGAGAGCGGGTTTGGCGGAGCCGGCGAGCCGGTCCTGCGCCGCTTCGAGCAGCGCGCTCACCGCTGCTTTCGTCTCGTTAAAGAGCTTTCCCGCGGTGGGCTTGTCGGCAGCATCGATGCCGCCGAGCAGTTTTTGGGCGGCTTTGATCCGGCCGCTCTTTGCACCGGCGAATTCGACACGTGCTGCCTCGAGCGACGCGGCGTCATGGGCAGCCGTCAGGGCAGCAGCCGCGTCGCGGTGGAGCGACTCGAGGGAAGCCTTAAATGCGTCGAGCGGAGTGCCGGCCACGTCGCTCACGCCACCGCGGCCGGTTCCGGCAAGCCGAGGCCTTCGCGCACGGCAGCGGCCACGGCATCAAACCCCGTGGGGTCGTGGATCGCCATTTCGGAGAGCGTGCGGCGATCGAGCTCGCAGCCGATCTTCACGAGGCCGGCGATGAACTGGCTGTAGCGCAGGCCGCGCTCACGGCAGGCAGCGTTGAGGCGGATAATCCAGAGACGTCGGAAGTCGCGCTTCTTGCGGCGGCGATCGCGATGGGCATACACGCCGGCGCGGAGGAGCGATTCCTTGGCGGTGCGGAGCAGGCGGCGGCGACCGCCGACCGAGCCCTTTACCCGCTTGAAGAGACGCTTCTTCGCCCGCAGCCGGGGCACGACATTCTTGGTACGCATGGCAACGATCCGTGTGGTCTGTTGGCGGTCTTCGGAACCGCAATCGGAAGCCCCTTACTTTGCCCGATTTCTGCCGAATTGCAAGGCCGACCACGGGTTTTTCGGGGGAATACGCCCCTCAACCTCACCCTGCCGCCACTTCTCTGACACCGTGACCATTGTTTGACGCCACATACGCATGTCTTTAGCATGGATACATGCAAAAGATTCAGATTCTGTTCCCCGATCCGGTGATGGAACGGCTGCGAGCCATTGCGAGGCACCAAGACCGGCCGGTCAGCGAGCTCGTTCGCCGCGCCGTGGATCGGATGCTCGAGCAGTCCGCCGCGCTTCCGCCTGCCGAGCCGAAACGGTTCCCGACGTTCCGGGGCGGTGGCGTACTGGTTTCGGCCGACCGGCTCAAAGACGTGCTGCACGATTCCGTTCATGACGACGACCAGTCCGCCGCGCCCGTTCGTCGCTCGAAGCGGCCAGAGCGATGAAGAGTCTCGACACCAACATCCTCCTCTATGCGGCCGACGAGGACTGTCGCGAACATGCTGCGGCGATGCGGCTCCTCGACGATGCTCTCGCGGCTCCTCGAGACTGGATGCTGGCTGACCAGGTTCTGTTTGAGTTCTACGCCGGCCTGAGGAATCCGCGTGTCTACGCCCGGCCGCTCTCCGCTGCCGAAGCGATCAAGCGTGTGGCATTCCTTCGTGAGGAATCGGGCTTTTCGTTCTGCTGCCACGAGTTGCAGTCGTGGCCGGCGATCCGAGACGAACTCGCCATGAGGTCGTTCCCGGGGCACCGCACCTACGACCTCGTGCTTGCCGTAGCTCTGCGTCGAGCCGGTGTCGACACCTTCTACACGCGAAACGTCGGCGACTTCAAAACCGCGGGTTTTGATGCCGTGATCAATCCGATCGATTGAGTTGGCCCGTAGGCTTCGGCAGTGCGTCAGGGCCGGTCAGGCCTTTCGCCCGTGAAGGCGGCAAATGCCGGCATCGATCAGATCGAGGGATACATCATCGGTATCGACGCGAATTCCCTGCCGGGATCCCTTGCGTGGAAGCTGACGCGTGTCCAGTCTCGATCTCATTGTTCAGGGCGAGACTTCGGATAGTGACTCCGCGACGATCTTCTATCCGACGACGTGTGCCCCGTCGTTAACACATCACCCATTTCTACGCGAATACTGGTCGTGCCCGGTGAGCTATGGAAAGCCACATTGCCGGCGAACTGAGCAGGTCACCGTCGGACTATTTGAGAGACCGCAGTGGAGGGCGGTCCTTTGAGGCTTCGATGGCGGCAATCGTCTCGCGCACGGCCTGGGCCTTCTGAAGGCTCAAGTGCTTCGGAAAGTCTGGCTCGCCATCCTCGAAATCGGCCATGATCTCTCGAAGTTGCGGGAGAAACGCCTGGGCATGCGCCCCGTAGGGCTTCAGGCAAGCGAGGATTTCCGGCGTGCGATGCTCACTGGCCCACGGATTCTGCCCGCGAAGGTAGGCGACGCATGCCGCCATGCCTTCCTCGACCCGATGCTGTGCCAGAACCTTCAAACCATTGACCCGCACGCCTTCTGCAAACATCTCGCCACTCGGTGCGGCCGTTCGCGTGGCCTCCAAAATTGCCGGGAGAAGCGGCTTGAGCTCGTCGAATGACAGCCTGGCATAGACATCACTGACGGCGCTGCGAGCGTGGCCATCTTCGTTATGAAGTCCCTTGGCAATCGCGGCCTCAAGCTGCTCGCGATCGACCCCGTCGAGCGGCGTCTGGCCACCGAGCATCTTCTGGAAGACCACTTGGCTCATGAACCGCTGCTCCATGCCCCGCGGATCTTCGTCGGTCGGCCCGGCGGCGATGCGCGCGAGCAAGTCCGGAAGGGCCGCCCGGCCGGCTGGGCCAGTTGCGGCAAGCGCCTCGGCCGCCTGCACCCGCACCCAGAGTTCGGGCGCGGCGAGCGTTTTGCGAAGTGCCGGCACCCCCGCCGCGGCGGCATCTCTCAGATTCTTGATGGCCTCGCACGCACCGAGGCGGGCATCGACACTCGGCGAATCGAGCATCGCAATCAACTCCGGCACGACCGCAGCCCTGCGCCTGCCAAGCGCCTCCGCCGCTCGCTCTCGCACCGGGGTGGACCACGACCCAAGGCGACTGACCAGTTCCGCATCGCTCATTGCGTCATAAAAAGTCGTGCGATCCTTATTGGTCCAGCCACGGCCATCGGCGATGAGACCGTCAACGACCTCCGCTGACATAGCCGGCACGATGGAGGCATCGCGACCGCTCAGGGCAATCCTCTTGAGCGGCAGCGAATAGGCGAGGAGACAACCGCCGGTGGCATCCCAGTCGCCGTAGCTGTCGTTGCCTGGTTCCGGTGGCCCTTGATGCACGAACGTGCCATCGTGCCGCCTGGCCAAGTCAAAATACCAGGCGCCGAATTCATGCATCCACGCTCCCGTCGCCTGCGGTCCTGCCAAGGCCACAGCCGGCAGTGACCAGACCATGTTGAAATAGTTTCCAGTGTGGCCACAGTCGCGCTCCGCCCCATGCGAGGCGACGGCCGCGCGGCTGAAGTAATCGGCACCGTCGCGGTTCCCGAGGTTCTGAAAGAGGATCGCGGCCATCCCACACTTGCCGTTGTCTTCATGGGTTTGGGTCCACGGAGCATGGTCGCCGTAGGGCACGGCGCCTTTGCCGATGTAAAACTTCATGAGTCGATCGCTCTTTTCGATCGCCCGCGACACAGCCGGGTCGTTCACGCCGGCCGCACGGGCGAGCACGAGGCCGATCGTGAGCGGGATCCCAGGCGAGTTCATCATGCCGTAGCCCCCGAGCCGGCCGTCGGGTAGCGCATAGCCGTGGCCCCACGAGCCGACCGCACTTTGCCCTTGCGTTGCTTCCATCGCGATCCGACGCAACCCCGGCAATACGCTTTCATCGCCGGTCGCCTTTACGTACTCCGCCAGGAAGATCAACGCATACCCGTAGTACCACGTTTTGAAGCCATTCGGCGTGAACTGCGAGGCCCACTGGGCTTCGCGATTCACGAGCGGCAGATAGTCGGGATTTCCACTTGCCAGCAATGCGAGGGCGTTCAGTGACCGCGGGATCGCGTCCTCGTGCCTTTCGTACTCCGGTGACTCGAGGCGCTTCGCGAGTGCTTTCGCACCAGCCTCGAGAATACGGCGCGACTTCGGGCAATCGTAGGGAGCGGTCGCGGAGTACCTGCCGAGCACCGGGAGCGTGATCGTGACCGGTTCCACTTTGCCCGCTCGCCACCTCGTGAGCACGAGCTTGCCCCCGGCCTCCTCCGTCTCGGCGGCGGTGACAGCCTTGCCGAACTCGGTGCGTGGGTCGCTGGCGAAGGGCCTCCCGGCAACGCCCAGGATCACGTCCCCTGTCGCGACGATGCCATCCGACGGCGAACCCTTGGCCACCGCCGTGATGAGAATCTGCCGCGCGTCGGTCGTCACGAGTTGGTCGCAATACATCCAGCCGCGGAGCCCGGTGGGGCCGAGGTTCCAATCATGGGTGAAACCCTGCGGAACGGTGCCCCCCTTCGTGAGGTCGGGAATGGCGGCAACCTGCCCTGCGGGGCCGCCATCAGCGAGAGAACTCACGAGCACCAGCACGGCAATCGAAAGGCACTTCGTCCACATGGAGTCACTCGATCCCGGGGTCATGTTCGCGGTGGTCCGCCAACGGCAACCAGCCTCGTGCTAAAACATGGTACCGCCGCGGGAGCTCATGGATGCTGACGATGACACGCCGATTGGGGTTGGGCATGGCCATTTTGCTGGCCTTTGCCTCTGGGAGGCCGGCCCTGGCCATCCGAGACTCCGACAACCAAGGGGCCTGGACCAAGCCGACGGAACACAACCTCCCTGACAAGGAGGTGCCTGGCTTCCTCGTCAACCTCGGGCCGACAGGTGCCCGCGGTGTGCTCACCGCGCGGTCGTTCATCGTCAAATATGTGTTTCAAGGCTCGCCCGCCGTGGGCCGGCTCAAGATCGACGACGAGATCGTCGGCGCGTTTGACAAGCCGTTTGCCGAGCACCACTTCGGCGGCGATCCGCACGGCTACGAAGGGCCGATCATGGACCTCGGCGAGGCGATCGAGAAGGCCGAGGGCAAGGACGGCAAGCTCATCCTGAATGTCAAAAGCGGCGACTCCATGAAGAATGTCACGATCGACCTCGTGCCACTCGGCACCTTCAGCCCAACGTTTCCCTACAAGTGCAAGAAGTCGGAGGCGATTCGGGCCCGGGCGCTGACCTATCTGGCCGAGAACCCGGATGCCTGGGCGGTGTGGCAGGCGCATGCCCGCTCGGCCGTGGCGCTCGCCCTGCTCACGAGCGATGTTCCCCGGCAGCAGGCCGCCGGCAAGGAGATGATCCTGGCCTGGAGCAAACAGCCGCCCGACGCGGGAACCTGGACCTGGAGCCTCTCCTATCAGTTGATCACGCTCTGTGAGTACTACCTCATGACGCAGGATGCGTCGGTGCTCCCGACCATCAAGGCCGACGTCTTGCGGCTCGAGCATGCGCAGTATTCGGGGAAAATCCTCGTCTGGCAGGCGAAGCCAGAGGAAGATGCTGCCGCCATCGACGCCGCCCAGCAGCTCTATGATGGCGGGTTCGGCCACGGTCCCTACGTATCGGGAATCGACAAAAACGGCTACGGCCCGATGCAATACACGACGATCCTCGCCGTGACGGCCTGGCAACTCGCCGGGCGATGTGGAGTCGATGCGAAGCCCGGTTGCATCAAGCGGGCCCTCGACTTCATCCATCGGGGAACCAACGAGATCGGCTACATCGCCTACGGCGGCGAGTTCACGCTCAACAATGGGATCGTCGATTCTGTGGCGTGGCGAAATTCCACCGACGGCACCAACTACGTCGGCCGCACGAGTGCCGCGATCGTGGCCCACTCGCTCAGCCCGGAGTTTCCGGAAAGCGCCGCATATCTCCAGCGGTATCGAGGCTATGCGAAGCACGCAGTCAAGAGCATGCCCGACGGCCATGCCGATTCGAATCTCGGCATCTTTTGGGGCCTCATGGGAGCGGCGGCGTCGGAAGACCCAGCGGTGCTGCGGGCGACCTTCGATTATCACAAAGCATGGTTCAACATGATGCGATGCTTCGACGGGTCGTTCGTGTTGCTACCGGGGCGCGACTATGCCGACAACGGCTACTACATGGCCTCGCGGTATCACCCCACCGGCACGATGGCCCTGGCCTACGGCCTGGCCCATCCCAAGCTCTTGATTCAAGGGCTTCAGGCCAGCATTCCGGGCGTGAATCCAAAGGCGTTGTCGGGGCAGACCGGGCTGGCCTACAAGGCCATCGTGGCAAAGTCGTATGGCAACGCCGCCAAGATCCTGAAGACTGTCCGCGCGGGCAAGAACGTGAGCCCCGAAGACGCGGCTGCCGCCGATGCCATGACGACGTTCGTCAATGACCGATTCAAGGAAGAGATTGCGGCACTCGAAGCCCTCGAGAATCGCAGGGATTTTTATGGACTGAGTACTGCGTTCCTGGCGTGCAAAAAGACGTATTCGGTCCTCGATGATTTCAAGGAGAAGGCGCAGCGTTTCGAGGACGCTCTCAAGAAACCGGAGCACAAGGCGGAGATCAAGCTCGGTGGTCGGTATACCCAGATGATGACGACGCTGAAGAAGACCCAGAGCAAGACGGCCCTTGCCAACCTCGAGCGCTTCGCCGCGGACAACCCGGAGTCGGTCTACGGCAAGTGGGCCGCGACGGTCGTGCAGAAATACCAAGCCGAGAACGTCGTGGTCGATCCTTCCACCGAAGAACCTCCTCCACCGGCCGAGGAGCAATCACTTCCCGCGTGGGGGCCACCGGCCGAACTGTGAGGCTCAGGCCTAGCGGCGGAAGCGGCGGCGGGCGGCGAGCCCGAGGCCGATCAAGCCGCAGGCGGCCAGAGCGATCGTGCTTGGCTCAGGGACGGCCACCCACGTCAGGTAGACCGAATCAGCAGCGTTGCTACCGGGCTTTCGCTCGATGCTGAAGGTTCCAAGCGAAGGGCTGTAGTTGGCACCGCCGGTAATCGACCCAATCGTGAATAGATTGGTGTCAGACGCCGTCGCTCCACTGCTCAGGTCGACCACCAGCCACTCCTGGTCCGTGCTCCAGAAAACATTATTGAAATCAACCGTGCCGCCGAAGGTGAGGTCCATCTCGGCTCCGGTGACCAGCGAGAAGGCACCGCCCGTGACATTCACACCATCGTAGTTCGTGCCACGCCCGGCGACCGTGTTGTCGATCAACTCCCAGGTCAGGGTCGACGTGCCGTTGTAGGTCAGCCCGCCGCCGAACGCTTGGATGCCAGGCGAGTTGCCAGGGGCGTGCGTGCCATCGATCGTGGTCAGACCGCTGATCGTGCCATTACCGCCGAGGATCGCAAGCGAGCCGATGCTCACGGCCCCGGTGCCGGTACCAGAACCGGTCGTGTTGTTCACCACGAGGGTACCACCCGAAACGGTCGTGCCACCGGTGTAGGTGTTGGCCTGGTTGAGGACCCAGCGGCCAGTACCGCTCTTCACAAGACTCGTCGCCCCGGCGCCATTGTTCGCAATGACCTTGCCGAACGTGTTCAAGCCAGTGTTCGTACCACCCAGCGTCAAGACGCGTGCCTGGTTGTTCGAACCGTAGGCGATCGCGGTGGCAGGCGTATCGAAGGAGAGCGTGCCCGGACCGGACGACTCGATCGTCGCGCCGTGGCCGGCCACCGAAGCATTGATGGTGAATGCGCGGTTCGATGTCACACTTCCCGAACCGACATATCGGAAAGTCGTACCATTGGCGAGCAACAAGTTGGCTGCGGCGTTGCCTGACGAACCAATGCTGCTGTTGGAGCCGCCGTTGGCCATGACTGAGGCCTCAAGCGTGCCTGCACTGACGGTGGTGACACCCGCGTACGAGTTGGTATTGCTCAGTCGAAGCGTCCCTGAGCCGGTCTTAGTGATGCCGGAGACACCCGTACCGGAGAGTACGCCACTCATGGTCGCGACGTTGGCATCGACCTGAACCGTGCGAACGGCGGTGGCCAACGCGACCGCATTCATGAACTCAATCGTGTGAGTTGCACCCGCACCGTTGAGTACAAAGGTACCCGGCTGGAAAGGCGCGGTCGCCCAGGTGAGCGCCGTGGGGCTTGCGATCGTTCCGAAGGCGACCTGCACATTGGCCCCATTGGCACTGAAGCCGCTCGTACCGCTCGTGATTCGCATTTGAGTCTGACCGGCGCCACCGGCTCGCTCAAGATTCGCGCCCGTCTCCAATATGCCACCAGCAAGATTCAAGTTTGAACCACCGTTGGTGCTCGAAGCGCCCGGCAACCCGACGTTATCATTGGCTCGCAGCGTGCCGCCACTGATGGTCGTAACGCCGGAATAGGTGTTCGTGCCCTGAAGAATCCACGTACTCGCGTTCGACTTCGTGAGACTGAGCGCCTGACCGGTCGCGAAGTCCGAGGCGTTGGAGATGACGCCCGTCACGTAGTTATCCGCCGATGTGCCACCAAGCCCGAGGACAGGAATGCCGTCATTTCCAACGCCCGTATTGCCAGTGGCCATCGTGATCGAGTCGATCGTCATATTCGCCGTCGTCGGATTCATCAATGTCGTCGTGGTTTGGCCCGCGGTGCGCGTGACCAGGTTGTTCAGCGTGATAACGCCCGTCCGCAGGCGATAGTTGTTGGCGCCCGTTGCGTTGATGCTTGTGGTCGCAGTGTCAGCCGCCGTAGAAGTGAATGTGATGCTTCCAGCCTGAATCGTGCTCCCGGTGGTTGTTCCCGAACTGTCGCCACCGTTGGCAGTGTTATTATTTCCGACGAAAATATTGAGGTTTTGAGAGGTATTGGATCCCCCGAACTGAATCGGACGGGCAAATCCGATGGTTCCAGAACCGTCATCCAAAAAACTGACAGACTGTACGGCCGACGAGTTTTGAGCGAAGACCAGTGTCGTGTTGGGAGATAGCGACTGACTGCCACGGAAGATGAGCCGGCCGGTGGTTCCTGTGGCCAGAAGACTCGTGTTGCCGCTGTAAGAGTTGGTGCCGCTGAGGGCGAGGGTACCAGCACCGTCTTTCGTGAACACACCTGCCGCGCCGCCACTGATGTTGCCGCTCATCACAGCGTCCACAGTGGCCGTGCCATCAGAAACATTGACTGTTCGCGTCGCAGTCGTCAGATCAATCGGGTTCGTAAGCGTGACCGTGGCGTTGGACGTGGCCGCACCGAGAAACAACGTTTGGCCATTGAACCCGGTATTCGCCGTCGCCCACGTGATCGTGGCATTGGCGCCGCCCAAGTTCACGGTCCGATTGGCTCCGTAGGCGGCCCAACCGCCGCCACCGCTGCCGAAGTTCGCTGCGGTAACCGTTGCCGTCGTATTCAGGGATCGCGAGAAGTCCCCAGCACCGAGACCGAGAATTCCTCCGGTAAACAGGATGGCACTTGTTCCACCCGACGACCCGATTCCGCCTGGTACCGCGTTGGCGCTATCCAAGCGAAGCACGCCGGCATTGACCGTCGTTGCCCCTGCGTACGAATTGCTGCCAGTCAGCGACAGCACACCGGTGCCGGTCTTGGTGATACCGCCGCCGGCGCCGCTCGAGAGGTCGCCGCTGAGCGTGGCATCCGTTGCCGCCGCGCCATCAGCAACCTGGACCGTTCGCAATGCCGTCCCGAGGTCGAGCGGATTGACGAGTGTCACGTTGTGCGTGGCAGTCGAGTACCCCAGCAGGAGCGACTGGCCGTTGAATCCCGTATTTGCAGTCCCCCACGTGATCGTTGCCGCGGCGCCACCAAGATTGACCTGGCGGTCGGCACCATAGGCGGCCCAACCACCTGCGCCAGTGAAATTCGCTGCCGTGGCGGTCGCCGGCGTATTCAGGGAACGTGTGAAGTCACCGGCACCCAGACCGATTACCCCGCCATTGAAGACGATCGGGCTCGTTCCACCCGATGTGCCAATGCCACCAGGAATCGACGAAGCACCGCTGAGTATCAGCGCGCCGCCACTGACGGTGGTGGCCCCGGTGTAGACGTTCGTGCCGGACAGGACCCAGGCCCCGGTACCGGACTTCGTCAGCGACACGGCACCGGTCCCGTTGTCTGCGATGTTCGCCGCAAACGTGTTGTTTGCCGTATTGGTTCCGGTCAGCGTAAGCGTGCGGGTTTGATCGACGGTGCCATACGCGGGCGAGGCCGTGGCCGTCATGGTCAAGGCGCCCGACCCGGAGGCGTCGATTGACGCACCGTGGCCGGCCGCCGTGCCGTTGATCGTGAAGCTCCGGTTGGTGCTCACGGCACCACCCGTGTAGCCGAGGGTCGTGCCATTGGCAAGGAGAATATTGGAGGCAGCGGCTGTCGAGTTGCCGAGGCCGCTATTCGAACCGCCGTTCGCCAGAACGCTGACAAACAATGATCCACCACTGACGGTGACCGGGCCGTTGAACGTGTTGGTTTGCGTCAGATTGAGCCGGCCAGGCCCTTCTTTGACAAGGCCCGCCGTGCCCGACGTATTGCTGATGACGCCAGAAATGGTCGAGGTGGCCGTACCAGCCGCACCGCTGTTGGCAACAATCGTTCGAGTGGCCCCATTCAAGTTGATCGCGCTCGAGAACGTAGCGGACGAAGTCCCTTGCGAGTACACGGTTTGAAGGACGAACTTGGTGGGATTGAAAGTAGCACTTCCCCATGTGACGGCGCCGATATCGAAGGTGGCGCCGGTGCTCCCATTCGTGCCAAAACCGCTTTCACCACCGGTGATCTGGATCTGTCCAGCACCCGTGCCCTGCGCACGCGTCAAACCAGTGGTCCAGTAGGACTCCAAAACACCGCCATTCATGACAAGATTGCTGTTGCTCGGGAGATTTCCAGAAATCATCGTCACCCCGCCATTCAACGTGGTGGCTCCGTTGTAGGTGTGGGCCGGAGCCTGGCCTGCACCAAGAAAAAGTCGGCCGGTTCCATTCATGGTGACACCGCCCGCTCCGGAAATGACGGCTGCTGCACTATTTCCAAAGCTGGTCGTACCCGAACCGGTAAAGGTGAGCGTATTGCCGCCGTTGTTCAGCGTGGCATTCACGGTGAAGGCCGCGGCGGCGTTATTCGTCCACGTCTGGGCATTGTTCAGGATGACGGCCGTGTTGACGTTGACCGCCCCCTGCGCGGTGCTGCCATACGCGAACTGGCCAATGGTGATGCCGCCGGCGCCGGCCGTGCCGTTGCCCAGCGTGATCGAGGTGCCACCGGAGATCGTCGTGGCACCCGACGCCTGAAAGTTCAGGCTGTTGGCGACCTGAGTGCCGCTGACGGTGACAACATACGCGTTATTGCCACTGGTAGCGCCTGGCCCCGCAACGAAGAAGAGATTGTCGGTGTTGACCGTGGAGGTTGAAAACGTGCCCGCCCCTCCGGTCGAGTCCGTGTTCCAGAAGTTGCTCGTGCCCCATGTGCCGTTCGCGGTGGCACCGGCACCTGCCGTGGAACCATTCGTGTCCCAGTAAAGCTGCGCGTGAGCGGCGGTGGCTGAAAGTGCCAGAACGCAAGCCGCGAAGGACCGCGACCGCGAAACACAGCCGAGCCACTTGCCGGAACGATAGTGGACGCTCATGAGAACCCTTTCATCGAAACAATGACGAGGAGCAGCAGGCCTTCGAATCACCCCACCCGACACGCCCCGAGGGATTGCGCCTTCGGGCGATCGTTCGCACGCTGGCAACCCTACTTTGCGACTTCGACAAATCGCACAGTGATTTCTAAAACTTGCTACTCATTGAATCCTAGCAACGAACAGCCGGCGGAGGATACCCCTCGAATGGCCATTACGAACATTACAGCATCACGAGAAGTGCTGTAGTTTCCGAAAGCATCGTGCTTCGGGTTGCGGTTTGGGTTAGCGGACCAACGTTCGCCGCGAGCCTAGTGACGAACCGGGTCCCTGGCTCAGCGGTCGTCGTAGACGCTCGTCGTCTCTTCCTTCGTGATCGGATTCGGCTGGTCTTCGCTCACCAGGCGAACTTGGATCCGCTGGTGGCCGGCACGGAGGCCGCGAGCACGCACCCGATAGACCGCCTCTTCGCCCGCCCCGAGCTTGGCCAGCGGTTCAAAGATCACCGTCAGGTTCTCGACGCGGTGCCCGCCGGGGCCGCTGGCTTCGACCGGCTCGAGGTCGCCGACGAGCGTGGCCGCAAGCTGCACGCCTGACGCCGCCTTCGTGCCCTCATTGGCCACACGAACCACATACTCCGTCACCCCACCGACTTCCACCGGGTCTTCACTGTCGGCAACGTGGTATGAGACCGCAGCAAGTCCCTCGACGTGACAGGCATGCGCCACCTGGGCAGATGGGCCGTCCGTACTGCGTGCTGCAACCATGATCCGCTGTTCGCCTGCCTCCACCGGCATGACCACCATCTCGACCTTCCCAGTCTCGCCGGCCGGCAGCTCCTCGAGATTCCAGAGCACGCGATTCGTTCGCTCGTCATGCCAACCGGCATTGTTGGCCTTCACGAACTTCATTCCCGACGGAAGCTGGGCCGCGAGCTCGACACTCCGCGCCGCCGCGGTGCCCGAGTTCACCATCGAGAGCGTGCAGGTCGCGGGGCGCTGGAGAAACCGACGGTTGGGCATGTCGATGGCGATCTCGAGGGTCGGGGCGGTCACTTCCAGCGGCACGTCGAGTTTCATCTCGACACCCCCATCGGCGCGGGCCACGAGGCGCAGCGGCGTGCGACCGGGGCTGCGCGTGCCGAGGACGAGGTCGATCGTGCGCGTCTCGCCAGGCCGAAGTTGGCCGACATCAAACTCGAGCTCGCTGCCCGAGCGATGCGACACGGTGTCAGGCAGATAGCCTTCCAGCACGACCCCCGTCGCGGCACCGGAACCAGGGTTCGAAAGCGTCAGCGTGACGGGCATGTCGCCGCCGATCCGCACGCCCTTGGGTGCGGGGCAATCAATGGCGAGCTGCGGCTTCGTGGCCACCGATCGCATCGTGGCATCGGCCCGAAAACTCACGCTCGCGATGCTGCCGATCTCCCCTTCCGTCTCGGGCATCAACTCCATGAGCACGCGAGCCTCGCCACCGGGGGGCAACTCACCGAGCGTCCAGACGAGATCACTCGCATGCTCCGCCGGCGCGGCAGGGGGCGTGGTCGCGATGAGCGACGTACCACGGGGTACAGCGTCGCGAAGGTTCACATCGTGGGCCGTCGCCGTGCCGACATTGCGCACGATGATCTCGTAGCGGGCCGGCTTGCCAACCTGAATCTCACGCGGCCCGCGCTTCTCGACGGCAACCTGCGGTGTCTGCACCCCCTCGAGTTGGATCGGCCCCGGCACACCACTCCCCTCGACTTCGGGCGGCGGACTCAGGGGCGAGGGCCCGGCTTCGTTGACCTCGTCGTCGTAGGCCAGCATCGGGCCGCGCGGCGGCACGGCCCCTGGCGGCGGCATGGGCGACGACGATGCAAGCCGCGCGGGACGGTCGAACGACGGAGGCGATACCGCCGGAGGAGGATTCACCGAAGGAGGCGGAACGACTGGCGGCGCCGCCGCAAAGGGAGACGGCGCCGGCATGCCTGCCGGAGTCGCCGGCGACGCAGTTTCGGAAGCGGCGGTCCGGAGCCCGGTCGCGTTCTCACCAGGATTCGCCGCCACCGAGAGCCCAGTTCCTCCGTGATCGGATCGCTGATCGGCTGGCTTCTCAGGCACTGCGAGCTTGGCCGGAGGCGCATCTGGCGTGGGCAGGGTTGCGGGCGGCGCCGCCACGGGTGCGGGGGACGCCAGCGGCGGCGATGAAACTGCCTGCGGCGCGACGGCAAACGGAGGCGTGAATGGAGGAGGCGTCGGAGCGCCGGAGTCGCTCGCTGGAACTGCCGGCGTCGGCGTGGCGGTTCCTTGTTCCTTCGGCGGCGCCACCGGAAGCGGCTGTTCGGTAGCGCTGTCCTGAGGCGCTGTCGCGACGGCTAATTCTTGCGGAGGAGCTTCCTCAGGAAGATCCGGTTTGTCGGCGACGGGTGGAGTAACCGGTTCGTCGTCGCTCGAAGCTTCGCGCGACGGCTCCAGGCTCGCCGCCGGCTTGTCACCGCGATCGGCGGGCGGTGCCAGCACTGAAGGTTCATCAAGCGCAGGGCTCTCGGGTTCCGGCTTGGTGGTCACCGCCGCACCATCATCGGCATCCGTCTGCGGCTCGAACGGCGGGAGATCGGGAGATGAAAAACGTGACAATGGCCGATCACTCGTGCGGTACTCCGCCGGGGCCACCTGCTCGTGCGACACCGGCCGCGCCGGGTAACGATCCCCCGCAGGCGACGCCTCGCCCTCACTGCTGGAAGCGGTGCCGCGTGGCTTCCACCGATTGGCCGATGTTGGCGCAACAGGTTCTGCAGGCGGTGGCAAGAGATCGGGCGATGGTTGCTCGGTCGGCATGGCAGCAGACTCGGTCGCCGCCGTGTCGACGACGGGGGGGGGAGGCGTGCTCGAACGGCCCCACCCAAAGGCGAAGACGAGTCCAAACCCGGCAACCGCACTCATGATCGCCCCGGTGATGATCGGCATCGGGTGCTGACGTGGCACCACGAGCGCTTGCCGCGACGGCCGAGGCACTGCCGGCTGCGGCAAAGGCGGTGCCTGCACGGCTTGCTCAGAGACAGGGGCCTGGTTGGAATCAACTGCCTCAGCCGACATGGCACACACTCCGCGAGAAACCGGCCGGCCGAGCGAGGCCTGGCGCTGTCGGGCAAATAGCAAACCTGCCGGTACCGATGAAGGGCAATCGGCCTGGCCATCCGCAGCCGAGCGATTCTCTGCAGCGTGGGCTTTGCTACGTTTCCAAAACTTCCCGAAGCCGGAAGTGAAACTTGCCCAGCTTGCCACCGTAGTTGCCGGCGGCGATCTCGGGAATTCCAGGACCGGCCGCGGCCCGCATGCCCGCTGCCATCGCCGCCGCCACGGCTTGTTCATCTTTCCCGTCGATTACCACCTCAATTGCACAGGCTGCTTCGGCGTGGAGTTCCGTGCGCACTCGCCCCGCGAGCGCCGGACAAAACGCCTCGTTGGTCGAGGCTCGAAGCGCCGCATAGCGCGAGCCCACTTTGCTGCCGGAGCGAACCGCACCACCAGGAAACGGTGTAATCACCCCGGGTATCACCGCAATCGCTTCGATGCTGCGACGCACGGCAGCGAGAGCGACGTCAGCCGTTTCACCCTGAACAATAAAGTTACCGCCGCCGACACCCTTCGCGATGCCGGCGGATTCGTCGATCAAGAACTCGCCGTCCATCACCGGCACTCGCCACGTCCGCCGCCCCTCGATCACTTTTGTCTTCTCAAAGCCGTCACCAAAAAATCGCACATGGCTTCCCAGGGGCATGCGCTCTTCGCCCGAGGCAAGGCCATCAAAGACGGCAGTCGTCGGGCATGTCAGTAGGCACTGGGCCACACGGTTGCCCACGGCTTTCGCCAACCCTTCGCTTGCGAAACCGAAAAACATGAGCGCCACGCCAGGGCGTCGATCGGGCGTGTCGGCGGGAGCAAGTCGCTGCTCGACACCGGCCTCGGCATCGCAACCGATCACGCTCGTGCCATACCCCGTTGCCGCCCGGGCGGCGGCCTCGAGCCAATGATCGTCGTGGGCCGTGACGACAAGCCGAGCGTAGCGCAGCCGAAACGCCTCGGCGAAGGTGTCTGCGATGTGGGTGGTTCCGATGTGCATGGTGCGAAGGCCGAGTGTTCCTCACGCGGGCGGCCTCGGGGCTCCCCGAGCGGCTGTCCAATCTCCGGACGGTCGCGTATGTTATTGTCCGCGGGCCGTGTCGCCCGCCACTTTCATTTTCAGAGGTTTTGGAGACTCCTGATGCGCCGCCAGCCGCGCTCCGTTTCGCCCTTGTCCGTCGTTGTCATCGCGTTCGTGTGCTGGGTCGCGGCGTTCCCCGCGCACGCGGCTCCGCCCGCCACCCTTGTCGGCAGCGGTGTAGCGACGGTGCCGGCCGACGCCGCATTCTTCTCGTCGTCGCTGCGTATGAAGGAGCAGCTCGATCGGTTCTTGAACAGCAACGCCTACGCGAAGCTCAAGAAGCTCCCGGCGATCGCACGAGCGCTTGATTCGTGGGCAGAGCAGAAGGACATGCCGGGCAGCCCGGTGTCGATGGGCCTCACGTTTCTGGAGCTTCCCGAAAACGCCCAGGCCGTCGAGCTGCTCACGGACATGGTGTCGAGCGACACCTTCGTCTACGGCGAGCAGTCGTGCACCGACGTGTTGAAACTGATTCGCATCGTAATGGCCGCCCAGCAGGCGGCCACGATTCGTCAGGGCGAATTTGACGGCGGCGATGCCCTCGAGGAAGCCGTTCCCGAGGAGGAGATCAGCCGCGTACGGCGGCGGCTCCGCGTGCTTCCGGTGTCGCGGCTCGTCGAGGAAGACATCGAGGTCGAAGAAGACGTCGTGGCCGTCGAAAACCTCTCTGGGGAAGAAGCTGCGGTCGTCGCCGTGATCCAGGCGCTCGCCGACAACATTGATCTCATCAAGGTGCCCGACATCGTCTGGGGCTTCAAGACGGGAAAGAAGGAAGCGGCGACGTTTCAACTCAAGCGGATCGAGGTGCTCGCGAAGCTCCTTGCGGAGGTGAACCCCGCGGCAGCCGAGGCGATGGCCCGCAAAAAAGTGGCCGGCGGCGAGGTGCTCACGTTCACGCTCTCCGGAAGCCTCGTCCCTTGGGACGAGTTGGCCGAAGAGGTCGAGGGCGAGCTTGGCGAACTCAAGGCGCTCGACCCGGTCATGAAGAAGGTGCGCGGCATCGACATCGTGGTGGCCCTCGGCATCGTTGGTGACTGGGTGATCCTGTCCATTGGCGATTCGGTCGACCATCTCGACAAACTCGTCATGCCCGGCGGCAACGGCAAGGCGCTTGTCGACATTCCCGTCTTTGCCAAGCTCGTCGAGCATGCCGACAAGCCGCTCACGGGCATCGGCTACATCAGCGAACAGCTCGCCGAAGCGATGGCGCCCTCCAAGAAAGACTTCGAGCCTTTGGTCGCTGCGACCGGGGTGGCGATGAAGGCGGCGGACGCCGGTGAGAACGCGGCCAAGGAGGTCACGACATGGCTCGACGGCCTGACCGAGGAATATGTCAAGCGGCTGCCGAAGATGGGGGCCTGGCTTTCGTTCTCCTTCATGACTCCAAACGGCTACGAGGGCTACACCTGGTTTTGGTCGAATGGGTTTCCGCTCGACGCGAGCAAGCCGCTCAGCACGCTCGAGCATGCAGGGGGCAACCCGCTGGCGGTGGCCGTCTCGCGCATCAAGAGCGACCCGACGCTCATTCCGATGCTCCGCAAGGTGTGCACCGAAGGCTGGGCCATGCTGACGAAGTACGCGACCACCGAGATGGACGACGAGGAACTCGAGAAATTCGATGCGGTAAGTGAAAAGCTGCTGCCTCTGGCCGACGAGTTGGCCACGATTCTTTCGGACAAGTTTGTGGCGTCGCTCGCCGATGGCCAGGTGGGCTTCGTCTTGGACGCCAAGGCGACCACCGGCAAGCTCCATGCCGATCTGCCGAGCGCCGCCGAGCCGCTGCCGCTGCCGGAGCTGGCCATCGTGCTGCCGCTTGCAGATCGCAAGCTGTTTGTCGACGGTCTCAACGACTTCTTTGCCTGGGGCGACAAGGTCGTCGCGGCCATGCGCGCGATTGACGAGGATTCAGTACCGGAGGGGTATCGGATTCCGGAACCGGAAAAGAAGAAGGTCGACAGCGGTACCGTGTGGTCGTTCAACGTGGCCGACGCCGGCCTCGACAAGCAGATCGCCCCGTCGATCGGCGTCGGTGATTCGACAGCGGTATTTGCTTTGGTTGCCAACCACGCAGACCGGCTCCTCGCCGCCGCGCCCCTGAAGACCGGCGGCAAGCTCGCGACCTTTGCCAAGCCGCTCGCTTCGGCGTCGGCCGTCGACTTGCCGGGGGTCGTCGACATGATCGAGCCCTGGGTCGTCTACTTCACGCGATATGGCTGCGTAATGGCCGACGAAGGGGAAGTCGATTCCGAGCGACGCCTCTCGGCTGATGACGAGACGGAGGAAGCAGCCGAGGCCCTGACGCACGTCCGCGTGGCGCTCGAAGTCGTCCGCTGCATGCGCACCGCGGTCAGCGAGATGACGACCGAGGACGGCGCCGTCGTGACCCACTGGCAGAACCACATCGAAGACCTGCCGAAGCCGTAATCATCGGTTTCGGTGAAGGGCCTCGTCGTCATTCCTTCAGCCCGCGGCGAAACCGCGTCGCGATCTGAAGGATCCGCAGACCCATGTCGCCCGCCAGACATTCGGCGATGCGTGTGGCTCGGCGGCAGCGCCATGTGCCGTGGGGCTCTCGTGCGATCGCCCACAACTCGTTCACGATGCTGCCGACCGGGACCGGTGTCGACCGGAGAAACTCGATCACACGCCGACGCCACACATAGCGGTACAGACGACGGTAGGCCTTCGCGAGGGTTTCAGTCTGTTCGCGCGCCACGAGTTGCCACAGCCATCGCATGGCATACGAAACGCCGGTGCACAGGATCGCACCACCGATGGTAGCGCCCGGGTTCTCGAACAGGGAGGCGACCGCGAAGATGCCACAGGGGATGACGATGATGGCCCACACCGCGGCGACCGTTCCCTTGCAGATCTGCTGGAACCAATAAACCCAGTACGCCCGAACCCATGTGAACGGTCGCCAACCAATCCCGAGGAGCGAAAGGGCGAACTCCCGGATGCGTGCGTGCTCGTCGGCGCCTTCGTACAACGGCGCGATCTCGAGCCGGTTTGCCGTCTCCGCAGACAGATGCTCCCACACCATCACCAAGGGTTCTGCCCCGAGGCTGTCGGGCAGAAATTCACGAAGCACGTCACGCTCATGGGCGGCAAGGGCGGCTTGTGCTTCGACCATCCGACGGTCCGCTGCCTCCTGGCTCGACGTCGTGCAGGCGATCACGGTGCGGTCCATCTCTCGTCGCACGAAATCCTTCGTAACGATCGCGGGCCTCATCTGCCGGTAGATACTCAGGATGTCGACAAGGTCACGGTCGCTCGCGGCCTCCCAACGCGTGAGGTCGTCACCGAGAGACTCGAGGTCGGCGACCCTGGCGTCGAACCACGCTCGGTTCTGTTCCCAGACCGCCCGCCTGAGAACCCACCAGGAAAACGCCACGTATCCCGCGCCAGGGTTGCCATCGAGATTGGTTTCGCACGCCTCGAGCAACGCGCGAAACGTCGCAAAATCGACCGCTCCCATGATCCGGTCCCAGAGCGGCCGCGAGACGTCATAAAACCGATCGGTCGGAATGGCCTGCGAGGTTGCGACAAGGTGCCATTCGGCGTTCTTGGCAGCTTCCTCCGTACCGAGATACTCCGACAAGAGCCGTGCCAGGGCCGGCTCATCGGGATAGCGACGGAGACCGGCATGCAGCCACCAAGCGAAACCGGCGCCGTCGCCTCCAACGACGTCGGAAAGCAACGCCAGCGCGTAGTAATCCTTGGGCGTCTTGGCATCGTTCGCACGCAGCGATTCATACTCCGCACGCAGCGAGCGCGGTGCCGCCGTCTCAGGCGCATCACGATGCGGCTCGACCCGTGGGCGCTCGCGCGGGCGCGGCCTTTCGATCGGCTGGTGAAACTCGATCGGAAACGAGGGGGGCAGAGTCGGCCTGCCTGCAGATTCGTCAAAACGACACTTCAGCGATTCGAACGCCGCGCGGATCCTCTGAAACTCGTCCGGCGCCTTCTCGGGCTTGTACCGCCGCAGAAGCGCCCCGTACGCAGTCTTCAGCGCCCTGAGGTCGAACCCGGAAGCGAGCCCGAAGAAGGCGGCGGGGTCTCGGGGGAGCAAACTCCAGTCAGGCTCGCCGTCGTCGCTCATGTCATGGCCTGGAGGTCAGCACGCTACGCACGACATTGGCCAAGAGGACGAGGCCGATCCACCAGAACCACCATGGTGCTTTGAGACAGATCCGGTCAAAAAACGTTCCCTCCTTGATCAGCCGCGACCGAAGGGGAACCTGAACCTCGTGCGTCTGCTCGTGCCAACGGTCGGGCAGGATGCGAAGCTCTGTCGCAATGGCGGGCCCGGGGACCGATGGCGCCTCCTCCAGGGAGCGCGTGCCAGGATCGGCCGGCGTGCGTGCAGCGAGGTATGCGGCCCGCTCGGCGATGATCGCCGAAGCGTCACTCCATGGATGGAGCCGCAGCATGCGATCGACGTAGTCGACGTCAGCGTTCGTCGCCGCCATGGTTCGGCTCCTCGTCGTCAACGGCATCATCCTCCGTATCGTACGGAAAGCCGAGGGCAGCGAGCGTGGTCAGCAGCCCTTGGCGGGCCTCGTCGAACCATGCCCGCTCGCCCGACGCCATCGCCTGCTCGAACTGGTCGAGTGCCATTTCGACATCGGAACGTTGGTAGGTGCCCACTTCACCGACGACCCGTTCGGCAAAGAGCACCAGGTGCTGATTGTGGACGTCGTCGCGCGGATAGAACTTCAGGCTCTGCATGAGACGCACCGCGGCGTCGATCTCCTTCTTGGAAAGGTTCTTGGCGTGGTGGGTCAGCACGGTCGAGAAATGCTTGTTCGTGCCGCCGACGAACGCCTCCACTTCCAGGATGCCGTTGAGGTCATACGTGAATCGCACATGCACCGGCTGGCCCGAAGGCCCCTGCGGAATGCCGCTGACGGCCAGCGATCCCAAGAGCAGATTGTCTTTGACCTTCCGCGCATCGCCCTGATAGATGGAAAGGGTCACCTCGCGCTGGTTGGGCCGGATGGTGTGAACGATCTGCTCCCGCGACACCGGGATCGTGGTGTTGCGATGGATGACCGGCAGGAAATAGCCGTCGGCGTAGCTCTGCCCGAACTCTTTGCAGACCTCGACGCCGAGGGTGAATGGGCAGATGTCGGTCATGACCATGTCGGCCACGGCGGTATCGTCGCCGATGAGAGCCGCCTGGACCGCTGCACCGAGGGCCACGACTTCGTCGGGATCATGCGTGCAGACCGGGGCCCGGCCGAAATACTTCTGCACGAACTCCCGCACCGGCCACATCCTGGTCGCCCCGCCGACCAGGATCACCTCCTGGAAATCCTCGGGCTGGAGCCGAGAATCGCGTATCGCCTTGCCGATCGGCCGGGCGAGCCGCTTCACGATGGGATCGACGATCCGCTGAAACTCGTCACGGGCAAGCGTCAGCCTCGGGCAGTCGTCGGTGAACTGCCCTGCGACGTCCGGGATGCGAATCGTCGCTTCGCCTTCCGTGGAGAGGCGGCACTTCGCGATCTCGCATTCACGGCGAAGCCGCGACACGAGCAATGGCTGCCGCATTTCCGCGGTTTCGAGATTGAGGCCGCGCCCCTCGAGCACCCAGGCCACGAGTCGATCGGTAAAGTCCTCGCCGCCGAGCATGCCTTCCCCGGCGGTCGAGATGATCTCGAGCGTTCCTTCGAAGACGTCCATCGCAGTCACGTCGAAGGTGCCGCCGCCAAGGTCGATCACGATCAGCTTGCGTTCGGCATCCCGGTCGTGGAACCCGTAGGTCAGCGCGGCAGCGGTCGGTTCATTGAGGATGCGCACGACCCGCAAGCCGGCGAGCTCACCGGCGATCTTCGTGGCGTTGCGTTGGTTGTCGTTGAAATAGGCCGGCACCGTGATGACGGCATCGCGAACCGGTTCCCCGAACGCGGCCTCCGCATCGTGCTTGAGGGCGGCGAGCACCATCGCGGAAAGCTCCTGGGCCCCGAACTCGTGGCCGGCGAGTTCGACCTTCCGATCGGTGCCCATCCAACGCTTGAACGCCCAGACGCAGTTCTCCGGCCGCGTGACGCGGAGCTCCTTGGCCGTGGCCCCGACGAGAATCTGTCCTTTGTCGTTGACGCCGACGACGGACGGGGTGAGCACCTCGCCGTGGGCGTTGGGGATCAGCCGGGGGCCATCACCGTCAAACACCGCGCACAGGGAATTCGTCGTGCCGAGGTCGATTCCGATCACGGGAGGCATTGCATTACTTTGCCAAAAGGAGACGCAAACGGAAACGTGGAGTATGGCCCATCACGGTTGCTCCGTCCTCATCGTTGACGTTCCGCCGTCGCCGCCGTAGATTCGCACGGTTTTCCCGAGGTTTTTTCGGGCCGCGGTCCTCGCGGTCTTCGCACCGACTCACTTCCTTTTTCTCCACAGGGTTTTCTCCACGCCTATGGCCACTGCCACCACCAAGAAGTCTTCTGCCAGCAAATCTGCGTCCAAGGGTTCCGCCGGGGCGAAGGCCGGAAAACTCGTCTACTCGTTCGGCGAGAAGAAGTGTGACGGCGACGGCACGATGAAGGCGCTCCTCGGCGGCAAGGGGGCCAACCTCGCCCAGATGACGAAGATCGGACTGCCGGTGCCTCCGGGCTTCACGATCACGACCGCCGTCTGCATCGACTACTACAAGCACGGCAAGAAGTTTCCGAAGGGGCTCGAGGAGGCGGTGCACGCCGCGATGAAGCTCGTCGAGAAGGAGACGGGCAAGAAGTTCGGCGACCCCAAGAACGCGCTGCTCATGAGCGTTCGCTCCGGTGCCCGCGACAGCATGCCGGGCATGATGGACACGATCCTGAACCTCGGCCTCAACGACGAGACCGTGAAGGGCTTGGCCGAGCAGACCGGCAATCCGCGCTTCGCCTACGACTCGTATCGTCGCTTCATCCAGATGTATGGCGACGTCGTGATGGGGATCCAGAAGCGGCATGAGAACGAGCACGAGCCGTTCGAAGAGGTGATGGAGGGTCTGAAGCATCAGCTCGGCATCAAGGCCGACACCGACATGACCGAGTCGCACCTCCGTGAGCTCATCAGTCGGTATCAGCGGCTCATCAAGGAGCGGACCGGCAAGACGTTCCCGCAGGATCCGTTCGAGCAGCTCATGGGCTCGGTCGCAGCCGTGTTCGGAAGCTGGATGAACGAGCGGGCGATCATCTACCGCCGCAAGTACAAGATCCCCGACGAGTGGGGCACCGCCGTCAACGTGCAGAGCATGGTGTTCGGCAACATGGGAGACGACTCGGGCACGGGCGTGGCCTTCACCCGCGACCCCGCCACCGGTGAAGACGTCTTCTACGGCGAGTACCTCGTCAACGCCCAGGGTGAGGACGTGGTGGCCGGCGTGCGCACGCCGCTGCCGGTCGCCGAGATGAAGCACGATCCGGTCTTCGCCGGAACGTACAAGCAGCTCGAGAAGGTCCGGCAGACGCTCGAAAAGAAGTTCGGCGACGTGCAAGACTTCGAGTTCACGATCGAGAAGAAGAAGCTCTACATGCTTCAAACCCGCAACGGCAAGCGGACGGCGCTGGCCTACGTGAAGATCGCCCACGACATGGTCAAGCAAAAGCTGATGACCCCGCGGCATGCGATCCTCTCGGCCGACCCTGACGCCCTTTCGCAACTCCTCGCCCCGATCTTCGATCGCAAGGCGTATGCCGCCGCCGGCAAGGAAGGCCGCCTGCTCACGACCGGGCTTCCGGCCGGCCCTGGTGCCGCGACGGGTGAGCTCGTCTTCACGGCCGCGAAGGCCGAGGAGCTCGCCGCCAAGGGCAAGAAGGTCGTCCTCGCTCGCGTCGAGACGAGCCCGGAAGACCTCCGCGGCATGATCGCCGCCGAGGGCATCCTCACGAGCCGCGGTGGCGTGTCGAGCCATGCGGCGCTCGTGGCCCGGCAGATGGGCAAGGTGTGCGTGGCCGGTGCGGGTGCCATTCAGATCGACTACGCGAAGGGCACGCTCAAGTGTGCGGGTCACACGCTGAAGGAGGGCGATGCCATCTCCATCAACGGCTCGACCGGTGAGGTGTTTGCCGGAGCGATCGCCACTGCCGACAGCGAGCTCAAGCAGGTGCTCGTGGCCGGCACGATGAAGCCGTCGGAGTCGGAAGTGTTCCAGTACTACGACTTCATCATGAAGCTGGCCGACAAGAGCCGGAAGCTCGGCATTCGCACCAACGCCGACACGCCCGAGCAGGTGAAGACGGCAATCGCGTTCGGCGCCGAGGGCATCGGCCTCACGCGGACCGAGCACATGTTCTTCGAAGGCGACCGCATCGACGCGATGCGGGAGATGATCCTCGCCGAGACCGAAGAGGCCCGTCGTGAGGCCCTTGCCAAGCTCCTCCCCTACCAGCGGGAAGATTTTGAGGGGATCTTCCGGGCACTCGATGGCCGTCCGGCGACGATCCGTTTCCTCGACCCGCCGCTCCATGAGTTCGTGCCGCACGACGAGAAGGCCCAGGCCGACTTGGCCAAGAAACTCAAGCTGCCGGTCGAGACGGTGAAGGCCCGCGTCGCGGCGCTCCACGAGTTCAACCCGATGCTCGGCCACCGTGGCTGCCGCCTCGGCATCAGCTACCCGGAAATCTCGGAGATGCAGGCTCGGGCCGTCTTCGAAGCGGCCGCAAAGGTGCAGAAGGAGGGCACCCGCGTTCGCCCCGAGATCATGATCCCGCTCGTCGGCTTCAAGAAAGAACTCGACAACCAAGTGGCGATCGTCCACCGGGTGGCCGAGGAGGTGCAGAAGGAGACCGGACAGAAGATCAAGTATCTCGTCGGAACGATGATCGAGATCCCACGTGGGGCACTCACGGCCAACGAGATCGCCGAGACGGCGGAATTCTTCTCATTCGGCACCAACGACCTCACCCAGACCTGCCTCGGAATGAGTCGTGACGACATGGGTTCGTTCTTGGGCACCTACACCGAAGAGGGCATCTTCAAGGCCAACCCGTTCGCCTCGATCGACGAGACGGGCGTGGGCCAGCTCATGCAGATCGCCGTCAAGCGGGGACGGGAGGCGCGGCCCGACATCAAGCTCGGCATCTGTGGCGAGCATGGTGGCGATCCGCATTCCGTCATCTTCTGCCACAAGGTGGGGCTCGATTACGTGAGCTGCTCGCCGTTCCGCCTGCCGGTCGCCCGGCTCGCGGCGGCCCAAGCGGCACTCAAAGACGAGGCGTAGGCGAGGCCGCGCTTGCCTGCGCCGCCCACTGACGCCACCGCTGCGGGTCGTCCCCCAGGGCGAGCCCGGTGGAGCGGCCGAGGGCCAGGCAGACGCGGTGCTGTACGGCTGGATCAGGATCGTCGAGCAACCGCATGAGCGCGGCGGTGGCCCTCGGATCGCGAAGTTCACCAAGCCCTCGAATCGCGCGAAGCCGGACTCCAAGGTCTGGGTCTGTCCCGGCGCGCTCGGTCAGGAATCGCACGGCCTCCGGTCCGCCTCGTTCTTCCCAGCCGCGGCAGGCGCCCGTTCGCACCCAAGGATCCGGATCGTTGGCAGCCGCTCGCAGGCTGAAGAGATTGTCGTCTTCAGGTGGCGCCGTGCGCGGAGGCTCGGCCGGCGGTTGTGGTTGCGGCGGTGCAGGCAACGGTATCGGTGGAGCGGGAACGCTTGCCGGTGGCCCCGCCGGCTGATCCACCGGAGGCAGGCTTCGCACTTCGAGCCGTGACGACTCCTCTTCGGCCCGCGGCACGATCGAGCGCGGCGCGCCGGCAGGCGTGGCCCCCTTGCCATCATCCGGCCTCGCGAGCTGACCAGATGACCTCCTGCGCCACTGGGTCTCGTAGAAGCCATCGGCTCCCGGTCGCACCGGACAATGCGGGTCACACATGCCGTCGCGACAGCCGTCGTGATGCCGCGCAGCGACGGTGGCATGAAGGCCAGGCTGGAGCATGCCGACCCCGGAGCAGCCTGCAAGGAGGCTGCTGACGACGGCGAAGACGCCGCGTAGCAGTGGGATTCGATGCCTTTCGACCATTGGTCTCGGCAGCCGGGCTCTTGGGGGAGTGCGGAGAGTAGGCACGCCCATGCCACCGGGCCAGACCAACTTCCCTCTCGCGTGGGGCCACGCCGGCCTGGCAAACTGGATAGGCTACATGCCCGTGGCAAACGCCAGCTCTGCCCTTTTTGCAACCGCCCGCGATCGCCATGCCGCTGTCCGCCGAAGCTCAGTGGCTCGCCGTGATCGTGGTGGCGGTAGTGGTCCTTTGGATCACCGAAGCGATTCCCTTGGCGGTCACGAGCCTGCTCGGGGCGGTGGCCTGCGTTCTCGTGGGCGTGGCACCGGCCCAGGAGGTCTTTGCCCCGTTCGCCGATCCGCTCATTTTTTTGTTCATCGGTTCGTTCCTGCTCGCGGAGGCCATCCGACTTCACGGCCTCGACAAACGACTGGCCTTCGGCGTGCTCTCGGTACCGTGGGTGGGTGAACGGCCCGGTCGCATTCTCACGGCGGTCGCCGTTGCCTGCGCGGCGGCCAGTGCGTTCATCTCGAACACGTGCACCACCGCCATGATGCTTGCGATCGTGGGGGGCATCGTCACGGCGGTCGAAGGCGCCGCGGCGAAGTCTGGCCGCAGGCCGTCTCCCGCCTTTGCCACCGGGCTTTTCCTGTGCGTCGCGTTCGCGTCGTCGCTGGGCGGTCTGGCGACGCCGATCGGGACGCCGCCGAACCTCATCGGCCTCGGATTTCTTCGTAAGCAGCTCGGTGTCGACATCTCGTTCCCCGGCTGGTGCATGATCGGGATTCCGATCGTCACGGTGCTCGTCGCGTTCACTGTGGTCGTTCTCGTGCGCATGTTCCCCGCTGGCGTCGATCGGCTGGAAGGCGTCGGTGATTTCGTCGCCAAGGAGCGGGCTCGCCTCGGACGGTGGACCCTGGCCCAACGGTCGGTGGCTTGGGCCTTCGCCATCACCGTGGGTTTGTGGGTGGTGCCAGGCATCGTCATCGCCGTGCTCGGCGCCGATCATCCGACTGCCGCGCTGCTCCGTGCCAGACTGCCCGAAGGCGTTGCGGCACTCGTCGGTGGCATTTTGCTCTTCGTGCTGCCGAGGGGAACGCCGGGGCGATGGCGCCCTGTCTTGGAGTGGCATGAGGCCCGCATCGACTGGGGGATCGTCCTGCTCTACGGCGGCGGCATGGCCCTCGGGTCGCTCTGCTTCTCGACTGGCCTCGCTGCCGCACTTGGCACATCGATTCAATGGCTGGTGCCCGGAGGTGCGTGGGGCGGCGT
>CAZCHF010000047.1:0-2429 GCA_964498325.1 uncultured Candidatus Kuenenia sp.
CCATACGAGGTGCGCCAGCAGCATGGCCGGTGCGAGCCTGATCGCGGTGGTTGCGTTCATCCAGGACGACTCGACGCCGTTGGTTTGCAGGACGCGTTGCATTCCCTGCTCGATCGCCAGGGTTGAAACCACGACGCCGCCCCAGTACGCGGCCATGGCGGTGAGCGCCACGCAGGTGAGCCAGGTGTCACCACTGACAAGTCCAAAGGCCAGGAGGGCCAACGGTGCGAGCGTGCAGCTTCCGATCCCGAGCACATGCACGACCATCGCCGCCCAGCCAGAGCCCGACGATTTCGCCGCGATCATTTGACGCTCCGCCCACGGAATGAATTTTGAGAGCGAGATGGCCTCGCGGTTGGCCATGATGACCGACGGCACGAACTCGGTGCGGTAGCCGTGGAGCCGAAGCTGCCGCACCACGGTGGCATCGACGGAGAGCGACTTACGCCAAGCTGGCAGAAGCCCGATTTCCTGGATCACGTCGCGCCGCATGGCCATGCTTCCGGCCCAGGTGATGCCGTGCAACCACACTTGCACGACCGCCCCGGCGTTCCACAAGTAGCGGACGAGCGATCCCCAATTGCCGCGCTCTGGGGTGTACCAACGATTGCCGGTGGTCACACCGACCGAAGGAGACGACAAGGGTTCGACCAGCTCCCGGAGCCATGTTCGATGGGGCGGCGCGTCCCCGTCGAGAAAGGCGACGACTCGGTAGGTATCAGGCAAGCGCTCGACGACCTCGGCCAAGGAGCTGCATTTCAGGCTGCATGTCGCGAGAGGGTTTTGAAGTACGCGCGTCGTGACACGATCGGGTGCCATGGCCTGGACGCGCTTCACGAGGGGCCACGCGGAATCGTGGACGCTGTCGACCACGACGAACAGCCGAAAGTCGGGGTAGTCCTGGGCAAGAAGAGCCGCCATGTTGGCTTCGAGACACGGATCCGGCCCGCGCACGGAAAGGACCACCGCAGCGCGTGGATAGGTCGCCTCTGGATTTGGCCTTCTCGGACGCCGGAGCTGCCGGGCATAGGCACATGCGACGATGACCTGCACGGCCGCGATTCCCGTCACCAGGCCGAGCATGGCATAAGCAGCAGCGACCATCATGGATTCGATCTCATGACGAAGGAGAAAGCAGTCACCAATCCACCTGGACGATCTTGAACATGCCCCGGAACCAGGGGCAGAGCCGGCGAGCCCATCGCTTGGTGCGGCTCACCCGCGGCAGCGACTGGTCGTAGTAGGGCGAATCGCCAAAGCCGACCCATCGGCGAACCGAGAGTCTTGCGTTGTCGCGAGCGAGATCGGCCGCGTTCCCGAGAGAGAACTTCATGGCCGCGTTCTGCATCGGCTGACGAAGGTTCGAGAACCAGAGGAACCAGGGCGACTGGGCGTCGAAGAGGAACGACCCGCTCGGAAAAGCGTCGACCAAACGGTTCAGGAGGGTGGTCACTTCCTCCTGAGTCAGAAAATAGAGAACCCCTTCGGCGACGAAGAGCCACGGACCGTGGCCCAAGGACGTCACCTTCGGGATCCAATCGGGGGCGGTCAACGATCCCCGAATCATGTGCCGGCGATCGGTCGATTCGAAGAACTGCTCCCGCACGTCGATCACGTCTGGGAGATCGAGTTCGATCCAGGTCACTCGGCCGTTGTCGAGACGGTCGAACCGGGTATCGAGACCCACGCCGAACTCCACGACGGTACCGGCCGGGTTCTCCTGCAAGAACTCCTTGACCAACTGGTCAAGGACGACGGCTCGAACGCAGTAATCGGCCTGCGGAACACGCTTGCGGCGGAATCGGTCGAAGTCGAAGTCGAGCGAGTCCACGATCTCCGCCGCCTTCCGGTCGCGCAGCAAGGCGTTCTCGCGTCGACTCTCGATCGCACGGGCCCACAGGGGCATGAGGAGCGTACCCTGTGCCTCGGTCAGCCCGCTGATATCCCGCTTCCCCATAACCGCTCACCAGCCGCCTCGGCGTCGTCCCACCTGGCAGTCCCCCCCCGGGGACGTGCTGCTCGACCGCGTCCATTCAGGATCGGCTAGGCCGGAGTCTGAGTCGCCCTTTCTTGACGTCAGCAGATTGAGATTGCCCGGCAGTCGGTTGATTCAATCCATCCAGGCGGTGCATTCCGCACACGCCCGCAGGCCGACGGATCGCGTGACGCTGAAGGGCACGTTCTCGACCCTGAGGCGGCTACAATTCGGCGGATGTATTCGGAACTGGAATTCGTAGCAAACCTGGTGGCTGGCCTTCCGGCGGACTCACGGCTGGAAGTGCCTGCCGGTGATGATGCCGCGGTCATCCGCCCGCCTGCCGGTCGCCGGACGGTCGTGACGGTCGACATGCTCATGGAGGGGGTCGATTTCGTGCTCGGCCCGGACTGTTCACCGGAGGCCGTAGGCCACAAGGCACTCGCCGTAAACC
>CAZCHF010000047.1:2439-29643 GCA_964498325.1 uncultured Candidatus Kuenenia sp.
CGACCTGGCCGCGATGGGAAGCCGCCCGGAGGCCGCGGTGGTTGCCGTGGCCCTGCCTCGGCATGGAGGCGACGCGATCGGGCAGGCCATGCAACGCGGGATCGCGCGGATTGCCGCAGCGCATGGCGTGGCCCTGGCCGGGGGGGACACCAACACCTGGGATGGTCCGCTCGTCGTGAGCGTGACCGCGATCGGGAGCGTCCCCGCCGGGGGGGCGTGGAGGCGCGACGGTGCCCGGCCCGGTGATGCCATCCTGGCCACCGGTCGCTTTGGCGGCAGCATTCTTGGTCGCCACCTCGCCGTAGAGCCCCGCTGCCGCGAAGCGGCGGCGATCGCCGCCGCGTTTCGGGTGCATGCCGCGATCGACGTGAGCGACGGCCTGGCCCTCGACCTGAGTCGCATGATGGCTGCCAGCGGCACCGCTGCCATCCTCGACCTGGACGCGGTGCCTGTTCACGCCGATGCCGAAAGGCTCGCGGCCCAAGATGGTCGCTCGGCACTCGAGCACGCGCTCGGTGACGGCGAGGATTTTGAGCTGTTGCTCACCATGCCGCGGGACGAGGCGACTCGGCTTCTCGGCCAGTGGGCATCGGGGTCGTCGAGCACGCCCTTGACGATCATCGGTGAAGTGACGAGCGGTTCGGGCCTGTGGGTTCGGTCGAAAGGGAGCGAGCCCCGCCAACTCACGCCCCAAGGCTACACGCACGGATTCGTGACATGACCGCCCACATGCCGTGTCACGAGAGCGCGAACAAGGCAACACTGACGGTTGCCATCGCCGACGAGGCCGCGCTAGCTGCATTCGCAAGACGGTTCATTGCCGTCTTGCCGGCACGCGCGTTCGTCGCGCTCTCCGGTGACCTGGGTGCTGGAAAAACGACGTTCGTCAGGCATGTCGCGGCGGCCGAAGGCATCGATCCGACCGAGGTCGTGAGCCCGACGTTTGGACTCATCCATGAATATGTGGTGCCGGCGTCCGCTTTCGGCGTGACCGGCGAGCCACGGCCACGGATTGTCCATGCCGACATGTATCGGCTTACCGGCGTCGACGATCTGGCCGAGACCGGCTGGGAGGATGCCATCGCCGGGCGGTGCCACGTGTTTGTCGAGTGGCCCGAGCGCATCGCCGCCGCGCTACCGGAAGATCGCCTCGACCTGACCATCGCCATCGTGTCGCCCGAGCAACGCGTGCTCACGCTCGCAGGACATGGGGCGAAACATGCGAAAATCGTGGACGACCTTCGCGTCCTCCCTGTCTGAACCTGCTCATCGATTCGAGGTTGCCCATGCGGCTCGTTGCTTCCAGTTCCTTGCTCTGCGTGATCGATGTCCAAGAGCGTCTCCTTCCAGTCGTGCCGGATGGCACGCGCGTCGTCGCACGCTGCTGCCGGCTGGCATCAGCCGCAGGGATTCTGGATGTTCCGCGCGTCCTCACCGAGCAATATCCGAAAGGGCTCGGCAGCACGCCGCCGGCGCTTGCCTCGCTCCTGCCGCCGGCAGAGGCCAAGATGACCTTCAGTTCAGCAGGTTGTGAGGTCGTGGCAAAAGCCCTCGCTGGGGGCCTGACGACCGTCGTGCTCGCCGGTCTCGAGACGCACGTGTGCGTGTCACAGACGGCCCTCGACCTTCTGGCCCAGGGCCTCCATGTGTTCATTGCCGTGGATGCGGTCGCGTCACGGCATGCTATCGATCATGAGACGGCCCTGCGTCGCCTGGAAGTGGCAGGGGCCGTCCTGACAACCACCGAGGCGATCCTCTTCGAGTGGTGCCGCTCGGCCGAGCACCCTCGGTTCCAAGACGTCCGACGGCTCGTGCTCCAGGGATGACGGAAGCAGTCGCGGATCGCGAACGCCTACGGCTCCGGAACGGCTGGTGGATCTGAAGGAGGGGTTGTCGTCAGGTCGATCGCGCCCTTCGGTTCGTCACCGCCGACGAGCCCGCGAAGCCTGGCGACCTTCACGGCAGCCGTCGGCTCATCGGCCTGTTCGTGACCAGGGGCGGAGCCAAACCGAACCACGAGTCCGTTATCACCGATCAATTCCCATGCGGCCTCGCCACCCGCACGCTCGCGAGGGCGGCATTCAACGAGGTGGAGTCGCTCCCACTCCGGCCCAATGACAGACGCGACCGCCGCCGCTTCCTCGACCAGCGGATCGCCCCAGGTGAATCCGATCGCCCCCCGGGGGCTCGAACGGATGCCGGTGATTTTTGGATAGCGGGCCGCTGACTCGGGTGAGAAATCGTCGCTCGGCAGCAAGATCCCTTCGGCATCGACCGGGAGCAGGCCGCCGGGCACGGCGATCATCGCCACCGGCTCGCGGCAGACCACCTCCACCGTGGCTGCCGCTGGGTGATGCAGTTTCACCCGAACCACCTCGCGCACCCAGGGATGGATGTCGAAGGCGCGCGCGAGGCGGCGGGCCAACTCCGGATCGTCAAGCGGCAATCCATTGTCGAGGCTCGCATCGCGCAGGGCTTCGCTCTTGAGATCGATCGTGATCCAGGGGCCGACACCGATCACCTCCACCTTCTCAGGGGAGAGGATGTTTCCCGCCGTGGCACGGACCTGGTCGGCATACCGAGCCCAGCCCCACCAGCCGATACCGGCTGCCGCCGCGATCACCACGATCGCCCCGATCCCGGCCCTGTGCTCGGAGAGGACCGTCGCGAAACCCTGTTTCGGCGGAGGTGCCGGTGCGGCCGGCTCCGGAGGACGGCGTCGAGAAGCAAAAGCGTTCATGCACGGCCGAAGGAAAGATCGTTTACCAGACCCGGATCAGTGGCACGAGCTCCACGCCGAGACGCTGCCGCACCCGCTCCCGCACGAGCTCGACGAGGGCCCGCACGTCATCGCTCGAGGTCCGCGGGCTGGCCACGACGTAGTTGGCATGCGGCCCATACACCGTCGCACCACCGCTCGAAAGATCCCGGCCGCCGGCCTGTCCGATCAAGGACTCCGCGGTCATGCCGAGTGGGTCCTTGAACATCATGGCCACGCTGCGCGTGCCGCCAGGCTGGCTTCCACGCCCGAGAATCCACTGCTTCTGCATCCGCTTGGTGAGGATCCCGGGCTCTTCGTGGTCGAGTTCAAAGCGGCAGGCCACGACGATGCAGTCGTCGAGGTTGCTCCACCGCGACTCGAATGCGAGGCGACTTCGGTCGCGCTGTTCCACGGTGCCGTCGGGAAGCATGACGGTCACATCACGGACCCGCTGCCCGATGTCGCCACCATGCCCGCCGGCATTGCCGACGATCGCTCCGCCGACGGTGCCGGGAATATCAACGAGCATCTCGAGGCCCGCGAGCCCCGCCTGAACCGCCGCGGAGACGACATGCACGAGTTTCGCCCCGGCGCCGGCCCGTAGGAAAGGCGACTCGACGGTGATCTCGCTGAAGGCCGGTGCCGAAAGTCGTACCACCATGCCGTCAAAGCCCGACGCAGGAACAAGGACATTCGAGCCGCCACCAATGACACGAATTGGGATCGACCGCTCGTGGCAGCGTCGCACGACTCCGGCGAGAGCCTCGATGTCGACCGGTTCACAAAACCAACTGGCCGCCCCACCGAGCCCGAGCCAGGTGTGAGGAGCGAGCGGCTCGGCCCGTGAAACGGCGACAGCCAGATCGTCGAATGGACTCGTCTCGCTTCCCAGATTCACGGGCTGACCGGCACCGGCTTGCTGTGTCATCACTCCTCCGTCATGTCCTGCCCGCGGGTCAAAGCCGAGCGCTCACCCTGCGTGCCAGGATGGGATTGTGCCGCACGGCAGGGGTGACCGTCCAATGCCAATCCCTCGCGTCGCGTCAGGCGGCCCGCCGCCCCGACGAGGCGGCGAGGCCGTGGGCGACCTGGAACCAGCCGTCCACGAGTGTCGCCAGGGAAAACCGACCGATCTCGGGAGTCTTCGGACCGTCATGTCCGGCCTTCGCGTCACCCAAGACGACCAGGGCATCGCCGGCGCGGAGCGATCCCAAGAGTCGATCGATCTGGTCATACGCGGCGAGATCGGAAACGCCGGCATCATCGTCGAGAACCGCGGCGGGTACGACCACGCACGCATCGCAGTGCCTCGCCACGATAGGCCCGAATTCGTCGCTACCAAGCCGCTCGAGGAGTGACTCTTCGGCCATGACGGCCAACCGCCCCGCCGTGAGCCGCCGCAGGCTCGAAAGCATGGCCGCGAGCGAGTGAGCGCTCGATGGCATGTCGAGAAACACGGCCGCGTCTTGGCCACGGTCCATGCGTTCGACACGTCCTGGCACCGTGCCGGCGGCCTCCAGGCCACGGGCTGCGACATGGAGTGGCACGCCGTAGCGGGCCCCCACGGCCAGCGCCAACAGGGCGTCGCGTACGAACGGCACGACCGGGGGATCGAGCGTCAGCGGCAGCATCTGCCCAGCGCAGGTGGCAAGCACCACGCGGCCGAACAGACCGGCTTCGACAGGCGTCGCCGTCACATCACAGTCCGGAGTGAGCCCGGCTGTCAGGCACTGGACGCTCCGCGGAAGGTGTCGTGCGAGGCGGTTCGTGCCGGCAGCAGGCACACCGGAAATGAGGCAACCCGCATCATGGAGGGTAGCCACTGCCTGGATAGCGGCGGCGGCGGGCGACAGCAGGGTGGCATGCTGATCTCCCCAGGTCGCCACGTCCGGTGATGCCATGCTGGTCACGACCACCGTGTCGGAGCGGAGGTTCTTGAGTGCCCCGCCGGTGATGGCATCCTCGCTGAGTTCCACAACGGCGTGGGTACACCCACCGTCCGCAAGCCGCGCGAGCCAACGTGCCAGGGCGCCCGGCCTCGAGTAGTCAGCGGCGGCCGGAAGCTCGTCATCGAGACCAAGACAGCCCAAGTCGGAGAGCACCCCCACGCGCAGGCCTGCTTCAGCGAGAACCGACGCGATCAGCCAGGATGTCGTCGTCTTGCCGCTGGTGCCCGTGACCGCGATGACGCGTAGTCGCTCGGATGGATGGACAGCGCCAGCGGCCTGCTGGCGAGGGTTGCGAAACCTCTCGGTCATGGCGGGCAATGAAGGACCGGCACCTCGTGGAGATCGCTCTGAACCCGACCGACCCGTGGACTTCCGGCGCATCGTGTGGCCTCCTGCCGCTTTTCGCGAGTGGGGCTCGCGAACCCGGACGGGTTCATCCTTGAACACCGTTCGCCCAGCGATTCTCAACCTCGGGAAAAGTCGGTCAATCCCAAGTTGGGGCGCGTTCTGAGGCGATCGCCGCCAGGGGTTGCCCTCTTTTCCTTGCTTGCCACGGCGGTTCGTTTTTGGCTACCGTCACGAGCATGACCGCTCGTGGATCCGGTTTCGAGCCCGTGTTTGCGGCCCCCCATCAGGTGCTCTGGCTGGGGACGGACGACGCCACCGACCTCAAACTCGCCCGAACGGCCGCTGCACGACTCGCAACGGTCCATGTGATGGAATCGCCGGAAGCGGCCGTGGCATCTCCTCCTGAGCCTTTTCGCGAACGCTCACCCGCGGTGATCATGCTGGCATCATCAAGTCCTGGCCGATGGTCGCTCGGCGATGCCATGGCGGTGTCGATCCGTTGGCCGCTGGCGCCGGTGGTAAGCGTGGCCGCCACGATCGTCGATGGACGTCGGCGCAGCGGACCGCAGATTCCAGGGGTTGAAGAGGTCATGTGGCACGACCTTCCAGGGCGCCTCCGGGCTTGGCTTGATGACCGAGAGTACGGACGCCCTGGTACACGCGGATTGCCGAGTACGGCCCGCCGGGAAGATGGAATCGTGGAAACGGTGCGTCCGCGCGTTGCCGGGCTCGGCGTCTCGATCGCCGCAGCTCGTTCAGTCGATCTCGACGCCCTGGCCGACGTGGCGGTCGCAGCGGGCGCCACCGTGGCTCGGCGCACCTGCGGCCGGCCACCGATCGACGACGATTCGGTCGTCGTGGCATGGGACGTGGGCATCAGCGGCGCGTCGTCGCTCGCGTGGCTGCGCATGCTCGCGGCCAACAGGCCCGGCCGACAGGTCATCCTCTTCGAATCCTTTCCGAGGCCGGAAGTCACCCAGGCGGCGCTGGACGCGGGAGCGGCGGCGGTACTAGGCCGTCCGTGTGGCGTCGAAACACTCGCTGGCATGCTTCTTGCCGTGAATTCAGCCTCATAGCCGGTCTTGGACGGCCGCCACGGCGTCGCTAGCATCCTGGCCTCCCAGGAATCTGCCGTGGCCCGCGCCCTTCTTCCGCTTGCTGCCGCCGTGTGCCTGGTGGCAGGCTGCGCTCACATGCTCACGGGGCCATCATGGTCGACGGCCAGGCTTCCGGGAACGGCGGCCGGAGCAGGGGAGTGGTCTCGCTCCGGTGGGCTGCCGAGCCGCACGGAAGTGCTGGCCGGGCAACTGATCATCCACGCGGATTTTCCGCTCGCTGAGCAGCATCGTCTCGTGCGGGAGCTTGAGGCGCTGCGTCCCGACGTGAGCCAGCGGCTCGGCCTGCCCATTTCTGATGAGCCGATTCATCTCTACCTCTTCGAGACCCCGGCACGGTTCGAGCAATTCGTGGCCACACAGTTTCCGACGTTCCCGGCTCGTCGCGCCTTCTTCGTCGAAACCGACACCAGCCTGTCGGTCTTTGCCGCGTGGCAGGATCGCGTGGCCGAAGATCTCCGTCATGAGACGACGCATGGCTACGTGCATGCCGTCGTGCCCGCCGTTCCCCTCTGGCTCGACGAGGGCATCGCCGAATACTTCGAGTTGCCACGGTCCGACCAAGGGCTGCACGCCGCTCACCTCGCTCATCTGACCGGCCGCCTGATCGAAGGCACCTGGCAGCCCGACCTTGCCAAGCTCGAAGCCCTCGTCTCCGCCGGAGACCTTTCCCAGGATCACTATGCCGAGGCGTGGGTTTGGGTGCATTGGCTCCTTGACACGACCCCGGAACGCCGCCGTCTCTTGGAAGACTATTTGGCGGACCTCCGCCGCGATCCGGCGACGCCTCCACTCTCGCTTCGCCTTCGCCAGGTGTCAGGAGATCCGGCAGGCGAGGTCAAAGCCCACGTCGAGTCGCTCGCGGCGGCGGCGTCGCACGACTGAGCGCCGACGGTCAGTCTCGCCGAAAGACGGTGCCGTGATCGGTCGCCCTGAAACCGAGCTTTTCGAAGAGCGACAGGGCGGGTGCGTTCGATTCATCGACATGGGCCTCGATGAGCGACACACCCTCTTCGGCCAGGTCGTGGAGCGTCTCGGCGACAAGGTAACTGGCAAGCCCTTGGCGACGCCGCGTTCCTTCGATTTCAACCCGCAACAGTCCGGCGATCACCAGCCCCCACGACGTGGCCAATGGCTGCATGTCCCAGACCGATGTGCTTCCGAGCAAGGCATCGGCCTCACCGAGGAGCTCGTAGCGTCTCAGCGCCACCCCGGTCGTCGTGGCGGCCTCCCACCAGGTGCGGCGGTGGGGCTCGTCGATCACCCGCAGGGTCGTGGCACGGCGGATCGCAATCTGAAGTCGGTTGACGGGCGGCCGAAAGCCTGCGAGAGGGCGGCGAAGCACGGCGATGCGCGTTGCCGCAGCGTAGCCGTTGCGCTCGAAAGTCGCGTGCATTCGCGGTGAACTGTCGAGGATGCCGGGCATGTTGCTGCCCCCGTAGAGGCCAAGATAAAACCCCCCGACCTCGGGCGTGCAGCCCCCGAGGATCATCGTGGCGCCTCGTTCACGGAGGTACGCCTCGCAGCGGCCGAGCAAGCCGTCTTCGATTTCGGACTGCTTCTCATGCGCGGGTACGACCACGAGCATGGTCGTGCCTGTCGAGGGATCGAGCACGTTTCCCGTGGCGTCGGGGCCAAACCCGGCGTGGGCGAATCCCACAAGACGCCCGTCTTCCCGGGCCACGATCAGCCCGCGCCGATCGAAATACGGTTTGGAGAAGACGGCGTCTTCAAGAGCAGCCGACGTCATTGGTTGAAGGGCGGCCGGCCCGAGGTCCGCGGCCCGCCATGCATCGGCCAGGCGAGGTGGGTCGTCGTTGCGGAAGCAGTCGAAGGTGATCACGATCGTCCGCCGCCGGCGGCCCTTGCGTCGGCCGCGTTGATGTCAAGCCGTCTTCTGTCAGCCGAACCTCTATGACACCGTCCCGTTCACGCACGTCAAAGATCTGTTGTCGTACGGTCGGCGAAATCTGGTGCTGCCCCGTCACGACATCGAATTGCCAGCCATGCCACGGGCAGGTCAGGACGGTGCCGCACAGGCGACCTGTGCCGAGCGGCCCTCCCTGGTGCGGGCAAAGCCCGTCGATCGCGTGCAGACGGCCGTCCACGTTGGCCAGGGCCACCATCCTGTCGCTTGCGACTCGTTCGATCGACGTGCCCGGCGGACACTCATCGACGCGGGCAATCGCGATCCACTCGGGCATCGTGCGGAGGCTGTGAGGCGGGACGAACGAGCCGCGGCACTAGGCGGCAACCCGCTTCACTCTAGCCTTTCGCGGCTTGTTCCGCCATCGGCGATGGACCCACCAGTATTGGGCCGGCTCACGGCGGATCGCTCGTTCCAGGAGCGCCGTATACCACTGGGAAAGCGTTTGAAGATCGCCCGTCTCAGCATGTCCTTCGGCCGGATCCGCGGTGCCTTCGAGCCGGAGGTCAAAGTCAAACAGACCGCCGCGGCGGGTCGCCGAGCAGACGAGAACGGGGGCCTGCGAGGAAAGCGCAAAGACGCCGATCGCCTTGTGGACGCTGGCTGGCCGGCCGAAGAAGTCGACCCAGCAGCCCTTGGGCCCCGCGGCCTGGTCGCCGAGGAGACCGATCGCGCCGTTCTCCTCGAGGACCACAGCCACGTCTGGTGCGCTGCCCTTCTTGGGGAGAATCCGCTGGCCTCGCGACTCGCGGAAGTCGGTCACGAACTGGTCGAGCAGCGGGTTGTCGAGCTCGCGGGCAACGGAATAGATGCGAAAGCCGAACAACCCGAAGAGATACGCGGCAAGTTCAAAGTTCCCGTAGTGCCCCGAGAGAATCACCTTGGGCCGGTCGAGCCAGAGGAGCCGCACGAAGTCCTCGATGCCATGGATGCGGAGGTGGCGCCTCCATGTCGTCTTGTGGATCACGCGATTGGCGTGGGCGATTTCCACCACCATCAACAGAAAATGCTCCCACATGCCGCGGGCCACCTGGCGTCGCTGGGCCGCGGTCATGTCAGGGAATGCCTTGCGGAGGTTGTCGCGGACGACCTCACGACGAATACGGATGCGATTCGCCAGGACGTCGGCGAGGCTGTGAGCCCATCGCTCGCATGCCGGCCGCGGCAGGGATTGAATCACGCAGATGGAAAGCCGCACGGCCGCATAGGCTGCGAGGTCCAGGCACCGGCTGAGAAATGAGCGGGAGGAAGGCACGGCGTCGAATCCATGACGGCGAACAGGTCGCTTCGTGCGACCTTCCGGAATTGTGGCCCAAAAGCCCCGCGCCCTCCAAGGTCGTTTTGGCGGGGCGTTTTCCGCCATTCACTTTTCCGTCAGGGGCGCTGCCAGGAGCAAGGTGACACTCACGGCATTGAAGAGGGCGTGAAGCAAGATGCTCGGGATGATCGAGCCGGTGCGCCTGGCAAGCACGCCGAGAACGAAGCCCAGCGGAAACAAGGGGATATATGCCAGGCCCTGTCCGGCGTGGGCGGCGGCAAAGGCGAGGGAGGCGAGGCCGATGGCCCACATGCCATCGGCTGACGGGATGAGCTTCTCGAGCCAGCCCTGAAGGATCCGGCGAAAGAACAGTTCCTCGCCGACTGGGGCCGCGATGCAGGCAGTGACCGCCACAACGGCGATTCCCCAGGGATTCCGCTCGGCAAGAAGCAGGTCGATCACAGGGTGCTCGTAGGGCTTGATCATCGTCAGCCAAGCGTTGATGGCCAGCAGTGGGGCGAGGACGACGGCGAGGCCCACGACCGCGAGGGCGATGTCTTCGCGCGGCCGCAAGGGAGCAAGCCCGAGATCAGCCACGGAGGCACCACGGGCCTCGAGCCATCCGCACGCCATCAGCGACGTGAGGGCCACGGTGACGAACTGCGCTGCCAGCGACACATCGAGCGGCGGTTCTGGTCCGATCACCGCGCCGGCCAGGTTGGCCACGAGCCCGAAGCCGAGCAAGACCATCACGACATCACTGCCTTCCCACGGAACCGGTCGATGCGGCCGCTCCGAAACGATGGGAACGCCACGCCGATGGCGGTTGACGAGAAACGCCGTTGCTCCCGCGCATGCGGCGATAGCGAGCCCGGCGGCCACCATGACCGAGGCATCGAGTTCGATCGCGGTCGGTGAATCGATCTGCATGCCTGCCATCACGCTGGCGATCCGACGAGGCCCCGAGCGCCCCAGAGGTATTCGACCCCTGAATACGCCGTGGCCCCCACGGCTGCCCACGTGGTCCACGTGGCGACGATCGACAGCGAAACGCCAAAGGGCATCCACTCCGGCCAGGCTCGCGCGGCGAGCACCAGCGCCACGGCGGCGCACTGAAGCACCATCTTGAGCTTGCCACTCCAGCCGGCCGAGAAATCGGTGCCGGCCCGCTCCATCTCGGCCCGAATCGCCGTGACGACGAGCTCGCGCACGACGACGAGGAGGGCCATCCAGGGCAGGATCGGCCCAGCTGGATCCGCGAGCATGATCACCGCGCCACAGATGAGCACCTTGTCGACGAGCGGATCAAAGATCCGGCCGAGACGACTGACCTGCTTGTACCGCCTGGCATACCAGCCATCGATCCAGTCGGTCGTGGCGGCAATGAGAAACCCGATCGTGGCCGCAGCATCGAAATGCCACTCGATCATCACGAACACCCCGATCGAGAGCACGAGCCGCGCGAGCGACAGGATGTTGGGAACCGTCCAGACGCGATCGGTATGAGGAGGTGAGGGCATGATGATCCCCAGTCAACCAACGTCGTCTGTTTCCGGCTAGGGCCGTCTGTCAGTCTTTGCCAAGCCCGCGAGGTCATACCCGGCGGCGGCGACGATCTCGACCGGGATGATCTGTCCTGTCAGCGACCGCCCTGGCCCGGTGCCTGGGGCAGTCACGTAGACCGAGCAGTCAATGTCGGGAGCATCGGCCGTGGTGCGACCGAGCCAGACGTCGTCACGCTCGCCGCTGGGGCCGTCGATGATCGTCTGCCGAACCTCGCCCACCTGGCGGCGAGCATGGTCATAGGCGATGCCCTGCTGCACCTCCATGAGCTCGTCGCGGCGGGTAGCCTTTTCTTCCTCGGGCATGTGGCCGTCGAGTTTGGCCGAAGGCGTATCGGTTTCGAGCGAATAGGTAAAAACTCCCACCCGCTCGAACTTCCATGTCCGGACGAACTCCACGAGCTCGTCGAACTGCGCCCGCGTCTCGCCGGGAAAACCCGTGATGAACGTCGTGCGCAGGACGAGGTCGGGCATGGCCCCCCGAAGTTTTCCGAGGAGCTCCTCGGTCGCCGCGCGGTTGACCCGACGCTGCATCCGCTTGAGCACGGCATCGCTGGCGTGCTGGAGCGGCATGTCGAGGTACGGCAGAATTTTTGAACTTCCGGCAATGGTGGCAATCAGCCGGTCGCTGAAGTGGATCGGGTAGAGATACATGAGCCGGATCCACTCGATCCCGTCGACCTTCTCCAGTTCCCCGAGCAGTTCGACAAGCCGGGGCTCACCGTAGAGGTCGATGCCGTAATAGGTCGTGTCCTGGGCGACGATCACGAGTTCCTTGACGCCGTCCGCGGCCAGTTCGCGGGCCTCGCGGATCACCTCCTCGATCGGCTTCGTCGCGTGCTTGCCACGCATCCGCGGGATCGAGCAGAACGTGCAGGTGCGGTCGCAGCCCTCGGAGATCTTGAGGTAGGCGACGTGGCGGGGCGTGACGCGGAGCCGGTGCGAATCGTCGAGGGCCCGGGCGGGCGCGGGCCGAAACACGCTCCGCTGGTCGACGAGGCCACCGACGAGTCGCTCGGCCGTCTTCGCCACCTCGTCGCGCGAGAACACGCCAATCACGGCATCGAGGCCCGGCAGTTCATCGAGGAGCGATTCTTTTTGCCGCTCAGCAAGGCATCCGGCCACGATCACGCCGCGCGTGCCCCCCGACCGTTTCAAGTCCAGCATCTCGTTGATCACACCGTACGACTCGCGCCGCGAGGCATCGAGGAAGGCACAGGTGTTGACGATGACGAGATCCGAGCCGGCGGCCTCGGGCACGAACTGCCAGCCGTCGTCCCGGAGCAACCCCAGCATCCGTTCGCTGTCGACGAGGTTCTTCGGGCACCCGAGCGTGACGAGCGAAAACGTGCCGCGCCGCGTGGCCGGATCACCGGCCGCGATCACGGGCAGCGGCCCGGCGGCGGTGCCGCAGGATCCTTCGTCGACGATCGGGAGAATTTTCATGGAAGAGAACCTGCCGGAAAGCGACTATGCCGATGTGGCAACGCCACGCTCCGCGATGATCTTGTCGAGCTCGGCCCGCAGCTTGGGCAGAATGGCATCGTAGGGGAAGGCCCCAAGCTCCGCACTGCCCCGCTTGAGATTCACGTGCGTCGGGCCGCACCAGAGGCCGAGGTCGGCGTCGTCGGTTTCGCCTGGGCCGTTCACACGGCAGCCCATGACGGCGATCGTGATCGCGTGATCGGCGGCATAGGCGGTCATCTCCTTCACCTGCCGTGCGAGATCGATAAAGGCCTCGTTCTCGACGCGTGAGCAACTCGGGCACGAAATAATGTTGAGCGTCGAGAGGCCGTAGTCGACGACGCTCCGAACCCGCCCCGCGGCGATGTCGGCAAGGATTGCATTCGCGGCGGCAATCTCTTGTGGCTTGTCGGCGTTGGGAACGGTGAGCGAAACGCGAACCGTGTCGCCGATGCCCCGCGAGATGAGCTGCTCGAAGGCGATGCGGGTCTTGATGATGCCGTCCGGTGGCATCCCGGCTTCGGTGACGCCCAGATGAAGCGGCACGTCCGGTCGCGCCTCGGCAAAGCGTCGATTGACCTCGATCACCTTCTTGGGATCGGAGTCTTTGAGCGACACGCAGTAGCGCGTGAAGCCGATCGCGTCGAGCAGGTCGCAGTGCTCGAGGGCGCTGGCGAGCATCGGCCCCAACGAGTCTTCCGGATCGAATTGCTCCTTCTTTGCCGGGTCGACGCTGCCGCAGTTCACGCCGACGCGGAGGGCACAGCCGTTCGCCGAAGCCACCTCGGCGATGAATTTTACCTTGTCTTGCCAAGGCTTCGTCGGTTCGTGGTGGTAGAGATGGCCCGGGTTGTAGCGGAGCTTGTCGACCCATGGCGCCACGTCGATCGCGAGCCGATAGTTTTCCTGGAGGTCGACGGCGAGATTGGCCTCGGTGCCGGCACGAATCGCCTCGAGGGCCGCGGCATCCTTCTTCGAGTCGACGGCGATGCGCACGACGCCGGCCCCCGCGTCATGAAGGGCGTTCACTTGCTCGAGCGTGGCTGGAATGTCTTGCGTGTGGGTCGCGGTCATGCTCTGTGGGGCGATCGGGTGGCCCCCGCCGATGGCGATCCGACCGATCCGCACTTCCCGCGTAGGATTTCGCTGTATCTCGACCACGGCCTGCCCTCACGCCACACTGGTTTGCTGTGCCGCACGATCCGTCGTGCCGCCTTGAAACGATAGCAGACCTCCTCCCTTCCGGCGACTCGTGATCGATGCGGTACGAGCCACTCCTCCATATCGTCTTGGTGGCTCCCGAGATCCCGCCCAACGCCGGGAACGTGGGGCGGACCTGCGTGGCCATCGCCGCCAAGATGTGGCTCGTGCGGCCGATCAACTTCAGCCTCGACGACTACTATCTGCGCCGGGCCGGTCTCGACTACTGGGACGAGCTCGAATGGGAAGCCGTCGACGACTGGCAGGCGCTCTGCCGCCGGCTCGATGACGCGGGCGCCGGTCGCAAATGGCTCTTCTCCGCACGGGCTACGCGGAGCTACACGGACGTCGCATATTCCAAAGGCGACGTGCTCGTCTTCGGTAGCGAGTCAGCCGGCCTCCCTCCCGAGATCAAGGCCGCCCACGCTGATTCCCTGCTCACGATTCCATCCCGCCCTCAAGTCCGCAGCCTCAACGTCGCCAACTCGGCAGCCATCGTGGCGTACGAAGCGCTGCGACAGTGGCGGTGATGAACATCGAGTCTACGGCGAGCCTGCGCCGGCAACGGCTTGGTACAGCGGCAAGTGGCGGTAATAGACCTCGAGCATGTAGGTCATGAAGCAGGTCATGTAGAGTCGGCCGCCGATGTGGCCCCACTTGTCGAGCGCGGGATCCCACGATCCTGACTCCGGCCCCTTGGCAACCTGCTGGCTCGGCACGACCTCGCGCATCCGCCCGTTCCAGCGTGCCCAGGGCTCGCCGCCGACGTTGTGGACGACCTGGGTGATGTAGTACCACGCGTACGCATCCTTGTCGTTGTCGAAATCGAGGAACTTTTCCGCCATCAGGATCTCGATGCCGGCTGCCATGCGTCGGTCGTCTCTGGGCCACCCCAGAAACTGCCGCGCGAGCAGGCCTTCGGCCGACACCGCGGTGGTGACGCCGGTCGGCGGCCGCAGCGGTGAGTCGACGCGGTAGCCGTAGCGAGTTCCACCATCGACCGAAACCGTATCGAGAAACTTTGAAAGTCGATCGAGAGATTCGCCTGGCACCGAGAGCCCGGCGATTTCGCCACTCTTGAGGGCCATCATGAACCAACCGGTGACCGACATGTCGCCCGACTCGCGGGGGGCGTAGCGCCATCCCCCATTGTCGGCCTGCGCCGCGAGGGCATAGTCGAGCGAGCGCCGAGCCTGATCCACGAACGTGCGATCCTTGGTCATGCCGACGAGCTCGCAGAGTGCATACGTCGCCTGCGCATGGGCATAGAGCGCATGATGCGAGGGCAGCGGCAGGTCGAAGCGGCCGTCTGGCAACTGCTTGGCGAGCAGGCCCTTCCATCCCTTGGCCACGACGGCGGCATGGCGACCTGCCGAGGGCGTGTGGCCAGCGCCCTGAAACGCGAGGAGCGCCATGGCGGTGGCCGCGAGTTGATTCTCTTGCGAACCACCGTCGACGTACGGTCCACGAAGACTCCAGAGCCCATCCTTGCCCTGCTGCTTTGCAAGCCAGGCGAGTGCCCGGGCGACGGCAGCTTCCGTGGCATCACTCCCTCCGAATGCCTTGATGAGTGCGTCACGACGGCCTTCCTGGCGACCGTCGAGAAGCGACCCGAGGGGCACGGCCTGCGACACCGCCGCAACAATCGGGCCCGGCCCCGGTTCGACTGGCTCCTCCACGAGTAGTGGTGCGGCGATCGGCTCCTCGACCACCGGCTTCTCCGGCTCCACAACCTCTGGCTCGGGCTCCTTCTCTGGCTCTTCGGGAGCGACGATCTGAACGCCCTTGTCCTCGGCTTCAACGACCGCTTCGGAGGCCCAGGACAGGTCAAGTCTCAGGGCCGGCGTCTCCTTCCGTGAGTAGATAACGAACGCAAGAACAAGGAGGACGACGACGTGCAGCGACAGGCTGACCGAGAACGGTGGGCTCTTGCGCACCCACGCGTCGATCCGCTCGCCGAACGTGAGCGGTGATTCAGACGCATCGAGTGACAAGCCGATCCGACCAGCAATGATCGTCGGCGACGGGTCGACCACGACCGGCATTCCCGCGACCGCGTCGAAGCCAGAATCAGGATCGGCAGCGAGCCTAGGCGCGGCCCAAGGGATTCCGCCCACGAGCGTTGTCGGCTGGCTCGGCTGACGCTGCCCCGACGGCAGCGGGGGCATGGGTGGCATCGCGAACAGATCCGATTATGCGAGTGGTGACGGCTGTTTGGCCCTGGGGCTTTCTTTCAGCAGTGCATCCATCTATTATTCCGAAGAGGTTTGTCGGCTCGCCACCCAGGTTTTCACCTGGATCCGCCACTCAACAGGCAGAGCCGACGCACCTTGACAATTCAACACTGCCGTGGGGTGGAGCAGCCCGGTAGCTCGCGAGGCTCATAACCTCGAGGTCGCAGGTTCGAATCCTGCCCCCACCATTTTACGCCCGCAGGGCCCTCGTGGCCCCTGCGGGCTTTTTCGTTTCAATCCCGGCATCGTGCCGGGCCGGCTTTGCGTTCTTCTGGTGTCCGTGGCCCCTGCCGGCTTTTTCTTTTTAAGCCCGGCATCCGGCCGGGCCTAGCGCGACGAGATCGAGCCGGTGCTAGTGCGATCCTTTCGGAACCGGGCCTTCGTGGCCTTGACGATCGAAGCAGCCACGAAGCCGATGGCGATCCCGGCGATGAGGCTGATGCCCGCCTCCACGCACCACGCGACGGCGTCCGGCAGATCGAGCGCCCCAACGTGGTCGTGCAAGGCGTCATAGAGCCGGGGGAACGCGTGGAGCACGATGCCGCCCCCGACCCACAGCATGGCGGCGGTTCCGACGTAGCTGAGCATCACAAGCAACCACGGCATCGCAGCGATCAGCATTCTTCCCAAGATGCGGAGGGGCCTTCGGGTGCGATCACGCGCCAGGTGGAGTCCGAGATCGTCCGCTTTGAGAATCAACCCGACGAATCCGTAGACACCCCCCGTGATCGCGATCGCCACCACGAGCAACACGCCGAACCGAGTCGCGAATCGCTCGTCCCGGACGACGTCATAGGCGATCGCCATGATCTCTGCCGAAAGGATGAAGTCGGTCCGAATGGCGCCGGCAGTCCGTAACTGCTCGAGTTCCTCGGGACTCATCGCAACCACCTCGCCAGCAGCGGGGACGTGCGCCGGGTGGAAGAAACCGTGGATGATGTGGTGGAGCTTTTCGTAGCCTTCGAAACACAAAAACAGGCCGCCCACCGCCAGGAGCGGCGAGATCGACCATGGCGCGACGAACCCGAGCAGGAGCAGTGCGGGCATCAGAACGACAAGTTTGTTCTTGAGCGACCCCTTGGCGATGTTCCAGACGATGGGAATCTCGCGTGCCGGCGACAAACCGATCACATACTTCGGCGTCACCGCGGCGTCGTCGATGACGACGCCGGCCGCCTTGCTGCCGGCCTTGATCGCCTGGGCGGCCACATCGTCAAGGGACGCGGCCGCCGCCTTCGCAATCGCCGCAACATCGTCGAGCAGCACGAGCAGTCCGGAAGCCACGGCAGTCCTTCATGGGGTGGATTCGTGATAATCGCTGATCCACGATCGTAGCGAGTGCCGGATTCGGAATCGCGGTCGACACTTTTCCCGCACGAAGATCTGAAGCCGAGTTCATGCGAGTCCCGTGCCCTGCGCGTTCCTCGACATCAACGGCGATCAACCGCCGCGGTCGACTCCATACGGTCGAGCGCATCAAAGAGCAGGTCCGCGATCTGATCGATCTGCATCTGCATCACGTCCAAGGGCGAATCGAGGAACGACGGGTCTTCGAGCAACTGCACCCGCAGCTTTGCGATCTCGCCCTTGATCTCAAGTTGCCGGAGCTTTTCCGGTGACACGGTACCGGGGCGCCGGAGATTCACGTCGTGGGCCGCATCCAGGTCCTCCTGGCAGATCCGCACGATGGCGTTCGCAGTAGCCCGCTGTTCGGCCAGGGCGTAGCCGTGGGGCTGTGCGTGAACCTCGTGGACTTGGCTCCGCAGCACTTCCACACGGTTCCGCAATCGACGCAGATCGGTGTCGGTCACGAGCCCCGGTGTATGGCGGTTGAGTCGTTCGGCCTCGTCGAGCCGGGAGACAGCCAGTCGCAGCCTGGCATCGGCATAGCGGGCATGGAGTTCTGAGTGAGTGGCGCTGGGTGCTCCGGTCGCTGAAAAAACGGCCATGGCGATCCCCGCCGCACCGATCGCCACAATCGACAACCTTGCCACCGCGAATCGATCACGTCGCATGACGTCGTCTCCACCCCAGGATCGCTTCCCCAGAACGATTGTGGCCGAGCGGCAACCCCGTCGCCCTGACGAATCAAAAGCGACTCGATTATAGCGAGGCGCCTTCTCCGAGAAGGCAGGCTTGCATGAGCAACGCCAGGAATGCGACATCGGTCACTCGTCGAGTTCGCCACCGACGCCGCCTTTGAAGTGACAATCACCGCAGGAATCACTGAGAGCGCCAACGGCCCGCTTGAGGGAGATCGCATCACGGGTTCTCGTCGCCGTGACGACCTCGCCCACGGCGTCCACATACCCATCCGAAGATCCCTTGATGTCGTCAACCTTGGACTCGCGCAACGCCCGGCTCATTTCCTCGAACGTGGGCAGCGTCGCCTCGATGATCTTCCACGAAGGCGTGTCAGATGATGCCTCCCGCTTCAACTGCCGGTACGGCGAACGCTTGCCCTCGTGGGTTTTCTCCATCAGGTCCTCGACCCGATCCTCGTCGTCGTGGTCCGCATAGGACGCGATTCCTGCGACACCGAGGCCTGAAAAGGCCAACGCGAGTACGAAAAGCTTCGTCTTCATGTTGGTGTTTCCCTCCTCGGACACGCCTTTCCTGTCCCAACCGTGCCTCGCGGCCCTTTGGCCGCCGCCCCCGCCAACCAACATACGCCAGCGCAGGCACCCGCGGAATCTGGCGAATTCTTTCAAAATCGTCACCACGTTCGTTGGCACGGCAAGCTGACCGCCGGAACCCCAGGCGGTGGCCGCGATCGGCCCCGGGCCTAGGATCCGGGCATGTGTATGCACCAAAACGTCATCGTGGTCGGAGGGGGGAGTGGCATCGGTCGAGCCGTCTGTGAAATGCTCCATGGCGTCGGCGCCACGCTGACGGTCGTGGGGCGTGATCCGGAAAAGCTCGCGACCGTGACGTCGCCGATCGGCGGGCTTCCGATCGTCGGCGATGCCACACGCTTTGCCGACATGGTCACGGCATGTGAGCAGGCCACCGAGAAGTTCGGGCCACTGACCGGCGTTGTGAACTGCGCCGGATCACTTCTTTTGAAGCCGGCCCATCTCACGGGCGAAGAGGAATACGCCGCCACCATCGCCGCCAATCTGACGACGGCCTTCGCAGTCTGTCACGCCGCAGGGAAGATCATGACCGGTGGCGGATCGGTCGTCCTCGTGAGCACGGCTGCGGCACGTACGGGTATCGCCAACCACGAAGCCATTGCTGCTGCGAAGGCGGGCGTGGAAGGGCTCATGCGATCGGCTGCAGCCACGTACGCGTCGCGGGGCTTGCGATTCAACTGTGTCGCTCCGGGGCTCACCCGCACGCCGCTCACGGCCAAGATGACAGCCAACGAAGCCAGTGAAAAGGCGTCGGTCGCGATGCATGCCCTCGGTCGCCTGGGTGAGCCTGATGACGTCGCCCGCGCGATCTGCTGGCTCCTCGACCCGGCCAACGACTGGGTGACAGGGCAAGTTCTCGGCGTGGACGGCGGACTTGCCACCGTCCGAGTCCGTCCCAAGGTGTAGAGGAGCGATGACGTGGCGCCGACGACTCATACTCACTGCCCACCTGCCTGGATGGGATTCGTGCTCCGGGCCGCGGCGATCTACAACCTCGCATGGGGGGCGGCTGTGGTGCTCTTCCCCCTGGCGCCGTTTCACTGGGCCGGCATGGACCCGCCGAACTATCCGGAACTCTGGCAATGCATCGGGATGATCGTGGGCGTGTACGGCGTCGGCTATTGGATCGCCGCGAGCGACCCGCGGCGACACTGGCCGATCGTCCTTGTGGGCCTCCTTGGCAAGATCTTCGGGCCGATCGGTTTTTTGTCGGCCGCTGCGCGGGGCACATTACCCTGGGTCGCGGGCTGGACCATCGTCACCAACGATCTCATCTGGTGGCTGCCCTTTGGCAGTATTCTCGTCTGGGCATGGAAGGGGCATCGCTCCTTCGCAGCCGAGCACGCCAGCGAATCCGCGGTCACGCGGTAGCGACTTGAGATTCTGCTCCCCGCGACTCGATTGACCATGACGTTCACGATCCTGCTCGCCCACGCCGCTGCCACCTGGTTCATGACGGGGCTCATCTGGTTCGTGCAAGTTGCGCACTATCCACTGTTCGACCGCGTGGGGGCGGATGAGTCAGCTCGGTACTGCGTCGACAATCGTCGGCTGACGACATTCGTGGTGGTGCCGGTCATGCTCTGCGAGGGGGCGTTGTCTGCGGCGCTCGTGTGGCTCCTCCGGGCGACGCTCAAACCCGTGGCGTGGGTCGGTGCGGCGATGCTCCTCGCCATATGGCTCTCGACCGCGCTGATTCAATTGCCGCGGCATGTCCAACTGAGCACGGGATTCGACGCGGCAGTCCATCGTCGGCTCGTGGTGAGCAACTGGCTCCGCACGATCCTGTGGACGGCCCGCGGCATCCTGGCGCTCTGGCTGATCGCCGTTCATTGACACTGCGTGAAAACGGCTCAGTGCGACGTCACTGCATGGCGTCAAGCGCTTCGGCAAACGCCTTCCCGGCGGGGGCGAAGAACTTGGCGGCGCCGTAGTAATGAAACCCTTGGTTCGAGGCGCCTTTGGCGATTTCCTCTTCCTCCGGCGTGCGCTCTTTCTTGTCGCGTGCTTCCGCGAGCTTGTGGTCCCAGAAGTTTTCCGTGAGCACGGCCGTGACCGTGCCCTTGAACTCGGGCATCTCGGCCGGGGCCGCCATCGCATCCCGAAAACTCTGGTAGATCGGCTTGTACCGAGGCGTGGTGAACGTCTCCACGGGGCCATTCACGCCGAGCACTCCGATGACGAATGGAAGCTTGGGGGCATTCAGATCCTTACGGACATCGCGGATGAAGTGCGCCAGATACTCCGTGTAGCGATCGTAGCCCCCAGGCTGGCCCCGGTTTGGATACGCCTTCTGATCGACCAGGTCGTTCCAACCTTGAAACCAGACGAACCCGGCAAGTTCATAACCCTTCTTCGGGTCGTAGGTCGGCACGACCTTCTGGGGATCGGCCAAGACTCGCTTCACATGGTCGAGCATGAGGGCATAGTACTTGCCCGCGCCTTCCGCGGTGGCGGACGGCGGACGAAAGTCGGTATGCAAGCTCTTGCCGCCCCAAGCGGTCTTGATGAGGAGGATCGGCTCGTCATGGAGTTTCTCCATCGTGATACCAAACATGAACTCGGGGCCGATCGTGTCGTTTCTCGCACCGAAGCCGGCGGTGAGTTTTCCTTCCTTGATCGTTTCCTTGCCTCCGCGGTCCTCGGAGAGATAGCTGATCCAGACATGGTCGCAGACCTTCGGGGTGCCGTCCTCGCCCCGCATCTCCCCTAGCAGCGGCGCCGTCTTCGGGTCCTTGGCGAGATAGTCGAACGTCGTGACGCTCGCGTGGCCCTGCATGTTGGACTGACCGGCGAGGATGTAAACCCTGAGCGGAGCGGCCGTCGCTTGCATTGCGATGAACAGGTCACTCAACAGGGCAGCGATCAGAATTCGTTTCATGGGAGCGTGCGAGCCTGTGAAGAAGGAACGGGCCGTCAGGCTTGGCCGACAGCCTCGAAATGGTAAACGACGGTGCCGTGGATGTCGCGAAGCTCGAATCGGATGTGCGGAATCGTGTCACGGCGATCGACGGAGACCGACAGGAAGCCCCCCTTCACCCGATGAAACCGGTGAAACCGTGGGTCTTCGCCCGGGGAGCCTGCCGCGTGCTCATTGCTCGCCGGTCCGACGCTGAACTCATGGAGCCCAGTGGCCGGGTGGACCGAGTGATACTGCCAGTGGCGGTCGCCGCAGATCACGAAAAAATTGTCCGGAACGTTTTCCCTGAACCAGTCCCGCAATTCGTCGCCTTCATGGGCAAAGGCAGCGTTGGCGTGGTTGTCGTGTTTGTTGCCGCGATCAGGACCCACGAACGGGGTCGGCGACACCAGAATCTTCCACGTCGCGTCGCTGGCCGCGAGCGTCTGCTTCAGCCAGGCCTTTTGAGCGGGTCCAAGAATGGTCTTCCGGTCGCCATCGGGGGCGTCGTTGTCCGAACGATGATCGCGCCCCTCCGTCAGCCAGATTTGAAGATCCTTGCCGTGACGAAACGTCCGATATCCTGGTTCATCCGGGAGCATCGGCGCCTGTTCACGGAAAATCTTCTTCCCCTCCTCGAACGTCAGCTCCCCCTGCGTGCGGCCCGGCCAGGCGTCGTTGTTGACCGTGTCGTGGTCGTCCTTCAGCCAGTAGGTGGCAGCGTTGCGAGTAAACTCGTGCAGCCGCGGCAGGCTGAACATCCGCTCCCAGTGATACCGGGCAAGCGCCGGCGTGACGGCTTGCGGTTCGTCGTTGTCGTAGTAGACGAGGTCGCCTGTCAGGCAGGCGAATCGTGGAGACAACGCCTGCATCGCTGGATAGATCGGATGGCCGTCGGGATGGCCGCGATCGGGATAGCCCTGGCAGGTCATCACGCAGAAGCGAATCGGTTGGGGGTCGTCAGCCCGAGGCGCTGTTGTGAACTGTCCTCGCAGCTCGCCGTGGCGTGGTTCACCGTCGGGCCCTGTCGTTTCGCACACGAGTTCATAGGTTGTGTCCGGCCGGAGATTGTTGAGAAGAAACTTGTGGATCGAGTCCTTGGCGGCGGCGACCTCCACCCACTCGGTCGTCACCGGATCTCGGGCCCCCTCACGCACGCAGTACCGCAGGCGAATCCGCCCATCGGCCGGCGGGCATGCCCCCTCCAAGTCTTCGACCGGCACGTTCACCTTCGCCAACTGTCGAGCCCGCTTTCCCACGGCCAGTCCAGGAATCAACAGGCCGTCGTTATTTCGATCCGCATTCGCGGTGAGCCGAGTCCAAATGACGGCGGAGTCGTGCGTCACCTCGCCAATCCGAATGCCGGTCGCCTGATGAGGCGTAGAAAGCGGTTCAGGGCTCGCTAAAGTGCCTTGCGATGACGCCACCAGCAAGAGGGCTGCGGAAGGCGTCGCGACAAACGTGCGGCGGCTGATGCGAGGAATCGTCATGGCAGGTCGTCAGTCGCAGCGTCGTCCCCCTTCAACTCCAGCAGGGCATTTGACGCCGCTCGCTGCTCGGCCTCCTTTTTGTTGCGGCCCCACGCTGGTGGGTAGCTACGGTTCCCGATTTGAGCCGACACCCGAAAGCTCTTGCTGTGGTCCGGCCCCTCTTCGGCGAGCACTTCGTACGTTGGCGTCAGTCCGAAATCGCGCTGAGCCCATTGTTGGAGCAGCGACTTGTGGTTGGAGCCGGTTTCCCCCGACACCACCTTGTCGATCTCCGGTCCCAACAGCCGCTCGACGAACGGTTTGACTTGATCCATGCCACCGTCGAGATAGATCGCGGCCACCAGGCTTTCAAAGAGGTCAGAGAGCACGGAGTCGGGCACGGACCGACCGGCGTTCCCCGCCGCTGAAAACCCTTTGCCGAGAATGAGAAACTCCGCAAGGCCAAGCTGCGTGCTCAGGCGGCTGCAGGTTTCGCGGCTCACGACGACCGACTTGATGCGTGTGAGATCCCCCTCGAGTGACTCGGGAAACGAGTGAAAGAGCCGTTCGCAGACGATGAACCCGAGAATCGCATCGCCCAAAAATTCGAGACGCTCATTCGAGGCGAGTCGGTGCCGCGCTCCGGATGCATGGGTGACCGCCGCCACGAGGATCGTCGGATCGCGAAACGCGTACCCGATCCGCCGCTCACACTCTGCCACATCGATACCCGGCCCCGGCGGGACCGAGGGTTTTCCTGTCGGCATGGCAGCGTCGCGATCTCCCTAGAGAAGGCGCAGGCTAAGCCTGGGCCAGGCAGCCTGTCAACGTGGCAGGGCTCCGAGTTGTGATACCGTTCGAACCCTCGGCCCGCGGGCCTCGTAATGCCAGATGCTTGCCCGATTTTGACGGAGGTTGTGTGGACCTCGGGAATCGGGCACGGCCTACAATCCTGCTGATACCCCAGAACACTCACCCGTTTCTCCTGAGGTTCATTCATGCTTTCGACATTCACCGCGGTTCGCAGAGATCTTCGACGACCCCAGCGAATTGCCTGCCTTGCCTGCGTGGCCACGTCGCTCGCAGTGGCAGCCGCGATCGCCGCCAGCCTGCCGTCGGCGCAGGCCGAAGAGCCGTCCACTTCGGCTGCGGCGCTGGCCCATGCCAACGCCCTTTCCACCGCATTTCGAAGCGCTGCGGAGATCGCAACGCCAAGCGTGGTCGTCGTGCAGAGCCGCGTGAAGCCAAAGCAGGTGGCAGCGCCCCGCGGGCCACGTGCCCGCGGACAAAATCCGTTCCAGGGCACGCCGTTCGAGGGCATGTTCCCGGATGGCCTTCCCGAGGGGTTTGAGTTCAACATGCCCGAAGGTCGCATGCCGGGCCGTTCCGGCGTCGGTTCGGGTGTGATCGTATCGGCCGACGGGGTCGTCATCACCAACAACCACGTCGTCGAAGGAGCGGACGAGGTCGTGGTTCGCCTTTCGGATGGCCGTGAGTTCAAGGCTTCCGAAATCAAGACCGACCCGGAGAGTGATCTTGCGGTCGTTCGACTGGAAGGGGCCAAAGGGCTTCCGGTGGCCAGGCTGGGCGACTCGGACAAACTCTCGATCGGCGACTGGGTCATCGCGATCGGCAACCCGTTCGAACTCGAGACGACAGTGAGCGCGGGCATCATCAGCGGCAAGGGGCGCGAGCTCGGCAGCATCCGTCGGGCCCAGTTTCTGCAGACCGACGCCGCCATCAATCCGGGCAACTCTGGAGGGCCGCTCGTAAACCTCGCCGGTGAGGTCGTGGGCATCAACACGGCCATCGCGTCGAATAGCGGCGGCTACCAGGGCATCGGCTTTGCCATCCCGGTGAATCTCGCGAAGTGGGTGACTGGCCAGCTCATCGACAAGGGAAGCGTCGAGCGGGCCTTTATCGGTGTGCAGATGGGGCCGCTTGACCGACGCGTCGCGGAGAAACTCGGGATCGCGCCGACTCGCGGCGGTGTGCTCGTGAGCGACGTCGTCCCCGATTCGCCAGCGGCCGCCGCCGGCGTGCAGCCGCTCGATGTCATCACAGGCTTCGATGGTCAGGAGATCACCGGCACGCGCATGCTGCAGGAACTCGTGGAGCGGGCCGAGTTTGACCGACCGCATAGCCTGGGCGTCTTGCGCGACGGCAAGCCGCTCACGCTGTCGCTCAACGTCAAGCCGCTGCCAAAGGACTTGGCCGGCATGCCTTCAGGCCGTGGGCCGATGGCCAAGCCCGGCGACGAAACGTTCTATTCGAAGGATTTTGGGATCGAGGTCCGGTCGAAGGATTCGCTCGCGGAAGATGCATACGCCGATTTTGAAGGCGTCGTCGTCGATCGCGTCGATCCGGATGGCCTCGCCGCGACCGCAGGAATCGGCCCGGGCATCCTGGTCCGCAAGGTCGGACGGACGCCGGTCAGCTCGATCGCCGAGTTTGCCGCGGCGATCGAGAAGGAATCGCCCGAGGCCGGCGTGCTCCTCCAGATTCGCACGCCACGCGGTAATGCGGTCGTCCTCTTGAAAAAGGAATGACCCTGCGTGCAGGCTCTTCGGGTGCATGGCCACCCTCGGCGTCAATATCGATCACGTTGCCACGATCCGTCAGGCTCGACGAACCGTCGAGCCTGACCCCGTTTGGGCGGCGGCGCTGGCCGAAATCGGCGGGGCCGACGCGATCACGGTGCATCTCCGGGAAGACCGTCGGCACATTCAAGACCGTGACCTCGAGGTGCTGCGCCGCACGGTGCAGGTGAAGCTCAACCTCGAGTGCGCCGTGTCGCCGGAGATGGTGGAGATCGCCTGCCGCGTGAAGCCGGACCAGGTCACGCTCGTGCCCGAGCGGCGCGAGGAGGTGACCACCGAAGGGGGGCTCGATGTCGTCGGGCATCGTGGCACGGTAGAGTCCGCGGTGAAACGGTTTGCCGATGCCGGCATTGCGGTGTCGCTTTTCATCGATCCGGCGCCGCGACAGATCGACCTGGCGATCGATCTCGGTGTGGCCGCGGTCGAGTTGCACACCGGGTGTTATGCCAACGCGGCCAGCGAGGGCGAGCGTGACGAGCGGCTGGTGGAACTCGCTCGCGGTGGCGTCATGGCGAGGCAGGGGGGGCTTGCCCTCGCCGCAGGACATGGCCTGACCTATCGCAACGTCGTACCGGTCGCTCGGATCGACGGCATGGGCGAACTCAACATCGGCCATTCGATCGTCGCGCGAGCCGTCCTCGTCGGTTTTTCCGAGGCCGTTCGCGAAATGAAGCGGCTGATAGCGTAGATCGCTTCAGCCGACAGGTGCTGCCGCCGCGTAGGAGCCCAAGCAGACGACTCGCTTGCAGCGCTTTTCGAGGCTCGCGATGGCTCGACGGACCCGGAGGTCGGTGCGATGCCCTTCGAGTTCGACAAAGAAGATGTAGCCTCGATCCTGGCCGGCCAGTGGAAACGACTCGATCCAAGTGAGGTTGAGCTTTTGGCGCTTCGGGATCGCAAGCGCGTCGGCCAGACCACCCGGTTTGTGCTCGATCTCGAACATGAGCGAGGTCTTGTCTTTGCCCGTGCGGCTGGCGTCGGCGTGGCCGATGACCGCGAAGCGAGTCGTGTTTCCGGCAACGTCTTCGATTTCCTCGGCAAGAACGTTAAGTCCGTAATGAACCCCGGCCTGTCGGCTCGCGATGGCCGCGGCATTCGGGGTCCGCGACGCCATCTCGGCGGCGGCGCTCGTACTGGTCACCTCGACGAGCCGGGCGGAGGGAAGATGCCTCGCCAGCCAGTTGCGGCACTGGGAAAGCGCCTGCGGACGGCTGTAGACCTCGCGGATCGCCGAGCGATCGCAGGCGGCGAGAAGCGTGTGATGGATGCGCAGCGGCACCTCGGCACAGATCTTCACGGGGAGTCTCGACAGGTTGTCGAGCGTGTCGGCGATCCGACCGTCCGTCGAGTTCTCGAGTGGCACGACACCGTAATGGGAATGACCTGCGCAGACCTCTTCGAAGGCCGCTGAGATGCTGGCCACGGGAACAAAGTCGACAGAGCCACCGAAGCGGTGAAGCGCCGCCAAATGGCTGTAGGTCCAGAGTGGGCCGAGGTGGGCCACGCGAAGGTGCTGCTCGATCGCCCGTGACCCCGAAATCAACTCACGAAAGATCGCCTTAATGCTGTCGTTCGAGAGGGGCCCTTCGTTGGCAGAGGCCACCCGCTCGAGTACGGTCTCTTCGCGGGCAGGATCGTAGGTCACCTGGCCCGAGGTCTGCTTGACATGGCCGATCTCACGAGCCACCTCAGCCCGCTCGTTCATGAGTCCGACGAGCTGCTTGTCGATGCGGTCGATCTCGGCACGCAGAGCGCTCAGGCTGGACTTCCGGTCTTCCTGCG
>CAZCHF010000048.1:0-29072 GCA_964498325.1 uncultured Candidatus Kuenenia sp.
GCTTCGGAACGAGACAACCAGACTCTGCGGATCATAGCGACGCCGTTCACGCTGCCTACACATCACAGCCCACGAGAACAGCATGCAGCCAGTCGAGGCCCCATCCCTATCTCGCGAAACTCCCTGGCTGAGAGTGATTTCAGCAATCAAGGAAGCCCGGTCAAGTGCCCAAGCGACCCGAGAATGCCCAGACTCAATCGGCCTTCTGGTGGGTCGAAAAGTGCTGGATGAAATCGTCGTGTGGTGGCCGGTGAATGCGCAGCCGAAGGTCGGTCAGGCACATAGACTCGCGGGATCGGTTGGCCGTGTGGTTGTCCCCAAGGGCAACGTCGGCAACGCTAGCACGTTCCCGATGGCCACAAGCGATCATCTAGACGAACGGTCCTTGGACTAATCGCCACCACCGCACCCGCCACAACCGCCGCCTCCGCAACCTCCCCCGCCGCAGCCACTTCCTCCGCAACTCGATCCGCACCCGCTCGAACGATTGCCGGAGCCTACCGCGGCGCGGAGCTCATTCAGTTGCGGTGTGGAAGACGATGCGATTCCAAAGAGAGCTACAGCCAGCAGCAGGGTTGCTGGGTCGAGCTTATCGGCTTCGGGGCCGCTCCTTCGAAGCGACGCATGTTCGCTTTTCCAGCGTCGCAGAACGTGTCGCCCGTGGCTTGTGAGCCGCGGCGGCGTTGCGAGCAATACAGCCCCCACCGCGGTAACGATGCAAAGCACAACCAGAAACCCCACCGGACGATCGCGGTCCAGCCCAACGCAGACCTTCGCGATACCCAGCAAGAGCACCAAAATCATCGGTATGGCGGGAAGGAGCCTGGCTCGCCGTGGTGAGAGCAGTCCGCGATCTTCGAGTGCTTGTTGGGTTCGCTTGGCAAACGAAGCCAAAACTCGCGGCAAATCGGTGATCGCCAGGCCGCCATCGACTCTTGCCTCCCTATGAATCAAGCGGCCAGGTCCGTTTTCGTCCTTCGGAGAGACCCCCGCAGCATAGAGGCGCCGCTCACCGGCCAAAAAAGCTCCCTGGCCCCGGCGGCGCAGTTCTAACTGCCCCGCATGAATCATACCCGCAAGCACGGCCTGCATCATTTGTCGCTGGCCACCATTGAGAAACGCGAGCTCATGGGGATTGAGAGACGCTGCATGGTCGTCGAGCCAGGTATCGTCGCGATGCCACGAGCGTAGGACCAGCCCGGCGACGAGGGCGCTGACCAGCATGACGAGGAAGAGCCCAAGGAACTCGGGGCCTGTAAGGTCCAGTGGGTTCATCGCTGCGACGAGCGGAATGGCGAGAAAGCAGGGCGCGGTGCCTGAGCGGCCAGTCAGCCAGGCAGGTAGACGCGGTTTTGGAACGAGCCAGAACCGTTCTCGGTCCACGCGTTCGTGCCTGGTGTGGGCTCGCTTCCAATCGGCGAGCGCGGGCCAGATGTCGCCCGGTGGCTCGGCGTTAAACAACCGGCGATAGCTGGCGAGCGTTCGATCGTACCAGTCGTCGTGCTTAGCCTGCTCGGCTGCGCCGCCAAGCGTTGGGCCGTGGTGTAGGGGTCGGCCAAGTACGTCTCGGCAAAGGTCATCCCAGTAGCTGCGGGTGTAGACGAGGTGGAGATGCCATGCCTGGTCCACCGCCTCACTCGGGCTCACTGGGTGACCAGCCACCATGGCAAGATAGAGAAACTTCTTGTACTCCTCGATCACGCGGTCTGCGTAAGAGGCTCGCCAGCCGTTCTCGTTTGCCAGGCGGTCCGCGAACGAGAGGGGCACCGGCTCTCGCTCAAAGCGAAAGCTCATGATTGCCTCAAGCGTCACTTCGTGACGGACATCCATGGCTTGAAGCATAAGGCCGCCATCAAAGAGGTCGCAACGTGTCGAACCCCACCCCGGCAGACCACCGTCTGTGAGCGCCTAGCGCGCGCTCTCGCGGCCGATCAGGTGTCCGGGCGACCTCCGATGCCCGCAGGCGCAATCGTGCCTGTGAGGGCGCCGAAACGCCGGTCGAATTTCTGGCGGGCTTTTTTCGGCAGCACTCAAGACGCCAGAACCAACCCCCTACCACTCGCGACAAGCCGGGGAGGAGGGGTACCCCATATAGATATAGAAGAAGAATCTCTTAAAGGAATAATAGAAGAATAGGACCGGTTCCGCAGTTTTGCGGATGTACCTCCGCAACTTTGCGGATGTTGGGTCCGCACTTTTGCGGATGTCGGTTTTGGCCACCGGGAGCGCGAGCAAGGGGCCGCGGGGTTGTCGGTGCTCGCTGGTGGATGGAGCCCTGGCCGCTGTCGTGAGAAACCCCCTGGCTGAGAGCGCCTACAGCGCGCTCTGACGGCCGATTGGCTACCCGGGCGACTCTGGAGCCGTCTGGTGTCGATCGCCGTTTCTAGCGCCCGGAAATGCTGGATGAGTCGCGGAGGAAGGACTTGGGACACGGCGGTGCTGAGGCGAGAATTGCCCTGGTCGCACGGCGCACTCCATACTCAGGCTCACCCTATGCACACGCTGTTGGAACGAGGCGATTCTATGAAGGGTCGTTTCGCTAGGTTCCTCTTGGTCGCCGGAGGCATATGGTCGGCCTTCGGCGGCGTCGGGCAGGCGGAGGATTTGCCGACTTTGTCCATCCGGTACATGTCCATCGAGGCCGACGTGATCCTGGTGGGTGTGCCTGTTGACTCCAAGGGCGATGCTTTGCCCACCAAATACAAAGTCATGGCCGTCTTGAAAGGCCCCGACTCGTTGGTTGGCAAAGCGATCGAGATCAGAGACGACGGCACGTGTTCCCGAGCGAATCCTCGTGGGCTATTCGGCGGTGAGGCTGTAGAACCCCCCCCGGAGATCGTCAAAGCGATGCTGTTCCTGCACGCTCCGCGTGGAGACCAAGACGGACAAGGCTATACGCTCGTTTTGTCGGGCATCCGCGCGTTGACCGATAAGGGCGATTTGCTGGTTCCACAGCAGCAAATGAATCCGGGCCCCCAGTACCTCCTGCCCATGAAAAATGAAACATGGGATGCGACGGTCGAGCAGGTGAAGGAAGACCTGCCAACGATCGAACAGGTTCTACGGATTGAGGCCATCAATGATTCGCTGGAACGAAATCGGGCCATCTTTGCCTGGATTGACGATCACAAGAACGAGTTTCGAGGAGGCTATTTTGGCTCTGAACGAAAGGGCTGGGCGTCACTCGAACCAAGGCTCTTCGGTCGGATCATGGAAAGTTGCATCCCAGAAGATTGCTGGAAAGCCAAGCTGGTATCGGCGGGTCTTGGATCAGTCGTCCAAACAGTGCCGCCTTCGTTCTGCTCGAAGGGAGGGCGAGCACTACTCGTGGCAAAGGTAATGGATACGACGCTCGCAGACAATCGCCGACTCATGGCCTTGGAGGAGCTCGGGTCAGGATCGACGTACTGGTATGCACACCGTCACCTGTACCCCCGGACGGAGATCGCCACCAAAAGCGAACAAGCTGCCACCATCGACCTTGCACTCCCATTGCTCACGAACCCCGATCCTTCGTGGCGCAGGGCTGCGGCGAGATGCGTGTTCGCGGTCAGCCATCCCTATGACGCCAACTTCAAGGACATGACTACGAAACGAGCCGTCCCTGATCTCGTCAAGCTCTATCGAACCGAGAAGAATGCTGCCGTACGAGATGTCGTCGTGGATGGAATTCGCCGTCTGGAAAGTGATTCCTTTTGGCACGAGCTCACGGGCAATCCAGACGGCATCGTGGCCTTCCTAAGATTCGTCGGCATCCGTGGTGACCAATTGGAGTTTGATGTCCGTCTCGACCACACACGTGCGAAGATCGTGGATCCCCCCGCCTTCCGGTTTCGGGATCTCCGCGACGACGTTCGTTCGACCCCCGTACGTTCTGTCACTGCAACCGTTGAATATCCGAAGGATCTGTTCAAGAAGGGATGGGAAGCAGGGCAAGGATCAGTCACGATGCGGGTTCCTGTCGTCGAGGTCGAACCGGGAGCGTGGTGTGTGACGTTGGAAGGACGTCTGGGGGAAAGCGTCTGGCGCTCGGAGTCAGTCGATGTCACGATTCCCGAGTCTCCCGAGGCAAAGTGATGACCAGCGTTAAGCAGGCGATGTCGTGAGGCAATGACCCCTTGATTCACGAGCCCACCCCTCAATTCACCCCCGGCTCTCGCATCACCCGTCTCGCTCGTCCATTCGCGGTCCCTTGGTCTCGCGAATAGACGCCAGCACGATCCGCCGACAAACACCGACCGGAAGCCCATTGCCGCAAGGCTTCAATCTTGTCGCCAGCGGTTACGGCAACAGGCACGACGTTCTGAGCAGCTTGGATCAGCGGCACGTCCAACAAACTGGCAAGACGGCAGCACGACTTGATCTCAGCGCCGGTCCAGTTCGCGTCATTTGGCCGAGCCTGTTTCGCGTCGAGGCCATAAACGCCCAGGTAGAGGCCCCAGATCGCGTCCTTCTGCTCACGCCCAGGAAGATCGACGAAGAACACGCCGTCGAACCGTTCAGCCCTCGCAAACTCGGGCGGCAACTTCGAAGCGTCATTGCAGGTGCCGACGAAGAAGACGTCGCTCTCGTGGTCGTTCAGCCAGGTGAGCAGCGACCCGAATACCCGAGCAGTGACGCCGGAATCTGTTTGGCCGGACGAAGAGGCCCCGGCGATCGACTTCTCCAGTTCGTCCGCATACAGCACACACGGCGCCATTGCGTCAGCCAGCTTCAAGGCCGCCCGGACGTTGCTCTCTGACTGACCCACGAGCGAGCCCAAGAGCGCACCGACATCGAGGACCACCGTAGGTCTGCCCGTTTCGTTGCCGAGTGCTTTTGCGAACTGGGATTTGCCGCAACCAGGAGGAGACAGGAGCAAGACGCCACGAGGTTTGGGTGCGTGTGCGGCTCCGGACTCATGACGTTGACGCATAGCTCGAAGACAAAACGCCTTGAGATTGTCGAGTCCTCCAAGTTGCTCGAAGTTCTCCTGGCCGCGATGAAGCGAAACCAGGCCTGATTTTTTTAGCTGTTGGCTCTTGAGCTCCCACATCGTTTCCGGTTCGAGGGTGCCGTGCCTGACCAGCGAGAGCGAAAAGGCATTCTCCGCTTCGCTCCTGGTGAGTCCTGCGGCAGCTTCGATCACACGGGGGAGGTTTTCAGGTGTCGGGAGTTCGCCTGGTTCCGTTGCGACTTCCCGAGCGATGTGTTCCAGCTGCGTGTGGCCAGGGAGTTCATGGTCGATCACCGTGAACAGTTTTTCGAGTTCTGCCGGTATCTGGATCACCGGGGCCAACACGACGACAAAACATCGGCTGCTCTTCCCGTGGTGAATCTGCCGCACGAGAGCTTGGATGATCTCAGTGGCGCCAAGAAACCGGTGCAGGCTTTCAAAAACCACGAGGGTAGTTGCGGCACCGATTGAAACTTGTGGAAGGGCCCGGATGACAGCGAGCGGATCCTGGGTATCGGTCACGCCAGGAAGTTCTACCGGCTCAAGGGGGAACGTCATGCCGCGGTCGCAATCCCAGGTCGCGAGTCTCCAGGTTTCAGAGCGGCAAAGGGCGGTGATGTCCTGGATCGCTTCGGCGGGTTCCTGAGTTTGAAGCCAGATTGCCGAGAACGCTGCCTGGACGAGTTCTGAGAGGCGGGATGTGAGCGTGGGCGTGGTGGAAGAGGGTCGGGTTGTCGTGTTGGATTTGGGTTTGGGCATGTTTGGGTTCCTTGAGGTGTGGGTTGTGATGTGGAGGAAAGCGATCGGCCGGTAGGTGAGTCCTTGAAGCATGCATGGCCGACACGAGCGGGTGGGCGTGACGCAGGCGCTCAATATGCCGCATTCAATCCGCGTCGATTCACTCTCACGCAACGTGGAGTGGCGGCGACCGGTCTCGCCCAATCTGTGGAAACGGCCCTGGCATTGACGGTAATAATGGTGATCGCCGACCGCTCTGAACCGGCCCAAGCCCCCAATCCCGTCGATATGGCTACCGCTATGGAATTCCACTCGCGGGGGGCTGGTGTAGATAATCGAAGCATTCGGTCTTCTCCAGCACGATCCTTCCCTACCGCGCATCCAATGGACCCAAAAGAAATTTCACGAATCGCGACTCGGACCTTTCTGTCGCGGCTCATACCAACCTGGGCCGCCCGCGAGCAGGAAGATCAAGAAGACTATGGCGTTGATTTCGAGCTTGAGCCCACCGGCAGAGACAACCGTGCATCTGGCGTCCTCTTCAAGGCTCAGGTGAAAGGTGTAGAGAGCCCAGTGTTTGACGAGCATGGAAGCCTGAAATTCTCCCGCGCCGACGTCGCGAGGTTCCGATACTACTCTGAATCGCTTCCGCTTCCCTTGCTGCTCGTCATCTGTGATGTTCGCGCCAGAACCTGCTATTGGACGGCTGTCCAAGGCAATCCGGACGTCGAAAGCGCTCTGTCGCACGCGGTGGAGAATGGACAGGCAACCTTCACTCTAAGAATCCCCCCCCGCAACATACTGGAGCCCACTTCGCCCTGCGCAGACGCAATCCTTCAGGCCGTCGAAGAGGCTTACGAGGCAATCACCATTCGACGGCTCACTGGCGTGAGATTTGACGCAATAAGGCGCCACGGGGGGAGCTATGCAGAACGCGAGGAGGCAGCCAATCGTTTCCGGCTCATGGCAGCCCTCGCAGAAAACAGCATCGTCGAAGACATGGCCGAAGGCGGCGATCTTGAAACAGCTTACGCGAGGGCACAGGCGCGCTTCGAGTCCAAGTCGGAGTCACCAGAGGGACGCCTTCTGTCCGGTTTTAGCCTCATACATGTCTACGCGAAGCTCCGGCTTTCGAGTGGGGCACCAAGTGCGACGATGGACTGTGCCACAAACAAGTGTTCCGTGGCGATGGCCATGTTGCCAATTTCTCGCAGTAATGTGTTCCGTCACGAAACACGACGCTTTGTTCGGATTTTTGCCAGGTCGGCGCGGATGAATGTGATCGGCCAGCAGGCGTTGGCGCTCGCCCTCAGTGAACGGGCGACCGAGCAGCAGGGTGGGGCCATGACCGGTCCTTTAGTTCGGATACAACGGCTGCAACTATCTGCGCGCATTGAGCGAGAGTTTTTTCGGCTCTTACGGGCTATCAACTTCCTCGGATCGCGAGACCTGTTTGTTCCGATGCCCTATGCACTTGCGGAAGTGGCTGAGGGGCTACTGCCGTACGTTGTGTCTTTGCGAATCGCGCGCGTCGCCAACGTAGCCCAAGCGTATATCAACGCGTTGTTTGAATTGCTGCCCTTCTGTTTAAGCGTTGCTAAGCGATTGAAGGACCCCCGTGAATCCGCAGCGGTCATCATGAGCATAGGCGCAAGGATGCTTGTTCTTCTCGATCCGGCTGACGTTCTCGCCTACTTCCAACGGTTTGAGCAAGCATTGACGGACTCGCCACGGCTTGACCAGGGCGTGGAGGTAGGACTGCTGACTCAGCTGCGTGCGATGCTAGATGAGGGAGCAGCCGCGGCGAGAATGGACCGAGAGCCCAACGACGAAGAAGTGAATCACTTCTTCGCCCAGCACGCGGCAGGGCTTGGGATCAACCTTGAGGATCCGGATGATGAGGTCGCCGCGCTTGCTCGGATTGCCTTGGCTGATCGTGACCCCACGCGTGTGGCCAAGAACTGTCAGCATATCCACATCCTTATCGATGGATACGGCATCCTGGGTGAAATGCTTGGACTACCCTCTGCGGGACAGAAGAGGGTGGTGTGCTTGAAGCACGGGCATGGAGTAGGTGCTATGCGACTTGACGATGCATACCAATGGTTTTCGGAGCCACGCCCCGAATCGCCGGATTCCGTCTGCTGTGCGAACTGCAAGGACCAATTGCCGCATCCCGAAGGCTGGCGATGGACAAAGGAATGGAGTGAGTCCCAAGACAAACGCCTCAACGAGCGGCAGCCGAAGTAGAGGTCGGCCACTCAATCCATAGTGGAGGTGCTCGTGTCGCGTTGATGCGGAGTTCGGAGCCTACAACCCAATCTCCTCCCGTCGCCCTAGCATCCACGGCTCCGGGTGAATCTTCGCGAGCCAATCTGCGACGGTCGGGATTCTTCCAAGGTCTTCGATGACGTGCTGCTCTCCGATGAACCGCACGGGGAGAATGCGACCGGTCGAGAGCGTGAGCGTGCTGCCAAAGAGCGATTCCAGCATGAAGATCCCCTCGCTGTGATGCCGTAGGGCCCGGTGCCGAAAGTCCGCCATGTGGCTCTTGGAGGCGTCGAGCCATTCGTGGAGCTTCAAAAACTCGTCAGGGTCGCCGCCGAACTTGCGAGATGAACTGACGGCGTGGTGGTAGGCGTGGGCCATCAGAGTGAGATCTCCTCGGTGCTGTGGTGAACCTCGGTGAAGTTCTCCTGGTGTTGGATCGTGACGGTGCCCTTTTCGACTTCGAGAGTGATGTCGCCCTGGCCACCTTCGTTGTTCTCAAAGCCGTCGGGAAGGAGCTGGTCGAAGAGGCTGGTCAGTTCATGGTCGATCTCGGGATCTCGTGAAGCGACCTCGATGGGCTTCTTCTTGGCATTCAGGTAGTCGATGGAGTCCACGCAGCCTGAATCGCCATAGCCCGAGTACGACACCTGCACGGTCACGACACCCAGCTTCTTGAGCCGCGGGATGATGTCGGTCTTGAGAGTGTTCTTGGCGGTCTCCAGACGAGTGCGCTGCCGTTCTGCAATTTCGGCCAGGATCTTCGCGAAGTTGTTGTCGACTGCTTGGTGCCGTTTGGTCTTCGGCATGTTTGGGTTCCTTGGGAGTGGGTGAAAGCGGGGAGTGGTGGATGGCGGAGGGTTCTCTCCACCATCCACCCACCGACCACGCATGAAGGGTTCCGGGCATTCATTGGCCCTGCTGAACCTGCTGACCGACGCCTACCCGCCCATAGAACTCGGGCAGCAGCGTTTCGGTACCAGCTACGCCAAGGGCTCGCTCAAGTTCGCGCGTAGCGTCCCGGCATGAGCCTCCGGCAAAGCCCGATGTCTTGATGCTCGTGGTGCCCTGTGGCGATACGGTGATCTCGATCTTTCTCTCGGGAGTGCTCGTCATGCAGCACCTCCGACGTGAACAGTGACACGAATGGAGCCGTCACTCAGTCGAGATTCGGTACACGAGTGGCCCTTCTTCCTGGCTTCGATCTTGGCTTTTTCCACCGCGTACGATTGAAGGAACGCGTCGAGGTGCTTTTGCTCGCCCCAGTGGCCTTCGTAGTTGTCGTACTTGAGTTCCCCCGTCTGAAGGTTGCACACGACGGGATAGGCCCAACGCGGAAGGTAGACACAGAGGCCCGTTGCTGTCGCGTTGAAGAGCTTGGTGGTGGCGTGTTCGGGCGGTTCGAGTTGCAGGCGTGAACAAGCTGCCCGTACGGCTTGCTCATCGCGTACTTCGGTTTTGATTTCGACGACGTGACTCAATGGTGGTGGTCTCCTGTCGGGTGGTGGTGTTGGTGCGGGGTCAGAATGGCGGCGGGTCGTTTGGGTCGTCGTCGTCATCGGGTGGCAGTGCAAAGTCTGAGTCGCCCGAGAACGCGCTACCCGGCCCCATCAAGACACGGACACGACTGGTACCTGCACGACTCGGTAGCAGGGAACCCGACGACACGTGACCCGGTTCGTACGCGGCAACTTCCATCGCCAGAAAATCGATCGCGTCACTCAGCTCGGCCTGGTCTTGTGGACTCGTTCTCGTGACGCTCCAAAGAGCCAGTCCTGCGACAAGAAGCACGGCCACGGAGATCACGATTGGTGTGGTAGCCGAAAGCGCTGCTGCCCACTGTGAATCCTGGGTGTGCATTTCAGCCAGGGTCGTGATGTGTCCGGCGAGGTGTTGGCGTTCGTCCGATAGGTGGCTGAGCAGTTCGGCCACACGAGCATTCTGGGCTGCTTGAGCTTGTGCCTGTTCAGCCTGGGCTATCGTGCTGGCACTGGTGACACGAGCTGCTTCCTGGGCGATTTCGGTCGAGCGTTCTAGTTGCTCCGTGTCAGAGCTCCAAAACCAGTCGAACCATCCGGCATGAGCTGACTGGGCGCTCAAGGCCAGGACGCAGACGATGGCGATGATGACCCACGCAGGCCACAAGAGCCGCAGGAGCCAGGTGAGCGCCGAGAACAGCAAGGTGAATACGAAGTTGACGACGGCCAAGAGAAAGCCGATGAGAAACGAGAGCGGCATGTAGGTCATCTCCGGTGAGGGCGGGATGGGGAGCGGTGACGGCTTTGGGTTTGGCCAGCGTGGGAACTGGCAGCATCGGCAAGCCGTGTGATGAGCCGACGACAAAGAGACTGGAGTGCCCGGCGAAGTTTGGTTTCGCGAGCGAGGAGCAAGGCCAAGCCTACTGCAAGAAGAGTCAGAATCACCCCGACGAATAACGTCATGCGGGGCCTCCTTTCGAGGATTGGGTTTTGAGGAAAGAGCGGCGACAGCGCGTACAGCCGCAAGAGGAGCGAGGACTGGGAAGGCGAAGCCGGAGAAGGGGCGTCGCGGGAGAAGGTCGAGCAGGGGTGTCGGTGTTCGAACGCAGGAGATCAGGTTCGACCGGCAAGAGCAGAAATCAGTCGAGCTTTGATGGCTCGATTCTGCTCATGGAATATGCCAGGGTTTTGATATGAATGAAGCCCACGAAGGCCAGGAGATGCTCACGGTATGGACGGAAACAGCTACGAGGAGTTCGAGTCTCGCCATTCGCTTTGGAAACGAGCGATGCGGGGCGATAGCAAGGATGATCCCCATGCCATCGTGCCAAACCTTGTCGAGTTGACTTGGAGAATCGCCTGTTTTCGCGTGGTCTTGAGAGGTCGGGAAATTGCCGCACAGAAGGAGTCGGGAAAGCGGTGCTTGAGTCCACTCATTCATGGGCTCCTAGACCAGACCTTCGTGGACGCCGTATTCATGGGCTTGCGGAGGATCGTTGGGTCTTTCTCAAGAACGGAGTCCCTCGAACATCCCAAGCTAGGCACGTACTCCGTGAGTGCTTTGATGACCGACATCTCAAAGCATCGAAAGTGGGTCACTCGCGAGAATCTGCTTAGGCTTGATGGGCTGCCCCTCGATGCGGATGCGGTAAACCGAGCCGAGTGGGAATTTCTGAAAATGAAGTCCACAGAGGATGCAGACGAAGGGTTTGTAGAGATCCCACCACACCTCAATTTCCGTCTCGTAGAGCAGCGGCACAAAGAGATTGATTGGCTGTGCCGCGTGCGAAGAGAGGACCGCCGAGCATTCGACTGTTTGGATGAGTCTCGCTTGGACATGATTTGCAAACGCATACGCCATGCTACGGACGGCATCCGAGTATGGGCAGACAAGAATGTGGCCCATATTGCTTCATCCCAGAGCCGTGCATCTGCACAGGTAGATCAAGTGTCACTGTGCCTCACCGATCTATGGCAAGCGCACGAGGCGCTTTGCCGCGCGGTCGCCCGTGTGGATTCGTACATGCTGACAAGAACCCACCACGAGTTTCTTCCGATGCCGCTACCCAGTCACTTCGCGTACCTGGACCGTCCACTACTGGGCACAGTCGACTTGCCGGAGCTTCGGAGTTTCTGGCGTCAGATGGCTGATCAGTTTCGAGGTTTCAACCGAGTGGATCCGTCAGAGGTCGATGTCGAACCGGGCCCGTCGAATTGAAGTGGCGACGCAAGATGGCTTGGACACCGCTTGGCTGAACATGCTCAACTCCAAAGCGTCAGGCGTCGGCTGGTCGAACTATTCGGGAGCGACGGGGCTGCGAGCACCTTGAGCCAGGGCACCCGTCAAAAAAAGGCACGGGCCACACGATAGGGTTTTGACACCGCTACCGTGTGGCCCGCTTCGTTAGGCATCATCCCGGCGGGGGAGAACGCCTACCGGCCCGTTTGACCATCACGCCGCATCCCGGTCAGTCCCGGCCCCTCTCTTCGTCTTTGGCAACTTCTTGAGGCACCGGTAGAAGGACGCCGCGCTCTTGCCCGTCTGCCGCTCCCATTCAGCGAGCTGCATTTCCCGGGTGCAGTACACCTCGCACAGGTGAGCCACGAGGTTCTGCTCCGCGGCCGTCCGATCCTTGCGGGTCATGTCGCGGAGCTCGTGGTCCGGTGCGACGGCCAACTGCCGGATGCCTGACACCACCAGGTCGTGCCAGTGCAACTCGCTGTTCTTATCGTTCCACAACCGGAAGTCCGGCAGCGCCTTGTCGAGGAAGAGCCGCAGGGATGGTCGGACTCCTGACTCTCGACACCTCGCCAGCAGAAAGTTGGCCACGGTGACGGCATCCGCGGCGTTGACGTCTCGCGGGCCGTTGCCAGCGATGTGGTAGATCTGAGCCTCGATCTCGGCATCGCTGGGCTCGTACTCCAAAACATGAATGCGATCCTGGAGGGCCTGGATCACGTTGCTGTTGTGCCCGTTGAGGGCCAAGTTGCTGATCGCGATGATGCTCCCTTCAAAGTATGTGACTCGGTCACCAAGAGCCGTCTTGTACCGGACCGGGCGAACCCGCGACTCATCGTGCGGGTTGCCGAGGGCGGCCAGGAAGAACTGGAGTGCCAGCGGCTTCTCGAAGATGGTGGACACATCGTCGAGGACAATGACCGACTGGGGGTTCTCGTCGATCAAGTCGAAGAGCCCAATCGGCGTGATGTGACCGTTTGAATAGGCATACCGCTGGCCAAGTTGCTCCAGCAGGGTTCGAACCAAATAAGTCTTTGACGTTCCAGGGCGACCGAACAGATAGAGGCCGTTGTGTTGGCCTGAGATCACGGCACGGATGCGGTCTCGAATCAACGCTTGCTTGCTGTAGAGCTTCTCTAGTGCATGGGTTTCGTTGGCCATGGTCCTTTGAGGTGGTAAAGGTGCGGAAAGAAAAAAATTTGATCGCGTGCCTAATGCGCCGAGGGAAGATCACCCTCTGCGAAGCCCGATGGCCGTCGGGCTCGAAATATTCACGAGCATCAAATGTCCGCAAGAAGGACCGGCAGAACCCGGTCGCACCATCATCATATTTGAAAGTTCACGAACCGTCGAGAGTTGCCTCTCTGATCGCGTTTACGCATCCGGAGGCACGATGGTTCGATGCAGGGGTTTGGGCCGTGAAAAGCGCAACCCGTACGCCCCATCGGACAATCTGGAGCAAACTCCTAGTAGTCCAGTCGGGCGCACGTTTTGCTCCGTTCAAAATCCGTACGCAGGCTGACACGACGCAGAGTGGTTTGGCGAGCGTAGTGCCGTCTCATGAAATTGAGAAACTGAGAAAATGAGAATCCTCTACCTACACGGCTGGAACTCGGTAGTCGGGGGCGTGAAGCCAACTTTCTTGCGGGAACATGGCCACGAGGTCATAGAGCCAGCGCTGGACAACGACGATTTTCAGGTGGCGCTCAAGACGGCCCAGGCAGCCTTCGATGAGAAAAAGCCCGATGTCGTGGTGGGGTCGAGCCGTGGTGGGGCAGTCGCCATAAATATCAATGCGGGGTCGGCCAGGCTCGTATTGCTTTGCCCCGCGTGGAAGACATGGGGGACGGCCGAGAACGTGAAGCCCGGAACCGTCATCCTGCATTCGAGGGCAGACGACGTGATCCCATTTGCCGACTCCGTTGAATTGCTGTCAAAGTCCGGGTTGCCAGAGTCTTCATTGATAGAAACTGGCACGGACCACCGACTTGCTGACCCGGAGCCACTTCACGAGCTTTTGCGGGTCGTCGAGGCGGGCCGAAGGCATGGTTCGTGGTGGTGAGACGAGCGCCGTAGGGCCCAGGGCTTACTCGGCCGTTTGTTTGCTTCGCCTCATACCCGAACTATCCTCCGAGGGTAGTGTCCACATACCCCCAGGAACCCAATTCAATGGCGAAGGCGAAGGTCAACAGAAGCGACGTGATCCGGAAGATTCTCAGCGACATCGGAGCTATAGCAAAAGACGCTCCCGAGGGTTGGGCGAAGACCGTCAAGGCCAAGCTCGAAGCCAAGGGCCACACGGTGTCGGAACCGATGATCTACCAGTTGCGAAACCGAGAGTTGAAGAAGGCCGGGATCGTGGTGAAGAAAAGGCGTGGTCGTAAGAAGGCTGCTGCAAAGGCGAAGGCCGTAGTTGCATCAGCTCCGGCGCCAAAGACCGAAGGCAAGTACGACGCCCTGTTCGCCGTCAAGAAGCTGGCGAATGAGCTCGGCGGTCTTGAGCACGTGGAATCGGCCGTCGCAGTTTTGAAGCGACTCGGCTAATTGCTCACGCCGACAATCCCGCACAAGCCCTTCCTGGTTCGACTCGCGAGAGAGGGCCAGGGAGGGTTTTGCTGTTTCTGTGGATGAAAAGCCAGATGCCCGTTGCCATTGATATGAATACGGGTTCGGCCAGGCTCGTTTTTCTGCCCCTCGTGAAATCCGGCCTGCCCGATTCTCCATTGATATCTACTGGCACCGACCTCCAGCCACCCCCTCTTTCCGCGACCTCGTATACGGCCGCGGGATGAAAAATCCGATATGCCGCCAACGCCACGCAAGACCCAGCGCAAAACCCCAGCCACACGCAACTCCCGACACCCCCACCAAAAAATCCTCGGCCAAGATCCGGTCATGCGCGAGGTCATGAAAGCGGTCGGCCCTCTTCCTGGCTTCTACCGAGAGCGCACCGACTTCGAGACCGTTTGCAGGATCATCACCGGGCAGCAGCTTTCATACGCAGCGGCAACAACAATCTGGAAACGTGTCCGGGCTCTTCGTGAATCGTGGGAGCCTCAAACCGTATCCCGCATCAAACCTGCTACGCTCACCACATGCGGCCTGAGCGGAAGCAAGGCCAAGTTCATCCTCGAAGTAGCCAAACGCGTTACCACCAACGATCTCGACTTCGCGCTGATCCGGGATTTGCCTGACGAAGACGCCCACGAGCAGCTTCTCTCGATAAAAGGTTTCGGGCCATGGTCGGTTGAGATGTTCATGATTTTTGCCCTCGACCGCCCAGATGTTTTTTCTGTGGGTGACGCCGGGATACGAAGGGCTGTTTGCTCGCTCTACCACCTCCCAAAAGCCCGATACGAGTCCAGGGTGCTCAAGCTCGCGGAAACATGGCGGCCCTATCGGAGTTTCGCTTGCAGGTATCTATGGGGCTGGCTCGATGTTGCTGCGAGAAAGTAGGGCTCGGGTTCATGGTGAGCTGGTTGCCAGGGCTTCATTGATAGAAACAAAAGTCGGCCACCCCAAATTGGCTGGTCGTGAAAAAACGCGCTGCCACAAACCCAGCGACACCCGGACAAGGAATCAGGAAGTGCTTGGCCCGTGATCCCGCTTTTGGCGACCGGGATTGTGAACGCAGCCTCACCACCGGCCATCGCGAGACAAGAGTTTCGCCGCCGTAGTTTCCTGGTCGCCGTATGAGAAGCAGAGCGAACCCAATCCGCGAAACGGCCTTAAGCGTGCGTTCGTGATCCGGTCCGCCCTTTTGGGATCACGGGCCTCATAAGTCACCGGGAAGGCGTGGAAGCCGGTTGCCGGGTCTTATGGGCGTCTGGCGGTGAATCAAACGATTTCACGGCGGCAATTCACGAGAGGGGGCGAAAGAGAAGACCAGCCATTCATATCAAAGACGGGATCGGGATGGCGGGTGGGTGAGTACCGCGCTTTGGGATCGTAGGAGGGGTGGAAATATGGAGGCGCGGGGGATTTCATGGGTGGGCATTTATCGACCGCGGCTTTGATATCTGGAAAAAAGGTTGGCGGGTTGGGGTGTTTTGTTGCGTCTATGCCCCAGGAAACTCGCGGGAATAGGGGGTTCAGCTCGGTGTTCGGGAGTTCGGGTGGGCGTATGGGAAGTGCGGCGACGCGTAAGCGGAGCCGACTTCCGATCGCGTTAAGGGTTGGCTGCGACTTTCGACCGGGCGACCAACGCGAGCTTTTCGACCCGGCGCAGCTTCTTGATCGCCGCTTCCCGTTTCAGGGCGCTCGACTTCGTTCGGCGTGGCTCTGTGAAGACCAGCGTCACGGGGAGTCGGCTGCGGGTGTATCGAGACGCCCTTCCGGCAGCGTGGGTTTTCAGCCGCTTCGGGAGGTCGTTCGTGATGCCCGTGTAGAGCGAGCCGTCAGAGCACCGAAGGAGGTAGACGAGCCAGGGCATTTGGAGGTTGAGGAACCGGCGGTTGTCGACAACCGGGAGTCTAAATTGATGACGACAAATAAGGACTTACGACGATTTTGCCGATTGGCGTCGTGTGTCGAATATCGCGTATTTCCCGAAGAAAACACCGCTTTTTCGCGTGTTCCAGGAGCTTTTAGAAATCCCATGCTCTATCCAGTTGAGCTACGGGCGCGAACGAATGCGAGCAAGGATCGAAACCGCAGGCTGCACCAATCGGACATCGGTCGCCTCGTTTGGCCTCTCGAGTTTACACGAGAGGCGGCCCGCACGGGATCCTCTCAGTCGTCTGTGTCGGCGGGGTGATCGTCGCCTTCGGCCGCCTTGGCCCGTCGCCTGGTTTCGCTGCGACGGAACACGGCCACGATGTCTTCCACCGGCACGACGAAAAGAAGATTGTTGCCCTCAAGGTCAACCGGGATCGCATTCTTCGGATGGAAGAGCACCTTGTCGTACTTCGCGATCGGCACGTCGGCATCGCGCTCGACCTGCAGGCTCACTTCCACGACGCGCCCGCTGATCGTGGGAATCTCTGCCTTGTCCGGGAGGACGATCCCTCCGCGCGTGGTCTGGCGGTTTTCGTCTTTGCGAATCAATACCCGCATTCCGAGCGGTTCGACAAATTCGTCCATGGTTCTCGCTTGGTGGCGACCGAGGCCCGCGACGAGTCAATCCCGCCGGAAGACGTTGATCCATCGTCGCCGGCGGGGGTAGCATCGTCAAATCCGCTTTCTTTGAACTCACGTGCGCGGTGTCCGGCACCATGGACCTCGCCTCCGTGCGGGCGGGATGAACCGAGCCGTCGATGAGCCACCTCAATGTCGTCCTTGTCATCGCCGATTGCCTGCGCCCCGATCTGCCGATCCTCGGATACGATCGCGACACGACCCCGCTGCTCACCCCCGCCTTTCAGAAGGCAAGGGGATTCTCTCAGTGCCGTTCGGTCTGCGGTTGGACCCTCCCTGCCTGCGCCTCGATCCTGACCGGCCAACCACCGAACGTTCACGGTCTCGTGGATCACGACGGTCGATTTGCCGTTCCAAAGCTCGGTGCCTTCCTCGGGGCCGACTACGTGCGTTTCGGCATCGGCAACAACGGCAATCTCGTGCCCGACGACATCGACGAGGATTATCTGCGCCGGCTCGGGGCTGAACGAAACAGCATGTGGAAGCGTTTCGGTTGGAACCTCGACTTTGACACGTACCGATGGTTTCATCGCCTCGACCACGACAGCCCGTTCCTCGAAGCCGACCGCTTTCTCGAGGCGCAGGCGGGCTCGGCTCGTCCCTTCTTTCTGTTCCTCCATACGAATGTCGTCCATGACTACAGCCTCGATCGTCCCTACTACCGAACCGTTCCGGACTGGTTCGGGGGCGATGTACCACCTGAGCTGGAATCGTTTCACGATGGGCCGGGGGTATGGGTGCACCTTCGCGAGCGACTGGGAGGCGAGACGCTCCGCCGGGTGATCAAGGCCCGTTATGACTGCGGCATCCGCGAGCTCGACCGTCGCGTTGCCGAGCTCTTTCGTAAGGTCGATTTCGACACCACGATCGTCGTGTTCGTGGGAGACCACGGGGAAGGATTTCGCCCGGAACTCGGCCGCGTGCATCACTGTGGCCGTCTTCATGACGACCTCCTGAAGGTTCCGCTCTTCCTCTGGACGCCAACGCGTTTCGGACTGCCCGCGGCGATCGATAGTCGGATCTGTTCAACGCTCGACATCGTCCCGACCATCTTGGAACTGCTGGGAAAGCCGAGCCACGGGCTCCCTGGACGATCGCTCCTGGGGCCCGTGGCCTTGGGCCATCGTCCCCTCGCGTCCCTGGATCGCGGCTATGCCTACTGGCCAGGCACGCTCGATCGGTTGGATTACACGCACACACGAATCGCGATCGACGGAGAGGTCATGTGGCCGCTGAAGCGGATCCGAATGGTGTGCGACGACCGATGCGTCGAACAACTCTTTCATCTCAAGACTGATCCAGGCGAGGAGCGTGACCTCCTCGCGCTGCCAGCCCCTGCGAACCTGCCCACCCTGAGCGTGGTGGTCGTCGTCAACGACTGGGGGGAGTTCGAACAACATGCGTCGCGTTCGCCCGTGCGAACCGGGCAGCGGCACGAATGGATCCTTTTCGACAACACCGAGAATCGTCTCTCGGGAGATCTCTGCAAGTTGTACTGCCGTGGCTTCGAGCAAGCCCGCGGCGACCTGGTCATCTTCGCCCACCAAGACGTTTGGTTCCCGCCGGGTTGGGAGCAAGACTTCGAACACGCGCTCGATGAGCTCGCGCGAATGGATCCGAATTGGGGCGTCATCGGCTCGGTCGGCATCGCGGCCACGGCAACTGCCATGAGCGATCGGGCTTTCTTCGGGCACTGGTGCGACCCGGCCGGGTATCGCTTCAACGGCCCGTTGCCGGCGCCCGTTCAATCGCTCGACGAGCAATGGCTCTGCATTCGTCGCAACAGTGGGGTCACGTTCGACGAGAACCTGCCCGGGATGCACTGTTACGGTGTCGATATCTGCATGCAGGCCAGATCCCTCGGGCTTCAGTCGTACGCGATCGACGCGTTCGTCTGGCACAAGTACCTGCTCCCCGATGGAGCCCGTCCGATGGCCCCCCATGAGTCGGGGAAGATCGCGCGTCGCGCGACCAGGGCGTTTCGTGATGAAGTCCAGCCAAGCTACGACTACGTCGCCAAAAAGTGGCGCGACCGGTATCCTTTTTTTTCCACGAGCATGGGCTGGGTCAATCCTGCCGCGTCCACGGGACACGGCGACGCCGCTCCGTGACGTCGTCCACGGCCGCCCAACGTTCCAAGTTATCAGCGATGGATCGGACAACACTCGCCAGAATCGTCATCGAAGTGGTCCGTGAGCGATCGCCCGGTTTCACCGGCGACTGGAGTCTCGAGACACCCCTGGGCCCAGACGGTGCGGGAATCGACTCGGTGGGCTGTCTCGAGGTCATTCTCGATTTGGAGGCCCGAACGTCGATCGCGATCCGTGACGAGAGCCTCACCGCAGAATCCCTTTCCACGATCGGGAGTCTGGTCGAGTACCTCGCCGCCGCCGGCCAGCACACGAATGGCTGACGATATTTCTGCGTTTGCGAAGCTGGAGCAACCGCTTTCGGACACGCTGGCGATGCTCCGCGAGGAATCGCGTGCCAAGGGGCCACGAAATCCCAGGCTCGTCCGCTGGGCGGCGCATCATCCGCAGATCGCCAAAGGCACTGATTGGTTCGCCAGGGCATGGTGGGGGGCCGCCGCCGGCGAACTCGTTCGCTCATGCCTCTACGATCGAGAACGCCGCCCCGCTGCGTTTGAACTCGTCGACCCAGTCGACTGCCAGGCACTCACGGACGCCCAGGCACGCGGACGTGGAGCGATCGTCCTCACGGCCCACATCGGGCCTCCAAAGTTCCTCATGAACTGGCTCATCGACCAGCACATTCCGTTGCTCGTGTGGACGAACACCCAGGACATGCCTCCATGGCAAGCTGCGGCATCGCGGGCGACACTCATCGATCCACGGGTTCAGGCCACGAAGTCCGTGAACCTCGTCAAGTCGGCCTTGCATCTTCGTCGCAAGGGCGTGTTGCTGGGGGCGGCCGATATGAATACCGGTGATCGCGTCGTGACGATCGAACGGCTCGGGTTGGCACGGACATTCTCGCTCGGCCTGCCGACCCTGGCACGGACGTTGGGGGTGCCGACCGTGGTCGGCCTCGCGCTTTGGCACGCGAATCGGGTCACGATCCGGTTCGTGCCCTTGGAGCCACCCGATGCGTCCTTGTCGGACGAGGTCTGGAACCTCCAGTGGCTCGAGCGTTCGTGGAGCTTGGTGGAGCCCGTGCTCGTCGAGTCTCCCGAGAATCTTCGATTCCTGCACCAGGCGGTCGACCGCATTGCCAAGCCATGGGATGAGGCCGGCCGACGAGGCGACGTGTGACAGGAGTTTCGCACTTCAAGGAGGAGTTCGATGTGGCATTGGTTTCTCGACCGTGTGGCGACCGGGCCGGACTGCACGGCCGTCATCACGCCTGACGAGCACATCACCTACAGAACCCTTGCCCGGCGGGCCGAGGAGGTGGCCGAGGGGTTGCCGATGCTCAACGGGCTGCGTCCATGGCGGGTCGTCGTGCGCGATCCTGATCCGTTGACGGTCTTGGTCCGCGTCTTGGCATGCTGGCGTCGATGCTGCTCGGCCGTGGTGCTTCGTGATTCGATGACGCAAGCCCAAGTGGCAGACATTGTGAGCTGGCTCGAGCCAGTGGCTGTGATTGACGGATCCACGGTGACGGTCGCAGACGAGGCGGCGAGTCCGCCGTGTTCCCTGAACGAACGCGAGGAAGCGTTGGTCATATGCACGTCCGGGACCACAGGAATCCCGAAGCTGGTGGCGCTCCCCGCCGAGTCGGTTCGGATCAATGCCATGACGATTGCCCGAGCGCTTGGCATCGGCACGAGTGACCGCGTGGCGGTGAACACGCCCCTGGGCTACATGTATGGACTCATGGGGGGATGCATGGCCTCGCTCCATGCTGGGGCGACGATTCGGCTGTTTCGTCCCCGGGATCCCCTCACCCAACTGCAGGCGGGAATCCGCCGCGAAGGCGTGACCGTCGTGCAAGGGCCGCCATCTTTGTTTCGGCTCTTTCTGGCTTACTGGAACGGGGAGCCGTTTCCCGGCGTGCGGGTCGTGACCACCGGGGGCGAACCCCTTGGTGGGGAACTCGCCGACGGCCTTGCCCGTGCGTTTCCGAACGCTCGCAAGATGTTTTTGTATGGCATGACCGAGGCGGGCCCTCGGATCTCACATCTCGATTTCAGTCAGGGGGGCGGGCACGATTCCTGCGTCGGGATGCCCTACGATCACATCGACTGGCGACTCGACCCGGTGGACGGCACCGACGCAGGACGGCTCGTCCTGCGGGGCCCGGGAATGTTCCTGGGCTACATCACGTCCGACGGACGCTATGAAGGGCTCGATGAATCGGGCTACTTCCACAGCAACGACCTCCTGAGCCGTGGGCCGTCGGGGTATCTCCATTTTCGTGGCCGACTCGATCGCGTCTTTCGAAGCGGTGGGCGTCTTGTAAATCCCGAGGCCATTGAGCGGGTGCTGGCATCTCACCCTGGCGTTGCCGATGCCATCTGCTCTGCAGAACCTCATCCGGTGCTCGGCCTCGTTCCCGTTGCCGAGGTCGTCATGCGAAGAGATGCCATCTTCGACCCTGCGGCGTTGCAGGCGCTGTGTGCCGGGCGCATCGAGGCTCACGCGATCCCGCGTCGGCTGACTCAAGTCGACGGGGGAGCCGTGGCCGAATCGGGCAAACGGGCACGGCCATCCAGGCCGGATCGCGGCGCCTGATTCCTGATCACTGCGGTGGTGAGAGCCTCACTGCCACAGTGAAACCGGTCTTTTTCGTGTGAAAAACGCGACCTTCACAGAGTTGCCGCACAGCCGACGGCCACTTGTCGCCACGCATTTCAGTGAGACCGTGGAGAGGCGTCTCCAAGTGCCGAAGAAAATTTTCGGCAACGATATGCCTGGCTTTTCTCGCTTTTTGACGCGAGTTCTCCGCGCCGCTCGAAGCGTGCCGGGGCTTTGGCACACCGCATGCATTTCCTCCTCGTGTCGCGAGTGATCGCGGCGGTCGATGGATGACAAGTCGGCGGGTAGCCCGCCGGAAAGGAGGAGGCCGATGATGGTCGTTGCCGTAGGGATCACGTCTGAAGAAGTGCGGTCGCTTGCCGGTCAGTCGCCGGTGGCTCGCACCGTGCGTGCTCCTGGAGTTTTGAAGTGTCTGGTGGTGTCGGGTGACGAGAAGCTTCGTCAACGGCTCGACACGATGGCCGATCTGGCTGGCTGGTCGGTGTGCGAGTCGCCTGCCGACGCCGCTGAACTTCGGTCGGTTGTCGATGGCGACTTCCACATGGTGATCGCGGACATCGCTCATCCGCTGGGCGACCGCGTGAACGACACCGTGGAGATCGCGGAGGAGTTCGCGAGTCGCCCCGGTACCGTCCTCGTGGTGTGTGGCTCGGGCGAAAGCGTGGACGAGGAGTTGTGGGCTCGGCAGCTCGGTGCCTGGGTGTACCTGCCCGGTGTGACCGGTAGCGATGCCTTCATGTCGCTCTTCGCGGAGGCCCGTCGGGTCTTCGATCGTCGAAAGGAATTTCAGTTTGCGTGACGACAGACGCGGCCCGTGAGCCGCCTCTGTCTCGGTGGTTGATGTCCCGGTCGCGTTGGCCGGGAAGGCACAGGTGATGAGTCGATTTTCCAGTCCGCCCCGATCGGGGCCCATTTGCAAAGGAGCAGTGTCATGAGCGCAGCCGTGGATTCCTACCGAGACGAGATGGAGGCGACCTACGCGGTCGACTTCACACGCAACCGCGAGCCGATCAAGGCCCGGAAGCGATTTCCCGAATACCGCCGCTCGGGTGGCGCCCCGACCCGAGTCAATGGTTTGCACTGCCGCCGCAACAAGCGATGGACCTGGGGCAGTGGCCGAGGCGCTCGCCTGCAGAATTTGCGGGCCTTTGCCGGGGCACTGGCCTTGCTGGTCGCCAGCATGGCGTCGAGTGCTTTCGCCGTGACCCTCGACATGGTGTCGATCGGTAACGTCGGGAACGCCGCGCACTCGGGCGGCCTTGGTGCCGTGTCGTATGCCTACTCGATGTCTCGGACCGAGACGACGAACGCCCAGTACGTCGAGTTTCTCAATGCGGTTGGTGCCTCCAACCCGAACAACATCTACAGCCCGCTGATGGGCTCGGATGCCAATGGCGGTATCGTCCAGTCCGGCTCACCCGGTAGTTACACCTACGCCGTGAAGGCCGGCACCAACCCAGCCGGTGTGTCCTATGCCAACGTGCCGGTCAATTTCGTGACCTGGTTCTCGGCTGCTCGCTTCGTCAACTGGCTCCACAATGGGCAGTCGACGAACCCGGCTGATCTCGAGAATGGCTCCTACACACTCGCGAATGCGGTCTCCGGGCCGCTGGCCACTCGCAATCCGGGGGCGACGTACGTCCTTCCCAGCATCGACGAATGGGTGAAGGCGGGTTTCAACACTGGCATGAACAGCACGGACTACACGAACTGGGCCACGAATAACAACGTGATGCCTGCCAGCAACCAAGGCTCGCCGACGACCGCTAATGTCGCCAACTACAACTTCGGCCCAGGCTCCGGGCCCCTTGCGGTGGGTTCCTACACGAACTCACAGAGCTTCTACGGGCTCTATGAGATGATGGGCAACATCGCAGAAATGACCGAAACGCCAAACTCCGGCAACAGCAGTCAGTGGATCGCCACGTCCGGCAGCTTCGCCACCACGCTCGGCAAGTTCCCGAACTTCAGCCTTCCCTTCCTGCCCAGCACCTACGTCGTCAGCACTGGCCTTACAGCCCAGATCGGCTTCCGCGTCGCAGCGGTGCCAGAGCCGGGAACGATCGCTCTGGCTGGGGCCGGACTCGCCGGACTGGCCGGGCTCGAGTGGACACGTCGTCGCAAGATCAAGGCCGCGATGCTCCTCGGGTGATCGCCCGATCACGTACAGTGGCTCACGCACCCCGCCTCTTGCACAACGCAAGGGGCGGGGTTTTGCGCATCGGGAGTTTTGTGGGCAACGTGAATCTTGCAGGTGAAGCGACAGTTGAATCTCCGGAACGATCGGTGGTAGTGTCGACGCGATGAACGACCGGGAAGCTTCAGGCAGTTCGGTGCCGCGTCGGGAGTATCCTGGAAGGAGCTCGGGCGACGACGCCACCGTCATCTCCGCCCCCGAATCGGGCTCGGTCGGCACGGGGGGCTCGACCACGCCGCGCCCCTTGGAAGCTCGGAGTTCGACCAACGACATCGGTCGAATCCTCGAAGGGACCATGCTCGGGCCCTATCGCCTCGACCGCTTTATCGGCGGGGGAGGGATGGGGGCCGTGTTCCAGGCGCTTGATACATCCCTGCATCGCACGGTCGCGATCAAGGTCCTCGCTCGCCACCAGTCGGACGACGAGGAAAACCTCCGGCGGTTTCGGATCGAAGCCCAGTCGGCCGCCAGACTCGACCACGAGAACATCGGTCGCGTGTATGCAGTGGGGGGTGACCAAGGGTGGCACTACATCGTGCTGGAGTACATCGAGGGCATCAACCTTCGAGACCTCGTGCGTGAAGAAGGTCCCTTTGTCCCCGGACGAACGGTCGATGTGGCCATCCAGGTGGCCGAGGCCCTCGAGCATGCTTCCGAGCGGAACGTCGTCCATCGTGATATCAAGCCTTCCAATATCGTCGTCACGCCGGCCGGCCGCGCCCGAATCGTCGACATGGGGCTGGCCCGACTCCATCAAATGGCAGGGGATGCCGAGCTCACCGTCAGTGGAATGACGCTCGGGACCTTCGACTACATTTCACCGGAGCAGGCCAGAGACCCGCGGGATGCCGACGTCCGCAGCGACTTGTATTCGCTCGGCTGCACCATGTTCTTCCTCTTGGCGGGGCGCCCTCCTTTCGCCGAGGGCACGATGGTGCAAAAGCTCCTCCAGCATCAGCAGGCGGAGCCTCCCGCGATCAACGACATTCGCCGGGACGTGCCGCGGGCGTTGGCCGAGATCATCGCGCGACTCATGGAGAAGGATCCTGCCGATCGCTATCAGCGGCCTGCGGCGCTCGTGGCCGACCTGGTGGCCTGCGCCGAGGCTGAAGGCTACCTGCTCTCGGCACCTCGGCTTGCCACGGTGGCGCCGCCGGCCGCAGTGCCGAAGGCATCGCGGCTTCCTTGGGTCGTCCCGCTGCTGCTGTTGGCACTGTTGGTGGGCATGCTGTGGCTGCGGTCGGCAGCGGTTCGGCAAGGTGAGCTGGGACCGCCCACTCCGGAAGCTGCGGCTGCATCCAGTGCCGGTGCCACGGGAAGCGAGCCCGTCCCGAAGGCGGCGGTGACGGTCGTTCGCGATGCCCACGCGTTGGGGCATGCCATCGTCGACGGCAGCGAAGGCCGGGTCATCGAGATTGACGCCGATGGCGTCCTGGACCTGGCCTCGTTCGCGGTGACCGGGCGCACGCTGACACTTCAGGCCGCTCCAGGCAGACACCCCGTGTTGCGAGTGGCCTTCGGACCCGATGGTCGAGCCGTGCGCATCCTGGATGGTGCCTTGAGTATCTCCGGTTTGGCGATGCACGCAGCCGACGCCTCACCGGCCCCTGCCGGTCGCCGCAGCCTGCTCACGATCCGCGGAGGCTCGCTGACGTGTGAGAACGCGGTTCTTCGTATGCCCCCTCGCCAGGCGACGAGTCTCGTGGCGGAACCGGCCGCCATCGTTCAGGTGGAAGACCGAGAAGCACCCGGCACGGCCGACCCCATCGCGATCAACTTTCGAGGCGTCCGCGTCCATGGAGATGCGACCGTGGTGGCGATGGAGTCGCAGCGAGGCGGCCGAGTCGACCTCACGTGGGACACGGGGGTCGCCGTTACGCGACGGTTCGTGACGGCGGAGGGTTCGCAATCGGGCGAGAACATGGTCGCGATGCGGTGCACCGACGTGGTCGTGTCGTGCCTCGAGGGACTCGTCAGTCTTCGCGATGCACCGGGCATGGCGAGCCTTCCGCGGCTCATGATGCAGGCAACAGGCTGTCGGTTTATCGTGGCAGACCCATCGCGCGCCTTTGTCGAACAGACCGGAATCTCCGATCCTGAGGCCTATGCGGCTGCGGTGTCGTGGTTGGATGGCCACGGTCGCTACGAAGGGACTCGCGTGTTTCAGCGAATCGACGGCGCTGCCGAGCGCGTTGAGAAGGTTTTCGGAGACCCCTCCGTACCGTTCGTGCACGACCCGGTCATCGGAGTGATTCCCGACCCGAAGGGCTGGGAGGATGGCGTCGACTGATTGGCGATCGGCGGCTCCGGCAGCGACCGCATTTTCACGAGCCGCTTGACGTGGCCGGTTCGCCGCGTTTTCATACCAGGGTCTGCGACAGGCTGATGCCGATGCAAGGGCTGCCTGCCGCCCCCCCTTCTGGAGTCTGCCATGCCTCGTCGAAGCCTGATCGTCCGGATCGCCGTGTGCGGTGTCGTTCTTGCCGTCGCCAGTCAGGCCCGCGAGGCCTTTGCGATCAAGCAGTTCGCCGACCAGTTCAAGGAGGTCTACGTCAAAGAGGGCACGCCGCTTGCTGCCGAAGTGGAGGCTGCGAAGTGCAACGTCTGCCACAAGGGCAAGAGCAAGAAGGATCGGAATGCTTATGGCGAAGCTCTGGCCAAGCTCCTCGACAAGAAGGAAGACAAGGCGAACGTCGAGAAGATCCGTGAAGCGCTCGCCACGGTCGCCAAGGAATCGAGCGATCCGTCGAATCCGTCGGCTCCGACGTTTGGCGCCCTCATCGAAGGTGGCAAACTGCCTGGCGGCCCTGCCGAGTGAGCGGCGTCAGCCTTCCGACGCATCGAGGAGGATTCGGTCGAGCTCCGCGATGCCTCGGATGGCGATGGCGTCGTCTGGCGGCGCGAAGATCCGCACCTGCTTGACGAGATCGTCGAACTGTTCGTGGGCGAGGCTGCGCACGACTGGCGACACTGATTCGAGCGGGCGCCACGTTGCACCCTTAAGCAACGAGTCGTCGCGGATCTGAAGGCGAAACTCCACCTCGCGTTCGGCCGGCGGGGCATCGACGATCAGCGTTGCGGCGTCCACCGCGCGGCCGACTCGGCGGCTCAGCAACCCCGCGAGACGCGCCGACACCGCGACCATTTCGGCGTGCGATCGTCCCGCGAGCGCCTGGTGAATGGCCGAGGCATGGATCGCGTCGAACGTAGCCACCCGTTTAAAAAGCCGTCGAGTCGGGCCGAAGAGTCCTGCGACCAGAGGCTCCGCTGGCGTCCCGTTGGAAACGGCCGAAAGCCACGTCACGAAGCCGTGGTCATCGGTCCGGACAAGGGTCCGTGGGTCGATCATGGGACGGACGATCCAGATCGCCCGCTGAAGCATCGCGGTGGCGGCGCGCACGGCGTGGTGCCAGTAAACTTCGCTGAACATCACATACCGTGCGAAGACCAAGAGCTCGGCGGCCGTCCGCCCCTTGGCGGTGATGGCAAGTGACGTTCCGCGTGCATCCAGGCACAGACTCGCGAGCAGTCGCTCCTGGTCGAAATGACGGCCGTAGGGAACGCCCGCGTGGAGGCTGTCACGGGCGAGGTAGTCCATCTTGTCGACGTCGACCGGACCCGACAGGAGTGATTGCAAGAGCAAACCGGCCGGATCCGAGGCCGTACCCGCTACCAGCCCGGCGACCCGGGCGGGATCGAGCCGCCACTCCCTCCTCAATACCGTCGCGATCGTACCACCCGCCAAGATTTCAGGGAGAAGCGATTCATGCGATGGGATCTCCGGCAGTCCCATGTCTTCGATCGGGTGGCAATAAGCCCAATGTCCCACATCGTGGAGCAGGGCTGCCGCGACGAAGGCAGCGGCATCGTGTTCGCTCACGATGTCGTTGAATCTCGATTCCCGACGGAGACGCCGGAGGAACTCCAGGGCGAGCCGATACACGCCGAGGGAATGCTCGAATCGTGTGTGCGTGGCGCCGGGGTAGACGAGCGCCACCAGACCGAGTTGCGAGATCCCGGAGAGCCGCCGGACGGGCGGGGTGTCGATGAGGGCCCGCACGCGAGGCGTGAGTGGGACGGTGTCCCCAGGAGGAATGCGGACGCCGGCGCCACCGGCATCGAGGGCAACGAGCTCCGGGAGGCGATCGATCGCCATCGCAACGACCACCTTTCACAGCGGCAGGAGGCCGGCCATCCATCGAAGCATGGAGCAGAACAGCACATAGAACGAATAGTGGGCGACGGCGTTGCCCTGATCCAACTCGAGCGATGCAAATGCGGCGAGCGAACCGGCAGCGACGAACAGCGGGCCGAGATAAAACCATTGCCACATTTCGGCCGTCTGGTCGGCCGGAAGGATGCCTCGAAGGCCCCAGAGCGCGGCGTAGATGGCGGCGCAGACGAGGGCTCGCTTCGCGAAATCGGTCCCTTGGAGTGGCTCGAGCTCGCGGTTTCGCACGGCAGCGTAACCGAGTGTGACGCTCGGGATCGCCACGGCGAACGCGCCAGCGAGCAGCACCCATCCAGGAATCGTGGTCTCGCCGTTCGTGGCCGGGGGAAAGATGCGTGGGAGCATCGCGGCGACGCCCAGGCACACCACCGCGCCGACGGCCGAGCTGGCGAGTGCCGACACCTTCACCGGCTTGTCGCGCCGCTTGAGCGGCGCCGTCGGGGCTCGACCTGTTTGCCCGGATGAGGAGACCGGGGCGTCGGGCTCGTGGATGGTGATCGACTGAGCCGCCGGCTTCGGAATCTTGATCGGAGCCTTGCACTTTGGACATGGTCCAGTGCGGCCGGCGAACTGGTCGCTGACCGTAAAGCGAGCCTTGCACCCGGAGCAAACGATGGAAATGGGCATGGTAAGAGTCGCAGTGTCAGAGCCGAACTGGACGCCGTCAAGGGCCCCGGCACTAGGCTACACTAGAGGTCGGGGAGGGCGTGTTCCGCACGCCCCTAGAATTCGACGTTGCGATGAGGGATTGCCCGGAATGAACGACGACGACAAGACACGAATTCTGAGCGGGCCGTGTGACGACGAGACGCCGACCCGGGTGCTTTCCGGGCCGGCAGCCGCCGCGGTTGACGAGGACGATGCCGACCGGACGCGGGTGTTGTCGCAGATACCAGATGCCGACCGTACCCGGGTGCTGTCGCAGATGCCTGGAGGTGCGCGGAAGCCGTCCGCCGTCGTCGCGCCTCCCGGGAAGCCCGGTGACCGAATCGTTTTTCATTGCCCGAACGGGCACCGGATCGTGGTCGGGAAACAGTTCGCAGGGAAGCGTGGCAAGTGCAACAAATGCGGCGCGGACGTCCAAATTCCAGGTGCTTCCGGCAAAGCTCCTGGCGGTGTGATCATCGGGCC
>CAZCHF010000049.1:0-13575 GCA_964498325.1 uncultured Candidatus Kuenenia sp.
GAGTTTGATCGCGAGAAGACCTACGCCGCGTTTGCCGACTGGATCGAAACGGTTCGCGGCGGCGGGTGACGGGGCACGCGAAAGCGTTGCGGGGGACGGCCCGGACTGGTAGCATGTACCGCCGTACACTCCCATGGAGGCCGCTGCCATGATTGAATTCGATGAAGACCTCGAAACTTTTGTGCGTGTCGAAGTCGAGGCAGGGCATTTTCCATCGAGAGACGCTCTTCTTTCCCACGCTGTCCGCCTGCTTCGCAGGGATCGACAGGAAGCGATCCTCGGAGTCGAAGCCGGCCTGAAAGATGTTGCTGAGGGACGGGTCGAACCTCTCGCCGAAGCGTTTGCGGCGATCCGCAGTGGCCAAGGGAGTCAAAGGCCCCGTGATGGTCGCGATTGATGCGATACCGCATCTTTGTGACTCTTCAGGCGAAGACAAACCTCATCGGATACTACGAATATGCTGCGGAGCGCGCTCCAGAAGCAGCGGCTCGCTGGCTTGACCGCTTTGAGGAGGCCATTGAAAGCCTGGCTGACAATCCCGAACGCTGCGGACGAGCGGCCGAGAGCGACGCCGTGGGGATACTCATTCGGCAACTCCTCGTCGGCCGAGCCCGCAACGTGTACCGCGTGCTATTCACGATCACAGGCCATAACGTGACCGTCCTTCACATCCGCCGCGGCGTGATGGATCAAGCCAGTGCGGCCGATCTCTTCGGCGACGGTTGAGCGACCGCTGTAACCCGGTTTCTCCGAAAACGGGTCTGCCTGGGCCGTGGCCTTTCCCCCCAGTCGCCCAGGTTCTCAACCGACGATCAGCGAACGCCCGCCGGCGCGAACCGGTGGGGTCACGCAAACGCGGCGATGCCCTTGCGGATCGCCTTGTCGACGATCGCCTCCGGGAGCCCGCCGGCCGTGCCGGGCACCACCTTCACTTCCCCCGCCGCGACGTCGTAGATCATGCCGATGATCCCCACGTGGCCCTCGCCGATCAGCCGCTCGATCACCCGGCTCTCGCGGCGAATGTCGTGAACCACCTGGGCGACGTTGCGGCGCGAAACTTCGTCGGCCACCGACTGCCTGCGACTCGCCGGAGCGGTCGACGGAACCGCGCACAGATCGGCATCCACCGAACGGCTGATCGGCGCGACGATCGACGCAAGATGGACACAGTCCGGCGCCACGGGCTCGTCGGGATGACACGCGGCATGCACCGCCGCCCCCACCGCACCACAGCGCGTATGCCCCAGCACGACCACGAGCTTCGCCCCCGCCACCGCCGTCGCAAACTCCATGCTCCCCAGCACCTCTTCGGTGGAGATATTTCCCGCCACCCGGATGCTGAAGATGTCGCCAAGCCCGAGATCAAAGAGCAGCTCGGCCGGGGATCGGGAATCGATGCAGTGAAGGATCACGGCGATCGGATGCTGGCCGTCGGCCGTGGCATTCACCTGGCGCTCGTAGTCGCGCTTCGTCTGAAGACCATTGCTGAACCGCGCGTTCCCTTTGAGCAAATACTCGAGGGCCTGACCAGGGGTAACCCCTTGCTGGAGCTCCCGGGTCGTGAAGTCGACGAACTGGATCTGATCACCGATGCCGTACTTGTCGCGGAACCCGCGGGTGCTCACGTGGATGCCACGGGCCGGGCCGATCGCATCCCGGTATTCACGGATGAGATCCAAGATGTCGGGATCGATGTAAACCGTGTCGTGGGCGTCGATCAGCACATGCTTGCCACGCGGGATCGAATCGAGCGTGCGCCGGAGAGCCGCCCGATTCAGAAAGCTCACCTGGTTGGCCAGCTCCACCCGCGTGACGTCGCCGCCGAGATGATGCTCCACGAAAAGCTTCATCGGGCGGCGCAGATTGCTCCAGAGAATGAACCCCGCGCTCACCACCAACCCGATCACGATGCCGACGAGCGGATCGGTGAACACGATGCCGACGAGGGTGGCCGCATACGGAATGAATTGGTACCGCCCCGCCCGCCACATCTCCTGCATCACTTCCAGGCTCGCCAGACGAAGGCCCGTCGGGATCAGGATCGCCGCCAGACACGACAGCGGAATGAGATTGATCGCCCACGGAAACACCATGATCGCGACCGCCAACAAAACCCCGTGCACGATTCCGGCACGCTTCGTGGCGGCACCCGCATCGATGTTGACGCTTGACCGAACGATCTCGCCGGTGAGCGGAAGGCCGCCGAGCAGCCCCGAGACACAGTTGCCGATCCCCTGGGCAATGAGCTCGCGGTTCGCCGGCGTGGTACGGCGCTGCCGATCGAGCCGGTCGATCGCCTCGCTCGTCAAAAGCGCCTGGATCGACCCCACGATCGCGATCATGAAACCCGCTGCATAAACCGCCGGGCTCATCAGCACGGCAAAATCGGGCTTCGGGAGCCCGTCGACCAGGGCCCGCATGCTCGACGCCACCGGCACCTGCACGCGGTGGGTCGACCCGATCACCCACGCTCCACCGACATACCCGGCCGCAGCCAGGGCGTCGATGATCAGATGGGACGCCACGCCCACCAGCACCACCACCAGGGCCGCCGGAAAACCACTGCGCTGGGCCGCCTTCCAGCGACTCCAGCCCATGTACAGACCAAGACATGCCAGCCCGAGCACCGACGCCCCGAGGTGACACGACGAAATGAAATGCACGAGCTCCGTGAACGTGTTTTCTTTGTCGGCCGTCTGAAAAAACGACATCTCGCCTTCATAGTCTTTGTCGTAGCCGAAGAGGTGGGGGATCTGCTTGAGGATGAGGATCACACCGATCGCCGAGAGGAGACCGCGGACCACGCTCGTCGGCACGAAGGCCTTGAAGAAGCCTCCCTGCGCCAGGCCCATGCCCACCTGCATCAGGCCGGCGATGATCGTGGCCACGAGCACCGCCTCGAACGAGCCCAGGGCGTCGATCTGAATCGCGACCACTGCGATGAACCCGGCCGCCGGGCCCGACACCATGAGTTGGGCACCGCTGAACCAGCCCACGAGGAGCCCGGCCACGATGCCCGTGAGGATCCCCGCCACCGGCTGAACACCGGATGCCTGCGCGATGCCGAGACAGAGCGGCAGAGCCACCAGGAACGTGACGAGCCCGGCCAGGAGGTCGTTGGCGAGATGCCGTGCGTCGAACGGGGAACGGGAAGGCGATGTGGTCATGAAGAAGATCGCCGCCAGCGGCCGAGGGGGGAGCTGCGATGCCTGGATTCAGATGGTGTGCAGCGCCCGCCGAGCACCAGCCGATGCCGCGCGCTCGTACTGGCCGATCGGAACGAACTGACCTTCGTTGAAGTCGTAGGCAAAGACCTCACCGGTCTCGATCTTGTAGACCCAACCATGGAGGTAGAGATCCCCCTTCACAAGCCGGGACGCGACCGAAGGCAGGGTTTGCAGATTCTCGAGCTGCACGAGCACGTTTTCCTCGACCGTCGCCGTCACCAGGCGGTCGCCGTCGAGATTCCGATAGTTGTCGACCACGATGCGGCGGGTCGACTCGGCATGCGAGAGCCATCCGGCAAGGGCCGGCATCGACGCGACACTCTCCGGCTCGAGCAACGACTTCATGGCTCCGCAGTGGGAATGCCCGCAGATGATGATGTCTTTGACCCCCAACCCGGCAACCGCAAACTCGATCGTGGCAGCCTCGCCCCCGTTCGCCGCACCATGCGGGGGCACGATATTGCCGGCGTTGCGAAGGATGAAAAGATCGCCTGGGTTCGCCCGCGTCAGCAGGTTCGGGTCGATCCGCGAGTCGGAACAGGTGATGAACAGGGTTTCAGGGTTTTGCCCCTGGGCAAGCTGCTCGAATAGGCTCTGGAGCGGCCTGAATTCCTTGCTCCGAAAATGATGAATGCCAGAGATGAGTTTCTGCATGATCCCGCCCGACGTGCCACGATGCTGTGCAGATGGTAAGCCTGCGGCAGCCAATGGGCAACCAGACGAGCGACCCCGAGAACCTGTCCGCCTCGGGTTCGCCGGGTTCTGGGACAGCTTTGATCCTCGCGAAAACTTTCTCACGCGGCTGCTCGAGACTCGCTGGCGGATCGAACTGACCGACCAGCCCGACTTCCTCATCCACTCCTGCATCGGTCGAGGTCGCCACGCCCACCGCCGCTACGACTGCGTGAGAATCTTCTACACCGGGGAGAACGTGTGGCCCGACTGGCAAAGCACCGACTGGGCCTTCACGTTTGAATACGCCGATCACCCGCGGCATTTTCGGTTGCCACACTGGCCGTTCTACGTCGAGCCTGAACGGCTCGTGAAACCTGCTGCAACGGCCGACGCTGAAGCCGTGCTCGCGTCAAAGCCGCGCTTCTGCGGGTTCGTGGTGTCGAACCCGAAGTGTTGGGCCCGCAACGAGTTTTTCAGGCGCCTCTCGAAGTACAAGCGCGTCGACTCCGGCGGCAAACTCTTCAACAACGTGGGCGGACGCGTGGCCGACAAGCAGGCTTTCGTGTCGGAGTGCCGATTCACGATCGCCTTCGAGAACGAGTCGTATCCGGGCTACACCACAGAAAAAATCGCCGAGCCGATGCTCGTGAATTCGATCCCGATCTACCAGGGCGACCCGCTCATCGGCCGGGACTTCAACACGAAGAGTTTTTTGTCGTTTCACGACACGCCGCCGGGGTCGGGCCTGTCGCAGTCGGCAGCGCTCGACCTGCTGGTGGACCGCGTGATCGAGGCCGACCGCAACCCCGACGTGTATGCCGCCATGCTCGCCGAGCCTTGGTATCGCGGGAATCGCGTGCCGGCCTGCGCGGACGCAGCGACGATTCTCGCGCAGTTCGAAAAGATCTTCACGACGCCGATCGACCGCGTGTCGCGCCGCCGCGGACCCGCGCGGCTTCTCGGGCTCGATCGCATTCCCGATGCCGCCGCGAGCATCCGTCGGCGCCTCACCCGCAAATGGCGTCAGTGGACGAGCGGAGCTACCGCGTGATCGGCACGAGGGGAGGGATGACCGTGCCGGCTGGCGGGGCGTACGCCGCTGGGGGCTGCTGCGGCTGCGGCACTGCCTGCGGGGGCGCTGCCACCGGCTGAACACTCGCCGGTGGCGAGACTGGTTGCACAGGCGCGGGCTGCGGCACAGGCACGGCCCCCGTAGGCGTCGGCTGCGGACTCGCCACGCCCGGAACGGGCACCTGCGGTGGTCGCGCGCGCACCGTCACGTCGTTGATGAGCGCCGCCACCTCCGGATGGTACGCCAGGCCATTCGCGTTGTAGATATCCGCCGGCGTGACCCCTGCGCGACCGTAGAGCATCGCATTGGCATTCTGATCCAGCGACAGGCTCGCCCCGTTGACCGACACACCCAAGAAAAGCCCACGCGAGCGCGCATACGAATAGATCTCGGCGCCGAGCCGCGCATCGGTGCCCGCATTCGCCGAGCGACCGATCGGCCCGAGGGCGACGTTGGCATCGGCACCGAGCGTTACCTTCTCACCCCGCATCATTCCCTCGAGGCTTCGCGGCGTGGCGAACACGAGCACGATGTCGGCAGCCTGCACGCCCGCCTGAAAGCCGAGGCTCCCGCCCCCCATCGTGACCATCGCCGGCGGGCTCCACGAGCCGTCACTGCGGCGCACGAGCACGACACCCTTGCCGAAGTTCACACCGAGTATGAAGCCTCCCTTGATCATGTTGGGGAAGATCGCGATGCCCTGGGCCCCACTCAACATCGCCGGCGGGATCGACTCGATCTGAAGATTGCTGAACTCGTCCAGCGCCCGCTGGGCCGCCACCACCGTTCGCAGTTCTTCCGTGGATGGCGGGAGCGCGACCTGGCCGAGCGCCGGCGCGATGACGTTGGAAACAAGGCATGCGGCCAGCGCCGCGGCACACGAAAAACGCATGGGCGAATCCTTTCGCAGATGCGGAACACTCGATGACTCTGGCAAGGTAGCGAACCGAGGCAAGCCAAGTCGAGCCCGGTTTTGTGCAGGCGTGGCCCCGGTCCATCCGAGCCCACCGGCGCAAGCCGGTGGGATATCGCCCCCTCACGCCAACCGACCGGCGGCTTCGAGGAGCAGCGCTTCCGTCTCTTCCCACCCGATGCAACCGTCGGTAATCGACACGCCATACTTCAACTTCGATCGATCAGCCACCACAGGCTGGGCACCCGCATGAATGTTGCTCTCGAGCATGAGCCCCACGATCGACGTGTCGCCGGCCCGCCGCTGTTCGAGCACATCCCGCCACACCGCAGCCTGCCGCGTGTGATCCTTGCCCGAATTGGCGTGGCTGCAATCGACGATGATCCGCGGTGGCAAGCCAGCCTTCTCGAGCTTTGTCCTGGCCTCGAGCATGACTTCCGCCGAGTAGTTGCTCCCCGATCGGCCGCCCCGCAGCATGAGCACGCCCCACGGATTGCCTGTCGTCGACACGACGCACGTGCCACCGTCGTTGTCTATGCCTAAGAAACTGTGCGGCGTCTTCGCGGCCTGCATGGCATCGACCGCCGCTTGCAGCGAACCGTCGGTCGAGTTCTTGAAGCCCACCGGCATCGAGAGGCCACTGGCCATCTGACGGTGGGTCGGGCTCTCCGTCGTGCGGGCGCCGATCGCCCCGAGCACGATCGTGTCGGCGATGTATTGCGGTGTGATCGGTTCGAGAAACTCCGTCGCCGTCGGCAGCCCCTTGGCGGCGATCTCGATGAGCAGGCTACGGGCCATGCGCAGCCCCGTCGCGACGTCGAACGTGTCGTCGAGATGGGGGTCGTTGATCAGACCCTTCCACCCGACGGTCGTCCGCGGTTTCTCGAAATAAACCCGCATGATCACGAGCAGCCGATCGGCCACACGGTCGGCCACCTCCTTGAGCCGGCCGGCGTAGTCGCGGGCCGCGTCGACATCGTGGATCGAGCACGGTCCGACGACCGCAATGACGCGTGGATCGTCGCCGGCCAAGACCTGCTCGACCTCGCGACGCCCCTGCACGATGGTGGCCGTGGCGGCATCCCCAAGCGGCAGGAGATTGCACAGCCGCGATGGTGGCACCAGCGGCTCGAGGCTGCGGATACGAAGGTTGGAGGTCGACGCGGACGCGGCGGGAGTGGCAACAGGATTCATGGAACCAACTCTACCTTATCGGTTCGGCCGAGTAAGCCGAGACGATTGACCGCCGGTGAGACCGCTGGTTCAATCCGTTTCCAGAACAAATTGCAGGCCCGATGGCCCGGCTGAAGGAGGTTCTGTGGCACCAGCGGATGGGAAAGAGCTCAGGCACGTGACCAAACACGTGTTCGTGACCGGCGGCGTGGTCAGCTCGCTCGGCAAGGGGCTCACCAGCGCCTCGATCGGGATGCTCCTCGAAGCCCGCGGCCTGCGGGTGAAGATGCAGAAGCTCGACCCCTACATCAACGTCGATCCGGGCACGATGAGCCCGTATCAGCACGGCGAGGTGTATGTGCTCGACGACGGCAGCGAGACCGACCTCGACCTCGGCCACTACGAACGCTTCACCTCCACGCCCCTCACCCGCAAGAGCAACTACACCACCGGGCAGATCTATCTTTCGGTCATCACGAAGGAACGGCGCGGCGAGTTCCTCGGCAAGACGGTGCAGGTGATCCCGCACATCACCAACGAAATCAAAGACATGGTGCTGCAACTCGCCGATGACGCGACCGACGTCGTCATCACCGAGATCGGTGGCACCGTGGGCGACATCGAGAGCTTGCCGTTCCTCGAAGCCATCCGCCAGATTCCGCTCGAGGTGGGACGCGAGAACTGCATGTTCATCCACCTCACCCTCGTGCCCTACCTCAAGGCGGCCGGCGAGCTCAAGACGAAACCGACCCAGCATTCCGTCGGCATCCTGCGGCAGATCGGCATCCAGCCCGACATCCTCGTCTGCCGCACCGAACGATCGCTCGATCCGGGCGACAAGGAGAAGATCGCCCTCTTCTGCAACGTGCCGCGCGAGGCGGTCATCGAAGAGCGTGACAAAGATTTTTCGATCTACGAGGTTCCGCTCTCGCTCCAAAGCAACAAGATCGACGACATCGTGCTTCGGCGATTCAGCATGACGGCGCCGCCGGCAGACCTCGACGCCTGGCACGACATCCTGCACCGGCTGCGAAACCCCGAGCATGAAGTCTCGATCGCCCTGGTCGGCAAGTACGCCGAGCATCGCGACGCCTACAAGAGCATCTACGAGGCCCTCGACCACGGTGGCATCGCTTGCAAGACCCAGGTGCGGGTGCAGCCGATCAAGAGCGAAGACATCGAACGCGACGGGGCCGAGCGGCTGCTTGCCGGGTTTGACGGTCTCATCGTGCCAGGCGGCTTTGGCGAGCGCGGCATCGAAGGCAAGGTGGAAGCGATCCGGTTTGCCCGTGAACGCGGCCTCCCATTTCTGGGGATTTGTCTCGGCATGCAGTGCGCCGTGATCGACTTTGCCCGCCAGGTGGCCGGCCTCGCCGACGCCCATTCAACGGAGTTTGCCCGCGACACACCGCATCCCGTGATCTGCCTCATGGAAGAGCAGCACGGTGTGGTGCAAAAGGGGGGCACGATGCGGCTCGGGGCGCAGCCTTGCTCCCTCACCGAGGGCACGCGCAGCGCGGCGGCCTATGGCAAGAATCGGATCTCCGAACGGCACCGCCATCGCTACGAGTTCAATCCTCGCTATCGCGAGCGGCTCGAGGCGGCCGGCCTCGTGATCGCCGGGACGAACCCCGACAGCACGCTCGTGGAGATCGTGGAGATCGCCGACCATCCGTGGTTCGTGGCGGTTCAGTTTCACCCTGAGTTCAAGAGCAAGCCCACCGCGGCCCACCCACTCTTCGCAGGGCTCGTAGCCGCCGCCGTCGAGCGGCATCAAGGCAGCGCCTGGGTGGCCGAAGCGTGAGTTGCTCCAGCCAAGCCCACCGGCGCGGGCCGGTGGGGCAATGCCATCCGACAACGGCCAATTGCGGCTGATTTTTGCCAAAAAAACCCGCCCTTGAACGGTCTCGGCCCCCTCTCTACCTTCCCGCCCCGTCTTGACTCGACGGCCCTGAAGGTGACGGTCCATGCACTATTTTCTTCGCGCCCTGCGGGAGGCAGCCAAAAGCTGGCCTCTTCTCGCGGCAGCCATGCTCTGCTCGGCCGGCGTGGCCGCCCTCTGGGGCGCCAACATCGCCGCCCTGTTCCCCATCATCGAGGTCACCCTCAAGGGCGAGTCGCTCCACGCCTGGAATGAAAACCGGCTGGTTGAAGCCGAGAAACGCATCGAGGCGGGAATCGCGGAACAGAAGCGACTCGACCGAGAAGTTGCCGGTGGGAACCTCGGCAAGGAGGAACTCGCCCTGGCTCGGCACCAGCTCGACACACTGAAAATCAACCTCGCCAGCGACAACGCGGTGGCCACTTCCGCCCGGAGCCTCGGCCCCTGGATCGACTGGGCGCTGCCACGCCATCCCTTCAACACCGTGCTCGTCGTGGTGGCCTTCGTGGTCATCAGCACGTTCGTGAAGCACGGCTTCCTGCTGGTCAGCACCATGCTCGTGGCCTATGTGGCGATGAGCATCAGCCGCTCGATCCGGATCAAGGTGTTCGAGAAGGCCCTCGAACTCGACCGCGCCCAGTTCATGCGGCACGGCTCGGCGGGCTTCATGGCCCAGGTAACCGCGACGAGCGAGATGCTCGCCAACGGCATCATGAGCTTCTACGGCGGGGCGATCACGGAGCCGTTCAAGATCATCGCCTGCCTGGGTTGCGCCCTGGTCGTTTCGTGGCGGCTCACACTCGCCTGCCTCGTGCTGGCACCGGTCGTCGGCTTCCTCATGGTGTGGCTCAACCGCAAGATGCGCAACGTCTCGCAGCACGTGCTCTCGCAGTCCAAGGGCTACCACCATGTGCTTCTGGAATCGCTCAACAACGTGCTGACGGTGCAGGCCTACACGATGGAGGAGTTCGAGAAGCAGCGGTTCCGCGATTGCACCGGCGACATGCTGCGGGTCGGCATGTACCACACCTTCTATCGCACGCTCGCCAATCCGATCACCGAAATTCTCGGCATCGGCATGGTGGCAACCTCCATTGCCGTGGGAGCCTGGCTCGTCATCAATCAGGAAACGAAGATCTTCGGCGTGACGATGACCGACCAGCCCATGACCGTTCCGGGCATCATGCTCTTCTTCGGATTCCTCATCGGGGCTAGCGATCCTGTGCGGAAGCTGTCGGGCGTGATCACCGGCCTCAACATGGGCATGATCGGCGCCCAAGGCATCTACCCGCTGCTCGACACGCAATCGAAGCTCGTCGAATCGTCGACACCAAAGCCACTACCCTCGCCGCACCGGCAGATCCGGCTCGAGAACGTGTCGTTCAGCTACGACGGTATCGACACGGTGCTCAAGGACGTGAATCTCACGATTCCCTTCGGCGAACGCGTGGCCATCGTGGGCCCGAACGGCGGCGGCAAGAGCACGCTCGTGAACATCATCTGCCGGTTCTACGATCCGACGAAGGGGCGCGTGCTCCTCGACGACGTGCCGCTCACCGAGGTTTCGCTCCACGACCTGCGCCGACGCATCGCGATGGTGACCCAGCAGACCGAGCTCTTCAACGAGACGATCCACTACAACATCCGGTACGGCCGCTGGGATGCGACCGACGAGGAGATCGAGGAAGCCGCCCGAAAGGCCCACGCCCACGAATTCATCTCGGAGTTTCCCGAGGGCTACAAGACGATGGTCGGCCCGAACGGATTCCGGCTCTCGGGTGGCCAACGGCAGCGTATCTCCCTGGCCCGTGCCTTCCTGCGAAATGCCGAAATCCTCGTGCTCGACGAGGCCACGAGCCAAATCGACGTCGAGAGCGAGCGGCTCATCCACGAGGCCCTGTCGCAGTATGTCGAGAATCGGACGGTCATCATGATCACGCACCGGGCCAGCACGCTGGCCCTCGCCGATGCGGTCCTCGAAGTCGAGCACGGAACCGTCGTAAAGCGGGCCGCCAAACGAGCCCACGCGGCATGACCGCCGGCGTGACGTCTCGCTCGGTACACTCGACTGCCATGATGAAGCTCCAGGCCTGCCCCCACTGCTTTCAGCCCGTCAGTGACGAGGACGAGGTCTGCCCGCTCTGCCAGGAGCCGATCGAACGCCAGGAAGTGGAGCGGCGATGGCGGATTCCATGCCCCAACGGGCATGTGTTCACGGCCCCCGATTCGTGGATCGGTCGGGACATGGTGTGCCCGAAGTGCAATGAGCAGTTCACGCTGAGCCTTTTCAACAGCCTCGAGAAGCGCGAAGAACGCCGTCTTGCGCAAGAGGCCCGTGACGCCAAGGCGGCGAAGCGGTGGCTGAACAGCGCGATCTGGGCGCTCGTCTTCACGGTTTTCTTCATCGCGTCGCTCGTGATCTTCAGCCAGGCGCGGTGACACGGGCTCCCTCGGGCCGCATGCCACATCGCGGGCCTATCACCTGAGCCGATCGTCCCATCGTTTGGCGTCCTTCGGCTCGTAGTGAACCGGCTCGAACGTGTCGCGGACGACCTGACGGATCGCCCGGAGATCGACGGTGCCGTTGGTGGCGAGAAGCTGCACGAGCACATTGCCGATCGCCGTCGCCTCCACCGGCCCCGCGACGACCGGACGGTTCGTGGCGTCGGCCACCATCTGGCAGAGCAAGGCATTCTTGACCCCGCCACCGACCACATGAATCCGACTGATGCGCCGCCCCAGCAAGCCGTCGAGTTCGGCAAGCGTGCGGCGAACCCCCATCGCCACGCTCTCGAGCGCCGCCCGCACGGTCGCCGCCGTGGTCTCGGGCACCGGTTCACCGCTCGCCCGGGCCAAGTCGCGGATCGCCGCGGGCATGTCGGCCGGCGCGACGAGCGAAGGATGATTCGGATCGACCAGCGTGACCAGCGGCGGCGCCTCGGCGGCGAGGGCCGTGAGTTGATCCCACGCCCATTCCTTGCCGCCGCGTTGCCAGGCCGCGCGGCACTGCTGCACGAGCCACAGTCCGCAGACATTCTTGAGCAGCCGTGTGGTTCCTCCGATCCCGGCTTCGTTCGTGAAGTTTCGCGCCAGGCATTCGGGCGTCACCAACGGGCTTGCAAGCTCGGCCCCCACGAGAGCCCACGTGCCGAGACTCACATAACACCAGTCGGGGCGGGCGGCAGGCGGTTCGTGAGCCGGGACCGCCGCGACGGCGCTGGCCGTGTCGTGCGTTCCCGGCAGGATCACGCGCACGCCACGAAGACCCGTCTCTTCCGCAACGTCGGCGCGGAGTGAACCGATCGACACGCCCGGCGACGTGATCGGCCCGAAGATGCTCCGGTGCAGACCAAACCGCTCGAGCATTCCGAAGGCCCAGTCGCCTGTTCTCGGATCAAAACACTGGGTCGTGCTGGCGTTGGTGCGCTCGTTGGAGATCTCGCCAGACAGGAGCCAATGAAAGAGGTCGGGAATCATGAGCATCCGATCGGCCGCGGCGAGGATGCTGCTCTCGCTCTTGTGCATGGCGAGCAATTGGTAGAGCGAGTTGATCTCCATGAACTGAAGCCCGGTCGCGTCGAAGATGTCGGCCCGCGGCACGATTCGCTCCGCGGCGGCGAGCATGCCGCGGGTGCGGGCGTCGCGGTAGCAGACGGGATTGCCGAGCAGGGCTCCGTCGCGACCGAGGAACGAGAAATCGACGCCCCAGGTGTCGACGCCCACGCTCATGATCCGGGCGCCATGCCGCCCGGCCGCCAGACGCAGCCCAGTGACCACCTCGTGCCAGAGTCGCGGCAGGTCCCAGATGAGTTGCCCGGCGAATGCCACCGGGCCGTTTTCAAAGCGGTGGGCCTCTTCGAGTTCGAGCAGCCTGCCGTCGAAGGCCCCCGACACCACACGCCCGCCTGACGCACCAAGGTCAACCGCCACCGCCACCTGCCGAGCCATGCACATTCTCCGATCGCGAGGATTCGTCCGAAGGGGAATTGGAGTGTCATCGGAAGGATCGCGAAAGGCCCTGGCCTACGGGTCTTGAGAAAGTGCACAGCCCTTTCCGGTCGCGACGGTTTCGCTGCGGCTTGACCAACGGGCGTTCCGATCCAAGAATCCGGCAGGACGAATGTTCGATACCTGACCAGAATAGTAAGGAATCTCATGCAGGCTGTTGCAGAACCGGCCTCGGCTCCATCACCCGAGTTGCGTGAAGAGCTCGCGCGGGCGAGCCGATCGCTCGAGCAGTCGTCGCCTCAGGACATCATCGCCTGGGCCGCAGAGCGATTCGGCAGCAGACTCACCATGGCCACGGCATTCGGCCCCGAGGGCTGCCTCATCATTCACTGGCTCGCCACCGTGGCACCTCGCACGCACGTCTTCAATCTGGAAACCGGCTATCAGTTTCGGGAAACGCTCGAGCTCCGCGACCGGATCGCGAAGCGCTATGGCATCGAAGTGGCGCTCGAGACGCCCGAGACGACGGTGGCCGAGTATGAGGCGATGCACGGCGGGCCGATCTACCGCACCGCGCCCGACCAGTGCTGCGGCGACCGCAAGATCGCGGTCATTCGTCGTGTGCTCGTGAATTTCGACGCCTGGATGAGCGGCATCCGACGTGATCAGAGCACCGACCGCGCTG